>CAMFYL010000015.1 GCA_946002055.1 uncultured Roseburia sp.
AGAGCACTTGGCTACGGACCAAGGTGTCGGGGGTTCGAATCCTCTCACGCACGTCTTATAAAACGAAAAAGACAAGGCAAATTGCCTTGTCTTTTTTCCTTCCCGAAAAAAGACCATTATGTTATACTTTTCCTTGGAGAAAAAATAAGTCAAAGGGGAAGTTGATTATGGGAAAAGAAGTAGGCAGTTGTCAGCTAGGTAAGATGTATTCCACTGGCAAGGTTCGCAAGCATCGCGAGTGGAGAGGGGTAAAAGATACCTTCTATGATTACGTAAGATGGCTTGGAATCTTGGGGATTTTAGGCAAGTTTATGCTTCATCCAAATAACGTTAAAGGATTCTTTCGTTATCGCTGGATGGTAAATTATCTGGCTGCGCCGATGATGATTGATAGACTGACGGAGGGGTTCCGCGGTCCGCAGCTTAGAATTGCACATATGCAGTTTGATTTGATTGTGAAGGAGATGGCCCTTTCCATTCAGGATTTGTTTCGTGCAGACCGAAGAATAGGAAACGATAAGAAGCTGTCTGATCGATGTGTTCTCTTTGACGAGAACGAGATGACAGCTATTATGATGGGATTTCCTACGTTAAAGGGTATCAGCCGGGAGATTCCTACACTTTACACAGCAAATCTTTTGAACCAGCACTCTGCAGAGCACTACATTGACGTGGCGCAGGAATTTGGGTTGCCGGGAGATATTTGTCCTATGCCGGAAGCGGAGTGTGGATTTTCCATTGATGATGATTATTGTGTATTAGGTAAGTGCGCTGTACAGTGTAACACCACCTGCGATGGTTCTTTACTTGGAAACGGAGTTATTGCAAAGCGATTGGAACAGGAGGATGGCATTCCTATTTTTCAGCTGGCCACACCTATGCGTCATCGCGAAGATGATGTGCAGGATTATGCTGCTCAGGAGATTCGAAACGCCATTAAGTTTATTGAAGATCAGACGGGAGCCCAGTGGGATTGGGATTACTATTTTGAGTGTGCGAAGCGGGTGAACTACGCTACCCAGTGCCGTCTTGAGTGGTTAGATATCAATAAGACGGATTATCCTCAGATGCCGGGTATGCTACTCACGCTCTACAATGAAACAAATTATCTCGGTGTATGTGGCAAGACACCTATATTTGAAACCATTGATAGAAAGATTTCCAAGATGGTGGAGGATGCATATAAGAATAAGACTATGGTGGCAAAGGAATACCGTCATCGAGCTGTTGTGTGGGGCGTTCAATCCCAGTATTTCTTCGAAATGTTAAATTGGATGACAAACTGTTGGGGCATTTTGCCACTTACCGATATGCTTTCAATGGTAAATGATAAAATGATTGCTGATACAGATACGCCGGAGAATCGCAAGCAGGCTATTTATGATATGGCCTGGCTTACAGAAAATATGATTATGCGTAATCGTACTCACGGCGGATATCGAGTTCTCCTTGATGAGCTTTGGGAGTTTTGCCAGCAGTTCAATGCAGATGTTGTTATTCTATGGGAGCATATGGGATGCAAAGCCCTTACAGGACTTCATGGTCAGTTTGAAGAGCAGGCAAGACGGCTTGGTATTCACTTAATATGGGTAACACATGATCTTTGTGATCCTAGAATTATGTCTAGACAGGGAATACGAGACCAGATTAACCGATATATGCGAACCGTATTTCGTGAAGAACCACTGGACCCTTCCCTGGAATATTTACAAGATGAGGTATCTTGGTAAGAGACAATCCGGTATGAAAAAATAAACGATATGCAAAGAGACCTGAAACCCCTATCATCAGAAAAGGTGATAGGGGTTTTCTATACAGAATACAGTGTTTGATATTGGGATCATTCTATAGGTAAAAAATAGATAGTAATGTATGAAACTTTTTACCTTATATCATCATCTAATATATAGAATACAAAAGCAGGAGGTGTAAATATGGGTTTCTTTTCCCCGAGGAAAAAAGACAAAGAGGAGATAGTGGAAGAAACTCTTCTTACAGAATATGACAGATATTATCGGCTGGCTTATAGTTATGTAGGAAATCCGGATGATGCGGCAGATATCGTGCAGGAAGGAGCTTATAAGGCAATCTTACATTGCGACACTCTTCACAATACTTCCTATGTAAATACCTGGCTATATCGTATTATGCTCAACGAGATTTTTGCATTTTGCAGAAGGAATCAGAAAGAGCGCGTGCCGGTGGAGGAAGTGCCGGAGCAGGGCAAGGATGATATATATGAGGATGTGGATCTGATGCAGGCATTACAAGAACTGGACGAGAGAGACCGGGCGGTGATTGTGCTTCGCTATTTTGAAGAGTACAAGCTGGGAGAAATCGCAGATATATTAGAGGAAAATGTGAGCACGGTGAAAAGCCGACTGTATCGTGGTATCAAAAAATTGCGATTACATATGGAAGATGAATGGATATGGGAGGAAGCATAGATGAGTAAGTTGGAAGAAATGAGACAGGAATATCAAGATTTGCATATGAATGCAAAACAAGTGGAAGAAATGAAGGAGAGAATGCATCAGGCCAAGGCGGATGGAAAGACAGCGAAGAGATTCCAAAACAAGCCGGTATGGGTAAAGGTGGCGGCCTCTGTGGCTGTGGCAGCGTTATTGCTGGTGGTGCTTCCCAATACATCTCCCACCATATCCCATGCTATGGAACAGATTCCGGGAATTGGACGCGTGGTGAAGTTGGTGTCGCGCTATCATTATGCATATGACTCTAAGCGACATTCGGCAGATGTAGATGTGCCGGAGCTGAAAAGTGAGGATAAGTCACTGGAAAAGACAACAGAAGAAATCAATAGGGAAATAGAGAGCATTACGAAGGAAATCATTGAGGAATTCAAGGCGGGAATGAAGGATCAGGAAGGCTATCAGGATGTGATTGTTAAAAGTGAGCAGATTACCACTACGCCGGATTATTTTGTGCTAAAGCTCATTTGCTATCAGGGAGCAGGAAGCGGTGCTGAGTGGGATTACTACTATACCATCGATCTGAAAACAGGGGAGAGAATGAAACTTAGTGATTTATTCAAAGAAGGAGCCGACTATGTGACCCCAATCAGTGACAGCATCAAAGAACAGATGCGAAAACGTATGAAAGAAGACGAAAATGTCCACTACTGGATTGATGAGGAAGAATTCCCACAAATGAATTTTCAATCTATCAAGGAGGAGGAAGATTTCTATATCAATGACAAGGGAAATTTGGTCATTTGCTTTGATGAGGGTGATGTGGCTCCAATGTATATGGGATGTGTTTCTTTTGAGATACCTAAGGATGTTGTGGAGGATGTATGGAAATAACAATTGTTGGTAGTTCAATTATGGAAAGTCTGTAAATGAGAACAATGGGTTGTCCGGTGCCGAGGCATATAAACAACAGAAGGCTCAGAATAAAATCTGATTTTGTGAAGCTAAGTGAGCTTGACAAAGAAAAAAGGGACATAGAAAATCAGCTGAGCCAATATGATATATTTTTCCTGTTGTTTATGGTAAGGTTTTAGTGTTCTTCTAACCAACGCAGAGCTGAATACACATGAATGGCGCTTCCGTAAGGGAGCGCTTTTTCGTCGAAACGAACCATTGGATGGTGCTGCGGGTAGAGATATCCCTCCGACGGATGGCCGGCGGCAAGGGCAATCATGACCGTTGGAACCTCCTGGCTCACATAGGCGAAGTCTTCGGAACCGGCAGATTTGGAAGCACTTCCGCCACCGCTCATAGCGTTAAGCCTGGCAACCGTAAATGCCATGGTATCCCCTAGGAGTTCCTTTGTATATGTGGCACAGGAATCACTTAAAGCTTTATCGTTTACAAGGGTAGGACAGCCGCTGTCGTAAGAGATACTAACCTCTGTACGAAAGGACTTTCCTACGCCCTGGGCAATTTCTTCCATTCTATTTTTGATTTGCTCACGCACTTCTTGATCGTAAGCACGGATGCTTCCACGCATGGTAACTTCATCGGGAATTACATTTGCTGCAGTTCCTGCATGAAGTGATCCAATGGTTAGCGCGGCAGAATCACTCATAGCAAGCTCTCTGGCGTGAATTTCCTGCAGTGCAATCAGAATATGTGCTGCTGCGTTGAGAGGATCAATGCCGGTGTGTGGCATAGAACCGTGGCATCCCTTTCCTTTTACTGCAATGGTAAAAATGTCTGCAGATGGAGCACTGACGCCTGGAGAAGAAACGATACAGCTTCCCGGGGCAAATGGCATTCCGGCCATAACGTGAAGCATCAGTGCAGCGTCCACAGAAGGGTTTTCTAAAACTCCATGTGAAATCATATCTTTGGCTCCTTCGAAGGTTTCTTCTGAAGGCTCAAACATTAGTTTTACGGTTCCCTTAATCTCAGTCTGATGTTTCTTTAATAAACGGGCAGCACCCAGTAGCATTGCTGTGTGCATGTCATGTCCACAGGCATGCATACAACCATTTTTTGAAGGGAAATCTACTTCTGCCTCTTCTGTGATAGGAAGAGCATCCATATCTGTGCGAAGTAAAAATGTTTTTCCAGGTTCTTCTCCCGAGATGGTAGCCACCAGTCCAGCCTTTCCACAAGCCTTTGGTTCATATCCCATATCTTCCAGCTCTTTTCTTACGTATGCAAGGGTTTCGGGTAAGTTGAAACCAGTTTCAGCATGGGAGTGGATATGGCGTCTGTTGGTTACAAGTGCCTCCTGCATCTCCATTGCTTCCTGTAATAAAATATTTGCGTCCATTCTATTTCCTCCTTTTAGAATTTTTTCCATAGTGATACGTTTCTATACAATAAGTATGTGTTAGAGAACATTATAGCAAGTCTTTGCATTTAAGAAAAGCTATATTGGAAACTGCGCCAAGGGAATCGCTGCCTGCTTTGCAAACGAGAATTCTTCTTCTGTTGTTTTGACAGAGGAGGAGGAGCGGGAGGCCTTGGAAAACCTGCAAAAAATTGCGGATGAATTTGATATGGACGAACTGATGAAGTGGGAAAAAATATATCAACACACAACCGCTCTTCCGGAGCGACAGATTTTTTGGGAAGATATTGTTCAGGCCGTTAAGGATGTTTCTTTTATGGAAATTGTTGAGAAAATTGAGGAATATCCATTCACAAACTCATAGATTTTGCTATTGTATGTTGGCGGTTATCTCATATATAATAATTGTGGCTATTTTTTTAATAGTAATCATTACATCGATTGAGAAAAGGAGACCGAATCATGGGCGGATTTTTTGGCGTAGCATCAAAAGAAGATTGTGTTTTTGACTTGTTTTTTGGAGTGGATTATCACTCACATTTAGGTACCCGCCGAGGTGGTATGGCAGTATATGGAGAAAATGGCTTTGACCGTGCCATCCATAACATCGAGAATGCACCATTTCGTACAAAGTTTGACAAAGATATGCAGGAAATGAAGGGATATTTTGGCATCGGATGTATTTCTGATTACGAACCACAGCCTTTGATTGTACGTTCTCATCATGGTACATATGCGCTGACAACTGTCAGCAAGATTAACAACGAAAAAGAGTTGCAGCAGAGTTTGTTTGATAGAGGTCATTCCCATTTTCTGGAAATGAGTGGTGGCGATATCAACGCAACAGAGCTTGTGGCTGCACTGATCAATCAGAAGGACAACTTGATTGAGGGTATCAATTACGCATTGGAAGTCATTGATGGCTCGCTTTCGCTTTTGCTTATGAATGAGCACGGAATCTATGCCGCAAGAGATAGGAGAGGACGTACGCCAATTGTTATTGGCAAAAAGAACGGTGCATTTTGTGCATCCTTTGAGAATTTTGCTTACAAAAATCTGGGATACAGCAACTACAAGGAGCTGGGAGCCGGTGAGATTGTTGTTATGACACCGGATAACTGTGTGACACTGCAGCAGCCGGGTGAGGACAAAAAAGTTTGTACCTTCCTATGGGTTTACTACGGATATCCGGCAAGTTCTTACGAGGGAACCAGTGTTGAGGAAATGCGTTATCGATGTGGTGCCAAAATGGCAGAACGGGATAATGTTAAGCCGGATATCGTAGCCGGTGTACCGGATTCCGGAACAGCCCATGCAGTTGGATATGCAAATCAATCCGGCGTGCCTTTCTCAAGACCATTTATCAAATATACACCAACCTGGCCACGTTCCTTTATGCCAACGGTTCAGAGCCAGAGAGATATGATTGCCAAGATGAAGATGTTGGCTGTTGAGGACTTGATTCGAGACAAGAGCTTGCTTCTTATTGATGACTCCATTGTTCGTGGAACGCAGCTTCGTGAGACAACAGAATTCTTATATGAAAATGGCGCCAAGGAGGTTCATATCAGACCTGCTTGCCCACCACTTGTTTATGGATGTAAATACTTGAACTTCTCCCGTTCTTCATCAGAGATGGAATTGATTACACGTCGTGTGATTCAGAGATTAGAGAATGGCAATGTCACGGATGAAGTGCTTCAGGAGTACACAGATCCGGACTCAGAGAAGTACGAAACAATGGTAGAAGAAATTCGAAAGGAATTGCATTTCACATCTCTTCGTTTCAATCGTTTGGATGATATGCTTGAGTCTATCGATCTTGATAACTGCAAGCTTTGTACATACTGCTGGAACGGACAGGAGTAAGAAATCTTTCACAGAGTTCACCACTAGGTGGGCTCTGTTTTTTTAAAAACATCTGACTAAACAGGTGTCTTGTCACCTGACAAGAACTATGGTATACTTTGTTACAAATTTGAAAACTCAGGAGGAAATCAATGCAGATTACACAGGCGATTGAGAAACTGAAACAAGAGAAAAATGCTGTGATTCTCGCTCATTATTATGTGGATAAGGAGATTCAGGATATTGCAGATTATATTGGCGATTCCTTTTATCTAAGTAAGGTTGCAACAAAGGTGGATGCAGAGCGCATCATCTTTTGCGGTGTGGAGTTTATGGGGGAAAGTGCTAAGGTACTAAACCCAGAGAAACGCGTTTTTATGCCAGATGCCACAGCGGATTGCCCTATGGCTCATATGGCCACCGTGGAGGAGATTGAGAAGGTGAAGGCCACCTATGATGATGTGGCGGTGGTTTGTTACATCAATTCTACTGCGGAGTTAAAGTCCCACGCGGATGTGTGCGTCACATCCTCCAACGCAGTGAAGATTGTGAGCAAGCTCCCCAATAAGAATATTTTCTTTATCCCAGACAGAAATCTTGGAAGCTATGTGGCAAAACAGGTTCCGGATAAGAACGTGATTTTAAATAGTGGCTGTTGCCCACGTCATGCAAATATGACAGATGATATGGTACTTGCTGCAAAGGCAGCACATCCAAATGCAAAGTTTGCGGTTCACCCAGAATGTGTGGAAGATGTACTGAAGCATGCAGACTATATCGGAAGTACATCAGGTATTATCGATTATGTGGTGGACACAGATGCAGAAGAATTTTTGATTGGAACGGTAGATGGTGTGTTTGCAGAAATCCAGAAGCGTGCACCAGAGAAGAAACTCTATACCATCAAGGAAGACCAGACATGTATTAATATGAAAAAGGTTACCTTGGAAAAGGTTTTAGATGTACTTGAAAATGACACCAATGAAGTTTTTGTAGAACAGGAACTGGCAGACGCCTCCATGAAGCCTTTGGAGAGAATGTTAGCGCTGGGATAGGACGGAAGTTACAATGAAGACAGATATCTTAATTGTGGGCAGTGGCTGCTCGGGATTATATTGTGCCCTGCATTTGCCAAAGGACAAGCAGGTCACACTCATTACAAAATCAGACTGTGAGAGTAGTGATTCCTTTTTGGCCCAGGGAGGTATGTGTACCCTAACCTGTGAAGAGGACTACGATCCCTTTATGGAGGACACCCTAAAGGCTGGACATAACGAGAATGATCGAAAGTCGGTAGAGATTATGATCCGTTCTTCTCAGGCCTTGGTGGAAGAATTACTGGATCTTGGAGTAGATTTCCAGCGGGACTGGTATGGCAACCTAATCTATACAAGGGAGGGTGCCCACAGCGCCAATCGAATTGTCTTTCACAAGGATATGACAGGGGCTGAGATTACCAGTCATCTCTTGGATGAGGCGAGAAAACGGGACAACATTACGATTCTGGAATACACGACTCTGATAGACCTGATTGAAAAAGATAACACCTGTTATGGAGCAGTGATTTTGCATCGTAATGGTGAGCTGGAAAAGGTGGCAGCGGAATATGTGGTGCTTGCCACTGGAGGTGTGGGAGGAGTGTATCAGCACTCTACCAACTATCGCCATTTGACAGGAGATGGTATCGCACTTGCTATTAAGCACGGTGTAGAACTAAAGGATATCAATTATGTACAGATTCACCCGACTACCTTCTATACAAAGGAGTCCACAGAGCGTAGCTTTTTGATTTCCGAGTCTATGCGCGGCGAAGGAGCAAAGCTATATAATAAGGATGGGGAGAGATTCGTCAATGAATTGTTGCCAAGAGATCTTCTCACCAAAGCTATTTTAGAACAGATGGAAAAAGATGGAACAGAGTTTGTTTGGGAAGACCTAAGGTCTATTCCTATGGAAGAACTGAAAACACATTTTCCAAATATTGTAAGCCATTGTGAAAAAATGGGATATAACGTAATGAAAGAGTGTATTCCAGTAGTTCCAGCGCAGCATTATTTTATGGGTGGTATACGAGTCAACTACGAGAGCAAGACAAGTATGGACAGACTTTATGCAGTTGGAGAGACAGCCTGCAATGGTGTGCATGGCCGCAATCGTTTGGCTAGCAACTCTTTGCTTGAGAGTTTGGTCTTTGCCGGACGAGCAGCAGAAGATATCACCCGATTGGGTTCACAGGAAACAGATGAGGAATTTGTAAAACAGTGGCCAATGGATGCATATGAAGATATGGATAAATTAAAAGAAGAATACTTAGATTTGGTAGAGCGTAAAGTGAAAGGAGAAGGAAATGTTTGATCAGGTAACATTGAAATTAAATGTAGACCCATTGATTATGGGTGCATTAAAAGAGGATATTACTAGCGAGGATGTCAGCACAAATAGTGTGATGCCAGAGCCAAAGCTAGGAGAAGTTGATTTGATTTGTAAGGAGGATGGCATCATCTGCGGATTACAGGTTTTTGCTAGAACCTTCCAGTTGTTAGACGAATCAACTAAGGTGGATTTGTTGGTGAAGGACGGAGAAGCAGTAAAAAGAGGTCAGTTGTTGGCTCGCGTCACTGGTGATATTCGTGTGCTTCTCTGTGGAGAGCGTACGGCCCTTAATTACTTACAGCGTATGAGTGGAATTGCTACATACACACATTCTGTTGTTACTCTTTTGGA
Organism: uncultured Roseburia sp.; assembly: GCA_946002055.1. Classification (GTDB taxonomy): domain Bacteria; phylum Bacillota; class Clostridia; order Lachnospirales; family Lachnospiraceae; genus Pararoseburia. The sequence continues at coordinate 9,337 of CAMFYL010000015.1, forward strand.
GGGCACAGGCATTCGTCTTCTTGATACAAGAAAGACTACACCAAACAATCGTATCTTTGAGAAGTATGCAGTTCGCGTTGGGGGCGGAAATAACCACAGATACAACTTAACAGATGGCGTATTGCTTAAGGATAATCATATCGGCGCAGCCGGTGGCGTAAAGGAAGCCATTGCAAAGGCCAAGGAATACGCTCCTTTTGTTAGAAAAATTGAGGTGGAAGTAGAGAATTTGGATATGGTTCGCCAGGCAGTGGAAGCCGGGGCAGATATTATTATGCTTGATAATATGGATCATGACACTATGGCAGAGGCACTTTCTATCATTGATGGACGTGCTGAAGTTGAGGTTTCCGGAAATATGACAAGAGAGAACTTGGAGAAGTTATCTGGTCTTGCAGTAGATTTTGTATCCAGTGGTGCATTAACCCACTCAGCACCAATTATGGATATTTCCTTGAAAAATTTACATCCTATTGCGTAGAGGTGGTGCAGTGAAAAACGAAGATCGTCGAGAAAGAATCATTCAAATATTGCAAGCAAGCCAGGAGCCTGTTTCGGGAGTGGATTTGTCAAAACGATTACAGGTGAGCCGTCAGGTGATTGTGCAGGATATCGCATTGCTTCGTGCCAAGGATTATGAGATTATGTCCACGAACCGAGGCTATGTGCTGACCAGTCCACAGGAATGCTCTAGAGTGTTTAAGGTCATCCACACAGATGAACAGGTGGAAGTGGAATTGCAGTCCATCATTGATTTGGGTGGCTGGGTCAAAGATGTGTTTGTGTATCATAAGGTATATGGTGTGGTGAAAGCCGACATGAACCTTCATTCCAGACGGGACATTGCAGCCTATATGAAGGAATTAGAAAGTGGAAAGTCCTCTCTTCTAAAAAATGTAACCTCCGGTTATCACTATCACACTGTGGTAGCAAGGGATGAGAAGACCCTTGATTTGATTCAAGAGGCATTGGCAGACAAAGGATTCCTTGCAAAACTGCAAGAGTACGAACCGGTGAATTTCTGGGAGGAGTAGATGTCAGCATTTATGACATATAAAAATAAAATTAGTAGTAGACTTTTGTGTCAACTATGGTATAATAGGAGTGTAGTGAGCGAAAGGAGTCATATTTTATGGCATTATCAGTTGGTCGATTAGGTGGGATGTCTCTTACTGCTATGGTGGGAGTGAGACCACAGAATTATTCTGTTAAGAACCAATCAGCAATTTCAGAAGCTTATGGGGAATCCATGCAGCAGTTAAGCGGTTTGGGAATTGGAGCTGCACAGCCGGTTCAGTACACCAACGCACAGCTTGTGGAGAATCGCATCGGTCAGATTAGAGAAGCCCAGGAAGTGGACAAGGCGTACAATGCCATTGCTTCCGCCTTTGAGGGATATACACCGGCATATGACGGTAGCTTGCAGGGAGCAAGTTACTCGGCAGCAGGTGCCAATGTTGATTTGTTTGCATAGGGAATGAGATAATAGATTTTTACAGAGTCAGATTCCAGTGGGATTTGACTCTTTTTTGTTATAATAAAATGGAAAAACGTGGAAACTCCACCGACGTATGCGGGTTTCGACAGAATTCGACAGACTTCGTCAAAAAAGGAAAAAAGACCGAAAATTCGGTCTTTTTTGAGGGGAGTATAAATAATTAATAAGGGGTGTAAAAGGAAACTACCTTTTACATTTGGCATTATAGAACAAATCTTTGAAGAAAGCAACCCCCAAAAAGAAAAAACATAAAAAAACTTTATGACGGAGTGTGGTTAGATATCGTTGACACCCCATTTTAGAAAAGATAAGATGTATGTAAAGCGAGGGTATGATATGGAAAGAATACAACTGATTGCCCCCTGCCATTTTGGTATGGAGGCTGTTTTAAAGAGAGAAATATATGACCTGGGTTATGAGATTACCAAGGTGGAGGATGGCAGAGTCACCTTTGAGGGAGATTTGGAAGCCATTTGCCGAGGCAATGTGTTCCTTCGTACGGCAGAGCGTCTCATGGTTCAGGTGGGACGTTTTCATGCAACAACCTTTGATGAGTTGTATGAGGGCATTAAGGCTCTTCCTTGGGAACAGTGGATTCCAAAGGATGGCAAATTCTGGGTGACCAAGGCTTCTTCCGTAAAGAGTAAACTTTTCAGTGCGTCGGATATTCAGTCCATTGCCAAGAAGGCTATGGTGGATCATTTACGGGGGGTATACTCCGTGCAGTGGTTTGAGGAGAATGGAGCAGCTTTTCCCGTGCGTATCTTCTTATTAAAAGATGAAGTGACGGTGGCGCTGGATACCACAGGAGAACCGCTTCATAAGAGAGGGTATCGTACATGGACCAGCAAGGCTCCCATTTCAGAAACCTTGGCAGCAGCACTTATCATGCTTACTCCTTGGAAGAAAGATCGCATTTTGATTGATCCTTTCTGTGGAAGCGGAACCTTTTTGATTGAGGCCGCCATGATGGCTGCAAATATGGCACCGGGGATGAACCGTTCCTTTACGGCGGAGCAGTGGGGCCACGTATTGCCGAAACAGATGTGGTATGACGTGATAGAAGAGGCGAGAGAGATGATAGAAGAGGATGCATCTCCTGATTTGCAAGGATATGATGTGGACCCGGATATGGTTCGTATTGCAAGAGAAAATGCAAAGCAGGCTGGGGTGGCTCATATGATACATTTTCAGCAGAGAGACGTGGCTGAGACCAGACACAGTAAGAAGTACGGATTTATCATTACCAATCCCCCATACGGCGAGCGATTGGAAGAGAAGAAGGACTTGCCACAGTTATATCGCAGCATTGGTCAGGTGTACGCAGGTCTTGATTCCTGGTCTATGTACGTGATTACTTCCTATGAAGACGCAGAGCGATATATCGGTCGCAAGGCGGATAAGAATCGCAAATTATATAACGGCATGATTCGTACCTATTTCTATCAGTTTATGGGTCCGAAACCGCCGAAGAAATCAGTAGATGAGAGGTAAGTCATGAAGTATTCCAAGAGATACATCGCATTTGCGGTGGTTCTGATTTTGGCATTTTTGGTAAAATTGAATACTTGGAATGATGAATACGCGGAAGTGGAACCTTTTCGTGGTGCGGCGTTACAGGATGAGGTGTTTTATCCCCTGAAGGCTCGCAGTATTAACGAGGAGGGGGCACTTTCTCTTGTGGTGGGTGAGGTTACCTATGACATAGAAGATGGCCTGCTTATGGGAGACCGCATGCAGCCCATGGTGTCTTTGGATTTTGCTCAGAGATTTTTTGGATGTAGCGCCAAGCTTTACGAAGAGGAGCGGATTGAACTTCATTATAATAAGGATACTTATATCTTTTATGTGGGGGATCCGGAAGTAAAGGTTGCTGGTCAGTCCAAGCCTCTTTTGGTTCCACCGGAGCTTCATGAGAACAGGGCTTATCTGCCGCTAAAGAGTCTTTGCGATTTCTTCCAGTGTGAGTACAGTTATAATCAGGAGAATTATCAGGCAGTAATTTCTTCTGATGTACAAAGAGGAGAATTGCCGGTGGCCTTCGACTTGCGAGGAAGCGGCCGCGCCACAGCAGTGAGAGACCAGGGAAGTGATGCCACATGTTGGGCACAGGCTTCGCTGACAGCTTTGGAATCATCCTTGCTTCCGGAGGAAGAGGAACATTTTTCTGTGGATCATATGGTGGAAAATGATGCATTTTCCATCGATAGGGAGTTGGGCGGAAAGTATACCATGGCGGCTGCATATCTGCTCTCCTGGAAGGGGCCAACAACCAAGAAGGCAGTGAATCATCACGTTCAGGAAATGCATTTCTTTGACCATGATGACAGGGAAGAAATCAAGTGGGCCGTTTACCAGAATGGTGGGGTTTCCACCTCCATTTATGCAAATATTGCCACCTCTAACTTGAGTAAATCTTCCTATTATAATAAGAAAAAGAATGCCTATTGCTATATGGGTGAGGAACAACCCAATCACGAGGTGGTGATTATCGGGTGGAATGATCATTATAGCAAAGAGAATTTTACCCAGGATGTACCAGGAGATGGAGCGTTTATCTGTCAGAACTCATGGGGAGCAACCTTTGGGGAAAAGGGTGTTTTTTATGTGTCATATTACGATACCAATATTGGAAATCAGGGTGTAGCATATGCAAAAATTGAGCCAGCTGACAATTATGACAGCATTTACCAAAGCGATTTGTGCGGCTGGGTAGGTCAGGTTGGATATGGTAAAGAGAAGATGCATGGGGCAAATATATTCTGCGCAGAACAAGATGAGACCATTGTAAGCGCAGGTTTTTACGCCCTTGGTAAGGATACAAATTACCAGTTATACTTTGTACCTAAGTATCAGGGTGTCTCTTCTTTGGCAAATCGCGTGGAAGTGGCCAGCGGAACACTGTCGTCGGCAGGATACTATACGATTCCATTCGACAAACCATATACAGTGGAAAAAGGTCAGGAGTTTGCAGTGGTGCTTGCCATTAACACCCCTGGGGCAGAGCGACCTATGGCAATGGAGTATAAGTCAGATGAATTGACAAAGAATGTGGATATATCTGACGGCAAGGGATACATCAGTAACAACGGATTAGACTGGGAGTCGGTGGAGGAGAAGATCAAGGGAAATCTCTGTATCAAGGCTTACGGTAAGAAAATAAAAGAAAAGAATTAATGGATAGAGGGTAACATTTATGGAGAGAAAAGTGCTGCGCACCGTTACAGCGATGATGGCTGCGTTGACGATTGCTGTTTGTTTCGTGCTACTCAATTATCCGGATTTACATGTCTATGCTTTGCAGAAGAATGTGGAGTACTCTGCCAAACGAACGGCAGGATATTCTGTCTTGGATTTGATGAGAGATGAAACTGAGATTCTAAAGGGCAATGCCCAGGATGAACGTTTGCAGAAACAGCTTCGCTTGGAGTTGCCGGAGGGGGTTGCTTATGACGACGTTGAGATACAGAATCATTACATTTACCAGACCATAACCATCCGGATTCCACATATCGACGAGTCATATTTCTATGACTATCCTATGATTGGTAGCTGTGATCATATTACAGATATCACCTTTGAGACCGGAAAGGATGGGGGCGTTATTTCCATTGTGACAGATAATGTCTACGAGCTGGATGAGGCTTGGGAAAATGAATATCTGTATATAGATTTTAAGAATCCAAGGGATTTATACGACAAGATTATTGTGGTGGATGCGGGACATGGTGGAAATGCTCCCGGCGCCACGAAGCAGGGCGTCAGTGAGAAGGATATTGATTTGGCCATTGTAAAAAGATTAAAGCATCTTTTGGATGAAAGTGACCAGCACATTGGTGTGTACTATACAAGACTGGATGATACCAACCCGGCCCTTGAAGGTCGTGTGGCCATGGCCAATAACTTATCGGCTGACTTGTTCTTAAGTGTACATAACAACTCTACTGCCAGCGGTAGGATGTCTAGTATTAACGGCACAGAAGTGATGTATCGTGCCTCGGACACCTCCGGAAAATCAAAGGAATTTGCTCAGGTGTGTTTAGATCATTTGCTGCAAAGACTGGGCAGTCAGAGCAAGGGACTTGTTGCCGGGGATGATATCTATATTGTGCGCACGGCCGAAATGCCTGTTGCACTGGTAGAAGTTGGATTTATGACCAATCAGGAAGAGTTAGAGAAATTAAAGTCATCAGAATATCAGAGTGCTTGCGCCCAGGCGCTGTATGATGCTATGATGCAAATGTTGGAGGTAGGAAATGAGTAAGAAGATTATTTTTGCCACAGGCAATCAGGACAAGATGCGTGAGATACGCGAGATTTATGGAGATTTGGGATACGAGATTCTTTCTATGAAGGAAGCTGGTATTGATGTAGATATTGTAGAAGATGGGGAGACCTTTGAGGAAAATGCTCTCATCAAGGCAAAGGCAATTGCGGCATGCTGTGATGCCATTGTATTTGCCGATGATTCCGGTCTTGAGATTGACTACTTAAACAAAGAGCCGGGAGTGTATTCCGCTCGTTATATGGGTGAGGATACCTCTTATGACATTAAGAATGCCAATTTGATTCAGCGTTTGGACGGCGTGGCAAAGGAAGACCGTACGGCGCGCTTCGTGTGTGCCATTGCAGCAGTATTTCCGGATGGAAGTCATAAGGTGGTTCGTGGAACCATTGAGGGATACATCGGATGGGAGCCGGCTGGAACAAATGGTTTTGGCTATGATCCAATCTTTTATGTGGATGAGTATGGATGCAGCACAGCAGAGCTTTCCCCGGAGGAGAAAAACAAGATTTCCCACAGAGGAAATGCATTGCGTATGATGAAGGAAGAGTTGATTACTTATGAGAATTCTCGTGGTTAGTGACACCCATAATAAACATGAATATCTAGATATGGCCATAGAGGAAGTGCAACCGGATCGCATCTTTCATCTGGGAGATGGGGATGGATGTGAGATATATATGGAGGCGGTGGCAGGATGTCCCGTGGAGATTGTTCGGGGCAACTGCGATTTTGCCAGCACACTTCCGGCGGAGGTGGTGATGAGAGTGGGGGCCCACGTGGTGATGTTAACCCACGGTCATTACTATCAGGTCAATTACGGAACAGAAGAACTCATCGAGGCTGCCAGAGAAAAAGGGGCTGATGTGGTGATGTATGGACATACCCATGTGCCGGAAATCTCAGAGCATCATGGAGTTCTTGTAATCAATCCGGGGAGCATTTCTTATCCGAGACAGCGTGGAAAAGAACCATCTTATGCGGTGGTTGAGGTGGACGAAAAGGGCGAGTTTTCTAGTGAAATTCAGTATTTTTAACTTTTTGTAAATTTTTAAAAAAAGTTGTTGACATTTATATGACCCTCACATATAATATAACTTGCGTCACGGGTAAGGCACTTACATGTGAGGCGGCAAATATATATCGGGGTGTGGCTCAGCTTGGCTAGAGCACCTGGTTTGGGACCAGGGGGTCGCAGGTTCGAATCCTGTCACCCCGATTGATTATGCGGGTGTAGTTCAATGGTAGAACATCAGCCTTCCAAGCTGAATACGTGGGTTCGATTCCCATCACCCGCTTCCTTTTTTTATAAAAGGTATGTGTTCGTAGCTCAGCTGGATAGAGCAACGGCCTTCTAAGCCGTGGGTCGGGGGTTCGAATCCCTTCGAGCACATTTATGGTGGGTATAGCGCAGTTGGTTAGCGCGCCAGATTGTGGCTCTGGAGGCCAAGGGTTCGAATCCCTTTATCCACCTTTGTTGCGGTAGGGCAACAGAACAACGTTGTTGGGCTATCGCCAAGCGGTAAGGCACTGGATTTTGATTCCAGCATTCGCAGGTTCGAATCCTGCTAGCCCAGCTTCTTTTTTTATTGCATGGAGCACTAGCTCAGTCGGTAGAGCACCTGACTTTTAATCAGGTTGTCGGGGGTTCGAATCCCCCGTGCTTCACTTTTAGCGCAGACCATAAGGTTTGCGCTTTTTTTGTGTGTTTAGGGCCTAATTTGCAGAAATGGTGTTTTAGGCCCCCGCGGAAGGTGGGAGGTTACAGACGAAACAAATGAAAAAACTGCCAATTTCCCCTTTACATTTTTTGTCAGATTGTTATAATAAACAAGTGTGCTACAGACATATGTACGCGACGGACGGACATTCCCGCGAGACAGTGTACAATATACAACTGTAACAGAAGATATTAGGAAAACTAGAAGGCAATATGACAACACATTATCTACAATATTACGCACACAAGGTTATAGAGATAGGTAGGAGATACAAATGAACGAGAAAATCGAGATTCGCTGGCATGGCCGTGGTGGCCAGGGTGCCAAGACTGCAGCACTGCTTTTGGCAGATGTGGCATTTAAGATAGGAAAGCAGGTGCAGGGCTTTCCGGAGTATGGTCCGGAGCGTATGGGTGCGCCAATTACAGCATACAACCGAATTAGTGATGAGGTGATTCGCGTTCATTCTAATATATACCATCCGGATTATGTGGTGGTTGTGGACGAGACGTTGCTTCACACCGTGGATGTAACCAGAGGTTTGAATCCGGCAGGAGCTATTATTGTAAATACTGCAAAGAGCCCGGAGGAGATTGCTCCACAGGTGGCACCATACAATGGCAAGATAGTAACCATTGATGCAAGAAAGATTTCAGAAGAGGCCCTGGGCAAATATTTTCCAAACTCTCCAATGCTTGCAGCAGTTGTGGCTGTTACAGGTATTATGCCAAGGGAGGTATTCCTAAAGGAAATGCTTACCTCATATGAGCACAAGTTTGCGAAAAAGCCGGAAGTCATTGAGGGCAATATGAAGGCACTTGAGATGACCTTTGATGCGGTAGAGAATAAATAGGAGAGAACAGATGAGAACAGATATTTCAAAGATAAATGAGTCTACACCTTATACCGGTCTGACGGAGGGACTTCAGATTTTTGCAGGTGGAACAACAAAGTATTTTAACACCGGTGAATGGAGAAACAACACACCGGTATTTCACGAAGATAAATGTAAGCAGTGCTTACTTTGCGCGCCGGTTTGTCCGGACAGCTGTATCCCGGTTATAGACGGCAAGCGAGGAGAGTTTGACTTAGACCACTGCAAAGGTTGTGGTATTTGCGTGAAGAACTGTCCATTTGGAGCACTGGAGATGAAGGAGGGAGTTAACTAATGGCTATCAGAGAACGCATGTCGGGAAATGAAGCGGTTTCCTATGCAATCAAACAGATTAATCCGGACGTTATGCCGGCATTCCCTATTACTCCATCTACAGAGATTCCACAGATGGTGTCAAATTATATCGCAAACGGCGAAATCGACACAGAGTTTATTCCGGTAGAGAGTGAGCATTCGTCTATGAGTGCGGCTATCGGTGCTGAGGCGGCAGGAGCCCGTTCTTTAACAGCTACCTCATCAGCAGGTTTGGCATTTATGTGGGAGGAGCTTCTTTTGGCTGCGTCCAACCGTATGCCGGTGGCTCTTGCTCTTGTAAATCGTACTTTATCAGGACCACTGAATATCAACTGTGACCACACAGACGGTATGGGGGCTAGAGATACGGGATGGATTCAGATTTATGCAGAGAATAATCAGGAAGCATATGATAACTTTATTCAGGCATACCCAATTGCGGAGCATCCAGAGGTGCGACTTCCTATTATGATTTGTCAGGATGGTTTTATTACAAGCCATGCTGTGGAGAACATTCTTCTTTTGGAGGATGAGCCGGTAAAAGAATTTGTAGGTGAGTATCAGCCGGAAGAGTTTTTGTTAAATCCCGGCAAACCGGTGGCAGTTGGCCCTTATGCGGTAAGTAACTTTGTTATGGAAGCAAGAAAGAATCAGTTGATTGCCTTAGAAAATTCAAAACAGGTAATCCTTGATGTGGCAAAGAAATTTGCCCAGATTTCCGGAAGAGAGTATGGTCTTTTTGAGGAGTATCGCACAGAGGATGCAGACTACATTATGGTGATTATGGGTTCTGCAGCAGGTACTGCCAAGGAGGCAGTAGACCAGATGCGCGGGGAAGGTCACAAGGTTGGTGTTCTTAAGATTCGTGTCTTTCGCCCATTCCCGGCAGAGGAAATTGCAGAGGCGCTAAAGAACGCGAAAGCAGTGGCCATTATGGATCGTGCTGAGAGCTATAACGGTAATGGAGGGGTTCTTGGTGGCGAGATTACATCAGGCTTGTTTAAGAAGAAATATATGGTAGATTGTGTAAACTATATTTATGGTCTTGGTGGAAGAGATTTCACAGTAACCAATACCATGGAGATTTTCCATCAGCTTTCCGATATGGTGGAAAATGGAACAGAAGTTGAACAGTACCAGTATGTAGGAATTAGAAACTAGGAGGTGACGTAAGGTGAGTGAATACAATTTTAAAGAAGTAATGAGTAAGCCTGAGCGTCTTGCTCCGGGTCATAGAATGTGTGCCGGTTGTGGTGCTCCAATCGCAGTAAGAGCCGTGCTTCGTGCTCTTCACGAGGGTGATCACGCAGTAATCGGTAATGCAACAGGATGCTTGGAGGTATCTTCCTTTACCTACCCATACACAGCATGGGAGGACAGCTACATCCATAATGCATTTGAAAATGCCGGCTCTACCTTAAGTGGTGTTGAGACAGCATACAAGGCTTTGAAAAAGAGAGGCCGTATTCCAGAGGATGCAAACTATAAATTCATCACATTCGGTGGTGATGGCGGTACATATGATATTGGTTTCCAGTCACTTTCCGGAGCTATGGAGCGTGGCCACGATATGGTTTATGTTTGCTACGATAATGGTGCTTATATGAACACCGGTATTCAGCGTTCCTCTGCAACACCAATGTATGCAGATACCACCACCACTCCTGTTGGTAAGGAGTCCAATGGTAAGATGCAAAATCGCAAGGACTTGGCATCTATCATTGCAGACCATGATGTGCCTTATGTGGCGCAGACCACTATGATTGGCAATTTTTCTGATTTGCATCAGAAGGCAGAAAAGGCGATTTATACAGAGGGCGCAGCATTTCTCAATATTATGGCACCATGTCCCCGTGGCTGGAGATATGATCCATCCGAGGTGATGAAGATTTGTAAGCTTGGTGTTGAGACTTGCTACTGGCCAATGTTTGAGGTGGACCATGGTAAATGGAGACTGACCTACGAGCCAAAGAAGAAGCTTCCGATTGAAGACTTCCTTCGTGAGCAGGGCAGATTCAAGCATTTGTTTAAGCCTGGCAACGAGGACTTGCTTGTGCAGTTCCAGGCAGAAGTAGACAGACGTTGGGAAGACTTGCAGTATAAGTGTGCGAGAGATAACTAAAAAGACGGGATCGATGAGCGGTCCCGTCTTTTTTTATACACAATTTTATCTATTTGCATAGAAATGACAGAAAAATGTGTGAAAAAAATATCAATTGTTGCCTTTCTATTTGCCACACCTGTATAATTAAGTACAACGAATGTATTAAGTATTAGGAGGGGTGAAATTTGAGTAGATTAACAGTTCAGATGGAGGATCGTGCTGCATCTGCAACCAAGAACATGATTCAGGAATTTCAACAACGAATCGTAGCAAATCCGCCGGGAACTTGTCCTGTGGATATGCAGCTTGCTTTCCTTAAGGTGTGCCATGCACAGAGTTGTGGCAAGTGTGTGCCTTGTCGTGTGGGATTAGGACAGCTTGAGAATTTGCTGGAAGATGTTATGAACAACAGGGCAACGATGCATACCTTGGAGTTGATTGAGGAGGCGGCAAAGAATATCGAGACGTCTGCTGATTGCGCCATCGGTTTTGATGCGGCTCATATGGTGCTTTTAGGTGTACAGGGATTTCGAGATGATTACATTTCCCATATTCAGAATAAGAGATGTATCGGTTCTTTTGAACAGCCGATTCCATGTATTGACAGATGTCCTGCCCATGTGGATATTCCGGGATATATTGCACTGACTGAAGCTGAGCAATATGATGATGCGGTTCGTCTCATTCGAAAGGACAATCCGTTCCCTACTGCCTGCGCTCTTATCTGTGAGCATCCGTGTGAGGAGCAGTGTCGTAGAAACATTATTGACAGTGCAGTAAACATTCGAGGAATTAAGCGCTCCGCAGTTGACGGTGCAGACTTAGAGAATATCCCGGTACCACCAAAGGCAGAATCCACCGGAAAGAGAGTTGCTATCGTAGGTGGTGGTCCAAGTGGATTGACTGCGGCGTACTTCCTGCAGCTGATGGGACATCAGTGTACGGTGTTTGAGGAGAAGCCAAAGCTTGGTGGTATGCTTCGCTATGGTATTCCAAACTATCGCTTCCCCAGAGAGAGGCTACAGGAAGATATCGATTACATATTAAAGACCGGTGTGGAAGTAAAGCTTAATGCCCGGATTGGTAAGGACATTTCCATCGCTCAGTTAGAGCAGGATTATGATGCTACCTATATTGCTATCGGTGCCCAGACGGATAAGAAGTTTGACATTGAAGGCTCCGACAGCAACAACGTAGTTTCTGCTGTCAACCTGTTGAGAGATGTGGGACTGGAAAAGCCAATTGATTTTACAGGTAAGAGAGTCTGTGTCATTGGTGGCGGAAATGTGGCTATGGATTGCGCCAGAACGGCTGTCCGTGCCAATGCCAAGACAGTGAGCATTGTTTATCGTCGTCAGGAAAAAGATATGACAGCTTCTCCGGTGGAAATTCGAGGAGCTATCGAAGAGGGAGTTGAATTATATACACTGCAGGCACCACTTCGTGTGGAAGCGGATGAAAAAGGCGATGTGGTAGCTCTTTGGACACAGCCTCAGATTAGTGGATTATATGATAGAAACGGCAGACCAAAGTCAAGTAAGGCAGATAAGGAACCGGTTCGTATTCCATGTGATGTGATTTTGGTGGCCATAGGTCAGGATATTGAGAGTGAACACTACGAGGAGCATGGTATTGAAACCAAGTGGAATCGCATTGTTACCGATGAGGGGGGCAGAATTTTAGGAAAAGACGGACTCTTCTCCGGTGGAGACTGTGTTTCCGGACCTGCCACGGTTATCAAAGCCATTGCTGCAGGAAAGGTTGCAGCGGCAAATATCGATGAATATTTAGGATTCAAACACGAGATTTCGGTGGATGTGGATATACCATCGCCACTGATGAATGACAAACTGCCTTCCGGTCGTATCCATTTGACAGAGAGAGACGCCAATGAGAGGAAGTGCGACTTTGAAGGAATTGAGAATTGTATGAGTCATGAAGAAATGAAGCAGGAGACGGCAAGATGTCTGCGCTGCGATCATTATGGCTGTGGTACATTGAGAGGAGGCAGAGAGTTAAAATGGTAAATGCTACAATTAACGGAAAAGCAGTCTGCGTGGAGAAAGGCACCACCATTTTAAAGGCTGCCACAATGGCGGGAATTAAGATCCCTACTCTATGTTTTTTGGAAGAAATCAATGAAATCGGCGCATGCCGTGTCTGTATGGTTGAGATTGAAGGAAAAGACCATCTGGTTGCAGCTTGTAATAATGTGGTGGAGGAGGGCATGGTGATCTACACCAACACCACAAAGGTGTTCGCTGCCAGACGAGCTAATGTGGAGTTTATTCTTTCCCAGCACGATTACCATTGCGCCACCTGCGTGCGCAATCAGAACTGCTCCCTGCAGGACTTGGCCTCAGAGCTGAATATTATAGAACTTCCCTATGAACAGGAAATTGAAAGACAGCCTTGGGATCACTCCTTCCCGATTATTCGAGATTCCGGCAAGTGTATCAAATGTATGCGATGCATCCAGGTCTGTGACAAGATTCAGGATATGAATGTTTGGGATGTGGTGAACACCGGTAAGCGAACCAGTGTAAATACCAAGGAGAACGTTCCCATTCGCGACGCAGACTGTGCAGCCTGCGGACAGTGCATTACCCATTGCCCAACAGGAGCTCTTCGGGAGAGAAATGACACCATTCAGGTGATGCGTGCTATTCGTGACCCTAAGAAAGTCGTTATCGTTCAGATTGCTCCGGCAGTTCGTGCGGCCTGGGGTGAGAGCTTTGGCCTTAGCCGAGATGAGGCTACGGTAGGTAAGATGGTAGCTGCCACAAGACAGATTGGATTTGACTATGTATTTGATACGGATTTCTCGGCAGATCTTACCATTATGGAAGAGGGAAATGAATTATTTGATAGATTAAGCAAGAGAGATGCGGGAGCAAAATTCCCAATGTTTACTTCCTGCTGTCCGGGATGGGTTCGCTTTATGAAGAGCCAGTATCCGGAATACACAGACCATCTCTCCACCGCCAAGTCTCCACAGCAAATGTTTGGAGCAGTGGCAAAATCCTACTATGCGCAGGTCCTTGATATTGACCCGGCAGATATTTTCTGTGTATCTGTCATGCCATGTACCGCCAAGAAGTACGAGTGCGATGTGCCACAGGTGAATGATGCTGGTGCCGGTAAGGATGTGGATGTTGCCCTTACCACAAGAGAATTGATTCGCATGATGAAATCTGCCCAGGTGAATCTTGAGACACTGGAGGAACAGGAATTTGATCAGCCAATCGGCCTGGGAACCGGTGCCGGAGTTATTTTCGGTGCCACCGGTGGTGTTATGGAGGCAGCCCTTCGAAGCGCGGTGTACTTTGCTACCGGCAAGAATCCGGGGGCAGATGACTTTGCTATTGTTCGTGGAAGTGACGGCATTCGGGAGGCTACGGTGGATATTGCAGGAACCAAGGTGAAGGCAGCCGTTGCCAGTGGCCTTGGCAATGCCAGAAAGCTTATGGAACAGGTAAGAAACGGTGAAGTAGATTATGACTTTATCGAGATTATGGCATGTCCGGGAGGCTGTGCCGGCGGTGGCGGTCAGCCAATCCACGACGGAGAAGAGTTGGCTTGTGAGAGAGGACAGAAGTTATATGACATTGATAAGAATAGTCAGCTTCGATTCTCCCATGAGAATCCGGCCATTGTAGACATCTACGACAAGTTCTTAGAGAAACCATTGTCACACAAAGCACATCAGCTGCTTCATACAAGACAGGCAGACTGGGAGTTGTAAGAAATTGAATGATGAAAGAGATAACAAGCCGCTGAGGGGACCCAGTGGCTTGTTTTTTTTTACCTTAAAATCAAATCTTTATACAATCTTTATACACAGAAGAAATACTTAATGGAGTCTTTTGCTTTGCAGGCATATAATAAGCAAAGAATTTTTTACGGAGGAAGAAAAGGTGGATATCATAACAACGGTAAAAGGAAAACTTTCATCGTTTCAGATTATTATTTTAGGCTTCGCAGGGGTGATTCTTGGTGGTGCGGTGCTTTTGATGCTGCCCATTTCATCTAAGGCCCATCAGGTGACACCGTTTATTGATGCTTTATTTACTTCTACCTCTGCCGTTTGTGTAACAGGCTTGGTGGTGAGAGATACATCCCTATACTGGTCCTATTTCGGACAGGGAGTCATACTGGTGTTGATTCAAATGGGCGGCCTTGGTGTTGTTACTGTGGCATCCTTTTTGGCGGTGATTGCTGGAAGAAAAATATCTCTCATGCAACGTCAAACCATGCAAAGTGCTCTTTCCGCACCTCAAGTGGGGGGAGTTGTTCGACTTACAAGTTTTGTTTTTCGCACGGCTTTTGCAGTGGAACTCATAGGTTTTTTGGTGTTGCTGCCGTTCTTTTGCAAGAGATATGGACTGGCTGGAATTTGGATGTCCGTCTTTCATTCCATTTCCGCATTTTGTAATGCGGGATTTGATTTGATGGGAGGGAAAACAGGTGCATTTTCATCTCTTACCCTCTTTCAGGACAGCCCTTTTGTAACCATTGTTTTTGGTCTGCTGATTTTTACCGGTGGAATTGGTTTCCTTACCTGGGATGACATTGTAAAAAAGAAGTTTCATATAAAGGAATACCGAATGCAGAGTAAGGTAATTCTTGCAACATCGCTGCTTCTTTTGGTGATTCCTGCCATATGTTTTTTCTTTTTTGACTTTTCAGATTTGCCATTGAAAAGCAGAATCTGTCAGTCTTTGTTTCAAGCGGTGACACCCAGAACGGCAGGGTTTAACACGGCAGATTTGACAAAGATGACCAGCTCCGGTCTGGGAATTATGATGATTCTTATGTTGATTGGCGGTTCTCCCGGATCCACTGCCGGTGGAATGAAAACTACAACAGCGGCGGTTTTGTTTGGAAATACCATTGCAGTTTTTCGAAGAAGAGACAATGCAAAATTCTTTGGTCGAAGGATAGCGGACCATGAGATCAAAAATGCGTCCACCATCTTTTTTATGTACTTAACACTTGCCATAGGTGGTGCGCTAATCATCAGTGTATGTGAGAATCTTCCCATGTCAACCAGTTTGTTTGAGACCATATCAGCCATAGGAACGGTTGGTTTAACCCTTGGCATTACATCTGGTCTGGGAGTGATTTCAAAAATTGTGTTGATGCTTCTTATGTTCTTTGGAAGAGTGGGTGGACTTACCCTGATTTATGCAGCATTTTCAAGGAGAGATACCTTTATATCAAAATATCCATTGGAACACATTACTGTGGGTTAGGAGGAAAATATGAAATCGATATTATTAGTAGGATTAGGAAATTTTGGGAATTTAGTAGCAAGACAGATCCATGAGATTGGCCATCAGGTTATGGCCATTGATAAAGATGAGGAAAGAATCAATCATGTGCTTCCCTATGTGACAAATGCCATGATTGGAGATAGCACAGATGAGGATTTTTTGAGTTCTCTGGGAATTAACAATTATGACGTATGTATTGTTACCATTGGAAATGATTTTCAAAGCTCATTGGAGACCACATCTCTTTTAAAGGAATTAGGGGGAAAATGCGTGGTGGCAAGAGCTGAGAGAGAGGTTCAGGCAAAGTTTTTGCTGCGAAATGGTGCAGATGAGGTGGTAAATCCGGAGATGCAAATGGCAAGATGGACTGCCATTCGATTTACAGCAGATCATATCCTAGACTATATTAACCTGGATGGATGTCATGCTATTTTTGAAGTGGAGATTCCTGAACAGTGGGTGGGAAAAACCGTTGATCAGATTGATATCCGTAAAAAATACGGCATTAACATTATGGCCATTAAAATAGGAGGAAGCATAAATCTGGCTATTACGCCTGACTTGGTGCTGGATAATACTATGTCCATGATGGTGTTGGGAGAGGCAAAAGCCATTCAGAAGTGTTTTCATATATAAAAGTCTATAGATGAAGCTACAAGGAGGTGAGAACTGTGGTTGACTTTTTGATTATCGGAGTGATTATCATATCTTTTGTTCTAGGACTGGTGCTTGTTGGGTTCATAGGAAAATACATGGAGGCTGCTTACCATGTGGAACAGAAGGAGTTTGACATGAAGGATCCCACATATATTGTTCTCCCTGAAAATGAGAATCCTGATGAGATGATGAAGGAGATAGAAGAGTATAAAAAGATGCATGAAAATTGCAGAGTCATACTTTGGGATTCAACCAAGGAGTGAGGTTGTGGTATAATGCTTGCATAAATACAAAAGGAGTTTGGCAATACCATGGAAACTCAACAAGATACAGAAGCAAAAAACACAGACTGGAAGTTACTTGATACCAATCATTTTTTGAAAATGATGCGACCAAGCGGAAAAGATATTCTGTTAACGGTGTTACTCTTAGCAGGGGTGACTCTGGTGGGAAGCCTGTTTCAACATTTGGGATTTACAGAATCAAATATCATCACCGTGTATCTACTTGGGGTTTTGGTGAATGCTATGATTACAAGAAGCCATCTCAGCAGTTTGATTAGCTCCTTTGGCAGTGTGCTCTTATTTAATTATTTCTTTACAGAACCCAGATTGACCTTTCATGCATATGAACCGGGTTATCCCATAACCTTTGCCATTATGCTGATTGCGTCCCTGTTGACAGGAAGCCTGGCAAATAAACTGAAGGATGCGGCAAAGCAGTCAGCCAGGGCTGCCTACCGTACCAAGGTTTTGTTTGACACCAATCAGCTTTTGCAAAAGGCCCACAGTGATGAGGAAGTCATCCGTATTACAGCCAGTCAGGTAATTTTGCTGTTAAATAGAGACATCATTATCTATCCGGTGGAGAAGGAGGTTCTTGGAAAAGGCTTTATTTTTCAAGCGGAGGGAGATTCAGAGGGTACTGTTTTTTTGGGAGAACAGGAGAGAGGCGTGGCGGAATGGGTGTTTACCCATCAAAAAAGGGCGGGGGCCACTACCGATGTTTTCCCGGAGGCCAAAGGATTGTATTTTGCCATACGCATCAATGGGTCTGTCTATGGCGTTCTTGGAATACGCGAGGACAAAACCCCTATGGAGGAGTTTGAATACAGTATTTTAATATCTATTTTAGGTGAGTGTGCCCTTGCCTTGGAAAATATCAAGAATGCAAGAGAAAAAGAGCAGGCGGCGTTACAGGCACAGCGGGAAAAAATGCGTGCGAATTTACTGCGAACCATTTCTCACGATTTGCGCACGCCCCTTACCTCGATTTCCGGAAATGCCAGCAATCTTCGGGCTCACTATGACCAGTTGGATGATGCCACGCGAGAGCAAATCTTTCTGGATATCTATGATGATTCCCAGTGGTTGATTCATCTGGTAGAGAATCTGCTTTCTGTCACTAGAATAGAGAATAACAGTATGCAGCTAAACCTATCACTGCAACTGGTGGATGAAGTGATTGAGGAAGCATTAAAGCATATTGACAGAAAACGCACAGAACATACCATTGTGGTTTCGCTGCAGGATATGTTACTGGCAATGATGGACGCAAAGCTTATCATTCAAGTCATTATCAATATTGTGAACAACGCCATTAAATATACGCAGGAAGGGTCGGAAATTATCATATCCTCCGGTGAGAAAGATGATATGATATACATATCTGTGTCAGATAATGGTCCCGGTATCAGCCAAGAGGCAAAAGAGCACATTTTTGATATGTTCTACACAGGCCAGAAGACAGTGGCGGACAGCAAACGAAGTCTTGGATTGGGACTGGCCCTTTGCAAGACGGTTGTGGAAGCACATGGAGGCACCATCCATGTGGAAGATAATGAACCAATGGGAACGGTATTTACGTTCTATCTGCAGAAAGGGGAGGTAAATATCAATGAATAAGTATAAGATACTAGTGGTAGAGGATGATGCTCCTGTGAGAAATCTCATCACAACCACTTTGAAGACACATGATTATCTTTTTGTGACAGCAGCATGTGGAGAAGAGGCTATTATGCAGGCATCCACATGCAATCCGGACGTTGTTTTCCTGGATTTGGGCTTGCCGGATATGGACGGAATTGAAGTGATTAAGCGCATTCGGGAATGGTCCAATATGCCCATTATTGTCATCAGTGCCAGAAGTGATGATGAGGACAAGATTGAAGCCCTTGATATGGGGGCAGACGACTATCTGACAAAACCATTTTCTGTGGAAGAACTTCTGGCTCGTCTTCGGGTGATGCAACGGCGGCTTTCGCTTCTGGCATCAGAAACAAGCGCTACAGAGAGCTCTGTATATACCAATGGACAGCTACGAATCGATTTTGTGGCCCGTTGCGCATACCTGAATGGGGAAGAAATGAAATTGACGCCTATCGAATATAAGTTGCTTTGTCTGTTGGCCCAGAATACGGGAAAAGTTTTGACGCATACATTTATTACACAAAAAATATGGGGAAGCTCTTGGCAAAATGATGTGGCATCCCTGCGGGTGTTTATGGCAACCTTGCGCAAGAAACTTGAGACGGGAGAGGATTCACCCCAATATATTCAGACCCATATCGGCGTGGGATATCGGATGATGAAGGTAGAGATATAGGTAATAAAAAAGACAATCATAAAAATGATTGTCTTTTTTGATGCGGATGACAGGACTTGAACCTGCACGCCTGTTGACAATAGAACCTAAATCTATCGCGTCTGCCAATTCCGCCACATCCGCACGTGTTTCCGAAGAAACGCTACTCAAATAAAATATCATATGTGGAAAGGGGTTTCAAGTGTTTTTTGCAAATATTACCCCTTATCAAATACCGCGTGCTCAATGGTATCCGATGCTTCCTGACGAGGCTGCGGAGCGATGCCGAAGGACTCCTTGAATTCCTTGGGACCAATGCCAAATTCCTTCTTAAAGGCTCGGAAGAAACTGGTGTAATCCTGAAAGCCAAAGTTATTTGCCACATCTCCCATAGGCTCACCGGCAAGAATAGCATTCTTGGAGGCATAGAGTCTCTTTTTTGTAAGATATTGATGTACCGACATTCCCATATTTTCCTTAAACACGTGGGAAATGTGATACTTGCTCACATAAAATTTCTGAGCCAATACATCCAGTGTCAAATCCTCCTCCAAATGCTTGTTCATATAATCGCACACTCTGGCAAAAAGAGGGTCGGGTCTTGTGATGTCATCATTGGACTTTTGGGTTAATGAGACAATGCGGTTGATGCTTAAGAGCAGTGATGTAATGTGACAGATCAGCATCTCTTGGTGGAAGGGAACCACCCGCTTATTCTCCTCCATAATATCAAGCAGTTTATCAAATATGACCTGAGCAGAGGAAAAGTCTGTAGAGAAGTGGTGACAATGGGTCTTGTCGCCATATTCAAAACAGTAGGTGATGTCAGGGTGAATGCTCTGAATTCTTCTAAAATAGTCCGGAGATAACCAAAGGACAATACGACGATATGGTTTATCATATGTCTGAAACTGTGGCCGGTGAAATACCCCTGGGGGAATAATACAGATATCGCCATAATTCATGGGATATTGATTCTTTCCTATTTGATAAGAAAGATCTCCTTCCAAGAAGAAATATATTTCATAATAATCGTGGCGGTGCATAGACACCTCCGAATATTCTTTGTCTTCATAATAGAATACTTCAAAGTCTGTAGTGCGCATTTCCTGGCGCTGGTCAAACTGAGAATGATAATGTTTTGCCATAACGACCCCTCCATGCTTCTCATTTTAAACGCGAACCACAACTTTTGCAATGTTTACAACAACTTTTGTAGTTTTAATTTTCAACGAAAGAGGGTACATTGAATATAACAAGAGCAACCATTATTTTGAAGGAGGTTTTTACATGAAATTATCGTTTCGTTGGTATGGAGAAGATGACAAGGTAACATTGCAAAATATCGCACAGATTCCGGGAATGGATTCCATTGTAACTGCGGTATATGACGTTCCTGTTGGCGAGGTTTGGAGCAGAGAGTCCATCGCAAAGCTTAAGAAGCAGACAGAGGATGCTGGACTGCACTTTGAGGTAATTGAGAGTATTCCGGTACACGAGGATATCAAGCTTGGAAAGCCAACCAGAGAGAAGTATATTGAGAACTACTGTGAGAATATCAGACGTGTGGCAGAGGCTGGTATCAAGTGTGTATGCTACAACTTTATGCCGGTGTTTGACTGGACAAGAACACAGTTAGATCATCCCCTTCCGGATGGTTCCACATCCCTTGTATATTATCAGGAGCAGGTGGACAAGGTAAATCCTTTAGAGTCTGACAGCGATTTGACTTTGCCGGGTTGGGATGCCAGCTACACAAGAGAAGAGTTAAAGGACATCGTTGCTGAGTATCAAGAGTTGTCTGAAGATGATTTGTGGAATAACCTAAAGTATTTCTTGGAAAAGATCATTCCTGTTGCTGCAGAGTGTGATGTGAATATGGCAATACATGAGGATGATCCTTGCTGGAGCATTTTTGGACTTCCGCGAATCATTACGGATGAGGCAAACCTTGACCGTTTCTTAAAGCTTGTTGACGATCCTCACAACGGAATTACACTTTGTACAGGTTCTTTGGGATGCTCAGCAAAAAATGATGTGGTTCGTCTGGCTGCAAAATATGCTAAGATGGGAAGAATCCATTTTGCACATCTTAGAAATGTACAGGTACTTGATAACGGCTTTGAGGAGAGAGCGCATCTTTCCAGCTGTGGAAGCTTAGATATGTATGAAATTGTAAAGGCACTTCACGACAATGGATTTACCGGATATGTTCGTCCGGACCACGGAAGAATGATTTGGGGTGAGACAGGAAGAGCCGGTTATGGCCTTTTCGATAGAGCCCTTGGCGCAACTTATATCAATGGATTGTTTGAAGCTGTAGAGAAGGCTTCTAAGTAATAGAGATAATAGGAGGAAAAAATCATGATGAAATTACCACTTAACACAGATCTTTCAGGAAAAGTAGCAGTTGTTACAGGAGCAGGCGGAATTCTCTGCGGAATGTTCGCTAAGGCTTTGGCACAGGCCGGAGCAAAGGTTGCCGTACTTGATTTGAACGAAGAAGCAGCACAGGCAGTTGCAGATGAGATCGTGGCAGAAGGCGGTGTTGCAAAGGCATACAAGACCAATGTACTTGAAAAGGAGAGTCTTGTGGCAACACATGATGCAGTAGTTGCAGATCTTGGAACATGTGATATTCTTATTAATGGAGCTGGCGGAAACAACCCAAGAGCAACCACAGACAAGGAGTACTTCGAGGCCGGAGACATCGATGCAGATACCATTTCCTTCTTCGACCTGGATCCAAGTGGAGTTGAATTTGTATTCAACTTGAACTTTATCGGAACTTTGCTTCCAACACAGATTTTTGCTCAGGACATGGTAGAGAAGGAAGGATGCAACATCTTAAATATTTCTTCTATGAATGCATTTACTCCACTTACTAAGATTCCTGCATACTCAGGAGCTAAGGCAGCTATCAGCAACTTTACACAGTGGTTGGCTGTTCATTTCTCCAAGTCAGGCATTCGTGTAAATGCAATTGCACCGGGTTTCTTCTCAACAAAGCAGAATGCAAAGCTTTTGTTTAACGAAGATGGAACACCTACTCCTCGTACAGGTAAGATTCTTGCAGCTACACCAATGGGACGCTTCGGTGAGTCAGAAGAATTAATTGGTTCCCTTTTGTTCCTTTTAAACAATGATGCAGCTGGCTTTATCACAGGTGTGGTTCTTCCAGTAGATGGTGGTTTCTCAGCATATTCAGGGGTTTAGGCCGAAAGCAACTTAGTGTGAGGTGAAGATTATGGAAATGAAAGAATTATTAGAAAAAGTTGAAGCGTTAAAGATTGTTCCTGTTGTTGTATTAGAGGATGTGAAGGACGCCATTCCTTTGGGACAGGCACTTATGAATGGTGGCCTTCCTGTAGCGGAGGTTACCTTTAGAACAGCTGCCGCAGCAGACTCCATCAAGGCTATGAGCGAAGCTTTCCCGGATATGCTTGTGGGTGCCGGCACCGTGATTAACGTAGAGCAGTGTAAGCAGGCAATCGATTGCGGAGCAAAGTTTATCGTAACTCCGGGATACTCAGAGGAAGTAACACAGTATTGCTGCGACAATAATATTCCAATTTTGCCGGGTGTATGTACACCAACAGAGCTTATGATGGTTGTAAATCACAATCTTCCTGTTGCTAAGTTTTTCCCGGCAGCACAGTTTGGCGGCTTGAAGACCATTAAGGCTTTGGCAGCTCCTTTCCCACAGGTTCGTTTTATGCCAACCGGTGGTGTTTCCGAGGCAAATGTACTAGAGTACTTAGCTGATTCAAAGATTATTGCAGCCGGCGGAAGCTGGATGGTAAAGGGCGACTTGATTCGCGATGGCAAATTCGACGAGATTGAGGCAATGACAAGAAGTGCAGTGGAACTTGTGAAAAACGCATAGGAGTAGCTTATGAAAAAGTTTATGGATGAGGATTTCTTATTATCCACAGATACAGCGAAGCATTTATATCACGATTTTGCAAAGGACCTTCCCATCATTGACTATCACTGTCATTTGAGTCCACAGGAAATTGCAGAAGATGTGAAATTTGAAAATATTACCCAGGTATGGCTTGGGGGCGACCACTACAAGTGGCGTCAAATGCGCTCCAACGGTGTGGAGGAGCGCTTTATCACCGGTGATGCTTCTGACAGAGAGAAGTTTCAGAAGTGGGCAGAGACCTTAGAGATGGCAGTGGGCAATCCACTGTATCACTGGTCTCACTTGGAATTGCAGAGATATTTCGATTATCATGGTGCTTTAAATGGAGACACGGCGGAGGAAGTATGGAACCTTTGCAATGAGAAACTGAAAAATATGTCAGCAAGACAGTTGATCCTTTCTTCTAATGTGGAGATGGTGGGAACCACAGACGATCCTATTGATGATTTGAAGTGGCACAAGATGATTGCTGCTGATGAAAGCTTTCCGGTGAAGGTATTGCCATCCTGGAGACCGGATAAGGCGGTAAACATTGAAAAGGATGATTTTGCCGGTTATATGATGAAGTTGGCAGATGCCAGCCAGATGGAAATTTCTACCTTTGCTGATGTGAAGGCAGCCCTTACCAAGAGAATGGAATACTTCAATGAGGTGGGATGTGTCATCAGCGACCATGGCCTTCAGTACGTGGCATACGCAGATACAACGGATGCGGAAGTGGAAATCATTTTCGCAAAGAAAATGTCCGGTGAGGCTTTAAGTGCTGAAGAAATCGGCAAGTATAAGATGGCAATTCTTCTTCATTTGGGAAGAGAATATCATCGCCTGAACTGGGTAATGCAGTTACATTATGGTGTTAAGCGAGATAATAATCGACGATTATTTGAACAGCTGGGACCGGATGCGGGTATTGACAGCATCTCCACCAGTGCACCTATGAATGAGTTGGCAGATTTCTTAAATGCATTAGAATATACCAATCAGTTGCCAAAGACCATTATTTACTCCTTAAATCCAATTGACAATGCAGCTATTGGTACCATTATCGGATGCTTCCAGTCATCGGATGCTGTTGGAAAGATTCAGCATGGCAGTGCATGGTGGTTTAATGACAACAAGACAGGTATGATGGAGCAGATGACTTCTCTGGCGAATTTAGGACTTCTTGGTAACTTCATCGGTATGCTGACAGATTCCAGAAGTTTTCTGTCATATACAAGACATGAGTACTTCAGACGTATTGTTTGTGAGCTGATTGGTACTTGGGTTGAGAATGGGGAATACCCTGCAGATGACAAATCTCTTTGCAAAATTATTCAAGGAATCTCCTATTTTAATGGAAAAAGATACTTTGGATTGTAAAAAATGGCGGAATTTTTGGAAAAATATGCAAAATATCCGAAAAAACTCGAAATTTGTCCCTATCTTGTCCCATTTGCTTTTGTATAATAAATGTAACTTAATGAGAATCGGATAGGGAAACCGAAACGATTCGGAAATTAATTATAGTTTATTCGTTAAAACTTATTATAGTTAACTTCCAAATTCTCCTTAATGGGGCTCTTCACTTGAAGGGTCCCATTACCTTTTATATAATCTACTTATCTTATTGTTTTTCAGAGGTGTCAGATGAACCATAAAATTCTGCTGGTTGCAATTAATGCAAAATACATCCATTCCAATCCTGCGGTGTACAGTTTGTATGCTTATGCCAAAGAGTGGCAGGATGATATAGAGATTGTGGAATACACCATCAATCAGAAGGAAGAGGATATTCTTGCGGATATTTATCGACGGAAACCGGAAATGATTGCCTTTTCATGCTATATCTGGAATATGCGCATGGTGGAGGAACTGCTTTCTGATATTCCCCAGGTGCTCCCGGATGTGGATGTGTGGTTGGGAGGGCCGGAGGTGTCCTTTGACGCACCGAAACGATTAGAGGCGCATGCTTGCCTTACAGGAATTGTGGTGGGCGAGGGAGAGGCCACTTTTGCAGAGTTGGCAGGTTGCTATGCAAAGGGCTGTGTGACGTGGGAACGACTGGCAGAGATTGCAGGGATATGTCTGCCAGGGAAGAATCATAGGTGGGAGGCGTTTTATACCAAGCAGCGTGAGATGACAGACTTGAATACCATTCCATTTTTCTATAAGGAAATGGGGGTGGAACAATTTGAAAATAGAATTATCTATTATGAGTCATCCAGAGGATGTCCCTTCCGATGTAGTTATTGCTTGTCCTCTATAGATAAGCAGGTTCGCTTGCGTTCCTTGGATTTGGTGCTTTCTGAACTTCAGTTTTTCTTGGAACATCAGGTGAAGCAAGTAAAGTTTATTGACCGAACGTTTAATTGTAATAAAGAGCACGCTATGGCTATTTGGAAGTATTTGTTAGAGCATGACAATGGTGTCACCAACTTTCATTTTGAAGTGGCGGCGGATATTATGACTGAGGAAGAGTTTGCCATTATTCAGCAGATGCGCCCAGGACTCATTCAGTTAGAAATTGGCGTGCAGTCTACCAACGGAGACACCATTGCGGAGATACGTCGTGTGATGGATTTGGACAGAGTACAGAAAAATGTGGAGAAGGTGAAGGCATTTTGCAACACCCATCAGCACTTGGATTTGATCGCCGGATTACCTTATGAAGATTATGAGACTTTTCAGAAGAGTTTTAACGAAGTGTTCGCCATGAGACCGGACCAATTGCAACTGGGATTTCTCAAGGTGTTAAAGGGTTCTTATATGGAGGAAATGGCAGAGAAATATGGAATTTGCTATCACAGACAGCCTCCTTATGAAGTGGTTTCCACCAAATGGATTTCCTATGATGAAATTTTAAAGTTGAAACAAATTGAGGAGATGGTGGAGCTGTTCTATAATAGTGGACAGTTCACGGCAACTCTGGCTGTGGTGGAGACGGGATTTGAAACGCCATTTGCTATGTTTTCTGCTATGGCAGAGTTTTACGAGAAACATGATTATTATGTCCATGTGCCTGCCAGAAACTATCGATATTCCGTAATGTTTGAGTTCGTCCGGGAATATATGCCGGATTCTCAGGAAGTGGTGCGCCAGACATTGACATACGATTTGTATTTGCGAGAGAATTGTAAGAGTCGGGCGGAGTTTGCTCTGGACTTAACACCATGGAAAGATGAGATTCGTGAGAGAACGGTAGATAAGAAAGAACACATTGATGTGTTTACCTATCCGGTGTGGGAAAAGTCCGGGGAGCAAATCATGCACCCCTTGCCGGAGCCTGCCTTTGCTCGCTTCTGCTACGATAGGCGGGATCCATTAACCCATAATGCTGCAATTGTGGCCCATTAGAGATGGAGACGAATAGAAACCAGAAACACTTTGGATATTGATGAAACATAGCGATAATATAGAAAATTAGAGGGTTTGTGGAGGAAACGCACTTGGACTATTTTACATGATGTGGTATACTATCGCTATATGTTCTAGAGCATTTACAAAGGAGGGGGAGACATGAAACAAAAGAAGAGTTATGGGTTAAAAACCCGCTTGTTATTGATGACGATTTTGCCAGTGTCTATAGCGGTGATTGTTTTAAATGTGTTTGCCAACAATGCCATGACAACGGGTATGTACACGGAAGTCCTGGATGGATTACAGGGGGTGGCAGTGGCGGTGAATGCCGGATACCGTTCCTATGATGGAGATTACAAGTTGGGGACAAATGGGGATTTGTATAAAGGCGCCACAAACCTGTCTAACCGTATAGAGGAGATTGATGAGTATGTCAGAGATATGGCGGCAGATGTGACCATCTGTTATGGCAAGACCAGAATGATTACATCGCTGATTGATTCAGAGACGCAAGAGCGTGCCATTGGAACGGAAATTGCCGATGAGGTCTGGGATACGGTTTCAAAAGGTGAAGTTTATAAAACCAACGATATTACAGTAAACGGTCAGCGCTATTGTGCTTGTTATATTCCTCTTGAAAATGAAGATGGCACAGTGGTGGGAACAATTTTTGCCGGAAAGCCAGCAGAGAGTGTATCTGCCCATATCCGTTCGGAGACAGTAAAGATTTTAATTTGCGCAATAACTGTGATTTTATTGGCGGTGGCTATAAGTATCATTTGCTCCAAAAATATTGTAAAGGATATTCGTCTCGCGAAAGGATCCTTAGACGAACTTTCTACCGGTAATTTGGCGGTAAATGTCAATGACAGAATTTTGCAGAGAGGAGATGAGATTGGAGACATTGCAAGAGCCGTGGATAATCTCATCAAAAAGCTGCGAGGTATTGTAGGTGAATTGAAACAGTCCTCAGATGTTTTATACAATTCCGGGGATGAACTTAACAATATGGCAGGACAGTCATCTCAAGCGGCAGATGAAATTAGCCGGGCGGTAGAAGAGATTTCCAAGGGGGCAATTTCCCAGGCAGAGGAGATTGAGAGTGCTTCTATGGAAATTTCCAATATGGGTCAGGTGATCGAAACTATCGTGGATAATGTGGGAAGTCTGACAGATACTTCGTTACAGATGAGCGAAGCAGGGCGTCTTTCTGACAGAACAATGCAGGAACTCAGCGATTCCAACGACAAGACTACAGAGGCTATCGTGCACATTAGTAAGCAGATTCAACTGACCGGTGAGGCCATCAAGAGAATAAGTGATTCAGCATCTTTGATTACGGATATTGCAGACGAGACCAGTCTATTGGCATTGAATGCTTCCATAGAGTCTGCCAGAGCAGGAGAAGCAGGAAGAGGTTTTGCGGTGGTTGCCAGCGAGATTCAAAAACTTTCTATTCAGTCTGCAGAAGCGGTATCGGAGATTCAAAGAATTATAGATACTTTGGAGACAGAGTCAGAAAAGACAGTTTTGGTTATGGAAGAGGCAGAGCAGTTGATTCAGGAACAGCAGACCAAGTTAGACGCCACAAAGACCAGTTTTATGGATGTGAGCAAGGGGATTGATATATCCAAGACGGGCACTGACGAGATTCGCACCCATGCACAGACCTGCGATACTTCTAGAGTACAGGTGGTGGATGTAATTGCCAATCTGTCAGCGATTTCGGAGCAGAATGCGGCTTCTACTCAGGAGACAACAGCTTCTATGGAGGAATTAAACGCTACTATCAATATGTTGGCGGATGCGGCTAATAACCTAAAGGGCTTGTCGGAATCACTAAACGATGAGATGTCATTCTTTAAACTCTAATAAACGAAGCCAATAGACTAACTATTTCGGTACCATTAGGAGTAAAACATTTCATTATGGCTAAAGCAAAAGAAATATCACAAGAATTGCAAATGACAACCGGCTCTATACCGAGAGCCATCCTGTTATATTCCATCCCGCTGATTATCGGGAATTTTCTTCAACAATTATATAACACCGTGGATTCGCTTATTGTGGGAAACTTCGTGGGGCGAGAGGCCCTTGCTGCCGTTGGTGCCAGCGGAAATCTTACATTTTTGATGATTTCCTTCTGCGTCGGAGCTTCCAGTGGTGCCGGTATTTTGATTGCCCGATATTTTGGAGGACAAGATTACGATGACTTGGAAAAGGCGGTGCACACCACCATTTCCATCAGTGTTGTCTTGGGACTTGCGGTGGCGGTGGCTGGTCTTGTTTTAACACCATTTCTGGTTGCCTCTGTGGGAACCACCAAGGCGGTTGTGCCCCAGGCAGTTCTTTATCTTCGCATCTATTTTCTGGGCGTGGTGTTTAATGTAATTTATAATATGGCATCCGGTATTCTAAATGCTGTGGGAGATTCCAAGCGCTCCCTGAAATATCTGGCCATTGCTTCTATCACCAATATTGTTTTGGATTTTCTCTTTGTGGCGGTTTTTCGTATGGGAATTGCAGGGGCGGCCATTGCTACAGATATTAGCCAATTGGTTTCCTGCGTTGCCATTATGAGTTTTTTGCTTCGTACGAAAGCTCCATATCGTGTGACGTGGAAAAAGATTCGTATGCACAAACGCATGGCAGTTTCCATCATTAAATTGGGGCTTCCTACCGCTATTCAGAATGCGGTTATCGCTTTTTCCAATATGCTTATCCAGGCTGGTGTCAATGGTTTTGGAACATCAGCTATGGCTGGATTTACTGCCTATATGAAGGTGGATGGATTTAATATTTTGCCAATTATGAGCTTCAGTTTGGCGGCCACCACTTTCACCGGGCAAAATATCGGCGCCGGGCGGTTCGACCGGGTAAAAAAAGGGCTGTATACAGTTCTGATTATGGGGTTAGTTTATACCGTGGGCATGTCTGTGATTATGCTTACTTTTGCCCGCCCCATCATCTCCATGTTCAGTAGAGATCCGGAGGTGATTCAATACGGGGTGATGGCGGTGTGGAGTCTGGCACCTTATTACTGTCTGCTTAGTATTATTCACGACTTAGCCGGAACGGTGCGGGGTAGTGGAAAGACGTTACCACCTATGCTGATTATTTTGTTTTCCCTATGCTTGTGCCGGATTGCGTGGATTCACCTGGCAGCTCCGCATTTTGACAGCATTTGGGGAGTATACTATACTTACCCGGTATCCTTCGTTATCGGTGCGGTGCTGATGATTTTGTACGCATGGAAGGGCAAGTGGCGAGAAATTAAACGCATATAGTAATGGAGAGCTTATGAAAGAATTATTTGAATTGTACGCTGCATTTTTTCGGATTGGAGGGCTGACCTTCGGTGGAGGGCTGACCATGCTTCCCATGCTGAAATACGAGCTGGCCGAGAAAAAGAATTGGGTTACTGAGGACGAACTTTTGGACTACTATGCCATCGGTCAGTGCACCCCGGGTATCATTGCGGTAAACGTGGCCACCTTCGTGGGATATAAGAGAAGAGGTGTCATTGGCGGTATCTTTTCTACCTTAGGTATGGTCAGTCCCTCCTTGATTATCGTATCTATTTTGGCCATGTTTCTGGAGCAGTTTATGTCAAATGTATATGTAGCCCATGCCGTTGGGGGCATCAAAGTGGTGGTTTGTGCTTTGATGTTAAATACTTTGCTGACATTGGCAAAGAAGAGTTTTCTCAACGCTTTTTGCGTTGGCATTGCAGTAGTGGCCTTTGTGCTTGCTATGTTTTCTCCTATTCCCACGGTATTGCTAGTGGTACTCGCGGGAGCCTTGGGCGTGATTTTGCATAAGATGGGGAGGCTTGAAGTATAATGGTTTTTTTGCAATTGTTTATTGAGTTTTTCCAGATTGGACTGTTTGCCGTGGGCGGTGGCCCCGCCACTATTCCATTTCTCATGGATTTGGCAGACAAGTATGACTGGTATACAAGAGCGGACGTTGCCAATATGCTGGCAGTCAGCGAGAGCACACCGGGACCCATCGGGGTTAATATGGCAACATATGCCGGTTATAATGCAGCAGGATTCCTCGGTGGAATTGTTGCTACATGTTCTCTGGTATTGCCTAGTTTAATTGTTATCGTTATTGTGGCAAGAATGCTTCAGAGTTTTTCTGAGAACAAATATGTAAAGTCAGCCTTCTGGACCATTCGTCCGGCAGTGACAGGCTTGATTGCAACAGCAGTTGTGGGACTGATTCAGACCGCAATCTTTACTGCATCGGATGGTAGTTTTCAGTTTCCAGCGGTACCGGTAATTATGTGTTTGGCATTCTTTGGGTGTATGCAGATAAAGAAATTGCAGAAGTTGCATCCTATTGTCTGGCTGGCAGCAGGAGCGGCTTTGGGCCTACTCTTAAAGTTATAGAAATTTCTTCTAAAAATGCGTTGACATATTTTTAGATGTTTGATATTATATAACGGTCGTCGCGAGATGATATGCGGAAGTGTCGGAACTGGCAGACGAGCAAGACTAAGGATCTTGTGGCAGCAATGTCGTGTGGGTTCAAGTCCCATCTTCCGCATTACGTTTTTAAGAAAAAGCCTTGAATTTCAAGGCTTTTTTTCTTTTGTCATTACGAAATTTTTTGTTACACCGCTTTGGGCTTGAAAACTTTGGCAAATACATCTGCTTTTTCTGTAAGTGGTGTAACAGAATGAATATAATATTTCTGTGTTGTAGAAATATCTTTATGACCTGCAAAGTCAGAAATCATTCTGTCTGGTAACAGTTGGCTATCATGTAATTCCGAGATACATGTTTTACGAATTGCATGATTTCCGCTAGGCTTACCAGAGATAATAAAGCGGTCTTTTTCATTTCTTACGCCGTTGCAACGACGAAGCACATTATTCACAGCATATTCATGCATTCTTTCACCAGACTTACTAACAA
>CAMFYL010000016.1 GCA_946002055.1 uncultured Roseburia sp.
TTTTATGGAAGAGACAGGCACTTGGTCTGATGTGATTTATATGCCTTGTACCAAGGAGACGGGATTTGCACCGGAGCTCCCAAAGAAAACACCGGATTTGATTTATCTGTGTTTTCCAAATAATCCTACGGGTGCCACAGTAACAAAGGCAAGACTTCAGGAATGGGTGGATTATGCCAATAAAAATGGTTCTGTGATTATTTATGATGCAGCCTACGAAGCGTACATTAGTGAAAGCGATGTACCTCACTCCATTTACGAGTGTGAAGGAGCAAGAGATTGTGCCATTGAGTTACATTCCTTTTCTAAGAATGCAGGCTTTACAGGATTGCGACTTGGATATACGGTGATTCCAAAGAGCTTAGAGCGCGATGGCGTGAAACTACATTCTCTTTGGGCGAGACGTCATGGAACCAAGTACAATGGCGCTCCTTATATTGTTCAGAGGGCCGGAGAAGCAGTCTACACTGAACAGGGACAGAAGGAAGTTAGAGAATTAGTTTCCTATTATATGAAGAATGCCAATTATATTTTGGAGCATTTGCAGTCCTATGGATACAGTGTATCCGGTGGGGTCAATGCACCATATATCTGGCTGAAGACGCCAGATGGACTTTCCAGCTGGGAATTTTTTGACAAGCTTCTAAACGAGGCGAAAGTGGTTGGAACCCCTGGTGTTGGATTTGGTCCAAGCGGTGAAGGCTACTTTAGACTGACAGCTTTTGGCAAGTTTGAGGATACTGTAGAAGCTATGGAAAGAATACGTAAGATGTAATGACACAAAAAAAGGATATCCAATCGGATATCCTTTTTTTAAAGAGCGCGAGACGGGACTCGAACCCGCGACCCCAACCTTGGCAAGGTTGTGCTCCACCAACTGAGCCACTCGCGCATATTTTGTTGTCACCTCGCGACGACAATAGTTATTATATATAAAGGCATTTTAGATGTCAACAACAAATTTAGAATTTTTTTTAAAAATTTTCATATACTCTATTAAACACCGAAATACTGGGGATTTGAGAAGTGAGTAGTAAAACAAAAATCGTTGTTCTTCATCTAAAAGAATTAATTTATACAGCAATTTTTGCTGGGTTGGGGGTACTCTTAGTTATCCTGCTTTGCTGGATGTTTGCCGGTAAAAAATCGCCAGAGCCTGTGGAGGAGACTATATATGTTCCGGGAGTTTATACTGCCAGTTTTCAGATGAATGATAATTCTATCGGAGTGGAAGTGATTGTTGACGAGAATCATATCAATAACATTTCGTTTACCAATATGGAAGAGTCGGTGTCTGTTATGTATCCGTTGATGGAGCCGGCACTGGAGTCTATCCGTCAGCAGATTTATGAGAAGCAGTCTTTAGATGACATTACATATGAAGCAAACAACCAGTACACAACGGAAGTGCTGGTGATGGCTATTCAAGATGCCTTAGATCAGGCAAAGGTGGAGAAGTAAAAAAATACCTCGGGGCGATAGGATGGCCCTGAGGTTTCTTTTTGTAGCATTATGTTTCTTGCATACTGTCCATATGAAGTTAGTCGTTTAAGCTTGAAGTGTAATCAGAGAGTGCAGAAGAATCCAATGTCAACTTAGTAATCTCAGCTGCCTTCTCGTCTTGCTGCTTATTATACATGGAAAAACCTACCCAACCAATCAATGCAACAGCTACAACGGTAGCAGCAATTGTGCCAACAACACGCTGTACCTTCTGCTTTTTCACCAGCTTCTTGCGGTTGTATTTCTGCTCTTTGTTGTAATCAACTTTTGCCTGACTCATAACTTTGCTCCTTTGCGTTTCAATCTATCTAATAATATAGCCCATTTACCTATAAAAGGCAACAGATTTCACACCCGTTTCTGTTGCGTTTGACGATAAAATCATATAAACTATATGAGATAAACTTTGTTTTAAATCAAGGGGCGTAAGGAGAGATACACATGAGTTTAGCAGATCAGATTTTTGTTTCAATGTGTGAGGATATTATTGCAAATGGTGTCAGCACAGAAGGGGAAAAGGTTCGTCCAAAGTGGGAGGACGGAACCAGTGCTTATACCATTAAGAAATTCGGCGTTGTAAATCGCTATGATTTGTCAAAGGAATTCCCGGCACTTACCCTTCGTCGTACCGCAATTAAGAGCTGCACCAACGAGATGCTCTGGATTTGGCAGAAGAAGTCAAATAACATCCACGACCTTAAGAGCACTGTCTGGGATGAATGGGCAGATGAGACCGGCTCCATCGGTAAGGCATATGGCTATCAGATGGGGGTGAAGCATCAGTATAAGGAAGGGATGATGGATCAGGTGGACCGCGTGATTTACGACCTGAAGAACAATCCATTTAGCCGTCGTATTATGACAAACATTTATGTGCATCAGGATTTGTCAGAGATGCATCTCTACCCATGCGCATATTCTATGACATTTAACGTAACCACAAGACCCGGCACGGACAAGCTGGTGTTAAATGCAATTCTAAACCAGAGGTCACAAGATATTCTTGCTGCCAACAACTGGAATGTATGTCAGTATGCAGTGCTTGTGCATATGCTGGCTCAGGTGTGTGATATGGAAGTGGGAGAGCTTGTACATGTGATTGCAGATGCGCACATTTATGATAGACATATTCCTCTGGTGCAGGAGCTGATTACAAGGGAACAGCATGAGGCACCAACTTTCTGGATCAATCCGGACATCAAGGATTTCTACCAGTTTACAGAGGACGATATCCGTTTGGATAACTATGTGACAGGACCACAGATTAAGAACATTCCCATTGCTGTCTAGGTCAAGGCCGAAGGCGAGGGAGGAACTTAGCGAAAAGAGCTTCATTGTGAAACACGTAACGATATAGAAGGAGTATAGAAGAATGAACATTATTGCATCCGCAGATCAGAATTGGGCCATCGGCAAGGATAACCAGCTTCTGGTTCGCATTCCGGACGATATGAAGCGTTTCCGCCAGATGACTACGGGAAATGTAGTTGTTATGGGACGCAAGACATTAGAGAGTTTTCCAAACCAGGCACCTCTTAAGGATCGTGTCAATATTGTGATGACGAGAAATATGGACTATCAGCCAAAGGGTGTTGTCATTGTTCACTCGGTAGAAGAACTGGAAAAGGAATTGGAAAAGTACGACACCAATGATGTTTTTGTCATCGGTGGCGACAGTATTTATAAGCAGCTTTTGGATATGTGTGATACTGCACATATCACAAAGATTGATTATGCTTACGCGGCAGATTCCTATTTCCCAAATCTTCAGGAGAGAGAGGACTGGCAAATGGTGGAGGAGAGCGAAGAACAGACATATTTTGACGTGATCTATACATACCAGACCTACAAGCGAGTCTGATGCTATTCTTCTTATATAAATAGTATTGGATGAAAGGCGGGGACATAAATTATGGATATTACAGGAAGAAAGTTATTTGTTAAAGCATTACAGGAAGAAGGCGTTGATACCATATTTGCCTATCCAGGGGGGATGGTAACAGATTTGGTGGACGAGCTCTATAAGCAGGAAGGCATTCGCGTAGTTCTGCCACGTCATGAGCAGGCATTGATTCACGAGGCGGAAGGATATGCCAGAGCAACCGGCAAGGTGGGCGTTTGTCTTGTAACCAGCGGACCGGGAGCAACCAATACCATTACCGGTATTGCAGATGCCCACTATGACAGCGTTCCTCTTGTTATTTTTACAGGTCAGGTTCCACAGAACTTGATTGGAAATGATGCTTTCCAGGAAGTGGATATTGTGGGCATGACCAGAAGCATCACCAAGTATGGTGTGACGGTTCAGGATCGCAAGGATCTTGGCAAGACCATTAAGATGGCATTTCACATTGCAAGAACGGGTAAGCCGGGACCTGTACTTATCGATATTCCTAAGAATTTGCAGACGCAGACTGGCTCAGCAGTTTATCCGGAACATGTGGATATCCGAGGATACAAGCCAAATGAGACGGTACATATCGGTCAGTTGAAGAAGGCCTACAAGATGCTTAAGCAGGCCAAGCAGCCATTGATTCTGGCAGGCGGTGGTGTGAATATTGCCGGTGCAGGACAGCTACTCACAGAGTTTGCAGAGAAAATGAATGTTCCTGTTGTCACCACTATTATGGGTAAGGGCTCCATTCCAACAGATCATCCACTCTATATTGGAAATAGCGGAATGCATGGCAGATTTTCAGCAAACAAAGCGGTCAGCGAGTGTGATGTTTTGTTTTCCATTGGAACTCGCTTTAATGATCGTATTACAGGAGATTTGAATGAGTTTGCCCCCAAGGCGAAGATCGTTCATTTGGATATTGATGCTGCTTCCATTTCCAGAAATGTTGTGGTAGATGTTCCCTTAACAGCGGATGCCAAGATTGCTTTGGAACGCCTGGTGGAATATGCAGAGCCAAAGAACACGGAAAAGTGGCTGGCTAAGATTGCTGCATGGGATGCGGAGAATCCGCTGGAGATGCGCCGGGACAAGGGCATGTCTCCACAGATGATTATGGAATCCATCAATGAAGTATTTCCTAAGGGCATTGTGGTTACGGATGTTGGACAGCATCAGATGTGGGCCACTCAATACATTGATATGCCGGTGGGAAAGAAGATGATTACCTCCGGCGGTCTTGGAACTATGGGATTTGGATTCCCCGCTGCTATCGGTGCCAAGCTGGGAGCTCCAGAGCAGGATGTAGTGTGCATTACAGGTGACGGTGGTATGCAGATGAACATGCAGGAGATGGCCACAGCCATCTGCGAACATGCACCAATCACTGTGTGTATCCTCAACAACTATTACTTGGGGATGGTTCGCCAGATGCAGCAGCTTTTCTACGGAAAGCGTTATGAGATTACCTGCCTTCGCAGACAGGTTGGATGCCCGGATAATTGCAAGGGACCAAATAAGGCCTGCCCACCATATGTGCCTGATTTTGTGAAATGGGCAGAGAGCTATGGGGCAAAGGCGATTCGTGTCACAGAAGAGTCTCAGATTATGGAGGCTTTGCAGGAGGCGAAAGCCAACACCAAGACCACAACGGTCATTGAATTTATGATAGCAACTGACGAGTTGGTATTACCTATGGTAAAAAGTGGTAATCCAATGAGCGAGATGATTTTGAAATAGGAGGGCGAGAACATGACTATGAAGAATCGATGGATTGCACTTTATGTTGAAAACCAGGTGGGTGTTCTTGCCAAAGTGTCAGGACTTTTTTCCGGTAAGGCATATAACTTACAGAGTCTTACCGTAGGTACCACAGAGCACGAGGATGTTTCCCGCATGACCATCTGTGTTACCAGCGATGATATTACCTTTGAACAGATTAAGAAGCAGTTAAATTGTATGGTAGAGGTGATTAAGGTGATGGATTTAACCAATGTGCCATTACATATGAAGGAAATCCTTTACGCCAAGGTGAAGGGCATTGATGCAGGACAAAAGGCAGAGGTGTTCCAGATTGCTCAAGTGTTCAATGTGAATAACGGCAATGTGAAGGTGGCAGACATCGGTGAGGATAGTATCCTATTAGAGTGCACCTTGACAGAGCACAGAAACAACGATTTGATTGCCTTATTAAAGAAAAAGTTCAAACATGTCGAAATAGTACGTGGAGGGGCGGTAGCGGTGGAGGCTATCAGTACTTCCTGTAGATAATGATTTAAAATACTACGGAGAATATTTGAATGAAAAGAATCCGAAGAGTGTTAGCTTGCGTTTTGGTGGTTCTTGTGATGGGACAGCAGATGCCGGCCACAACGGTGCAGGCGTCCACCCTGGAGGAAAGGCTTCAGCAGCTAAAGCAGGAGTTGGATAAGAACAAGCAGGAACAGAAGGAAGTTAATAGCGAGAAGAAGGAAGCCCAGGACAAGGTAGATGGTCTAAAGAATGAAGAGAAGCAGCTGGGCTATACATACAATTCGCTGAATAAGAAGCTTCAGGGCGTGTACAGTGAAATTGACAGCACGGAGAATGCTATTTCCACGGCCAATTCTGATATTGAACAGTTGGAAAAGGATTTGGAAGAAGCCAAGAAGAATCGGGATGCCCAGTATGAGGGTATGAAGAAGCGCATTCAGTTTATGTACGAGAATGGCACAGATTCTATCTTGGTATCCATTCTTACCAGTGGCTCTGTGGCTGAATTTGTGAAGCGGGCAGAATACGCTTCTATGATTGCATCCTATGATCGGGAAATGGTGTCATATTATGACAAGCTTCAGGAGACTATCGTTTCTAAGTCAGCGCAATTAGAGGAAAAGAAACAGGAACTATCAGCGCATCAGGAAACCCTAAAATCAAAGCAGGGTGAGCTGAAGGAGCTGGTAGGAGACGCAGGCAATGCTTATGCCTCTAAAAAGGGCGAGGTTTCCGCAGCTCAGATGTCAGTGGATGAATTCGATGCCATTATTGCTGATTTGAAGCAGAAGGAAGCTGCCAATGAACAACAGTACGCTGCGATTCAGGCAGAAATGGCTAAGCAGTATACGCAGGATATGGGTGGTGCGGTAGAAGATACTTCAGGCGCATTGAATGGGTATAGTCAGGACGATTTGATTCTGATGGCTGCCATTATACAGGCGGAGGCAGGTGGCGAATCCTATGCGGGACAGTTGGCGGTAGGAACAGTCATTATGAACCGTGTTATGAGTAATAAATTCCCAAACACGCTGGAGGGAGTTATCTATCAGAAGAACCAGTTCCAGCCGGTTCGAGATGGTCATCTGGCTCTTATTTTAGAGCGTGGCCCCAACGAATCCTGTACCCAGGCGGCAAGAGAAACCCTTGGAGGATATCGTTCCGGAGACTGGCTGTTCTTTATGACAAAGTATTGGGCAGATTACTATGGAATCACCGGATATACCATGATTGGAAACCATGCATTCTTTAGAGTTTGGGGTGCCAATTAAAAAAGTTATTTTCAGACAATTAATAAAATCGGTTCTTTCAGAGAAACAACTCTGTGGGGGCCGATTTTTTTACACAACGAAAAATTGACATTTTTTTAACAATTAAAATACAACAGCCAATTCATTCTGTCCAAAAAACTTGAGAATATTCTGATAATTTTAGTTTCCCTACCATAAATGAGGGACGAATCGGGTTGCAAAGGATGTTTTTTTATGCTATTATCTCCTTAGCGTTGGTTTAGCGGTTTCTTTTTTTTACCACGGATTGTTAAAAAAATAACGAAAACCGCGAACAAGAAAGAAAAAGGAGAAAAGAATATGGGAAAGAAAGTAGTATTAGCAGGCGCATGTCGTACAGCAATCGGTAAGATGGGGGGTGGACTTAGTAACACACCTGCAGCAGATTTAGGTGCTGTCGTTATTAAGGAAGCTTTAAACCGTGCAGGCGTTAAGCCGGAGCAGGTTGACGAGGTTATGATGGGATGTGTTATTCAGGCAGCTCAGGGACAGAATGTTGCCCGTCAGGCAGCAATCAAGGCAGGTCTTCCTGTTGAGGTTCCTGCATTTACACTGAATGTAGTATGTGGTTCCGGTTTGAAGTGTGTGAACGAGGCAGCCAATATGATTATGGCCGGTCAGGCAGACATCGTTGTTGCCGGTGGTATGGAGAATATGTCTATGGCACCTTACGCTATGACAAAGGCTCGTTTCGGATATCGTATGAACAATGCAACCATCATTGATACCATGGTTAACGATGCACTGACAGATGCATTCAACCATTATCATATGATGATTACAGCAGAGAATGTTTGTGATAAATATGGACTTACAAGACAGGAATTAGATGAGTTTTCAGCTAACTCACAGCAGAAGTGTGAAGCTGCTATTGCAGCAGGCAAGTTTGACGACGAAATCGTTCCTGTTCAGACAGGTGTTGACCGCAAGACAAAAGAGCCAATCATCTTTGCAAAGGATGAGGGCCCGCGTCCGGGCACAACAGCAGAGAGCCTTAGCAATTTGAAGTGTTGCTCCGGTAAGGAAGGCGGACTTGTTACTGCAGGTAACGCATCCGGTATTAACGACGGCGCAGCAGCTATCGTTGTTATGAGCGAAGAGAAGGCTAAGGAGCTTGGTGTTACACCAATGGCTACTTTCGTTGCCGGTGCACTTGGAGGATGCGAGCCAGAGATTATGGGTGTTGGTCCTGTGCCTGCAACAAAGAAAGCATTAAAGATTGCCGGACTTACCATTGACGATATCGATTTGGTTGAAGCTAACGAGGCATTTGCAGCACAGTCTATCGCAGTTGCAAGAGATTTGAACTTTGATATGAGCAAGGTCAATGTAAACGGTGGTGCCATTGCACTTGGCCATCCGGTTGGAGCATCCGGTTGCCGTATTCTTGTTACCTTGTTACATGAGATGCAGAAGAGCGGTGCTAAGAAGGGTCTGGCAACTCTTTGTATCGGTGGTGGAATGGGATGTGCAACCATCGTGGAGCGTCCATAAGCTACATAGAAATTTTTAGAGAATATATATTATAAAAGGAGAAATGAACATGAAAGTAGGAGTAATTGGAGCAGGTACCATGGGACAGGGCATTGCTAAGGCATTTGCTCAGGTTGACGGATACGAAGTAGTGCTTTGCGACATCAAGCAGGAATTTGCTGACGGCGGTAAGGAAAAAATCGCTAAGGGATACGCAAGACTTGTGGAAAAGGGCAAGATGACACAGGAGGCTGTAGACGGCATTTTAGCTAAGATTACAGCAGGCTTAAAGGAAGACCTTTGTGCTGATTGTGATTTGATTGTTGAGGCAGCTTTCGAGAATATGGAAGTTAAGAAGACTACCTTTGGTGAGCTTGACAAAATTGCTAAGCCGGAATGTATCTTTGCATCTAATACATCAAGCCTTTCTATCACAGAGATCGGCAACGGCTTGAGCCGTCCAATGATTGGTATGCATTTCTTCAACCCGGCAGATCGTATGAAGCTGGTTGAGGTTATTGCAGGTGTGAACACACCGGATGAGACCGTTGAGGCAATCAAGAAGATTTCTGAAGAAATTGGCAAGACTCCTGTTCAGGTAAATGAGGCTGCCGGCTTCGTTGTAAACAGAATTTTAATTCCAATGATTAATGAAGCTGCTTTCATTAAGATGGAAGGTGTTTCTGATATTGCAGGTATTGACGCTGCTATGAAGCTTGGTGCCAACCATCCAATGGGACCTTTGGAGCTTGGTGATTTTATCGGCTTAGATATCTGCCTTGCTATTATGGACGTTCTTTACAATGAGACAGGAGACAGCAAGTATCGTGCATGCCCACTCATTCGCAAAATGGTTCGCGGTGGCAACCTTGGTGCCAAGACCGGAAAGGGATTCTATATTTACAACCCGGACCGCACAAAGACACCGGTAGATGCACAGTAATTTAGTAAAGGAAACATGGAGGAAAGAAAACATGGATTTCGGTTTAGATAAAAAGCATGAAATGGCGAGAACTCTTTTCAGAGAGTTCGCTGAAACAGAAGTAAAGCCTCGTGCACAGGAAGTTGATGAGACAGAAGAGTTCCCAGCCGATACTGTTGCAAAGATGGCAAAGAGTGGCTTTTTGGGAATTCCTGTACCAAAGGAGTACGGCGGACAGGGATGTGATCCACTTACATATGTAATGTGCGTAGAGGAACTTTCAAAGGTTTGCGCCACCACAGGTGTAATTGTTTCTGCACACACATCTCTTTGTATCGATCCTATTATGACATACGGTACAGAAGAGCAGAAGCAGAAATATGTAAAGGCACTGGCTACCGGGGAAAAGCTTGGTGCATTTGCACTTACGGAACCGGGTGCCGGAACAGATGCACAGGGTGCTCAGACAAAGGCTGTCCTTGACGGAGAAGAGTGGGTATTGAATGGGTCAAAGTGCTTTATCACAAATGGTAAAGTGGCTGATGTTTACATTGTAATTGCAATTACAAGCATTACAGAAGATAAGAAGGGTAGAAAGAAGAAGAACTTCTCTGCATTTATCGTAGAGAAGGGGGCTCCCGGATTCTCCTTCGGAACAAAGGAGAAGAAGATGGGTATCCGCGGTTCTTCTACTTATGAGTTGATTTTTGAAGATTGTAGAATTCCGAAGGATGCACTCCTTGGACCGGAAGGTAAGGGATTCCCAATCGCAATGCACACGCTAGATGGTGGTCGTATTGGTATCGCTGCTCAGGCACTTGGTATTGCTGAGGGAGCGCTTGATCGTGCAATCGCATACACAAAGGAGAGAAAACAGTTCGGTCGTTCCATCGCTGCACAGCAGAACACACAGTTCAAGCTGGCTGATATGGCTGCCAGAATTGAGGCGGCTCAGCTTCTTGTATACAAGGCTGCTAAGGCTAAGGAGACACAGAAGGTTTATTCTGTGGAGGCTGCTAAGGCGAAGTTGTTTGCAGCTGAAACTGCTATGGCTGTCACCACAGAAGTGGTTCAGTTGTTCGGTGGATATGGTTACATTCGTGAATATGATGTAGAGCGTATGATGCGTGATGCTAAGATTACAGAGATCTATGAAGGAACTTCCGAAGTTCAGCGCATGGTCATCTCTGGAGCATTGTTGAAATAAGCTAGGGCCGAGAAGGAGGATTAGAATACATGAAAATCGTAGTATGTATTAAACAGGTTCCTGACACAAAGGGTGGCGTGAAGTTTAACCCGGACGGAACATTAGATAGAGCAGCAATGCTTGCAATTATGAACCCGGATGACAAGGCTGGTTTGGAAGCAGCCCTTCAGATTAAGGATGCAACGGGGGCAGAGGTAACAGTCCTTACCATGGGTCTTCCAAAGGCAGATGATGTGCTTCGGGAGGCTATGGCTATGGGCGCAGACAATGCCATTCTTGTTACAGACAGAGTATTAGGTGGTGCCGATACTTGGGCTACATCAACAACAATCGCCGGTGCACTTCGCAACATCGATTATGATTTGATTATCACAGGTCGTCAGGCTATTGACGGTGATACAGCACAGGTTGGACCACAGATTGCAGAGCATCTTGGTATCCCGGTTATTTCCTATGCAGAGGATATTAAGGTGGAAGGAGACTCTGTTATCGTTAAGCGTCAGTATGAGGACAGATATCATATGATTAAGGCTAAGATGCCTTGTCTTGTGACAGCT
Organism: uncultured Roseburia sp.; assembly: GCA_946002055.1. Lineage (GTDB taxonomy): Bacteria > Bacillota > Clostridia > Lachnospirales > Lachnospiraceae > Pararoseburia. Next base: position 11,099 of record CAMFYL010000016.1, read on the forward strand.
CTTTCCGAGTTAAATACACCCCGCTACATGACTCCCGGTGGTATCTTTGATGCCTATGATGAGAAGGAAGTTACTGTATGGGGCAGAGCTGATTTGAAGGATGTAGATGATTCAGATTTGGGACTTAAGGGTTCACCTACTAAGATTGCCAAGGCATCTGACAAGGTGAGAAAGGGAGCCGGTGAGAAGGTTGCCTTAGATCCTACAGAGTCTGTAACATACATCATGGACAAATTAAAAGAGAAGCACGTAATTTAATTTTGGAAGGAAATGGTGAATAAAATGGCATTAGAAGAATATAAGGGCGTATATATCTACGCACAACAGGTTGATAATGAAATTAGTTCCATTGCCTTCGAGTTGATTGGCAAGGCAAAGGAATTGGCAGCAGATCTGAACACAGATGTAACTGCTGTATTACTTGGCTATAAGGTTGAGGGTCTTGTGGATTCTTTGGCAGAGTATGGTGCTGACAAAGTAATCGTAGTTGATGATCCTGCACTGGAAGTTTACAGAACAGAGCCTTATGCTCACGCATTGGCATCTGTTATCAACGAATACAAGCCTGACATTATGCTGGTAGGTGCAACAGCCATCGGTAGAGATTTAGGTCCTACCGTATCAGCAAGAGTGAAGACAGGTTTGACTGCTGACTGTACCATGCTTGAGATTGGTGACTTCCCACTTACCGTTCCGGAAGGAAAGGAAGATGAGCAGAAGCACAATCAACTTTTGATGACAAGACCTGCATTTGGTGGTAACACCATTGCAACCATTGCTTGTCCTGACAATCGCCCGCAGATGGCTACGGTTCGTCCGGGTGTTATGCAAAAAATTGCACCAATCAAGGGCGCTAAGGCAGAAGTGATTAACTACAATCCGGGCTTTACTGAGAACAACAAGTATGTTGAGATTCGGGATATTGTTAAAGCTGTAGGCACGGTGGAGAATATTATGGACGCCAAGATTTTGGTATCCGGTGGCCGTGGTGTTGGTAGTGCTGAAGACTTCCAGATGTTAAAGGATTTGGCAGATGTATTAGGTGGTATGGTGAGCTGCTCTCGTGCCGTTGTGGAAAACGGTTGGTTGGCTCAGGACTATCAGGTAGGCCAGACAGGTAAGACTGTTCGTCCGAATGTATACTTTGCTATTGGTATCTCAGGAGCAATCCAGCACGTAGCAGGTATGGAAGAGTCTGATATTATCATTGCCATCAACAAGGATGCTGACGCACCAATTTTTGATGTGGCAGACTACGGTATTGTAGGAGATTTGAAGAAAATCGTTCCTGCACTTACCGAGGCTTTAAAAGCCGAATTAGCATAGTTAGAAATCTGTGCAATTTATAGAATATTTGCACTGTTTTCCCATTTTTCTTATTTTCATTGAAATGAGCCGGCAATTGCTTGCCGGCTCATTTTGCGTTTTTATATTAGGAAGGGTTGGTTGCCAGACCGGCCTCGAATATGGCGGCCATTTTTTGGAACTGGGCCACATAATCATCCAGACTCATGGTCTGAGGCTTCATAAACCAGTCAGTGGCCAGTCGAACAATTCCTCCGGAATAAAAACTGGATAGAATTTTGGTGTCCACGGGAACCGGAGTTTGTTCTTTTGTATATGACTCCAGATAGTTTAGCATATCAGCGTAGATTTCCTCTGTGATGATGGAGGCAATAATGGAAAAGAGGTGATTCTCAATTGCCTTTAGGGGAATACGCTCCTGCTCAATAAAGGAGATGAATCGAAGAAACATCTTGGTACAGTAATCGGCAGGGGTGGTATCCGGATGGTATTCTGTCAATTCGTGGTGAAACTGTGTGATCTGCTCCCTGATATAGTCAATAACAAAATCATATTTGTCAGCGTAGTGTTTGTAAAAGGTGGCTCGTCGCACCATGGCTTGGTCACATAGTTCGTTCACGGTGATGGACTCAAAGGTTTTTTCCCTTATCAAATCGATAAAACTGTTTCTGAGAGCCTGTTTGGTTTTCAGAACCCTTAAATCTGTTTTTTTCTCTTCCATCATAATCTCCTTATAATAATTCCGGTGAAAGTTGTTGACAAATTTGCCAGTTTGTCACTTATCTTACACATCTAAAATATTGTTCGTTGCTTTTTTGGCGATGTGTGTATAATATCAAGATAACAAACAGATGTCAATTAAATTTCGAATGTTAATTTTATAAGGCAGGTGGTGGTGACAATGGAAAACGAAAAAAAGAAGGACAGACAAGAAAACAATTTTATGCTTCGGGTGGCAAATATAATTGTGGATAAACGCAACCTGTTTTTCCTGATTTTTACGCTACTTGTTATCTTTTCCATTTTTTCTACGGGATGGGTGAAGGTGGAAAATAAGTTAACGGCATTTCTGCCGGATAATGCCAGGACTACAGAAGCTATGGATGTGATGGGGGATGAATTTGTCACCTATGGTATGGCTCGAGTAATGGTGGATGGCATTAGTGTTCAGGAGGCAAAAAAGTTAAATACAAAGCTTTCTGCTGTGGATGGAGTAATGATGGTGGTCTTTGATGACACCAAAGATCATTACACCAAGGGGGCTGCTCTTTATGATATTTCTTTTGCCTATGCAGACACAGATGAGAGGTGTCTGGAATCTTTGGAAGCGGTTAAGAAACTATTAGAGCCTTATGATGTGTTTATTTCCACTGATTTGGGGGATGCGCTTTCGGATGCTCTGGCAGAAGAAATGAGCCGAATTATCGTGATTGTAGGAATCATTGTGGTGCTGGTTTTGACCCTTACATCATCCTCCTACGCTGAAGTGCCAGTGTTATTGCTCACATTTGTTATTTCTGCGGTGATTAATATGGGAACCAACTTTATTTTTGGCACCATATCCTTTGTATCAAACTCAGTTACCAGCTGTCTGCAGCTGGCGCTGGCTATTGACTATGCTGTTATATTTTTGAATCGATATAAGGAAGAACACGAGAATCTGTCCATTCATGATGCTGCTGTGGTGGCACTGTCCAAGGCAATTCCTGAGATTTCTGCCAGCAGTCTCACCACTGTGGGTGGACTGGTGGCCATGATGTTTATGCAGTTTAAAATTGGACCGGATATGGGAATGTGCCTAATCAAAGCGGTCTTTTGCAGCTTGCTTACAGTATTTTTGTTAATGCCCGGATTGCTTGTGATTTTTGGAAAATGGATTGATAAAAGCAAGCATAAGAACTTCGTCCCAAACATCTCCTTTTTGGGAAAGTTTGTACATAAGACAAGATTTCTTGTGCCACCTGTCTTTCTTGTGGTGGTTGTGATTGCTTTTATTTTGTCCCAGAAATGTCCTTTTGCCTACGGATATTCCACTCTTTCGGCTCCGGTACAAAATGCAGCCCAGCAGGCTGAGGATAAGATAAATGAGTATTTTGGAGCTCAGAATATGGTGGCAATGATTTTGCCAAAGGAAAGCTATAAGATTGAAAAGAAGCTGTTGGCGGAACTGGAAGATAAGGAGGAGATATCCGCTACCATGGGACTATCCAATATAGAGGCCATGGGAGGATATTGTCTGGCAGATCAATTGACCCCTCGTCAGTTTTCGGAACTGATGGATTTGGACTATGAGGCGGCGCAGCTTGTCTATACGGCATACGCCGTGGACAAGGAAGAATACGGAAAGATTGTGGGAGGTATTGATGCTTACCATGTGTCTTTGATCGATATTTTCTTCTTTATGTACGATATGGTCCAGGAGGGATATGTAACCTTAGACGATGAACAGCAGGAGATGCTGGATGCCGGATATGTGCAGATGGCAGCCGTGAAAAAGCAATTGTCAGGCGAGGATTACAACCGAGTGCTTTTGTATCTGAATCTTCCTGTGGGCGGCGAAAAAACCTACGACTTTATTGATGAATTATACAAGATTGGAGAGAAATATTACCCGGATGGCAAGGTGTATTTGGCAGGGGAATCCACCAGTGAACAGGACTTTAAGATTAGCTTTGCCAGAGATAACATTGTGGTGTCGGTGGTGTCTATTATTGTGGTGCTTATTGTACTGCTCTTTACCTTCCAATCCGTGGGTATGCCGGTACTTTTGATTCTGGTGATACAAGGATGTATCTGGATGAATTTCGCGGTGCCCACCTTACAGCATGACAATGTAATGTTTATGGGCTATCTGGTGGTGAGTGCTATTCAGATGGGGGCAAATATTGATTACGCCATTGTCATATCCAATCGCTTTATGGAACTGAAGGATAAAATGACGAAAAAGCAGGCCATATCGGAGGCGTTAAATTTTGCATTTCCAACCATTATTACTTCCGGATCTATGATGGCCATTACCGGTACCCTTTTGGGAAAACTCAGCTCCGATCCATCCATTGCCGGTATGGGAGGATGCATTGGTCGAGGAACTATGATTTCCATTGTGACAGTATTACTGGTACTACCACAATTATTGTTACTGGGTGAGAAATTAATTGACATATCTTCTTTCTCTATGAACTCGCCTATTCAGAGAAGTCGCAGAGTGGGCTTGACTAGAATTGACGGTGTGATATCCGGAGAAATATCCGGTCGCATTCACGGAATTGTGCATGCCTATGTAGACGGAGAAGTGGATGTAAATCTGGTCCGGGGTGTTGTGGAAGAACCACAGGTGGATGTAAAACTTTTGGAGGAGCAGGAGGTGGCAGAAGATGAAAAGTAGAATATTGGCATCTCTTATCGCGGTAGTTATGTTGATTTGTTCCACAGAAATCACAGCCTTTGCAAAGGAAGACAAGTGGAGTCAGGATACCATAACCATATCTTCTGAAAAAGAATGGAACACCCTGGCAAAATATTGCGAAAAGGACAGTTATTCTGTCGGAAAAACCATCACCTTAAAAAAGGATTTGAAGCTTTCCCAAAAGGCAAAAATGATTCCATATTTTGCAGGGGGATTTCAGGGAAATCACCACACCATAGAAGCTTCTTTTCTGGAAAAGAAGGAGTCTACTCTGGGGTTGTTTTTGCATACCTCACCGGATGCGTTGATAGAAGATGTGGCGGTAAAGATAAACCTTGAGACAGAGGATGAACAATCCAGAATTGGCGGATTGGTGGCTGAACATCGAGGAACCATCAAGGGATGCTCCTTTGATGGGGTGGTTTCCGGCACCAGCGATGTGGGTGGTCTTGTGGGGATTAATGCATCCACAGGCAGAATTCTAGATTCAACAAGCTCCGGGCTAGTGCTTGGGGTGCATAACACCGGTGGGATTGCAGGGCGAAATCTAGGCAGAATAGAAAATTGTATCAATAAATCTTCCGTGAATGTTGAACTGTATGAGGGAACACTGGATGTGTCCACTGTGGAACGGGCAATCTATCAGATATGGAAGACAAATTCTATGGAAGACACCATGCCATCTACCAGTGATACAGGGGGAATCTGCGGGTATTCCAGCGGAAGCATGATATCCTGCGAAAACTATGGAACCATTGGTTACACCCACGTGGGCTACAATGTAGGAGGTATCGTGGGGCGCCAGTGTGGATATGTTGAAAGATGTATCAATTATGGTGATGTAAAGGGCCGTAAGGATGTTGGGGGTGTGGTTGGACAAGCTGTGCCTGATGTAACTATTGTCTATGGGCAAGATTATCTGGGGTCAATAGAAACAGAGTTGGGCAACTTAGAAAAGCTGCTACAGCAGACAACCTCCGATGCGAAAGATGCCAGTACTAAGGTGACCTGGGGCGTGGACAAAGCATTGGAATATGCCAAATCTGCCACGGAATCTGCAGAAAATCTAGAAGATCATAAGGCCAGTGCGTTGCCGGATACACTTCCGGAGGAACTAACGAATCAGGTGTCTGAGGTGTCGGGAAGTTTAGAAAATATCAGTCAGACAGCAGACTGGGAACAGGAGAGCCAGAGATTACAAGGAGCACTTACAGGCATTTCAGACCAGTTGTCAATTCTAAATCAGGATATGGCTGGTGAAAATCAACAAATCATCAATGACTTCAATCAGGTCAGCAATCAGTTTATGGTGATTCTGGACCTTTTTTCCAAGGCCACAAAAGAGGCCCAGTCCGTAGGACAGCAGGAGGTATACGAAGACGTCTCGGAAGAGGATATTCGGCAGGTCTCTCAGGGGAAGGTGACAGAATGTGAGAATAAGAGCACAGTGGAAGGAGATGTGAATGTAGGTGGTATTGTGGGAAATATGGCCATCGAATACGATCAGGATCCGGAGGATGATGTAAACCAGGCCCAGGACAACTCCTACCGTCAAAAGATGCAGACAAAGGCAGTTATTTTGGACTGCAATAACAACGGTAAGGTAACCGGAAAGAAGAATTGTGTGGGCGGTATTGCCGGCAGAATGGATTTGGGCATTCTTGTGGACTGTTACAGTGGAGGTAATATTGGAAGTACCACGGGAGACTATGTGGGAGGTGTCTGTGGATATGCTCTTTCCACCATTCGCAGGTGCTCCAGCAAAGCCACATTATCCGGCAAGGATTATGTGGCAGGAATCGCAGGAATTGCCAGGGAGCTTACCGACTCCTATTCCATTGTTAAAATAAAAAAATGTGAGAGATTTGCAGGTGCCATTGCTGGGGAGGTAAAGGATTTCGGACAGGTATCTAATAACTTTTTTGTCAACACGGGAACAGCAGGTATTGACCGGGTGAGCTACGATGGCATTGCCCAGGATATAAGCTATGATGAGATGAGACAGCGGGAGGATATTCCCCAGCAATTTCAGTCCTTTACCATAACGTTTCTTTTGGACGAAGAAGTGATAGGAACGCTGGAGCGTCAGTACGGGGAATCGGTGACATCTGAGGATTTTCCAAAGGTCAAAGATAAAAAAGACAGCTATGTGCTATGGGATTGCAACGAAATCTCGGCGGTAAAGGGCAATGAGACCATAGAAGGCACATACACTGCCTATGCAGATTTGCTGGAAAGCGAAAAAACAGATGGGGATGGCAGACCGGTGATTCTGGTGGAAGGGAAGTTCAGACAGGGGGATGAACTTCTGATAAAAGACATTTCCGGGGAAGTAAACGTGAAAAACATCATAAAAAGTGCAGATTCCTGGCTGGCAACGCTGGGGAAACGAGAAGTGGTGGGCGCTTATAGGGTGACCATACCAAAAGATGGCAGCAAAGACCACACCATTCGATACCGTGTGGGGGAAGGAGACAAAAAGTACAAGGTATACGTGAAGAGTGGTGATGCATGGAAAAAAACAGATGCTCTCACAAGCGGAAAGCATCTGTTGGTGCCGGTTGAGGGCAATACATTTGAAATTCTAGTGGTGCAGTAAATCCATCAAATCCCGGATTTCCTCTGCAATGACTTTACCATTGTCGGAATCCTTTACCATAATACGGTGCTCCGCTATTTCCACAATCTGGGAGCCGGAATCGATATCAGCGTTTTGACTGATGGCAGCCTCAACACTGTCAAAGGGCTGATGCTCCTTTAAGCGCAGCCCGTGAGAATTATATATGAGTGTATATCCGGCGATGCCGGTCTGTTCGTGGTAGCTCTCGCAGAATCCACCGTCAATGACAATGAGTTTGCCGTTGGCCCGGATGGGGAGCTGCCCGTCTTTTTTCTTTACCGGTGTGTGGCCATTGATGATGTGACAGTGGTCTCCATACAAACCAAACTCTCTGAGAAGCATATTGCAAATCCGCTCATTATCATAGAAGTGGTAGTAGGGATTTCGCTGTTCGTATGTTTTATCCTTGTATTGCTCCAAATCCAAATAGGTTCGCTCAAAGGTTTTGATATGTCGGCCGGACAGCGGCGATTTGATACCTGCCCATAGATACCACATAAAGTCGATGGCGGAATGGTCCCCTTCTCTTGCCCGGCGCACGGATTTCTCCGCATAGTCCAGATATGCCCGACCCTTATAGCATTTTCCTCCAAAGGAAATGCCGTCCAAGTTGCCGTCTTTATCCAGCGGTACGCAGCCGTGGAATAGCAGATTACCATTATGTATCTTATACATACTGCCACAGTCATAGAGGAAATTCATATGACGCTTTAGGCTGGTGCTGTTCACGAAATCGGATACCAGGCTATCAATAACATCTGTTTCCTCCGGAGTGAGGGCATAACGATCCTCGTCAAAAAGAGTTGGAAAATCATTGCGAGTCATAGCACACACTTCTCCGTCAATGGTGACCGTTCCTTTTGTCAGATCAATGTTGTCTAAAAGCAATCGGTCCCCCATTTCATATTCCGGATGACGCCGAATTAATTGTCCCTCTAATTTGAAAAGTATTACGGAAATGGCTTGATATGCTGCGTCTATCAAATCCTGGTTTCCGTAGAATTTGGAAGCGAAGGAAGTGAGCTTTCGCAGGCTGATTCCATATTCATTTTCCAAAATGGACATACTGTTGTAATGAATATTATTTCTCACCACAAGAGCCACGCATACGGGGTTTCCACATGCGGCTCCCATCCATAACACGTCGTGGTTCCCCCACTGAATGTCTACAGAGTGATGTTGCATAAGCAAATCCATAATTCTATCTGCGTGAGGACCTCTGTCGTAAATGTCGCCGATAATGTGCAAATGGTCTACTGCCAAACGCTTAATAAGCTCTGTGAGGGCAATGAGAAACTCATCTCCGTTTTGTAACATCAGGATGGTATCCATGATTTTCTGGTGATATACCACCTGATTATCATCCTCGTCCTTTTGCACGTGAATCAATTCGTCGATAATGTAGGCAAAGTCTGCAGGCAGGGCCTTGCGCACCTTGGAACGGGTGTATTTGGAGGAGAGAACTCTGGCTAATTCAATCAGCTGATATAAGGTCATGCGATACCAGTCGTCATTGATGTGCCCCTCTTTTTCCAAGAGTTCCATTTTCTCTCTGGGATAGTAGATTAAAGTGCAGAGCTCCCGCTGTTCGCTTTCTGACAGCCGCTCATCAAAAATCATTTTCACCTTTTCTCTGATTACCCCGGAACAGTTGTTGACGATATGATAAAAGGCATCATATTCTCCGTGTAAATCGCTCATAAAGTGCTCTGTGCCCTTAGGCAAATTTAAAATGGCATTCAAGTTTATAATCTCTCGGCTAATGGCCTGTTTCGTGGGGTATTTCTCCCCCAAAAGAGCAAGATATTTCTCTCTTTGATCCATAGACGTCTCCTTTGCATGTCAACATAAATATGATCATAAAATCATAATCAGAATAGTACATTTAGGGTAAATTATCAATAGAATTGCACCTGTTTGAGTACACGCTACGCCTTGAGTTATTGTGGACAATTGGGTATAATTTAATATGATTTTGAAAAATGAGGAAATATTCTTATGGATAACATCAATTTAATGGAAATCGATACGGTAATGCTGGATGATGAAGGGAATGCCGTTGTCATTATAGATCAGACCAAATTGCCCGGTAAGGTAGAGCTGCTGTCTCTTACCACAGCCCGGCAGATATGGGATGCCATTTATCTGTTGCAGGTACGTGGGGCACCGGCCATCGGTGTGGCAGCTGCCATGGGTATCTATATTTTGGCAAAGAATATGCCAAGAGAAAGCTTTGCAATTTTCTACCGGGAGTTTACAAAGCAAAAGGAATATCTGGATTCTGCGAGACCTACGGCGGTGAATTTATCTTGGGCTCTGAATCGTATGGATGCATGTGTGTTATCTCACAAAGAAGAATCAGTAGATGAGATTGTAGAGGCACTCCACAGAGAAGCCGTTGCCATCCGTGATGAGGATGTGAAAGTTTGCAAGAAAATCGGAGAATACGGTGTCACCTTGCTGAAGCCGGGGGAAGGCGTACTGACACATTGCAACGCAGGTAAGCTTGCCACGGTACAGTTTGGAACGGCCACAGCACCCATCTATGTGGCTGAGGAAAAGGGATATCATCTGCGGGTTTTCTGCGATGAGACAAGACCGCTTTTACAGGGAGCAAGGCTAACTGCCTTTGAGTTGCAGGAATCCGGAGTGGATACCACTTTGATTTGCGATAATATGTCCGCTATGGTTATGAAGAATGGCTGGGTGGACGCTGTCTTTGTGGGATGCGACAGAGTGGCTGCCAATGGAGATGCCGCCAATAAAATTGGAACTTCTGTGGTGGCAGCAGTTGCTAAGCAGTATGGAGTGCCTATGTATATTTGCGCACCAACATCCACCATTGATATGGATACGGCCACAGGTGATGATATTGTTATCGAAGAGCGAAAGTCTGATGAGGTGGCTGAGATGTGGTACAAGGAGCGCATGGCCCCAAAGGATGTGAAGATATTTAATCCGGCATTTGACGTGACAGATCACAGCCTTATTGCTGGAATAATTACAGAGTATGGCATTGCAACAGCGCCATATGAGCAGTCATTAAAAGAAATTTTTGAAAAAAAGAATGGAGGAAAATAAAATGGCAGAAGAAAAAAACGGATGCGCAAGTGCATCCACTTGTTCAAAGGAGAGTTGTGAGGGATGTTCTTCCAAGAAGACATCGTTTCTTGAGGAGCCAAACCCAAATGCCAGAATCAAGCATGTGATTGGGATTGTCAGCGGAAAGGGTGGCGTAGGTAAGTCATTTGTCACATCCTCTCTGGCGTCTATGATGGCTAAGGCTGGCTATAAGGTTGGAATTTTGGATGCAGATATTACAGGACCTTCTATCCCTAAGATGTTTGGTATTCACGGACCGGCGATAGGCGATGAGAACGGTACTTACCCAATTGTTGCAGAGGATGGAACCAAGATTATGTCCATTAACCTTCTTTTGGAGGATGAGGAAGCACCGGTTGTGTGGCGTGGACCTGTCATTGCCGGCGCAGTGAAACAGTTCTGGACAGATGTGCAGTGGGAAGATGTGGATTATCTTTTTGTTGATATGCCTCCCGGAACAGGGGATGTACCTCTTACGGTATTTCAGTCTCTTCCGGTAGATGGTATTGTTATCGTAACATCACCTCAGGAACTGGTACAGATGATTGTAAAGAAGGCGTATAATATGGCAGAGATGATGAACATCCCTGTACTTGGTGTGGTGGAGAATTACAGCTATGTGAAGTGCCCGAACTGTGATGAGGAGATTCACATTTACGGCGACAGCCACATCGAAGAAGTTGCAGGTGATTTGAATATCAATCTCTTAGGTAAGATGCCTATGGATCAGAAGTTTGCCAAGGCAGCAGATGCCGGGGAGATTTACAAAGTAGAAAATAATTACCTTGACAATGCAAAGATAATTTTGGAGAAGTTATCATGAAACAAAACTCTTATGTAAGAATCATTAGCGTCATTGTCGTTGTGGCAGCAGCCATTATGGTTGGTTTGTTCTTCTTTCAACAATGGAGAAATGATAAGGGAGAAGAGACTTATCAGGAGGTTCGCAAGGAGACGAAAAAGGAGACGAAGCAAAAAGCTGCCCATGACTTTGAACAGCTACAGAAACAGAATGCAGATATTTACGCGTGGATTCAAGTGCCAAATACCAAAGTGGACTATCCGGTATTACAGTCAGAAGAGGATAATTTTTACTTGAGTCGGGACATCAATAAGCAGAACAGTAAGCCCGGCTCTATCTATAGCAATTCATGTAACAGCAAGGATATGGAGGATGCTATCACCATTCTCTACGGCCATGATATGAAGGCTCACACAATGTTTGGCTCATTGCATCTTTTTGATGATAAGGAATTCTTTGATGAAAATGACACCATTTTGGTGGAGACACCGGAAGCTTTGCTAACCTATTCTATTTATGGCGTATATAATTACAACGACAATTATATTCCTTCTGTTTTTTCGGTAACGGAAGCCCAGGGGGCACAGGAATTTATTGATTCCTTGGAAGAGTGTGCCAAGGAAGGGGATAAACTCACCCATATACGTCAGGGAGAGACCCTCACAGCAGATGACAAGATTCTGGTGCTGTCCACCTGCATTAGCGGACAGGATGACAGAAGATTCCTGGTGGTTGCAAAACTGACCGATAGGGACGGGTACTAATGGCTCGATGGTCTGTCCCCATTGGCTCGACGGTCTGTCCCTAATGGCTCTTGAACAACCGCTGCATATCCTCAGGGAGAGGAGCAACAAATTTCAATTCCTCTCCGGTGAGGGGATGGGCAAAGGATAGGCTGGCAGAGTGCAGAGCCTGTCGCTGTATCTGCCGGTTGGACGGATTATATAAAAAATCTCCGGGCAGAGGATGTCCTATGGAGGTCATATGTACACGAATTTGATGGGTTCTTCCTGTCTCCAATGTAATGGAGACAAGGGAGAGCCCTTTTTTTCTTTCTAAACATCTGTAATGGGTGATGGCAGGCTGACCGCTTTCCCAGTTGATTTCCCTTAGGATGGCGGAATCTATGGCTCTGGCAATAGGAGCGTCGATGGTGCCGGAGTCCGGGAGCTCTCCTTCTACAATGGCCATATAAGTCCGGTGAAGTTCACGCTCCTTTACCTGGCGGCTGAGCATAGCGGCACTAAAAGGATTCTTGGCAATCAGGGTAAGTCCGCTGGTATCCCGGTCCAGCCGGTTGAGACAGCGGAAAACAAAAGGAGAATCCTGGTTCTGAAAATAATACATCAAACCATTTGCTAAAGTGTCCTCGTAATGGTTGATGGATGGATGAACGGGTAGCATGGCCGGCTTGTCTACCACAAGAATATCTTCATCCTCGTAGACAATATCAAGAGGCATTTTGACAGGCGTGATATGGGACTGTTCCGCCTCCAAGATGTAAAGTGTCAGCTGATCACCTGCCATTAGTGGTGTGCGAAGCATGACTGCCTTGCCATTTAACAACACACGATCCGGATTTTGCTTTAGTTGCACCTGGATTTTACGTGGAATCAGCTTTTGTTTAAAAAAAGCAAAGATGCTATCATATTCTTTTTCAATTTCATAAGTGATTGTTCTGTTCATAATGGCATTATAACATAGAATCGAGCCAATAGGGACAGACCATCGAGCCATTAGTACCCGTCCCCAATGGCTCGATTACAAACAAAAACCAACAAAACCATCCTTGATTTGTTGAAACTATAAGGTGAAACTGATATATTGAAAATAAGTATACATTCAAGAAATAAGAAGGAACCATTATGATAAACATTGCTATCTGTGATGATGAATCATACTATGCGAAACAGATTAAGGAGATCATTTCTGATTATCTTGATGAAATGCAGTTGGATTATAGTATTCACGTATTCTCATCAGGGGAGGACTTGGCGAAACTGGAAGAACAGATGGGACAATTCCACATTGTGTATCTGGATATTAATATGGATGGATTAGATGGGATTGAGACGGCTAAGCGGTTAAGACGCTGGTGCGAAAAGACATTTGTTGTTTTTGTAACAGCTTTTCTTAATTACACCTTGGAAGGATATAAGGTCGAGGCAATTCGTTACATTCTAAAAGACAAAGAGAATCTGAAAGCAAACATTGAGGAGAGCATAGATGCTATCCTTGAAAAGTATGAAAGTGCAAACCATATCTATAAAATGGATTTCAAAAACACGGTCAAACAATTCTCTGAGGAACAATTCGTATATGCTGAAAGTACGCTACATGACATTATGGTGTTTCTCTTGGAAAAGGGAGAACTTAATATGTATTCGAAGACTATGAAATTAGATGAATTGCAGGAGATGATGCACGAGAAGAACCTGTTGAGAATACATAAGAGTTTTTTGGTTAATATGAAATACATCCAAAAAGTCGAAGCATATGCCATAACATTATACAACGGAAAAACCTTACCGGTTTCCAGAAGCAGATACGCTGAGGTCAAGGAAAAGATTATTATGTTTGAGGGAGAATTTTAGTGTTTGATTTTGTATTTGGATACGTTATTGTTCTCTTTGAAATGCTTGTCTTTAAAATATTTGTAGACATTCTGGCAAAAAGAAAGAGTGAAAACCCGAAATCAGCATCGTTGATTTACAGCCTACTTAGCATACTGGTTTTTGCCACAGCCATTTTGGCAGGAGAATACATAGTTGTGAAAATCTGCCTTATTGTTCTATGGTACTACATAGCGTTACGATGCTATACCAGGGATACAAGGCGTAAATGCATCTTACTATGTGTCGCTTATCAGGGACTCTTGTTGGTTACGGACTATGTAACGCTGCTAGTGGAGAGCATTTTTCACATCAATGTGGATGCGCAGGTTGGTATTGCAGGAGTTTTATTGGTTATCCTGGATAAATCCATTCTTTTTCTCTTTGTGATGATACTACGAGGGGCATACAGACAACAGGAATTTGCTCAGCTGGAGGATAAAGATTGGGTGAAATTCATTTTCATTCCCCTCTTTACCATTGGTATGATTATTGCTATGTTGTCTGATGATGTTTTTGCAGTATCCGCCAAATTGGATGAATTATTTATTGTTATAGCGCTAGGCTTAGTGGCCATGAATGTGGTGATGTTCTTTCTGTTAAAGGATATTTTAGTCAGAGAAAGAATTGCGCGGGAGCAGCAGATATGTCTGATAGAGGCGAGAAATCAGCAAAAAGTGTATGAATCTCTAACGGAATCGGTAGAGATACAACGGCGATTATCTCATGAGTATAAGAACCAGCTTGGGGTGCTACAGGGACTTTTGGAAAGAAATGAATTACAACAGATGAAACGATACCTGTCGTCCATTCAAGGAGAGGTACAACACGATATAGATTGCATAGACACCCATCATGCCATTGTCAATGTGATACTAAATCAAAAGTACCAAGAGGCAACGCATAAACACATTCTGTTTCAATGTAAAATCAATGACCTTAGCGGACTTCATATGGAAGAGAAGGATGTGGCAACGTTGGTGTCAAATCTACTGAATAACGCCATAGAAGCCTGTGAAAAGGTGGAAGATAAGCCCTACATAAAATTCAAAATGATTCTCAAAGAGCATAAAATGGTTCTGTCTGTTTGCAACAGCTGTATCAGCCGAGGGCAACAGGATGGGTGGCAACATACATCCAAAGAGGAAGATGTGGAATTGCATGGATACGGATTAAAAAACGTACAAAGAATTGTGGAAAACTATCAGGGAGAAATGGTGATTCATGGGACGGAACAAGAATTTAAAGTAAGCATTGTCATACAATTTGAACATTAGAAGAGAGGAAGTATCCTTAGGATACTTCCTTTTTTATATGCAAATTCTGCAAAAAACATGCAGTTTCTGCTAAAACCATTGCACTCCGACTTTGTATTTTTATAGTGAAGAGGGAGGTGCAAAATGATTGAACGAGGAGTTAATAAACTGGTAGATGCCTTTGTGGAAAACCAACTGATAACGGAAGAAGAGAGAGAAAGATACATATATTCCTTAGTGTGCTGGGGAGAATCTGTTCTTACGATTGTCGCGCTGTTGGGAGTGGGAGCTGTTATGGGACATTTCATATCTGTGGTATGTTTTTGCATATTTTTCTTCACTCTCAGAAAGAGGACAGGTGGTTTTCATATGCCATCTTTTGCATTGTGTTTTATTTGCTCTATAGGGATTATCATTGCTGTGATATACAGCGTGGATATCCTTGTAAAGCATATGGCACTTATGTGGGTGATATTGTCCGGAAGTGTGATTCTGATTGGTGCTATTAGAACGGTCAACCATCCGGACCTGAATCTGAACAGGGAGGAGATGGATGGTGTCAGAGAGTCCGCCCTTTGGGTATTAGTTCTGGAATGTATAGGCATTGGATTTATGCAGTGGATGGGAATCGACAGTGAATTAATCGTTAGTTCCGCACTAGGGATATGTGTGTGTGCACTTCTACTTGTAATTGCTAAGTTAAAACAACAGGAGGTAAAAGGTAATGAGTAAGAAAAAAGAGATGTTAGAGATGACACAGAAATTGGCAAAGGTGAAGGTTCAGGGAGACTTTCTCCGCTGGCCACCATATTGTGCAGGAATTCTGCATCAACCTAAACGACCAATGAAATCAGAATCACAGAACAAATAACGAATAACAAGAAAAAAGGGGGACGAAATGAACAGGAGAATTTGGAAACGAATGTTCAAATCCGGTATCGCATTGATACTGGCAATCATTCTCACATTCCAGGGAACAGAGCCACTTGTGGCATACGCCAAAGAAGCGGTGGAAAATCTACCAAGACAGGTAGATTTTTCACGTCCGGAGGCGTTGGAATCCGTAGAGGAAGCCGGAGTAAAAGAGAATGAAATCACATCAGAAACATCAGAAGGTTCGCAGGAAGAAAGTACAGGCGCAACAGATGAAACAAATGAGGTTGCTGCCCCAGAAGAGGAACCGAAAACAACGGAAGAGGAAGCGAATCTCAATAAGGAACCACAGGACTATTATCCGCTTCCGGAAGAACCAAAGGGAGAACTGGTGTCCTATGATGAAAAATCCCGGACCTACAAGACCGGCGCAAAGGAGTTTACCACCGTCATTGGTGGATATGTAGGAATCTACAAGGATGAGGACGGGACACTACAACTGGTAGATAATACATTGGAGAAGAAAGAGTCTGAACAAAAGCAGACCACATTTCGTATGCTTCGTTCTATGTTTGCAGAGGAAGAGACGGGAGTATATGAAAACAAGTCCAATGATTATAGCATACGACTGCCGGAACATATCACACAGGATGCCGGTATCGTCATTGAAAAAGATGACAGTGCCATAGAGATTGTACCTATGGAAGGAGATTACACACATCCTGTGGCAAAGGGAAACGCCATTTTGTACAATCAGGTATACGACGGTGTGGACGTGCAGTATACCGTGTTGGATGCAGATATCAAGGAAGATATTGTACTGAACAAGAAGGTATCCAAGAACGCATTTTCGTATGAACTGAGGATACCCGGACTCAAAGCAGAACTTCAGGACAATCAGGTGTATTTGTATCCGGAAGACAAGACCATCAAAGAAGCCAAATATATCTTAGAAGCACCCAGTATGGAGGATGCCTCCGGCGAAGTGAGCTTTTTGATTACCCTTGGCTTAGAGCAGGCTGACGACAAAACCATTCTAACGGTAACACCGGATGCAGAATGGTTAAATGACGAGGCGCGTCAATATCCTATTCGTATTGACCCAAGTACCGTCAATATTGAAAAGGAAGCCTTTAGTCTCATTGGTGTAGAGGAAGGCAGTCCCAATACAACGGTAGGTGATAACAATTATCCCTATGTAGGATTTGATGATGGAATTAAGTCAGGCAATTTGAGGGGCTTTGGAAAAGCCCATCAGAATTGTAGAACATATATCAAGGTAAATGATGGCTTTGGTGCCATTCCAAAGGATTCCAAGATTGATTCGGCGGTATTTTCCGTCAGTCAGAAAACGGCATACAGCGGGGGAGCCTCTCTGTTTGGTTTGTATCGTGTAGATCAGGACTGGGCTACAAATATTACATGGAAGACAAAACCACTTGCTATGACCTTTGTGGATGTGCAAAATGCCAGCATCAGCAAGGACACATATATCAATTATAATGTGAAAGACTTAGTCAATGACTGGGTGCAGGGTACATACCCTAACTATGGTATGGCACTGGTGTCCATTGCAGAGACAAACAATGCGGGGAGTTCTATGCAATGCGAGGTGCTGAATAACCGCAATTCTACCTATGGCCCACGCATCATTGTTGAATGGTCACCGGCAGAAGACCCATATCTTCGTGATATGTCTATCGATGACACCACCGTGTGTCTGCGACCGATGACAGAGAAGAATCTCAATGGTAAGTTAAGATTCGACGCGGTCTTTGCAGATGGTATCGCCAAGAGCAAGTCTCTGGTGGAATACTATCTTACACCGGATGAATATGCAGAGCAGAACCATCATGTGACAGATGCGAAACCACTCTATTCCTATCCGGATAGTACGGAGTTTAACCAAGCCTTCCCTGAGGCCAACAAGTATTATAGCAAGGACTCTAACTGGCAGAGCGTCTTGTATACAGGCCTTATGAAGGACAAGCTTTATAGCATCAAAGCCAAAGCAACGAAGGAGATCGATGGAACAGTACAAACAGGTAGGGAAGCAACCAGTGACAGCTTTGTTATCTATGAGGTGAAGCAGTTTGATACCTTCCCGAAGATTGCGTCGTATTATGGAGTACCACTTGCCAGCATTATGAAGGATAACCAGGTGCAGGACGCTTTGGTGGTTGCTAACAATACCATCTTTATTCGCAATCCTCAGACCAATGTGCCCTACTCTCCGGCACCGCTGACAGACTATGATAAGATGCAAATCGACGGTGCCTTAATGGGAAGAGGTTTGCACTGTGAGTTTGGGTTTGAGCCTATCAATCTCAACACAGGAAACTTCTACATGGATGAGACAGATGCATCTATGCAGGAGTTAAATGGTGAATTTGCCATTACAAGAAGCTATAACTCCAAGGGCACAGATCAGAATTCTGTCTTTGGACGAGGATGGAGCTTCAACTACAGTCAGTCTCTGTCTCAGATGGAGGATGGACGTATTCTGTATCTGCGGGGCGACGGTAGCTTTTTGTTCTTTACCAAGGGGGGAGACGGCAGCTACAGCGCACCGGCAGGCTATCACTATGGATTAAAGCAGGTATCTTATGAGAATACAGACCATGACGAGATTGGCTGGGAGCTTACAGACGAGGCAAACAATGTATGGTCCTTTGATAAATACGGAATGCTTCGCTTTGTGACAGATGAGAAGGGCTTTGTCACCAAGGTGGTATATGATGATGACTACCATCTCACCGGCATTATCTCAGCATCCGGTAAGGTGTTTCACATCGCTCAGAATGCATCCGGCTATATCACAGGTATCACGCTGCCGGATGGAACAAAACTGTCCTACGAGTATGATGACAAGGGCAATCTGATTGCAGCCTGGGACGGCAATGGCAAGAAGAGAACCTATGCTTATGACAATAAGGGACGCATGGTTAGCTGGAAGGACGAAAATGGCAACGTTGTGGTAAAAAATACCTATGATGATGCCGGTCGTGTCATTAAGCAGACAGATGCCAGTGGTGCTACGTCTACCTTATCCTATGCCAATGGAAGCACTACAACCACAGATAATGAAGGGCATCAGACCATCTATCAGTACGATGACATGTATCGTACCACAGCCATTATTTACCCGGATAAGACAAAGGTAACAAAGGCATATAACGATAAGAATCAGCTTGTGAAGGAAACCAGTGCAAGGGGAAGTAAGACTTACACCTACGATGGCTTCGGCAACATCGCCACAGAGACAAGAGAGGATGGGGCTAAGGCAAGCTATGTGTATGATGCAAACAACAGACTGGTGTCTGTTACCGGATTTGCAGGGGATAAGGTGAGCTATGCTTATGATGCTGCCGGAAATATGACCCAGTGCATTATGCCGGACGGAAGCAGAAGCACTTATAGCTATGATGCGTTGCACAGAATGGTTGCGCAGGTGGATGGCAGGGGCATTCGGACCACCTATGCTTACGATGGACCAAATCTGGTTTCCTATACAGATGGAGAGGGCTGTGTATGGAGCTTTGGCTATGATAAGATGAATCGCCAGATATCTATGACAGATCCTCTGGGAAATACATCCACACAAAGCTATGACAAGAAGGGTAATATCACAAGTAAGACAGCGGCGGACGGAGGCAGGATTACCTATCAGTTGGACGGCGTAGGTAACATCCTCTCCACCAGTGATGCCAGGGGAAATGTGACAAGATTTGCCTATGATAAGATGTATAACATCACAAAGACCACAGATCCTTTGGGCAATGCTTCTACCTATAGCTACAATAAAAATGGAGAGCAGATAGAACAAACCAATGCTACGGGAGATACCATCACTTATACACGTGATGTGATGGGCCGTGTGGTGCAGGAGACAAACAAAGACTTCGGAACAAAGAAGTATGTGTATGATGCAGCGGGAAATCTTGTCTCTTATGTGGACGGGGAAGGTGCAACCACCAAGGCAGAGTTTAATAAACAAGGTCTTGCCACGAAGGTTACAGATGCCCTTGGCAATGAGACAAGATATACCTATGATGCCATGGGACGCCAGACCAGCATAACCTATGCAGATGGCAGTAGCACCAAGACAGTGTATGATGCCTGTGGTCGCGTATTACGCGAGACAGATGAAATGGGCGCAACCATTCGTTACACCTATGATGCATCCGGAAATGTGATTAGCATCAAGGATGATAGTGGAAGAACCTATACCTATGGATATGATCGTAACAATCGTAGAATTAAGGAGATAAATCCTGAGGGTGGGGAATGCAGCTACACCTATGACAAGGGGGGACGCCTGACATCTTATACAGATGAGTTAGGTCGCACAGAGAAATATGCCTACGATAAGGCAGGCCGCATCACTACGGTCACAGATGCCATGGGTCATACCATAAAGAGCAGCTATGACAAGGATGGCAATCTCATCTCTAGCGTGGACGGAGAGGGTAATACCACCACTATGACCTACGATGGCATTGGCAATCTTACATCTGTCACGGATGCTATGGGCAATATTACGGCTATGGGCTACGATGCCAACGGCAAACTGGCACAGACCATAGATGCCTTAAAGAATCGGACAAGCTATAGCTATGATGCTATGGGAAATGTTACCAAGGTGACAGATGCCCGTGGAAATGCATATATCTCCACATACGATAAGAACGGACAAAACACAAAGGTGGAGGGACCAAAGAAAGCTACAACCTATATGGTATATGATGCCATGGGACAACTGTTGTCTGTAAAGGATGCACAGGGACTTCGAAAGACCTACACCTATGACAAGAGGGGTCGTGTCACAAAGGAAAAGGATAATGCAGGCAATGAAACTGCATATACCTATGACGCTGCCGGAAATGTTACAAGTAAAACGGACGCTTTAGGTCGTAAGACCACCTATACCTATGATAAGTACGGAAGACTCCTTCGTATAGAAGAACCGGGTGAGAGCATCACAAGTTATACCTATGACGTGATGGACCGCATCACCTCGGTAACAGATGCGGAAGGTGTATGTACAACCTTTGCCTACGATAAGGCGGGCAATCAGATTGGTATGACAGAGGAAGATAAAGCTGTCTATCAATACGCTTTCGACAAGAAGAACAGATTAATCACAGAGACCAACCCATTAGGCGGCACCAAGAACTACACCTATGATGCCAATGATAAGGTGACCTCTGTCACAGATGAGAACGGTATTACTACCAAGTATCAGTACGATAAGAATGGCAACATGGTAGCCGCAACAGACGGTAACGGCAACACCACAACCTATGGCTATGATGAATTAAATCGTCTGATTCAGGAGACTTCTGCCTCAGAGGAGGTAAAGGAGTACCGCTATGACGCTCTTGGCAATCTCAATAAGTACAAGGATGCCATGGGTCTGATTACAGAGTATAAGTATGATGCCTATGGAAATATGATTGAGGAGATTTCACCAAAGGGAGCATCTACAAAGTATACCTACGATATGCACCAGAATGTCATAGCAAAGGTGGACCCACTGGGAAATGTCACCACCTATGAGGTGAACTTAAATGACCAGATCACCAAGATGGTACAACCAAATGAGGGAAGCTATACCTATGCTTATGATGCCATTGGTCGCGTAGAAAAGATCACAACACCGTTAGGCTTTAGCACCAGCTTTTCCTATGATAAGGCGGGTAACGTCATTAAGGAAAGCAACAGCTTACAGCAGGTGACAAGCTATACCTACGATAAGATGCATCGTATGATAAGTAGCACAGATGCTGCCGGCAATGAGACATCCTTCGCCTATGACCTTCGCGGCAACCTAATTGGCGAGAAGGATGCCTTGGGCAGGGAGAATACCTATACCTATGATGCCCTATCTCGTGTGATAGAGGCAAAGAATCCACTGGGACAGGTAACCAGCTATACCTATGATCCGGTTGGTAATCTCACCAAGAGCTTAAAGCCGGGAGGTAGAGAGACCAGCTATGCCTATGATGGCAACTATAACGTAACCGGTGTCACTGACCCATTGGGCAATGTGACTGCCTATGCATACGATAAGAGCAATCGACTCACGGGAATCACAGATGCCCTAAAGCAGACACAAAGCTATGGGTATGATAAGAATGGTCGCCTCAGCAAGGAGACAGATGCAGCGGGAAATGAAACCGCATATGATTACGATGCCCATGGCAATGTGATAACCTACACCGATAAGACGGGACTTAACACCCACTTTGCTTATGATGATAATGATAACCTGATTCGTGTTACTGATGCGGCAGGGGGACAGACAAGCTATACCTATGACGCTATGAACTGGCTCACTGGTGTGGTTAGTGCTGACGGTAAAGAGACCACATACACTTACGATTTGGAAGGCAATATGACCTCTCGTAAGGATGCCAAGGGTCGCAAGGAAGTAAGAAGCTATGACGAGGCAGGCAGACTGACTTCTGTGGTATCCCCAAGCGGCAAGAAAATCAACTATGACTATGATGAACTGAACCAGTTGGTACAGAAGTCCTATGAGAACGCCAAGGGTAAGAAGACAGAAGAAGATGTACTCTACGGTTATGATGCTACAGGACAGCGGGTATCTATGAAGGATGCCATCGGCAATGCCACCTATGAGTATGATGAACTGGGAAGAATTGTTAAGGCCGTAGACAGCGCAGGCAAGGAAGTAGGCTATCGCTATAACGAGAACGGAAGCGTAGAACAGATCATCTATCCGGATGGTACGAAAGTATCATATGCGTACGACCTGAATGATAACTTAACCAAGGTCACTGATCGGGAAGGGGATGAAACCACCTATACCTATGATGCCCTTAACCGTGTGGTAAAAACATCTCGTGGCAATGGTTTAGAGACAGATGTAACATACGATGCACTAGGGAATGTCACAGCGCTTACCACCTTCTGTACCGGATGTGGTGAAGTGGTATCCAGATATGAATACACCTATAATTCACAGGGCTATGTAACAGAAGAAAAAGCAGAAGAATCCAAGGCAGGCTTAAATGCCCACCACGGAACCCAGTGCAGAAAGCACCACGGCAAGTATCATAAGTGGCATCCGCATCATCATGAACATGATGGCAAGTGCACCTGCGTCACTACCACCAGAAAATCATACGAGTACGATGAAAATTGGCAGTTGACAAAGTGCACAGAAAAGACAGACAATAGGGCTAGAATTATACATAGTTATGCCTATGATGCAGACGGTAATCGTACCCACTATACCAAGCAGCGGAAGGGACATACACTGGAATCCATCCGCTATAAATATAACGACGCTAACCAACTGATTGCCCGTAAGGACGAGCTGGCTAAGAAGAATAAGACCACCTTCTATCGCTATGATGAGGATGGCAATCTGATTGCAGAGTATAACTGGAATCACAAGTTTATCCGTGTGTATGACTATACACCGGAGAATCAGCTTCGTGCAGTGACAAGCTGTGATGAAGTGCTGATGGCAGCCCTCTATGACGGAGACGGCAATAAGCTGTTCCAGATGGATTATGAGAAGGCAGGCTTAAAGCGAGGCTTACTCATTCCACCATGCAAGAAGGGAAGTAAGCTGTCGAAGGAACTAAACGAACTGGCAGATATGGTGCCAAGGATACAGGGCGAGCACTACGCCATCACAGAGTATGTCAATGACATCAACCGCGAGAACGCAGAAGTGTTGATGGAGCTGAAGACAGATGGTCGCAAGAGTGCAGCGTATACCTATGGCGTAGACAGACTTCGCCGAGATGAGAAGTACGATAGCGCTTATTATCTGTATGACGGCAGAGGAAGTGTAAGCGGTCTATCCAATACAGATGGTAAGGTAACCGATGCGTATCGCTATGATGCCTTTGGAAACCTGACCTATGGTGTGCCACTTACAACCAACTACTACGGTTATAACGGAGAGAGCACAAACACCAACACAGGCTTACAGTACTTAAGGGCGAGGTATTATAACCCGGAGAATGGGAACTTCACCACAGAAGATACCTACGCGGGAAGTCTGGCGCAACCACTCACACAGAATCGATATACGTATGTATCTAATAACCCATTGGGCTATACTGATCCTACAGGACATTCCCTGTTAAGTAGAGCCAGCAGTGCTATTAAAGGTGCAGTAAGCACAGTAGTAAACGCCGGAAAGACAGTTGTGAAAGCGGTTGCCAATAAGG
>CAMFYL010000017.1 GCA_946002055.1 uncultured Roseburia sp.
CGTCAAAAAACTCCGGAAGAATGATGAAATTCACTGCAATATCATTCTCCCCTGCCGGATAAATTTCCTGAGTAGAATTCTGACTTAGAAATAGCAATTCTCCCTGATGCAATGTAACCGGATTGCCATTAATGATGTGGCTGGTGCTGCCGGAGCACATATAAATCACCTCAATGTAGTTATGGGTGTGCATCGGAAAATGAACAAACCTGGTGTGGGGTCTCACCTGTATTAGTTTTCCGGAATCCAAAAGCTTGCACGCATCGATAATATTGCTGTCCTTGGACATGTAAAGATTCTTGTCGATGTCCTTGGCTCCATCAAGAATCCTCTGCTCCTCCGGCGTAATTTCTCTTAATTTAGCAATTACTTCCTCTGTCATATCTTATGCCTCTGATATGATGTTATATTTAACAAGTAGCTCTCTCTGATAGTCCTGATCCTCAGTGCATCGTCTCAAGTCATCTATAAGATTCTTCTCTAACAGCAGCGACGTAAGGCGGTTGATTTGATTCTGACCATTATGGAAACCCTGCTCTATTCCTCGCTCGTATCCCTTCTCAAATACACCTTCACTCAAATTGCACATCTGACGCACCTCACTTTCCAACTGTTCCGTCATCGGAACATCAAAGTCACTCTCTAATATTCGCTTCTTCTCATCTGCTGTTCTATCCTGTGAAAACAGCACTTCTAAAAATTCCAAAAGGCCTGCATACCCCTCTGTCCCCGGTTCTCCCAAGCAAACCATAACAACACTGAGAAGATCATAATTCTCTCTGTTCTCCACAGCCCGCCCCACAAGACACTCCGGCTGTATCGCATATCTGGTAATGGTATTTTGAAATTCTTTAGGTGGATTGGTACAAATCCAAATGGAATACACTTTACGAAGCTTACTATAATCGGCGTGGGTAAACACCGGTCCATATTGGGAAGACAACAACCTCCCGCCGTAATATACGCCCCGTTTCACAATCGGGTAGCCCGGCCGAAAGCGATTCTGTGCCTCCACATTCATAATGAGTCGTATGGATCCAGACTCTCCCCTATCCGGAGCAATGGCATGAAAACGGACATCAAAACACACCTTCCCTTCCGTCAGAGAACTATCCTCGAAAGCTCCAACTTCCACAATCCACTCTCCCGCCTGGGGGCTGACATTGGTATCATCCTTATTGACTCCAACCACACCTATCTCCGGCTCCCCTTGGATATACTTCCCAGCAATCTCCTCTACCGTACAATCCCCATACTCTGTGGCGCACTCCTTTAAAATATGTGCCAGTACAATCTTATTAGCCAGCAGCTTCTTCGCCGCCTCATCATATATTGCATTGCTCTGTGTTTGCGCAATGGTCTGGGAAAGATATGTCTCCCTCTCCCGTATAATATCCCCCATAAGCACTTCCTCCTGTGTTGCATTGCAGGAGTCTTCAAATGCCACCGAAAACACCTCTTGGTTAAAATTCGAATCTCCTGCTTTTGTAAATATTGGAATTCAAAGCATAGATTTCGAATATCAGACCTCAGAAATGTGAAAGACTATGTATAGAAAAAATATGCTTTAGAGAATTATAACATCCTCTAAAGCATATTTGCAACAAAAATTTGTATCACAATTGACAACCCCAAAAACTGGAGCCACCGGGGACACACCTTCATGCCATTAGTGACTGTCCCTATTGGCTTTTTTAAACAACACCCATAATTCCGCAAAAGAGTACCAATGCGCCCAATACGATACGGTACCATCCAAACACTTTAAAATCGTGCTTCTTAATATACCCCATTAAAAATTTGATTACAATCATGGAAACCGCAAATGCCACAATCATACCCGTCAAAAGAATCACTCCCTCGCCTTGCATGAAAGATGATTCTGTCAAAAACTTTACTCCTTTTAATAGGCTGGCACCAAACATAACAGGAATGGCCAAAAAGAATGTATATTCTGCGGCAACCGTTCTGGACACTCCCAGAAGTAGTGCCCCTACAATCGTGGCTCCGGAGCGAGATGTCCCCGGAAAAATTGCGGCTATTAGCTGAAACATACCAATCCAAAATGCCACTCCATAGTCTATCCGTTCCAATGTAGTTACTCTTGCTGTTTTTCCCTGATGTTTGTACTCGATCACAATAAACGCGATACCAAACAGAATCAGCATAATTGCAACTGTCTGGTAATTATAGAACCAAGCTTCTAAAACATCATCAAATAAAAGACCTACAATCGCTGCCGGTACACAGGATACTAAGATGTGAAACCATAATTCAAAAATATCCCCTTTCACATAAGAACCCACACCGGTTTCTGTCAACGGTTTCTTGTTATTTTTCTTTCCAAATGGCCAAATCTGATTCCAGAATAAAACAACAACCGCCAGTATCGCTCCCAACTGAATGACTACTTCAAACATACTGTAAAACTCATCAGAAACATCTAATCTGACGACTTCATTTAATAAGATCATATGTCCGGTACTGCTAATGGGGAGCCACTCCGTAATACCTTCCACAATTCCAAAAAGAATTGCTTTTATAATCTCAGTGATTTCCATTTAGACACCTCCAAAACTAATTGCATTCATTGGCATAAGCCTGCTCATAAAAGTATTCCCTGGGGTTCAAGTTCTCCCATTAACTGTTCATATATTTTTGCTTTCTTTTTCTCCAGCTCCTTTGTCTGTTTTAAAATAGCACAGACCTGTTCCTCGCTATTCATCCCTGTTTTATTCTCTATAATCTGCTCCTTTGAATTCATCTGTGTCATAAGGGTTCCCACTCTGACCATAAAAAACTCATCCAGGTTCGTTTGATATTTTTCTTCATCTCATGGCTCTCCCTTCAACATTTCCCATGACGTGATTTTTCCACTATAAATTCCTGCTAGTTCTTTTGTAGACAGGTATGTAATGGGATTCTTCTGATTTGCAATTATAATGATTTCATCCTCTGCAATCTTTTTTGCTCTAAGCATTTCTTGTTCATCATATGTGAGATATCTGCATACCATTCCATAATCATATTCTCCTCCGCCATTTTCCGTATCGTCTGTGACACATAACCGGAGCCACCAATTTTGATCGTCCCCTGAGATTTATCTGATAAGAAGGGGGCACATTCCTCTTTCACTTGGTTTTTTATATACCGCCAAAAATCTGCCTCCACATCATTTAATTCACCAGTGAATACCAACAAAAAAGGTCTTTTATATTTTTCCTCTGTTCTCACAACTTTGCACTGTTGTCCAGCCACGGATGTCTCTTTTGAAATATAGCCAATGGCATTTTTTTGACCGCATACATACTCCAAGACTTCACTATTCAAATAAAATCAAGGTTATTTCTTTTTTCCAGATAGATTTCACATTTTTCTTCCTTACGTAAAGCTTTTATATACGAAAAACGGCGGAAAATGCCCCGCCGTGTTGATGTGCCTTCGAGCCATTCGTACCCGTCCCTAATGGCTCGCTAATGGCTCTGATACACATAAAGGCCATAAAATAAATCCAGCAGTCCTACCAGACAGGTTGGTATTACATAAAATACGGTAGCCGGCAGCGCAAAATGTTGAACGCCATACTCCATTGCTTTTACGCATACGACTACGTCAAAAATTACCATTCCCAGAAATATCGCCGTCACCAGTACCCAAAGAATTATACTTTTCTTTTTCATAGTTCTCCTCCTAATCACCTGTTTATAAGAATGACACCTACCACCAGGAGTATGACTCCAACCCATCCTGTCTTACTCAAAGACTCTGAAAAAAACAGGATTCCAATCAATGCCGAAGCCACAATGCCCACAGCCGACCACGTGGAATATGTGACGCATAAATCCATATACTTCAAACATTTTGCCAAAAAGAAATAGCACAAAAGGTAAGATATTATGCTGAGTACAGATGGATAAAGCTTTGTAAACCCCTCTGAGCATTTCAATGCCGTAATACCTATCAGTTCAAATATGATTGTTATCGCCAACAAAACATACCCTATCATGAGTCCCGCTGTCCTTCCGTTTTATCGGCAATTTTTAAAAATACAAACCCCAGTGCAAAGAAGATCGTCAGCGTAGCAACAGCAACATTAATGGTTCCCCCGGCCAGCTTCACTCCTGCAATGACAGCCGAGCCCAGGAAGGATGCTCCTTTGGCAAAAATGTCATATAATCCAAAATATTCTCCAGAATTCTCCGGCGGAATAATCTTAGAGAAATATGATCTGGACAAGGACTGAATTGACCCCTGAAAGCATCCCACTCCAAAGGCCATAATCCCAAATCCAATCAGGCTCTTTAATGTTAAGGCATATAAACAAACACAGAAGTATCCCACAATGCAGACTAAAATCAAATGAACGGTGTCATATTTTTTTGAGAGTTTTGCAAACACCAGTGATCCCGCAAATGCCACAACCTGTGTTGCCAACAGAAACACTACCTGACCAACTGCATCGAGATTTAAATCCGTACCAATATTTATGCAGTTGTCTATAATTGTTCCAACCCCATCTATATAGAAGAAAAACCCAATCAAAAAGAATAGAACTTTTTTATCTTGTGTTGCGATTCTCTTACATGTTCTAAATATTTCCGAAAATGCATGTCTGACGGCATGCTTCTCTCTTTCCACATAATTTTTCTGCTTGTAATTTCTTATCCAGGGAATGGTCACAACAGACCACCACAAGGCTGTGGAAACAAATCCAATAATCATAGAGAGTTGATTTGATATTTTCCCCAACATATCCGGTCCCAAAATATATGCCACCAAAGCAACTAAAAAAGGAATACAGGACCCGATATAACCCCAGGCAAAGCCATAGGAAGACACCTCATCCATTTTCTCTTCTGTTGTAACATCATTCAACATAGAGTCGTAAAACACCAGAGAGGCGCTGTAAAATATTTTTGTGACAACATAGATCACCAAAAATATCCACCAACTCATTGCAAAACCGTTGAGAATACATCCTACCACTCCCACTGCAACCGCTGTGGTAAACAATATTTTCTTTGTGTCCTTATAGTCTGCAATTGCTCCACATAGTGGTCCCAGAATTGCCACAAGAATGGTGGACACAGCAATAGCTATGGAATAGTAGGCTGTTGCCCGGTCAGAGGTAATCTGTCCTGCTCCTGTCCCCACAGCCAATGCCTTAAACCAGATAGGTATCAACGCACATGCCAACAAGGTGTACGCTGAGTTCCCTACATCATAAAGAACCCAGGAAAATTCCTCTTTGCTCAGCCCTCGAATCGTTTTTTCTTTGTTATTTTTCTGCGATAATTTTCTCACTGTCTCTCCTCCATGCAGTATTTCTTTTCGTTATATTCGTCAATCACATCCTTGGCCTCCCGGCTGGTACTGATAAACTCTTCATTTGGTTTTCCGAGGAAATATCCCTGACCGAACGTAACACCAATGCGCAGCAGACACTGTAACTCTCCCTCTGTCTCAATACCCTCAGCTACCATTGCCATTCCCAACTCTTCACAATACCGTTGCAAATAGCCCACAATTAATTGCTTGGTCTGTTTTTTGTCAATGTCCCGAACCAATTCATGATCCAATTTCATGTATTCCGCAGATACATTTACAATTCGATTCAGCCCGGAATATCCTGCGCCCACATCATCCAAAGCAATCTCATATCCCTGATTTTTGTAATGCTTGATAATTGCTTTCAATTTCTTGTAGTTTTCAATGTCGGACCGCTCCGTAATTTCAAAGACAATATCCTGTGCCTCCAGACCATATTTCTTTATTTTTTTACCGGTGAATCCCTCTACAAAATTTTTATCTTGCAGCACCTCGCCATCCACATTGATAAACAGTTTTACCCCTGCCGGCTTTCTTTTGGAGCGCTTCAGAGCTTTCTTTCTACATATCTTTTCCAATTCCCAGACACATCCGGTTTTTTCCGCCAGAACAAATAATTCGGAAATCGTAAGAGATGTATTCGGCTTACTGATACGGCTGAGTGCCTCATAGCCAAACACCTTGCCATCCCTGAGAGAGACAATCGGTTGAAATACCATGTACAACTTCTTTTCTGCAATAATCTCCGCCAGTTCTTCTATGTTTTCTTCTTGATTTTTCTTCATTTCTCCACACACAAAAAAAGAATGAATCAGAAAGCGTGCTTTCATAATTCATTCCTTTTTCTCCTTATGAATCTCAATCTTTACCACTTTCTTTTCTCATTCAGTATAGAAAGCCAATGTAAAATCAACAATCTATACGGGGTAAAGATTTCGTAAAAATTACATTAAATTACGGGCTATTCCTTTCTCTGCCATTTCATTGTATAATGTAGTCTAGTAACGCAACAAAGAAGGAGATTCATTATGGGACGCAAATCCACAAAAGAAAATAAAAACATTTACCAGATTAGTCGAGAGAATGTGAACCTCACAAGAGATGCCGCCGCAGAGCAACTTGAATTTGTTTCTTCTGATCGAATTGAGAAGATTGAAAATGAGAAATCATATCCCCATCCGGACGAGATTCTTGCTATGGCTGACTGCTATAAGAATCCTTCCCTGTGCAATTACTATTGCTCCCACGAGTGTCCCATCGGCCAGGAATATGTACCTGAGGTGACAGCAAAGGATTTGTCAGTAATCACCCTGGAGATGCTCTCAACCCTTAACACCCTTTCCAAAGAGCGGGACCGTATGATTGACATTGCCGCGGATGGCAAGGTCTCAGAGGATGAAATCACTGATTTTCTGAGAATCAAGGAATATCTGGAAAGCATGTCCCTGACCATTGAGTCCTTAAAGCTATGGGTGGAAAACACCATTGCCTCCGGAGAAATTGATAAGAACTTTTTTAATCAGTAAAATGATTTTACATAACACAATACGGGAATGCCCTATATGAGCATTCCCGTATTTTTATTTCTGGTACTGATGCAGCATCTTGGTCAGTTTCTTGGCGTCGTTGGTATTGATGATGCCGGATATCACATCCTCCACCACATATACAATAACAATGCTAATACCCAAGGCAATGGTCTGCCCCTTTGGAGCTGCTTTGATATTATCAATTCCATAGGCCACGAAATACAGAATCAATTCGATACTGACAAGCTGCAGCACCTTGCGCATGTATAACTGTTTCACAGTAAGTTCTTTCTTGGAATACATAACCGCCACCGGAATCATACTAAGAAACCCATAAATCACCGGTGCAAAAAATGCCTCGTAGCCAAATTGCTGTCCCGGTCGATAGATATTTCCCAAAACTCCTATAGCAATGGTAACAAGGGTCACCACCACAAAAAAGCTGGTAAGCATTTGCTTCAAAAAATCTTTTCCACTCATCACTTCTTACCTCCTGCTAATTTTTCCTTTAGTGCAGGTACGTATTTTCTGGAGATGATAACCTCTTCTCCATTTTGCAAAACTGCGATAAATCGACTGTTAAATCCCGGCTTTATGGCAGTCACCTTCATTAAATTCAGCAAGATAGATTTGGAAACCCTAAGGAAGCTCTTATCCTCCAACTCACCTTCCAGAGCGTATAGCCTCTCCCTTGACTCGTA
Organism: uncultured Roseburia sp.; assembly: GCA_946002055.1. Lineage (GTDB taxonomy): Bacteria > Bacillota > Clostridia > Lachnospirales > Lachnospiraceae > Pararoseburia. The sequence goes on from CAMFYL010000017.1 coordinate 7,559, forward strand.
GACATCCTTGGAAGAATAGATAAAAGTCTTGTTATCAATAGCCTCGATATAATAAATATCCATCACCGCTATCTCATACTGCCTTCCATCCATATTGCCTGTAAGCTGTCCCTGTCTCGATTTGACAAAGTGTACAATCTCTTTCACTTCCTCTGTCACCTTATGACATTGAACCTCAACCACTTCCTCCAGTTGTTCCCCAATCTTTCTCACCCTAACATTCATACATTATTCGTAGTATTCTGCCAATACTACCTCTCCTTCACCCTTCAAATAATGGTCAAAAAACATACCAACAATTTCGTTTGTCTTCTCCATACATTCTACCTTATCAATGGTTCCTGTTCCAAGCATTTTTGCAAGGAATGGGGAAAACAGAGGTAAGTCTGTAAAATTCATGTGACCGGCGTCCTTGAAGTATACTTCTCTTCCGTCCACTGCATTTTCAATCACCTTGTTGTTTACGTATAGGTCGCCATATTCTAAGGCCGCCTGGTGGTGGGATTCTGTATCGACTGCCAGAATCGGTACCGGATATGGCTCATCGTTAAATTCATATCTGCCATTTTCATAGGCAATCTGCTCCCCAAGCATTGTTCCGTCTAAATCGATAACTGCTTTTACCTCTTCTCTCTGACGACCAACGGTAACCGATGTGGCACCACCAAGGGAATGACCAAACAAACCTATATTATTGTCATCTGCCATTTTAATAGCATTCATGACATCCTCAGATGTGTGAATATCTTTCTTCTTTGCCAGTTTTATCGTATCAATCACAAAGTTCATATCATCTGTTCTAAGTTTCAACCACTTTGAGCTATAATCAAAAATATCCGTTTCCGGCGTATTATTCTCATTTACATACTGTACCTCCTGCATAAACCCGGGATCAACCGTGATGAGCTTTCCGTCGGTATCTGTTGTGAAAAAGGAATGGTATGGATGGTCCAAACTAATAACTACATATCCTCTGCTGGCAAGCTCCTGATAGGTGGAAGTATTACTCTGGTAATATCCAAATGCCCCATGGGAAAAGATGACAAGCGGAAACTGGCTATCCTTTGCCTTTGTATCCGGATAATAGAAATGAACTGGCACTTCTCTCTTTGAACCATCTTGTTCAAACTCCTCCACACGGCTTTCATCCACCCAGATGTCCTCAGCCATCTTTACCTTATACTGACCGGTGATAGGAAGACCTTCATAGCCGGTAAATAGAAATGCCGGAACAGAGGCAAATGTAAATAATACCGTTGCCAAAATCGCCTTTGCAACACTTTTTTTCTTACTTAATCTTCCTGTGGCAACCTTCCTTTTGGCAAGCCAATATAAAAAAGCGTAAATCCACAAAATCACAAGTATTACGAGCAACGCCTTGAATCTCATATCAAGGCTGATTCCCGGCAACAACATACTCAGGAAAAAGACAGCCACCTGTGCGCTTCTGATCACCAATCTATTTTGTAAATACTTTTTCTTCTCTCCTTCTGTCTTTATCGTCCATACTGCAAGAACGATTTCAAGAATCAACATAAACACTAAAACTATCATCTTACATTCTCCTTTTCTTATCTGTTTTCCTTGGTTCTGATGTCACTATATTTCACCATGAGAATCTTGGCTACAAAATGGATGGTAAGATGCAAATTTTGTTCGTAAGATGCAAAAACCCAGGCGAAAATTCGCCTGGGTTTATATTATACCGTTAGGGACAGACCTGGGTGCCATTGGGGACACTTCTGGGTGCCATTAGGGACTGTCCCTACTGGCACCGTCTGCGCAAAATAGGAGACACGCCCAGCAACAACAATGCTACCACCATGAAATACCATGGTGTCGTCTCCGATGTCTTGGGTGATTTCACTATGGTTGTAGCATTTGCTGTCGTAGAATTTGTTGTTGTATCTTTTACGCTCTCTTCTGTCTTGTCAGCAACCTTAACTGTTGTCGTCTGATAGTTACCGCCATCATAGTCAGCAACCTTCACAACATAGTCACCTTTGGCATAAGTCTTAGACATCTGATAACGGAAGGTGCTGTCCTCTTTCACTTCACATGTTTCCATATCTAGTAAAGTTTTTCCTGTACTGTCATATACAAACACTGCACAAGCAAGTGTGCCTTCTTCAGCCGTACCGCTCACGATGATTTTGCCGTTGGAACTAACTGCACTCACACCGGAAATGTTCTTTGCATCTGCATTGACAGAAACAGTCACAAACAAGCCAAGACAAAGAGTAAGTGTGAATAATATTTTACATAATCTTTTCATCTATCCTTCCTCCTTATCGAAATGTCTTAGATACTCCGGTACCTGCGCCAAAGCAAGCGCCGCCAAAGGCACTTCCTGATGTAGCTCCAGCCTTCACTGCTGTTACAGATGCAGATACTGGCGCCTCATCCGCTTTTCCTGACCATACAAGGTAATCGCCACCCTTTAATCTCGAATCCGTCTCACATGTTTTTTCATCGTATCCGGCAACTACCACGGTCTTGGTGCTTCCGTCTGCAAAAACCAGATTTGCAACAATGTTATAGTCTTGATAACTCTGTGCAGCATCATAATAGAATGTTGCAATGATGTTTTTCTCACCAACTCCCGGTGCGCTTGAAATCGAAGTACCTACATGACTACCATGTAACGTATTTCCCGTATTGCCATAGTCACGAAGTTCAAGTCCCAAACGATCCACTGTTAGATATCCGATGGTTCCGTCGCTTAATGTTACTTGCAATGGAATGGATGCATAATACGGAGAATTAAACTTCACACTTGTTCCCGTAATGGTAACGGCCTTTGGATTGGTGCCGGTTACCACTTCGATTTTGCTGATGTTCTTTGCTCCATCCACTGTGCTTAAATCGATGGCATCATTTCCATAATATACTGCTGTTTTTGCAGGAGCATCAGCGGTAGATGAACCAATATCGACTTTGTCGGTATAAACGGTATCGTCATACATATCCGGTTTTGCGCCGGCGTCAATCTTCATACCTTCATAGTCTTTTCCTGCAATGGTAACATTAATAATGTAGAATCCCGGAGCTCCACTGTTGGTAGGATCATCCTCCACATGATATTCCCAATTCAGTGTCACAGAATTCTTAGTACTATCTATTGTTTGAATAGCTAGAGGATTGCGTCCTTCTGAATCTTTCACACCGGGTTTATTTCCAACATTTATAAGAGCTTTCCCCTTTGGGAAATCATCGTTGTAAACCTTGTCAATGGTGTAAGTCAAAGTATCAATATCAAAAGCTCCTGCTAAATTGATAATAGAGTTTCCTCCCACCTTTTCATGCTTCTCACCGTTGATCGTCATATCTAGTTTCACATTACTTGGACCTTCATTCCCTGGTGGTGGGTCCTGTTCTCCTCCGGCCGGTGGTGGACCCTGTTGCGTATTTCCGGAAAGATTGATAGTGAAATCAATCGTATTAATTACATCTGAAAAGTCAATCCTGTAGCCCTCGCCTGTCAGTGCAGTAACATCTTCACTTAACAGGTTTGCTGGTGAAGCGCTGGTGCTAAGTGTGAGACCAATATCATTGGTTGTGCAACCTGCTGTCTGCAATTTAAAAACCACATAGCCATTCTTAATAGCATTAAGCGAACCAGTTTTCGCTACATTGTTAAAGTTAATAGAACCACTTTTTTCAGGCTGCTTTGTGCCACCCTGATCGTAAACCTCCCAATCCAAATTGAAATTTTTGCCATCTGCATTTTCAATATGGGGAGTCACGTTAACCGGGACATTGCCGGTTGCCGCGGCTTTTCCGGTAATCCAGTTTCCGGTGAAGGCAGTGGCAACTACCAGTACGAAACAAAGAACAGCCGCCAGCCCTTTCTTGAAACGAATACTCATATGAATACCTCCTTTGTATGTCCATTTTTCTGTTTCAATGATACGGTTAGGTTACCATATACTGGGTCAAACATCATAGGTGACAACTGTCTCAAAGTGTATATTAGAGCAAAAAAATGATATCCCTGTCCCCGGAGATATCATTTTTTCACAAAACATATTTTTTATTTCTGATTCATTTCATAATACAATCGGATGAGTTCTTTCCTGTCTTTTGTGCCCGTCTTTTGATTCATATTAGCAATGTGCCGATATAATGCCGCACGAGATATGGCAAGATGTCCTGCGATTTCTGAAACAGAACAGTCCATATTTACAATAGCCTCCAGGCATTCCACCTCTCGTTCCGTCAGGTGATATCTCCTGCCAAAGATAATTGCTTTCTTTTCCTTTTCCGCATCACTGTTTACCAGTTCTTTTGCAGATGTTGCTTCACCCAATTCATAGATTGCTCCCCAAATATGATAGCCTATCATACACAGACTGATGAACACAAACAGCACAAGAGCCACCATCAAAACCAAGATAGGACTCTCCCTGCCCAGCAATGCAAGGGACACCACTGTAGTCAGGCAGGCACATGCATTGTTGACACCTCGTCCCAGTCCAGCCCATAATCTTGGCATAGTGGTGTAGTAAGAAATTTGCATAAATGCAGTCATAAAAAACACCACAAAAAATCCTGCTGATATGTAAAAGATAAGAAGTCCATAGAGGAAGGATCCTCCCAACTGAAGGATCACCATGCTACCCACAGATATAATGGTAACAGCATACATAATGTACGGCATATATTTGCGCTCTTTGATATCGTATAAAATTCCTGCCACGATACCACTTAGTGCCAATAACAATCGCGGCCACTGACCAATATCAAAATCTCCCGATGCGTGCACAAGGGTAACCGCATTGTCCAAGTTGGAGAATATCAATGTCATCAGAGCCGTCACCACTACAAGCATTAGGATTGCCATTTTGACAGACTTCATCTCCCTGTGTTCATTGGTATAAGCAACCTCCGGCAATTTTTCTGAGAACAAGGACAAGGCAAATAGAATCATCATCCCACATGCCAATACAATGCTTTGGCTCATATCCCCCTGAACCATATTATTATTCAAAAATTGCAGCAAAATCCCCAAAGCATATCCAAAGCCCATGGTTCTTGACATATATCTCAAATTGGGAAGCCTCGTAGAGGCACAATAACATATTTTTGCACCGAATATTCCCAGGAACAGAAACATCACACATCCACAGATGAGAACATCGCCGTACCCCTGCAGAGCGTTAAGCATACCAAGCAAAACAATCACCCCTGCACACAGTACACTCTCAAAGACTCTCATCATAGTATTTCCCAGATAGCGGTACAGCAAGCCATACACAAGAAATCCTATGGCGCTGATGCCAAGCACCGTGTTCTGAGCAGTCACCACCTGATGTTCTCCCACAAAGTGAGCACACACATTGTCAAAAAAATATTCCGTTCCCAAAAACACAAAATTGTAAAGCGCAATCAGGCAAATCCCCGTGACACTTCTCTTATCTTTTATATAAGTAAACATATTTCCAGTTCCTCGTTGAGCCATTAGGGACAGTCCCTAATGGCACCAAGGAGTGTCCCCATTGGCATCCATGTCTGTCCCTATTGGCACCTTGTATGCTAGTAAGATACTACCAATTGCATTTTAAAACGCTCTTCTCCATATACAGCGTGTGGAATGTCCTTTGGCATAATTAAGGTCTCACCCTCTTCCAGATAGAACACCTCATCTGCTACGGTAAATCTACCCTTGCCCTCCAGCACGGTAACCATAGCATCGCCACCTGCTGCATGAGTAGAAATCTCTTCCCCTTTGTCAAAAGAGAAAATCGTCATACTCACAGCGTCGTTTTGCACCAGTGTCTTGCTGACCACCTGTCCATCCTGGTATGCAACCTGGTCCTTTAAGTTAAGTTTTTCTTGTTTTGCAATATTTTTGTACATAGTGTATTCTCCTTTTTTTAATTTCGAGCCAAAAGGGACAGACCTGGGTGCCATCGGGGACACTTCTGGGTGCCATTAGGGACTGTCCCTAACGGCACCCTAATGCAGCCAGTGGCGTAGTGTCTTGGCAAGGATGTCCGTATCCAGCGGCTTGGCAATATGTTCATTCATTCCCACGGTCTTTGCTGCCATAACATCCTCTGCAAAGGCATTGGCCGTCATGGCGATAATAGGCACCTGTTTACAGTATGGGCGATCCATGGCACGAATGGCACGGGTAGCATCATATCCATTCATCTTAGGCATCTGGATATCCATAAAAATCATATCATAATAGCCGTCTTCACAGCCATTGATCTGTTCCACTGCCTCAGTGCCATCTCCCACGCAGTCAACTTTCAGACCTGTCATAGAAAGTAGTTCTTTGCCAATTTCTGCATTGAGCATATTGTCCTCTACCAAAAGTACCCGATAGTCGGAAAAGTCCAAAGCTTCCAATTCCTCCAACGGTATATCCACATCTTCCGATGTTTCCTCTCCAAGCAGGGCACAGAAGGTTCTTTCCAATCTGGAGCGGAAGAGGGGCTTACTGACAAAGGCATTGGCACCAGCGGCCCTAGCCTCCTGTTCAATTTCCGACCAATCGTAGGCTGAGATAATGATAATTGGCACATCCTCTCCCACCGCCTTGCGAATAGCCCTTGTGGTGGCAATGCCATCCATATCCGGCATTTTCCAATCCAAAATACAGGCAAAATAATCTCTGCCCTGTTCATAGTGGCATATCACCTGCTCCACAGCCTCAGCCCCAGAGGAAACTCCATCAGCCCTCATACCAAGCTCACTTAACATTTCACAGCAGGATTCCAGTCCAAGGGTGTCGTCATCCGCCACTAAAATATCTAAGTCCACAAATTTATCAGAGGCATTTTCCTCCACATCCTGAAGCTTCAGATACATGGTAACCGTAAACCGAGATCCCTTTCCCAACTTACTTTCCACCTTAATGTCTCCACCCATCATCCGCACAATATTGCGACTGATAGGCATACCAAGTCCTGTTCCCTGAATCTGATTCACTCCACTTTCTGTGGCCCGGGCAAATGGTTCAAAAATTTTTTCTAAGAATTCCTCGCTCATACCAATGCCATTGTCCTCAAAGACAAACTCATAGCATCCAACCTTCGACTGTCCAGAAGGTCGCTCGGAAATAGTTAGTCGGATCAATCCACCATCCGGTGTAAACTTTACAGCATTTCCCATTAAGTTTGTAAAGACTTTCTGAATACGCAGACTATCTCCGATAACAGCTTCGTGAGTCACCCCGGAAATATTAACTCTCAGCTTATGGTGATGAGATTCCAGCTGCGAGTTTGTCATAGTCAAAAGATTGTCAATCAAGTCAGAAAGATTAAACTCTTCCTCTATCAGCTGTACCTTTCCGGACTCAATTTTGCTCATATCAAGAACCTCGTTAATGAGACTGAGCAAATGCTTGCTGGCCTGGGTAATCTTCTGAAGACTGTCCTTCACCCGCTCCTTATCATCAATATGGGCAGCGGCAATTGCAGTCATACCAATAATACCATTCATCGGAGTTCGAATATCATGGGACATATTGGAAAGAAAGTTGGTCTTAGCCTTGTTAGCCGCCTCAGCAGCCACATATGCCTCCTGTAATGCCATCTCCTGCTGACGTTCCTTCTTAATCAGATCATCCACATTCCGCGTACCGATAACAACCGCAAAACCACCGTCATTTTCCTTAACATAAGCAACTCTGGCTTGCAGATACATAATTCCGTGTGTCGTGAGTTTTTCATAGGTAAGAGAATAGTCCTGACGCTTTTGACGAATATAATCCAGCGAAAGCTTTTCCATAAATTCTTCCCGACTATCTTCGGATACCAACTCTTCCGCATACCTTGCCATTCCCTCAGACCAGAAACTGTCATGCTTGCGGAAATAATCGTCAATGGCTCTACCATCTTCATCCTCCGCACGGTAAGTGGTCACAATATCTCTCTCCACATCCAAAAGAAGAACGGAATAATATTCAGAACCAAGGCCTTCTATAATCTCTTTTTGGGCTTCCATCTCCCGGGTCTGCTTCAACTGACGACGCATTTCCTGATCAACATCTCGAATTCCCAAAATGAATGATACTTTTTCATCTATAATTCTAACCACATTCATCTCGAAATATGATGTAACTCCGTCCATATTTCTCTTGTATCCTAATTTGTAAATGCCATCATAAGGAACCCTATCCAACAAAACTTCCAATCTGGTGGCCTCTCTAATCCTTTCCCGGTCCCCCGGCACCACATAGGTATCAATATAAGCAGAAATCACTTCCGTGTAGTCTCCAACAGCCATGAGACTTTGAAGGTTCTGAGCAGTCATACCGATACCGTCTGTCTGATAGACAGATATCTCTCCTGTCTTTGCATTGATTGTAAACAGACTGTGGTATTCTCGGCTGAGTGCACTGGAAATAGCCATCTCTTTCTGCAATGCCACGTTACTATTCTCCACTGCAGCCAACGCATCTTTTATACTATTCTGCTGTGCAATCTCCTGTTGTTTCTCTTCGTCTATGTCCTTATAGGCCACAACAAATTCGTTTCTATCCAATCTTGGCTTCACAAGCTGACATTGGAAATAGTGAATCTTTCCATTGCGAAAGACTCTATAGTTAAAATAATATGATTTCTTCTCTGCCAAAAGTTCATTTACACCGGAGACATAACGAATCCGGTCAAAAAGATGTCGATCCTCCTCATACACATCATTCTCGATGTATGACGCAATATTTTGCTCATAATGTCCCACCAAGAATTTCTCCCCATAGCGTTCACTGGTGGTGCGCCCCATACGGTAGCAAGTAGCCTCACATGTGTCAGCATTCACCGCATAAACATCCACATAGGTGTCTGCAAGAGCCTGAACCAAATTATCCCGGATCTCCAAAACCTCTTTCTCCGCAGTAATATTGCGAAAACCGCAGATAATCTTCACATTGGTTCCCTCTTCATTCTTCTCTACGGGAATCAAGCTACACCTTGTCCAACCTCCGTGATTGTCCATAAATTCCTGTACAATGATCGGTTTATCTCCCAGTCGCTTGTCGATGGAGTTCAAATCGGTAAAGTTGCGCAAAACCATCTTGTGTTCATCTGCGGCCAAAGCATCCACAATGCTTTTCATGGCAAATGCGGCATCCCCCTTGATGCCAAAGACATGATGCATACTATCTAGCGATATAATTTCCTGGAAGGTATTCTGGGATAGATCAATATAGTATAGGGCGAAGAAAATACAGCGTAGGGAACCGATAATGGCCGCGTGCTGTTTTTCTGTCTCCAAAAGTTCTAACAGCTCCCGGTTCTTCTCTTCCAGTTCCCTCTTTGTCTCCAGCTCTTTCATTTTATCATTATGAACGGACTGGGTGGTGAATAGTACATGGGTCACATGCCCGTCCTCATCCCGCTTGTTCACAATGAAGGAGCATTGGCGCCAACTGGTCTCGTTGGCCTCTTCTGCAGTTGGAAACAGGGTACTACAATATTGCTTTGTGATGACTTTCTTCCCCTCTAATCTCTCATCCAGAGTTGAAAGATCCACAAAAGACGACATCTCCTGAGTATATTCCTTGGTCACCATATGACGACTAAAATGATGTAAGCTCTCCTGGGCATCTCCACTTTGTCCAATGATGTCTCTCACATCTGCCACAGAGGAGACCTCCGAAAAAGTATTTGCAGCAATATCTATGTAATAGACAGACGTATAAATCTCACTCAAAGATTGGATAATACCCATCCTCTGTTCCATAGCATTGCAGCTATTCTTCTGGCTAAGATTTTCTTGTAAAAAATGTTCCATTAACTTCCCCCCGAAAAAAACACCTTCTGCCTTAAATTGTATGCCCAATGACTGCATTTTGCAACAAAAAAGGCAGCACCGATGGCTCCCACTGCCTCGGCAAAGTCCTTCTCAGATACTGGTGGCATCCAGCTCCGGTCTATAACGTCTGCAATGCCTGGCGCAATGCCTTCATATCATCCTCTGTTGTAGACCAGCTTGTGGCAAAACGAACTACGGTGTGGTCATCGTCGTATTTCTCCCAAAAGCCAAAGCGAACCTTTTCCTTCAAAGTCTCCATCTGATTATTTTCCAGAATAACAAACTGCTGATTTGTTGGGGATTCCAGGAAAAACTCCAATCCCAGCTGGTGAATCATCTGCTTTAATTCCTCTGCCTTATCGATGGCATGCTTTGAAATTTCAAAGTACAAATCATCCGTAAATAAGGTATCAAACTGCACACCCATCAAACGACCCTTGGCCAGCAGAGCTCCTCTCTTTTTCACGGAGGTCATAAAATGCCGGGGTCTGCAATTTCCGGTAAATACCACGGCCTCTCCACAAAGAGCCCCCACCTTGGTTCCCCCTATGTAGAACACGTCACAGAGATTTGCAATATCCTGTAATGTCACATCTGTATCCCTACTCATAAGACCATAGCCCAAACGAGCTCCGTCCATAAACAATGGTATCTCATAGGAATGACACAACTCTGAAAGTGCTGTTAGCTCCTCCTTTGTATACAGTGTCCCATACTCTGTTGGATGGGAAATATATACCATTCCCGGGAATACCATATGATCGTGATTGTCGTCTCCGTAAAAGTCCTCTATCAACTGCTTTACATCTGCCACCTGAAGCTTGCCCTTCTCCTGGGGCACCTCAAGTACCTTATGTCCTGTATACTCAACAGCTCCTGCCTCGTGTCCGTTGATATGGCCGGTCTTTGCCGCTATCACGCCTTCCTCGTCCGATAACATGGTAGAGATAACCACAGCATTTGTCTGTGTCCCGCCAACCAAAAATTCTACTTCCACGTCTTCTCTGCCGCAGGCTTTTTTTATCTTTTCCTTGGCACTCTCCGAATAACAATCAAATCCATATCCCTTGGTGCTCTCCATATTGGTCTCCACCAATCGCTGTAAAATCATTGGGTGTGCCCCTGCAATGTAATCGCTCTCGAATGAAATCATCATATCCTCCTCCTATAAGATGTATTGTTTGATTAAAAATAGTACCAGCAAATGTAACGGATAGAACACGTAGAAAAACCATTTATGGAAAGGATGGTTACTTCCCCTTTCCCCATTATAACAGAATCTCAAAATCAGTGGCACCATCATAATTCCCAGATTACACAAGCCTCTCCACCATGGGTCTCCCCCTATGACAAATGCAAGGGTAGCTGTGACACAAAGAACTGTATATCTGCGCAGTCGTTCCTGCTCATTATCCCGATAAATATACAATGCCAACGGCCATGCCACATCGAAAATCGCCCAATCTCCCGGCAGAGATAGTACAATCAGTCCGATAATGATCAGCCACTTTACGGTTTGAGAAAGTTTTTCTCTATCCCATACCCACATAGCCAGAAAGCCTAAAAACAGTGTGTAAATCACACTTTGATGCATAGAGGGCCAATAGGAAACTTCAAACAGGCTAAAGGGTACCCAGGAAATCAGTGCAAAAATTCCTAGGCGCAATCCATACTTTGCCTTGTTTCTGGTATGAATATATCCTTCTGCCAAAAAATAACCCATGGTGGGTCCTGTAAGTCTTCCAATAAAATGCATCACCTGACCGGCCACACTCTCCAGGGGAACAAAGCCCCAGGCAATGTGATCAATCAGCATAGCCACAATCACCAAGTACTTCAGCTGATTGCGGTTTAACCACAACTTTTTCATAACTTCCAAATTCTCCTTCCATTTTGCATACACTCATCATACACATTGGAAGATATTTCCTCAAGGGATTTTCGGTCAGATGCACTTTTTCAGGAATAAAATGTAAAAAGTCGATGAGCTAACTCATCGACTTTGCTTCTATTTCTTATTCATATATGCCTGTCTTTGGTGATTTTAGGGTTTTCTCCAGTTCACCCTTTAATTGTAAATTCACATCCCACGTAATTCCTCCCTGGGGAAGTTCCACCAGAGATGACATAAAGCGATACATTCCCTTTTCATCCTTTGCCGCTACCTGCCCCGGAACCACCAGATAGATACCCATAGGCAATTCATCCATACGACAAATTCCATATTTCAGGGTAGCCTTAGCAAGTGGTGTGGCGTGACTGGCCTGTTTCCTGATTTTTTCTGTAAGCAGGCGGATTTCTTCTGTTGTTGGTTCTTTTGTCAACTTATCGATATCGTACTGTTCAAATCCGGATGACACCTGATACGTCCCATCATTTTCATATGTGGCAACGCAGTATATGTCCACCGGAAGTTCTTCTATCTCTTGGATTCCTTTCACAGTCAGACTGCATTTTGTCTCCGGTCTCGTCCCGTCCGCCGCCTTTGCGCATCCCGCCCATAGGCCGACTGATAAGAGACCACATAGAAGTAAGACACCTATTTTTTTCACGCGATATACGCCTCCTATCATTACCACTGCAATCATTATCAGAACTCCCGGCAAAAATCCACGGATTTCTGTCTTTTCCTGTATGTCTTCTTCTACACTTTCTAATTCCCCTTTGTATGCTACCCTTTTTCCCTGCACCAGCAACCTGTGGGTATTCACGCCATAGGGGGTGCAGGTAATCAGCGTAACCATATCCTCCTTCTTGACAGGAGCTGTAATCCTATGAATCTTTTTTAAATCCTCCTTGGGAATCATGGGGAAAATCTCGCTCACCTCGTAAGCCAGAATTTCATCGGATATTCTCAGATAAAACCGGTCCCCTTGCTCCATCTCATCAAGTCTGGTAAATAGAGTGGCACTGGGCAATCCCCTGTGACCGGTAAGTACACAGTGACTTCCCTCTCCGCCGGCGGGCAAATCACTATCTTTTAAATGCCCAACGCCCTTTTGTAATGCATCCTCATCCGTACTATCATAAATAGGTAATTTCACATCTATCTTTGGAATCTCAATGACACCCATTACGTCCTGACACAGGCTAATTTTTGTTTTTTCGTATACCTGCTGCCGGTAGGATGCTACCACCTTCTGTTGTTGATAGTTGCTATACACTTTTGCCCCTACAGGATACAAAATGCATCCTGCTCCCAGGGCAAAGAATAAAATGCTTAAAACTTTACACAGCCTTGACATTCTTTTTTTTGCGGTACAGAACCAATCCTGTTCCTGCTGCTACACAGCCCATTCCAAGAAGAACAAAGACTACCGATCCGATTCCACCGGTAAATGGCAAAGCCGCCAACTTGCTATCCTTTACCACGGTTGTTCCCTCCACCGTAATGCCGTTTGGACCCTGCACTTTCTCTACGTTAATCTTTCCGGCATACTTGGTATCCACTACTTTGTGAGGGTTTGAGACACCATATCCCTCCGGCGCAATCAGCTCCTTCACATAATAAGTTCCTACGTTGAGACCCTTCACTTCGATTTGTCCCTTTTGATTTGTCACAAGCTCTGTAGCCTTTTTCTCCTCATGGGTCCAGCCACTGAGATATCCATCCTTTACAATGGCAAATTCTGCTTTTCCATCCTTTTCGCGAAACAGAACAAAGGTTGCTCCTGCCAGAGCTACTGCATCCTCATTTTGCTTTTCCACCAAAGCTTTTCCCGTGTAAGCCACTACCGTTGGCACGTTACCATCCGGATTGTTAGAAGCTGATGCCACATTGGTGATTTCATCTGCAGCCATTGCTGTTGCCGTATACTCTAGGCGAATGGTCTCACCGGCATATTGATTCTTTTCTAACAGAGCTGACAAGTCATAGCGAAAAGTCTCACCCTCTGTCTTTGTTGCTGCCTGCTGCAAATCCTTGTTTTCAACCAAAACCTTCTGTCCCATCATCACAACTGCATCTTGATTGTAGGTAGCACCTGTTAATGTGTCGCTAATCCAGAAGGTATCGTCCTCACCGTCAAAATATGGGACAACTGCATAAATGCTATAGGAAATTTTGCTTCCCACTTCCACCACATCATCTCCTGCAACACCTGCTTCTTCACTCTGCTTCTTGTCCGTTTTACTTGTGGTGGATTTTGCAACAACAGTCACAGAACGATTTGCCACAAGACCTGTTTCTTCCTTATAAGAATAGGTTGTTGCAACAGCCTTACTGTACTGGGTTACACCGGTGGTGTCTGCAATGGTAATCAGATATGCACCTGCGTCCAAGCCTGAAAATGTAACACTTCGCTCAGAAGTCAGCTTACTGTCACTAACCGTTTTCGGAACCGTCATATTTTCCAAGTCATAGTGATACTTCCCTTCTGCATCCTCACTGACATAATCCTTTGCCCATGGGGATATCACCCATTGATTCTGTTTCTCATCCAGGCCAATCATCTTGTAAATGTTAATCTGCGTACTTGTTCCGCTTAATCCCTCCACTGTAATTACAGAAGAGTGATTCTCTGCTGCCATAACCGGCAGTACCCCGGCAAATGTAAGCGCCAGCGTCATAACAAGGGTAACCATTTTCTTTACTAATTTCATATGCTTCTTTCCTTTCTCATTCTACTTATCCCAGCAGCTAAAAAAATACTTCCCGCTGCCAGCACATATCCCAAAGGTTCTCTTCCGCCTGTATTTGGCAGTTCCTCCAATGGTGGCTTCGGTGGCTCTACATATTCCCATCTGGCAAAATACGTCACATCAGCCCTATGCTCTCGCCCGTCATCTGACGGTTTTGCGATTTTTGTGCCACAACCATTTCCATAGGCATCTTTTTCGGTGTACCATCCCACGAATCTATAGTTTTCATGTAAGGATGCATCCGGTTGTCCTTCCGGAATGGCTAAAAGCTTGCCATACCAGTCATAGGAATTGGTATCTTGATTCCACGACCCTTCCACTTGGTGCATCTCTAAGGCATTCTGGGCAAAAAGTCTATAATTTCCCGCCTCCTGGTTCTCACCGAAAGCATCAACAAAATTTGCCTTATAGGTTACATCATGGGAAACCTGACGAAAGACAATACGAAGGGTACCGGTTGGATTGTAGGCATAATACCCACGCCCCCTTTCCCCAAGACTTCTGTAATCGTCTCCTTTGCTGGTGTTCTCAAATGCTGTATTCACATAGCTTTCGTAAGCAGACTGACTGCCTGTGCCACCGGGATTATTTCCATAAAGCCCCTGGAATCCCAGATAGCTCTCATAATTGGGATATCTGTCAGAGATTGTCCCGAAGTTTGTAACATCCTTCACTTTATACATTTGTCCGCTGTAATTTCCTGTCCACCAAAAGAAGGCCCAACCATTTTCCAGGGTATATCCGGGAATGGAAAGTCCCATCTGGGAAAAGGTAGCAGAACTCATTGGCAAATTGTTTGTCTGATAGGTATAACTTTTTGGCACCACCACGTCTTTTGGCAGCTCATAAGAAACCGTGCCATCTTCATTTAAAAGCACAATACTATACTTCATCCCATTCTTCTGTGGTGTGGGTGTATCATCGTCAATTTCTGACTCCTTGCAATACTGCAGCGTTATCCCTTGGGTTTCCTTATCCGATGCGCCGGGAGGTCTGGCTGCCTTTATGGTGTCGGTCTGCTGAAAACAGACACATCCGCACACAAGCAAACCCAGTATCAGATACCTGATTGGTCTCTTTCTTGCCATTGCATTTACTCCTTTTCATTTTTGCCCTAATAATAGATATATGCACGGAACAAAAATCTTATTCCAAAGATTCCCACTTTTAGAAATTTGTCCTATTGTTTTTGAAAAGATACTTTTGAACCCACAGGGAAAGTATTGCGAATTTTATATTTTTTTGTTAGAATGAAAAACTATACAGAATAAGAAAAAAGAAAGCGAGGGAAACAACAAAATGGCTACAATTATCGGCGATGGCATTACATTTGATGATGTGTTATTGGTTCCTCAGTACTCTGAGGTAACACCTAACTTAATCGACTTGAGAACGAATCTTACAAAGAAAATCCAGTTGAACATTCCTATGATGAGCGCAGCTATGGATACGGTTACAGAATCCAAGATGGCAATTGCAATGGCTCGTCAGGGTGGTATTGGTATTATTCACAAGAATATGTCTATTGAGGCGCAGGCTGATGAGGTAGACAAGGTAAAACGTTCTGAAAATGGTGTCATCACAGATCCATTTTCATTGTCTCCTGAACATACATTAAAGGATGCTGATGAATTGATGGCTAAGTTCAAGATTTCCGGTGTACCGATCACGGAAGGAACGAAGCTTGTTGGTATCATCACAAACCGTGACCTTAAGTTTGAAACAGACTTCTCCAAGAAGATTAAGGAGTCTATGACATCTAAGGAAGACGGTTTGATTACAGCTAAGGTTGGTATCACATTGGATGAGGCCAAAGCAATCTTGGCTAAGGCTCGCAAGGAGAAGTTACCTATTGTTGATGATGACTTCAACTTAAGAGGCTTGATTACAATTAAGGATATTGAGAAGCAGATTAAGTATCCTCTTTCCGCAAAAGATGAACAGGGACGTCTTCTCTGCGGTGCCGGTGTAGGTATCACAGGTAACATGATGGAGCGTGTGGATGCTTTGGTAAAGGCTCACGTAGACGTTATCGTTATGGATTCCGCTCACGGACATTCTAAGAATATTATGGAAGCAGTAAAGAAAGTAAAAGCTGCTTATCCGGATCTTCAGGTTATTGCAGGTAACATCGCAACAGGTGAAGCTGCAGAAGACTTGATTAAGGCTGGTGCTGATGCTGTTAAGGTTGGTATCGGACCTGGTTCTATTTGTACAACTCGTGTGGTTGCCGGTATCGGTGTTCCACAGATTACCGCTATTATGGACTGCTACGCAGTTGCTAAGAAATATGGTATTCCTGTTATCGCTGACGGTGGCATTAAGTACTCCGGCGATATCACTAAGGCTCTTGCAGCCGGTGGTAACGTATGTATGATGGGAAGTATGTTTGCAGGATGCGACGAAGCTCCCGGTACCTTCGAATTATTCCAGGGTAGAAAGTATAAGGTATACCGTGGTATGGGTTCTATCGCAGCTATGGAGAATGGCAGCAAGGATCGTTACTTCCAGGAAGGCGCTAAGAAATTAGTTCCGGAAGGTGTCGAGGGACGTGTTGCTTATAAGGGCTCTTTGGAGGATATGATTTTCCAGCTTGTTGGCGGTATCCGCTCCGGTATGGGTTACAACGGATGTCCTACCATCCCTGAATTACAGGAGAGAGCGAAGTTTGTTAAGATTTCCGCTGCTTCTTTGAAGGAAAGTCATCCACATGACATTCACATCACCAAGGAAGCTCCTAACTACAGCGTAGATTCCTAATTTCATTTTTAGGTACAACAAAACAGGCGATTCCATCAGGAATCGCCTTTCTTTATGCTTTCAATGAAAGATTACTTCTTTACTTGTCTCTGAATTTGCCTGCAATGATATCGCAAATCACCCAAATACCACCACCTGCGGTGGAAGCAAGGAAAATCTTAACAATACAAATCAACAAATGCTTGCTTGTAAGCGTTCCCGCCATAAGAGACGTATACAAATAGCGGACAGGTCGAATAAAAAGCCAATATCCGCCAAAATATAATGCCAAAACTGTTCCTAACACACTAAAGCTAATGGCCAGTACTCTTCGTAATGTCTTTTTCACAACGTTCACCTCATTAAAAAATCACATAGAATCCCAAAATGCCGCTGAGCAAACCGATGGCAGCTCCTGCAATCACATCTCTTGTGTAATGAACTCCTCCCAGCACGCGAAGCACCGCCAAAATCACTCCCAGCACCAGAAGCACCATTCCCCATAATGGAAACTCCTGAAGCACTGCCATTCCAATCATAAAACTGGAAAATACATGGCGGCTGGGAAAACTCTGCCCCTTTTTGTCTTTCTCTATCAATGGTTGTATCTCCATCTCTTCGTAAGGACGCTTCGCATTATAAATATGTCGAAACACACTTACCACAAAAAATGCAACCGACGGCACTAAGGTGCAGTGGTAAGCCTGCACATACTGCTTTGTAAAAAGTAACCATGCTAATAAAGCAACATAAGAGCCCATCGTAATCCATACGATTGCTTTGCTCATGCCATTTACAAGAGCCACGCCGTAAGGATAGCTTTTTATCTTCTCAGCTATGGCATTGTACTTATCTGCCTTCATTATCTATCCTCCGCAACGGTACCATGCTGATCAATGTAATCAGCCACGTCTTTTTTGAATTGCTCCCAGGCATCCTCGTGATCCACATAATACTTTGGACACATCTTACCTGTTACATCATAATGCCGTATCAAATCCTCCGTTGTCAAGTCGAATTTACCCAGAAGGAAAGCAGTAAGCTGCACTAAGGAATCATATGTAGCCGGTTCAAACTTGCCATCCTCTCCCATGTGACAACACTCAATGGCAATGGTGTCATTGTTGCGGTCATTGGAGGCATAGCTTATCTCTGCCGTAGGAATACACTGTACAATCTCGCCCTCCAAGCCCACGATAAAGTGGCTGCTCACCATGGTCTCGTGACTATCCTTCAATCCCTCGAAATAATTGCGGTTCTGCATAGCCGTGGACCCCGGATTAGCTGTATAGTGAATTACAATGGCATTCACCTCTTTTAGGACTGTTCCCGGTCTGGAATATTTATTAATGGAGAGCAACTCCACATCAAGCTCCGGTTGCTCACTGACTACCTTCCGCGGCCTATGTTCAGATATTACCGTGGCAACACCCTTCCCTAACAAAGCAAGGAGTGTGATGGCTCCCACCGTGGCCAGAAAGAGGATGAGCACCTCCAGCATTAATTGTTTCTTTTGTCTCTTGGAAAATTTCCGTCTTCTCTTTTTTGTCATATCATTATTATAGCCTATTTTAATATTTTCTCAAGAAAAAAGGTATCCGCCATAAGCGAATACCTTCCCGTTTTAGCGATTTGTGGTATTGTTTGTGTTGTTGGTGTTTGAACCGTTTCTGGTATCTCCACCTGTCACATCATCTACCACATTTCCAGCGCCATCCAGCACATCCTCTGTGGCATTGCCAACACCGTTTACTGCATCATCAATAACGCCGCCATTCTTGTTGCCGTTGTTATTGCCATTGTTGTCACCGTTCTGGTTGTTGGTATTCTGGTTATCCTTGTTTGTATCGCTGCCGTTGTTGTTCTTATTGTCTGTGTTGTTGTCGGTTCCATTATTCTTATTGGTTCCGTCCGTCACCTGATTGTTGTTGGTTCCATTGTCATTGTTACCGCATCCGGTAAACATTGACATCGAAAGAACTGCAATTGCAGCCACCAGAAATGCTCTTGTTTTTCTCATTGCCAATTACTCCTTTTTCCCAATTTTACCTTTTTTAAGGTATAGGAGTATTTTGCGCAGACCTGAAAAAACTATGCGATATTTGCTTTGGTAAATGTTACATTTTTCTTTTTAGTGGAAAAATCAATGCAGACAGGTAGCCAAAGATCAACGCCGCAGAGATGCCAACTGCTCCGGACTCCAGTCCCCCTGAGAATATCCCCAGAAAGCCATCCTTATCAATGGCCTCTTTTACGCCTGTCCATAAAACATTTCCGAATCCAAGCAGGGGAACCGTCACCCCTGCTCCCGCAAATTTCTTTAGTGGTTCGAAAATCCCCACTGCTCCCAGAATTGCGCCGGTGCAGACCAAAAGTACCATAATACGTCCCGGCAGCAGCTTTGTTTTCTCCATTAGAATCTGTACCAAAGCACAGATGATTCCTCCAATGATAAATGCTTTTACGTAATCCATAACTACCTCCTACCCTTCATGTTCTATCACCACACCATGGGCAATGCCCGGCACATTTTCCCCTTCGTTAAAGCTGACCGGAGAAAGCAGTGCACCTGTTGGAACAAAGAGAACCCGCTTCCATTTTCCGGCCTTAATCCGCGGCAAGAAATAAGATGCCATGGTTGTGGCTGAACATCCGCAGCCGGAACCTCCGGCACAGGTGTGCTGGTCAAAGTGATCAAAGATTTGCATACCACAGTCGAAATGACACTTGTCAATGGGATATCCGCTGATGTCACAAAGCTCCAAAAGGATTTCACGTCCAACCTTTCCCAAATCTCCTGTGATAACAGCATCATAGTCTTCCTGTGTTCTCTCAAAATCTTTCATATGGTTCATAATCAAAGCCGCCGCCGCAGGAGCCATAGCCGCCCCCATATTCTGAGCATCCCTCACTCCCATATCCATAATTTTTCCCGTTGTCACCTCTGTAATCTTCGCATTGGTTTTCTTGGTGCCAAGCAAAAAGGCACCGCTTCCCGTGACGGTCCAGGTCGAGCATAAGGGACGCTGGTTGGCATACTCAATGGGAAAGCGAAACTGTCGCTCCGCCCCTGCAAAGTGGCTGGAAGTCAGTGCCGCCACCGTTTCTGCATAGCCTGCCGCCACAGTCATAGAGGCTAAGGACAAAGCCTCTCCAATGGTGGAACATGCCCCATACAAACCAAAGAGTGGTCGCTCAAAGCTCATCAGCCCAAAGGAGGATGCAATGGTCTGTCCCAACAAATCTCCTGCAAAAATATAGCGGATGGCATCAGAGGTAAGCCCCGCTTTTCCCA
The DNA here is from genome assembly GCA_946002055.1 of uncultured Roseburia sp. Lineage (GTDB taxonomy): Bacteria > Bacillota > Clostridia > Lachnospirales > Lachnospiraceae > Pararoseburia. The sequence goes on from CAMFYL010000017.1 coordinate 28,002, forward strand.
GCGCCATGGTCAGGGCTTCCTTTTGCATCTCGCTTTCTGCCTTTTCCCAAGAATCCGCCCCGAAGCGGTCGTCATCACATATCATATCAAAGCAATCTCCGATGGGACCTTCGCCCTCTTTTTTCCCCACCACAGAAGCCGTCTCTATAATGTATACCGGTTTGGGCAGGCGAATCGAATCTGCCCCTATTTGATACTCCATAGCAAACACCTCGTTTTTTCCATAATATACGGATAGTGTTTGCCACTTCTGTCAATCATATACATAGATGAGATACCAATATCTGCCCCCATAAAAAAAGGAACCTTACACAGGTTCCTTTCCCTCACGTCCCCAACGAAACAACAAATTCATTTGAGCATCATAATTTTCCGATGGACGATATCGCTCTAATAATTTTACCAGATAGGTTTGAGTGTCATCTGCCGGCTGGAAATCAGCCAAGGCATTTTCCACTGCTTCCTTAAGTTCTACCGGCTGTGTGTTCTCATCCGCCTCCAAGGATGTGACAGATGACAATTTCCCGGCAGCATAATAAAATTCATAATTGCCTACAATCACCGAGGCTTGCATTTCTAATTTTTTTTCAATACTGCTTACCGCTAACATTGGTACCATTAATTACCACACTCCACACTAATCTCATTGAATACGCCCATAATATCATCTACGGTAAGAGCCTGCTTCTCAGCTCCCGCCTTATCCATGACAGCATTTCCCTGATGCATCATCAGAAGTCTGTCTCCATACTCCACCGCATAACGCAGGTTATGTGTCACCATCATGGTGGTGAGATGTTTTTCCTTCACGATCTTGCCGGTAAGCCCCATAATAATCTCTGCTGTCTTAGGATCCAGTGCTGCTGTGTGCTCGTCAAGAATCAGCATCTCGATTGGAGTCATGGTGGCCATCAATAGTGCCACCGCCTGGCGCTGTCCTCCGGAAAGGGCTCCCACCTTGGTATATAGCTTATCCTCCAGTCCCAGATTCAAGGGCTGAAGCAATTCCTTATAATAATCAATGCGGTTCTTCTTTACACTCATGCCAAGATTATATGGCTTACCCTTGTTGTCTGCCAAGGCCATATTCTCTAAGATGGTCATATTGGCACAGGTGCCCTTGGATGGGTCCTGGTAAACACGGCCGATATTCCTGTGGCGAAGGTAATCCTTTTTCCTGGTGATATCCTCACCTCCCACAAGAATCTGCCCTCCGTCCACCTCAATACTTCCACAGATAATATTCAAAAGTGATGTCTTACCGGAACCATTACTTCCTACAATAGACACAAACTCTCCATCAGCAATGGTCAGAGAGAAATCTTCAAACAGGCACATCTCGTTGACAGAACCTGCGTTGTAAAACTTATGTATATGTTTCAGTTCAATCATGATGTAATCCTCTTCTTTCCCTGATGTTTTTCAATGCGCATACTGATTACCAGAATCAGCAAAAACAGCACTGCTGTTACCAACTTCAAATCTGTGGACTGTAATCCCAAGCGAATGGCTGCTGCCACACATCCTTTGTACAGGATGGAACCTAAGATAACGCTAATAGAAAAGGTAAAGACGCTAATCTGTCCAAACAGCGCCGTACCAATAATCACGCTGGCAAGACCAATCACCGCTGTTCCCACACCCATAGAGGCATCAAAAAATCGCTGTTGCTGGGCAAACATAGAACCGCTTAAAGCCACCATACCATTGGCAATGGCAAGTCCCAAAATCTTAACTTTTCCTTTATCAATACCCATAGAAGTAACGATGGACTCGTTGTCCCCAACCGCCTTTAACAGATATCCGGATTTGGTCTTTAAGTACCAATCCAGTACCAGTTTTACCACAATCACAATGGCAGCAATCACAATGACATTTTCAAAAGGAGCAAGGGCTCCCACAAAAATCTTGTTGGTAAAGCCGTTGCTGTAAATGTTATCGAAATTGTAGATTGGAAGATTTGCCCGACCTGCAATGCGAAGATTTACAGAATACAGCGCCGTCATCATAATAATGCTGGCCAAAATATCTCTCACCTTAAGTTTTACATGAATAAAGCCTGTAATGGTTCCGGCTATGAGTCCTGCACCAAAGCTTATCACCAATGTGAGATAGGGATTCACACCATTTGATATCAAAACAGCGGAAAGGGCAGCCCCCAAAGGGAAGCTGCCGTCTACTGTCATATCCGGAAAATCTAAGATTTTGTATGTGATATACATACCCAATGCCATAATGGCATATATGAGACCCTGCTCAAAAACGCTAATTAGTAATGTCATTTCTTTTCCGCCTTGTCTTATCTTATTTGCTTACTTCAATTTTATCATATGTTTCAGCGTCTGCAAACTTATCTGCCACATCCAAAGAAATCTTTGCTGCTGCCTCTGAATTAAAGTATGAGCTTGGCTCAGAAATTACTTCAAATGGCATGTCAGAAGCTTTTGCCTCTCCCTTTAAAATCTTTGCTGCCATTTTACCGGTCTGCTTGCCCAGGGCAAAATAATCAATGCCAACTGCTGCCACACAACCGGCTTTTACCTGCTCTACCTCAGAACCAAAGACAGGAATCTTTGCTTCATTTGCGTGATCTAAAACTGTCTGCAATGCACTGACTACAGTGTTATCTGTAAGGTTTGTAATGCAGTCAACCTTGGTCACCATATCTGCTGCTGCCATATCCACATCACCAACCGTGTTGATACCGGTCTCTACGATTTCAAAATCATAATCCTTTGCATACTTCTTATACTCTGCAATGGTGCTGACAGAATTTGCTTCACTTGTTGTGTAAATGATACCAACCTTCTTGGCATCCGGCAGTACATTTCTTATCATAGCCAGCTGTTCTTTGACAGGAAGTGCGTCAGAGGTTCCTGTAACATTTCCCACTGACTTTCCATCCTTTGATGCAAGCTGTGCACCAACAGGATCAGAGATTGCTGTATACACAACAGGAATGTCTGTATTCATAGTTGCGTTATATGCACTCATGGCACAAGGTGTTGCAATAGCACAAATCATATCCACTTTCTTAGACACATAGTTGTCTGCAATGGTACTTGCTGTACCGGTGTCTGTCTGTGCGTTGTCGTAAAGCACCTCTAAATTCTCGCCTTCCACAATGCCCTCTTCCTTCAGACCTTCCAGAAAGCCCTCTCTACAGTTGTCCAGAGAGCCGTGCTCTGCAAACTGTGCAATACCGATGGTGTACTCTGCGCCACCCTTAGCTGCATCTTTTGCTGTCTCCTTGCCACAACCTACTGCTGCAATTGCCATCATGGCTACCAAAATTCCTGCTACAATTCTTTTTTTCATTTCTTTTTTCCTCCAAAAATTCATTTTCTTTTAGAAGCAATTGCCATCTTCTAAAATATGCATGATCTGGATTCGGAAAAGTCTTGGTGGCTACAATAAAAAAACCGCCCCAGAAAAACTTCTGAGGCGGTAATATAATCATTATCGCGGTACCACTCAAATTGGCTGCTATGCAACCCACTCATTCCACATACCATCATACGTGCCAGCTTGTTAACGAGTCTGGTTCCCGTCGCTCCCTACTCCCTTGCGGTTTCAAGCACGCCCTCGCAAGTCCATTCCTCAATCTTCCCATTGTCATCTTCCACCACCGATGACTCTCTGTGAATGTTTCGAAAGAGTACTCCTCTTGCTCAACGGTTTAACTATGTTTAATGTTATACTCTTTCTTCCTCCCATTGTCAAGGGTAAATTTTCGAGCCATTAGGGACAGTCCCTATTGGCACCTAGGTCTGTCCCTACTGGCACCCATATCTGTCCCCAATGGACACCTCCTTAGAACTTTGGTATGATGAAACAAGAATACCTAGGAGGGTAGACGATGATTCACGCAGTTTTATTTGATATGGATGGTGTCATTACCGACACCGAGAAATACTATAACCGTTCTTGGCCCATGGCATTCCACGAGTTTGGCTACAAAGATTTCACAAGAGAGGATGCTTTGCTTCAAAGAAGTCTTAATCACCATGACGCCCAGATACTATGGCAGGGTCGCTTTGGTGACGACTTCTGTTTTGAAACAGTTCATAAAAGAAATACAGAGATTGTCCTAAAAATGATGGAAGAAGAAGGTATTGAAAAAAAGCCCGGTGTACCGGAACTTCTGTCCTACCTGAAAAAAGAGGGCATCAAATCCGCTGTGGTGACAGCCACAAAGTACGATCGCGCCGTCAAGCGTCTTGAAGCCGTAGGTTTGGCAGACAGTTTTGATACCATCGTCAGCGCATCCATGGTAAAGATTGGCAAGCCACACCCGGATGTGTATCTGTTTGCCTGTGAGCAAATTGGCGAAAAACCTGAGGATTGTATTGCCATTGAGGATTCGCCCAATGGTCTTCGCTCCGCTTCATCAGCAGGGTGCAAAACAATTATGGTTCCGGATTTAACGGGACCAACCCCTGACTTGGAAGAAATCATCTACGACTGGGCGCCAAGTCTTACGGACGTGATTCCCATTATTGAAAATATGCAATAGATGCTTGACCCAACAAATCAGACGTGCTTCGTATGCGAAAGATAGATTGGTGAAATGGGGCATCGCTACAATAATGTGTCTACATTTGTGGGCCATATTTTCAAAAAATAACAAATAAGCCCCCACCGTCCCATCTCTATTTAGAAAACATAGGAACAAACGGGGCCTTAAATAGCAAACATAGGAAAAAAAGACCCCATAAATGAATGTGGGAAGAAGTAATGACAAAATAAGCGGGGCCATTTTGTCCGTAAAACGACAAATGGGCCCCGATTATTTATGTTGTATGAAGATATCTTCGTAATGGCGGGGCCAAAAACAGGAATATGCTTCTATACGACCCCATTACTGCATATAAGTTGATGAAAAGATAGGTTGTTGTTACTTGCCTTCGTAGGTAACTACAGAAGCCACGTCATACTTAGCAAGCTTCTCTCGGCCTTTCAGTCCTGCAAGCTCCATAAGGAAAACAATCTTGACAACTTCCCCACCAAGTTCTTCTACCAAAGAAGCTGCTGCTTCGATGGTTCCACCGGTAGCAATCAAGTCGTCCACAAGCACAACCTTCTGGCCCGGTGCAATAGAGTCCTTATGCATCTCGATGGTGGCAGTGCCGTACTCCAAATCGTATGTCTTAGCGATTGTCTCACAAGGAAGCTTTCCGGCCTTGCGAACCGGTACAAATGGCTTACCAAGAGCATAGGCAATGGGAACCCCAAAGATGAAGCCTCTGGACTCTGCTCCTGCAATCACATCAAATTCAACACCATCTAATAGCTTAATCATCTCGTCAATGGCCAACTTCAATCCTTCAGCATCCTGCAAGATACTGGTAACATCACGAAAAATGATACCCTCCTCAGGAAAATCCGGAATACTTCTTATGTAATCTTCTACTTTTTTCATGACAAAACCTCTTATTCTATAAAGTAAAAATGTGTGTCGGCACTCACAAAATGTAACCGCCAAACACACATTTATCCTATACTCTTTCCCAAATGATGTCAAGAAATTCACCGGGGAAATCTAGTGTTTTTCCTCAAGAAATTTGATTATCCCTTCGTAGTTTTCTGCCCGGTGCGGATATGCACATTTTGAGCAGTCTTTTACCTGTTTTCCATCCGCCTCAATATAAGAAGGATTGCCAAGACAATTCTTTGCATCGTACATAGGACAATAGCAAAACAGACAGTTCATTTCCTCTAATCCCTTATGACAAGGGTAATATTCACATTGGCGATTTTCAAAATACTTGTAGGAATTCTCCATAATTTTCCACCCTATTTTATACTATGCGCGCTTTCTTGCATAAACAACAGCACCTGCTGCAAGTACCATCATAACACAAACTGCTACTGGGAAAGATTCTCCTGTTTTGGGAGATTTTACCACCTCAGCTGTATCCGAAGCAACATCTTTCACTTCCACGTTAACGGTTGCAGAACCATCTGTAAAGTTAACAGTTACTGCATGGCCACCTGCTTTCAATGTCTTCACATACTCAGATGTAAATGTAACGATTGTAGAACCGCTTGTCACTGTATAATACTTAGGATCAACGATTACGCCATCCATCTCAACACCAACAAACTTCTCCATTGGGCAGTCGATGCGAATAGACAATGTGCCATCCTTTGTTGTATCAACAGTCTGAGCTGCACCCTCAAGTACCGGGTACTTGTAAACTGCCGGCTGTCTCAAATCACTGTAATCATAAAATGAAGTCTGACCATTCAACAATCTGTCATATGCAATCATAGCCTGGAATGCCTGAACAGTTGCTAGCGGATTTGCCACAGAGGCATCTTTCCATCCATACTGACCATTTCCGCAGTAAAAGTTCTGCAAGCCCTTAATCAAGTCCTTTCCATTTCCCGAAAAACGCTCATCTCGGGTTGGATCAATCCCCAAACTTACCAGTGCCAAAATGCCCTGAGCCGTAGTGTTTGCATTAGGCGTTGGAGCCTGTGTGTAAAAATCAAAATTATGAATTGTTCCTAAATCAGCATCATAACAGGTTGCAAGATAATTTAGCGCCCCATCCACTGCTGTCTTAACTGCGTCATCTTTGTTATAATATGGTGCCAATGCCTGAATCGCCATTGCTGTGCCGTCTATATCTTCTCCACAATCATATCCGTCAAATCCACCGCTTTCCTTCTGGAAAGTGAAAAGTTTGTCCACATAAGCCGGAAAACTTGCATTGGCATCTGTGCTGTACAGGGCGATCATAGTATACATCAGGTCATACATATCTGCAGTGGCAGACGCTTCATCCTTTAACGGCGCCACCAAATTATATCCCCCCACATTGGTAGGGTCACATTTCATAGCATTTAACACAAGCACTACCTTTGCATTTTCCGAAACTTTGTCAAATCTTGTTTTTCCCGAAGATTGTAACG
>CAMFYL010000018.1 GCA_946002055.1 uncultured Roseburia sp.
TGACGGATGAACAGTTAAAGGAGGCTGGTGTTCCGGCAGAACTTGTTCGTATGAGTTGTGGTATCGAAGATAAGGCGGATTTGATTGCAGATTTAGCTCAGGCTTTGGAAGCAATCTGAAAATTATGTTAAAAAATCGCAAACTTTTACGGTTTGCGTTTTTTTTGTTGAAATTTATATGGTTTTACGATAAGATAATCTTAACCCATACCGTCCATTTTCACTAGTTTTCAACACTAGTGCATTGATGTTGTGGCGTAACAAAGTGCTAAGGAGGCAAAAATGAAGGACTTTAAGGTCATTGAAGTGAAACGCAGTATTTTTGAAGATAATGACAAAGATGCAGCAAAGCTTCGCGATGAATTAAAACAGGAAAAGACATTCCTTCTGAATTTGATGTCATCACCGGGAGCCGGTAAGACAACAACTCTCCGCCAGACCATTTCAAGGTTAAAGGATGAAATGAACATTGGTGTTATGGAGGCGGACATCGACTCTGATGTGGATGCAGCTACTATCGTAGAGACAGGAGCTAGAGCTATTCAGATTCATACAGGCGGTATGTGCCATTTGGATGCTGATATGACAAGACAGGGTATCCGAGAGTTTGGTACAACTGACTTGGATTTGGTTGTTTTGGAGAATGTAGGTAACTTGGTTTGTCCGGCAGAGTTTGACACCGGAAGTGTAAAGAATGCGATGATTCTTTCTGTACCGGAGGGAGACGACAAGCCTCTGAAATATCCATTGATGTTCTCTATCTGCGACGTTGTATTGATCAACAAGTGCGATACGCTTAGCGTATTTGACGATTTCAGCAAGGAAGCAGTAGAGGAGCGTATTAAGAAATTAAATCCTAATGCCAAGGTAATCTTTGTATCTGCAAAGACCGGTGAGGGATTTGATGAGTGGTGCGATTGGCTGCGCAAAGAAGTGGCTGATTGGACCAAGTAATAGAGTATATTTTATTTTTAAGGGAGGAAATATTATGGCAAACAATAAGGATGAAAAGTATTTGATGACACCTTATTCATTGGACCCAGACCGCAACAGAAAAGATCCACGTGGCGGTTATTGCTACGAAAATGTAGACGTAAGTGACAAGCCTTTCCGTGAGCCTTTGGCGAGATTTTCCAAAGTGGTAACTGACCGTGCAAAGGTGTTGCTGGGAAAGGAACAGATTACAGCAGAAAGCCCAGAGTACTGGGGACTTTACAATCTTGTGACTGATGAGCAGTGTGAAATCGGTATTAAGATGGAGAAGCGTCATCCTAGAACTTTGGCAGATATGAAGGCACTGTGCCCAGAATACTCTGAGGAAGAGTTATTGAAGCATTTGGAAGAGATGTCTTTCAACGGTGTAATCGAGTGGAACTATGAGAATCCACAGCACGAGAAGCAGTGGGTACTTCCTATGTATGTACCGGGTTCTGCTGAGTTTGGTAATATGAACGCAGAGGTTATGGCAGAGCATCCGGAAGTAGGTCCATTCTTCGAGAGAATGAGCCGTATTCCATTGGAAGGCTTGACACATATGGTTCCTGAAGGTGGAGCTGGTGTAGGAATGCATGTTATCCCTGTTGAGGAAGCTATCAGCATGGAGAATAACTCTTCATCTTTGGAGCACATTTCATACTGGTTGGATAAGTATGAAGGAAAGTATGCAGCAAGCCCATGTTCTTGCCGCCGTTCACGTAAGACCTTTGATCAGGGTTGTGCAGACGATCCGGAAGGATGGTGTATCGCTGTTGGTGATATGGCTGACTATGTTGTTGAGACAGGTAAGGGTGGCCGTTACATCACAAAGGAAGAAGCGCTTGAAATCTTCAAGAAGGCTGAGGATAACGGATTTGTTCACCAGATTACAAATATTGATGGTGAGGAGAAAATCTTCGCTATCTGTAACTGTAATGTAAATGTATGTTATGCACTTCGTACATCACAGTTATTTAACACACCTAACATGTCACGTTCAGCATATGTTGCTCACGTTGTTAAGGATAACTGTGTAGCTTGTGGTCGATGCGTTGAGGTTTGTCCTGCAGGTGCTGCTACACTTGGACAGAAGCTTTGCAAGAAGGATGGTTCTGAGGTTGTTTATCCTAAGATGCCTCTTCCAACAGAGCAGAAGTGGTCTGAGGAAATGTGGACAGAGGATTACCGTGATATTAACCGTATCAATACACACAAGACAGGTACTGCTCCATGTAAGACAGCATGTCCTGCACATATTCCGGTACAGGGTTACTTGAAGATGGCTGCTCAGGGCAGATACGAGGAAGCTTTGGCTTTGATTAAGAAGTACAATCCACTTCCTGCAGTTTGTGGTTATGTATGTAACAGACGTTGTGAGGATGCTTGTACTCGTGGAACTATCGATGAGGCAGTTGCCATCGATGAGGTTAAGAAGTTTATTGCAATGCAGGATTTAAAGAAGGATAAGCCATATGTAGCTAAGAAGGTGATTCCATCACTGGATGATAACTTCTATGCAGATACAAAGATTGCTGTTATCGGTGCAGGTCCTGCAGGTATTTCTTGTGCTTACTATTTGGCAGAGAGAGGTTACAAGCCTACATTGTTCGATAAGAACCAGAAGCCGGGTGGTATGGTTACATACGGAATTCCTTCCTTCGTTATGGAGAAGGATATTATTGAGGCTGAGGTTGATGTACTTCGTCAGATGGGCGTTGACATTCGTCTCGGTGTTGAAGTTGGTAAGGATGTTACTTTAAAGCAGCTTCGTGAAGAAGGATACAAGGCATTCTACATCGCAATCGGTTGCCAGGGTGGACGTGGAATTAACGTTCCTGGTGAAGACGCAGAAGGCGTAATGAAGGGTGTAGATCTGTTGCATACCGTCATTGATGACGAGTCATACACATTAAGTGGTGACACTGTAGTTATCGGTGGTGGTAACGTAGCAATCGACGTATCTCGTACAGCAGTGCGTTGTGGTTCTTCTAAGGTAACTCAGGTTTCTCTTGAGACCAGAGATATTATGCCTGCACTTCCAGAGGAAATCGAACTTGCAGAGTCAGAAGGTATTGAATTGCAAGGTGGATGGGGACCTAAGGAAATTCTTACAGAGAATGGCAAGGTTACCGGCATTGTATTTAAGAAGTGTACACAGGTTAAGAATGCAGAGGGACGTTTCGATCCTCAGTACGATGAGAATGAGACAATGACAATTGAATGTAGCAATGTTATCCTTTCTGTAGGGCAGGCTACTGTATGGGGCGACTTGCTGGAGGGTGAGAATGTTGAGTTCCGTGGCCCGGCTCCGGTTGCAGATAAGGTTACATTCCAGACTACAGTTCCTGACATCTTCGTTGGTGGTGATATGTTCTATGGTCCAAGATTTGCCATCGATGCTATCGCTTGTGGTAAGGAAGGCGCTATCTCTATTCACAGATTTGTACAGCCTAACTCATCACTTACCATCGGCCGTGATCCTAACTACTTCTTAGAGTTAGATAAGGATGACATTCTCGTACAGGATTACGATCATACAGGTCGTCAGGCTGCTGTTGTTCGCAAGAATGAGGGAGATAAGCTTTCATTCCGCGATATGAAGGAGACATTCACAGAAGAGCAGGTTAAGGCTGAGACAGCTCGTTGCTTAGGCTGTGGAGCTTCTATCATCGATCCTAACAAGTGTGTGGGATGTGGACTTTGTACAACACGTTGCGAGTTTGACGCTCTTAGACTTACAAGAGATAATCCAAATGCAACAACAATGCGCAAAGCTGAGGATAAGCTTAAGTACATCCTTCCAAATGGAGCAAAACAGGCTCTCAAGAGACCATTTGTTAAGAAGACTCCTAAGGAGACAGCTTGGTACGAAGGTAAATAATTTATACAACGCTAAGACAGGCCCGCAATTGCGGGCTTGTTTTTTTGTTATATGAGAGGATGTAGATTCGTAGATTGCGTTTGAATTGGGTGGACGATAGAGTCTAGCCGTATTATAATCGTCTTATACCAATAAGAGAAAGGGGAGAATCAATGATCAATCTTATGCCGGGAAATAGTGTTGGGGAAATCCTGTATAATTTTATAGTGATTTACTTAGTTCTTTCCTTTGTGCTTACGTGTTATTCCGTAATTCGCATGTATGTGGTGAAACATCATTGTAATGGAGTGAAATATGGAAAAGCCCGTATGAAGACCTTGGTTTCCCAAGGGAGATTTTTTCAGAAGCCTATCTATTCTATGGAAGAAATTCGAAGGAATAAGGATTTGAAAACAGTGAGGCTTTCCTATTTCCCAAACGATACGGGAGAGAGAACGAAGTTTGCGCTTATTTTTCCAGGCGGAGGTTATGCCCACTGCGTTACCACCGAGGAGGGGTATCCTATAGCCGCTAAATTCAATGAGATGGGGTATTCCTGTTTTGTTCTTGAGTACCGCACGGGATTTCATTGTTCGGATTATGCGCCTATGGAGGATGCGGCAAAAGCACTGGCGTATATTGAGAAGCATCAGGATGACTTTAACGTGGAATTAGAAGGTTACGTTCTCTGTGGATTTTCTGCCGGAGGGAATCTGGCGGGTATGTATGCCAGCAAAGAATTTGGCTATGAGAAATATGGTACAAGAAAGCCGGCGGCGATTATCCTTGGATATCCGTGGACCAATATTTTCCATTGGTTGGACCATCCCTACTGGAATGTTTGGAAGGGACTTATGGGAATCTGGCTTTCAGAGCGCGGGTTTGTGTATATGTTTGGATGGCGTTGCAATCGAGAGAAGAGAGAATCCCTATGCGTGCAAAATCATGTGACAGAGGAGTATCCGCCAACCTATATGTTCTCTGGCGGAAGGGATGTGTTAGTTCCGGCCACACACCATGCAGAAGTGTTGGAAAAGGCCTTAGATGAGCATGAGATTCCTTGTAAATACAGAAGATACTATAATCTACCCCATGGAATTGGACTGGGTCTTAATACGGCAGCAGAAGGATGGATGAAAGAAGCTGTTGCATTTTGGGAAAAGGCATGTAAATAAAAAAGAGGTCACTGTAGTGACCTCTTTTGTTATGTGACTTATTTACGGTTGTAAAGTTCGCAGATGATATCCACGCAAGTGTCTTCCCCAAGTGCACCGCTGTCTAAGGATACGTCATAGTTGCGATAATCGCCCCACTGCTGGTCTGTGTAGTATTTGTAATATGTCTTGCGCTGTTTGTCCTTCTTGGCAAGACGCTTTTCGATGCCAACATTTTCGATGGCTCCATAACGCTCCAAAACGCGTTCCTTACGATGTGCCATGTCAGAGTGGATAAATACGTTAAGACAAGGAATACCCTCCTTGCGAAGTATGTAATCTGCGCATCGTCCAACAATGACGCAGGGTCCCTTCTGGGCACTCTCTAAAATGACTTTCTTCTGAGCAATGAATATCTCGTCCTGTGGACTTTGGAAATACATGGCACTGGCTGCAGAAATATCAAACCATTTGTTGGCGGAAGATGAATATTCACCCTGCTCCTCAATTAATTCTTTGGCGTATCCGCTTTTTGCAGCAACTTGTGTCACAATCTCCCCATCATAAAAAGGAATACCCAACTTCTTGGCAACCTTCTCGCTAATACTGTGTCCGCCGCTACCGAATTCTCTACTTATTGTAATCACTGGATGCATAGTTAGTAGCCCCCTTACCTTTTTTCTCATTATAGTTTAAATTGTCTGAAAAATCAACGGATGATGTTCATACAATGTTCACTCTTTTTTGGCAAATGTTGTATAAAATACATTTATAAAAGATGATATACTACTAGAAAATTTGGGAGAAATATAATGTATCGTGTAAAACAAACTGTGAGAAACAGAATGACAAGGGAGCAAGTGAACAAAGAAGAGGAAGCGTTAGAGATTGAGGAATCTATTGAAGTGTGCGAACTGATGCCATGTGCTTCCCCGTTTGCCGATGATATGCGCCATATTGCAGATATCAATGATGAGTTCAGCCGCACCATGGATCCCATACTTCGTATGTACAATGCGGCTATTAATGTTACAGAAACGAGACTTAACATTATCAAAGATGAATTCAAGTATCGGGGACTTCGCTGCCCAATTCATCATATTGATACCCGCCTGAAATCAATCAAGAGTATCCTTGGAAAAATGGAAAAGAAAGGAATGGACTTGTCTTTGAACGCAGCTTGCAATAATATATATGATATCGCAGGTGTTCGTGTGGTCTGTCCTTATATCAAGGATGTATATATGATTAAAGAGCGATTGATGGCTCAGGATGATATTTCCATTATGGAAATCAAAGACTACATAGCAGAGCCTAAAAAGAACGGTTATCGAAGCCTGCATATGATTATTCGTGTTCCTGTATACTTTATGAATAAGAAGCAGCTGGTTCCGGTGGAAATCCAGATTCGCACAGAAGCTATGGACATGTGGGCAAGCTTGGAGCATGATATCAAGTATAAATCGTTATATCAGGATATAGGTGTTGACTTCACAAGTGAACTCCTTGAGTGTAGCCGTCTGATTTATCAGGCGGAGGAAAAGATGGAGTATATGAACAATATTTTGGAAGGATAATTCTTTGGCCCTGGTATGACATCAAAGAGGGATTGCATCATGTTAAAGGGTAAAAATAAAGGAATTATGTATATCATTATGGCGGCATTCTGCTTTGCCTTTATGAATTTATTCGTAAAGCTTGCAGGTGATTTGCCGGCCATACAAAAAAGTTTTTTTCGAAATATTGTGGCGGTGTTCTTTGCCTTTGCTGTTTTGAAAAGGGAGAGAATTCCTTTTAAAATCCCAGAGGGTTCTCTGGGCTATTTGTTGGGAAGATCCATTATGGGGACCATTGGCGTTTTTGCCAATTTTTATGCTATCGGTAAGCTGAACATTGCGGATGCGTCTATGCTGAATAAGCTGTCGCCATTTTTCGCTATTATCTTTTCCTACTTTATTTTGAAGGAGAAAATTAAACCGTATCAATTTATATGTGTGTTCACGGCGTTTTTGGGAACCATTTTTATTTTGCGCCCGGGGGTGGATCAGTTAATTAGTGTACCGGCATTGATTGGTGTGGTAGGAGGACTGGGGGCAGGATTTGCATATACCTGTGTGCGAGCAGCAAGTGCTAAGGGGGCACCGGGACCACTGATTGTGTTCTTTTTCTCCGCGTTTAGCTGTATCAGTGCAATTCCATTTATCATAGTAGACCACGAGCCAATGAGCGGGTGGCAGGTGATAAGCCTGCTTTTGGCAGGTCTTTCTGCAACAGGGGGACAGTTTTCTATTACAGCTGCCTATACACATGCACCTGCACGTGAAATATCGGTATATGACTATACACAGATTATATTTGCAGCGCTTTTGGGCTTCTTCTTCCTTGGAGAAGTACCGGATATGTTTAGCATCATTGGATATGTGATTATTATTGGTGCCGGAGTTGCTATGTTTATGATTCGAAAAAAGAAGGAAAGTGTACAATGATTGTAATGCATATGTCTGGGGCGTATACGCCCCAGAATTTTTATGGTGAAAATGATATTTTGGTGGATTGCAGAGACATTTCCGGGACAAAGTGTTATTGTGATGAAATGGCAAAGAATCTGTTGCGAGAAAGGGTGGCAAAGTTATCTTATGATGACATCCATTTTCTGGATTCGGGAAACTATCACTATCTATCGTTGCTGTGGCTAGAAAAGCTCTGTCAACCGTTTTCGCTGGTGTTATTTGACCATCATCCGGATATGCAACCGCCATCCTTTGGAGACATTACTTCTTGCGGTGGGTGGGTAAAAGAAGCACTGGATCGCAATCCCAATTTGAAACATGTGTATATGGTAGGTGTGAATCCAATACTGATGGAAGAACTGGACATCGACGATAGTCGTGTGCATATGGGACTCGACGAATTATCTGCTGACCAGTACCCCATCTACATTTCTTTTGACAAAGATGTCCTTAGTGAAGGCGACGCCAGATGCGACTGGGACCAGGGAGAGCTTACGTTGGACGATGCATTAGGAATGTTACATAAGATTGCAGAAAAGCATAAGATTCTGGGGATGGACGTCTGTGGAGAAGACAGCAACTGGGAGACGGCTTTTGACAGCTTGGATCTTGTGAAAATAAATGAAGCTACAAATGTGAGACTTCATGAATTTTGGCAAAATAAAAAGTGATGCTTAGGGGGGCATCACTTTCTAAAAAGAGGGAGTTATGAAAAAAGATATGTCAATTTGTTTTGACATCTTTTATACTAAAGTCAATCTGTGACCATTTTGTGTAGAGATTTTTAAAAATTTATGAATCTTTCTTCACAATTTATTCATATGAGCGGTTCTTTAAGTTGAGAGTATGAAAATCATTACCATGCCAATATTCACAAAAAAAGATGCACATAATTGTGCATCTTTTTTTGTGCCTGGAGTTGCTATCCATAGGCAGGAGGAATATAATTAATTAAATAAATTAATTAATTATTGGGTAAAGGGGGATAAAGAAATTAATATTCAACAGATTTTAGATATGGAAGTTGCCATTGCTTCAGGCGAGAATCAATTTACCATGTCCAGGGGAAGCTTTAAATATAAGCAAAAGATACACAACAAACAAACGTTGACACAGAAAAGCGTGGAGAAAGTAGAAGGCGGTTATCTTCTGGTTTATGGAGGAAAATCAGCCAATGAACGTTATGTGTTTAAGGTGGAGGAGAAGGAAGGACGTCTTCGTCTTTCTTATGAAGGAGAGAATAAGCCGGGGGTTAATCGCTATTGGCTTTCTTTTAAAACAAATCCGAAAGAACATATTTATGGATGTGGCGAAACTTATTCCGAGTTTGATTTAAAAGGTCAGAATGTTCGTATTTGGGTTGCAGAGCATCAGAATACAAGTCGTATTTCTACAAAAATTATCAAAGAGAAACTGTTCGGTAAGCATCCGGAGAAGAGACTCCCATTTGAAAAATACGAATCTTACTATGCACAGCCAACCTTTGTTTCCAGTGATAAGTACTATGTACATTGTGATATCAATGCATATAGCGAGTTTGATTTTACAGATCTGGAGAAAATCACACTGTATTTCCAGGAGCCACCTGTGGTAATTACAGAGTCGGGTGATTCCTTTACACAGATTTCTGAGAAGCTGTCATCACTTTTAGGCAGACCGGTTGCTCTTCCTGAATGGGTATATGAAGGTGGAATCTTTGCTATGCAGGATTGGACCTTTGATGGCAAAAACACAAAAGAAGGTTTTGACGGATGCGGAAATATTGACCGCAAGATCGCAAAGGCAAAAGAAGCCGGCGTTAAGATTAATGGTGTATGGTGCCAGGATTGGTGTGGATGCCGTTGTACGCAGTTTGGATACCAGGTCATGTGGAACTGGCAATATGATGAGAAACAGTATCCAAACCTTCCGGAAAAAATTAAAGAGTGGGATGCGCAAGGTGTGAAGTTCTTGGGATATATCAATCCATTTATCGCACTGGAGAAAAACATTTACCAGGAAGCCAAGGAGAAGGGCTACTGCGTAAAGGATAGTGAAGGTAAGGATTACTTGGTAACCATTACCACATTCCCGGCAGCCATGGTGGATTTCACCAATCCGGAAGCTTATGAGTGGTATAAGAACCTGATTAAGGAGAATATGATTGGCATTGGTATGGGAGGCTGGATGGCTGACTTTGGCGAGTACCTTCCAATTGACGCTGTTTTATACAGCGGTGAAGATCCTAAGGTGTTACACAACCAGTGGCCGGCAATCTGGGCTAAGCTTAACAGAGAAGCCATTGAAGAGTGCGGTAAGTTAGGAGAGGTATTCTTCTTTACCAGAGCAGGTCATACAGAAACCATTAAGTACTCTACGCTGATGTGGACAGGTGATCAACATGTGGATTGGTCTGTGGATGATGGACTTGCATCTGTAATTCCGGCAACCCTGTCTCTTGCGATGAGTGGATATGGCATCACTCATTCTGATGTGGGTGGATACACAACGATTATGCATATGACCAGAAGCAAGGAGCTTTTGATGCGTTGGGCGGAGATGAATGCATTTTCACCGGTGTTCAGAAGTCACGAGGGAAATCAGCCATCAAGGGATGTGCAGTTTGATGATGACGCAGAACTTTTGGCACACATGAAATTATGTACCAAGCTTTACACGGGACTTCGACCATATTTGAAAAAAGTGGTACAACAGACCATTGATGCAGGTACTCCGGTGATGCGTCCTCTGTTTTATCATTATGATGAAGAGGCGGCATACATAGAAAAGACAGAATATCTTTTGGGAAGAGATGTTTTGGTTGCACCTGTCTATGTGGAAGGTGCAACGGCAAGAGAGTGCTATTTGCCGGATGATACATGGGTACATTTATTTACCGGCAAAGAGTACAAAGGTGGCAAGGTGTCAGTTGAAGCACCAATGGGGCAGCCACCGGTATTTATCCGCAAGGATAGCGAAGACTTTGATATGCTAAGAGGCATTGTTGAAGATAAATAAGGAGGGTTTTTACAACATGAACAACGAAAAGAAAAACAACGCTCTTTCAAGAGCGATGTACGGAATGGCGGACATCTATGGCGGTGGCGCATTCGTAATCATCGGAACATTTTTTACTGTGTTTTTGACAAAGGCTTTGGGAATGCCAACAGCATTGGCAGGAACGATTCCATTGATTGGAAAGATTTGGGATGCTATTACAGATCCACTGATGGGAAATATTTGTGATAGAACATCATCTAAGTTTGGCGCAAAGAGATTTTACATTTTAATCGGTAGTATCATTTCTGCCATCACATTTGTGTTAATGTGGGTTGGCTTTGGTGCCAGCAATGTTATGGGACAGTACTTCTTCTATATGTTGATGTACATCTTGTTCTCCACAGGATTTACCATTGTAATGGTACCTTACAATGCATTGCTGCCTGATATGGTGGAAGATTATCAGGTTCGTAGTAAGTTTTCCGGAACCAGAATGATCTGCTCAACCTTTGGTGCAATCCTTGCCGGTTTGATTCCAACCCTTGTGATCAAGGATAACACAAACGCAGCATCATACATGGTTGTAGCTGCATTGTTTGGAGTTATTTTCTTTATTACCATTCTGATGACTTTTCTTGGAACATGGGAGAGACAGAAGGAGCCTGTAAAGGTTGGTTTTGCAGAGAGCTTGACCCAGTCACTGACTGTTTATAAAAGTAAATCATATCGCTTATTCATTGGTATTTTCTTGTTTGGTCAGGCAGCAGCTGACTTTGTAACAGGATTGGCTGTTTACTACATTGATGATGTGTTAAATGCATACGGCGGCGGACGCTTTACATACTTGATGGGTGTTATCTTGATATCTCAGTTTGTGGGAACCATTTTATTCTCTGTGATAATGCCTAAGACCTCTAAGAAGTTTCCGTTGTTACTTGGAACTCCACTTCGTTTGGTGGCAACTATTGCTATGTTAGCCTTCTCCCATGAGGGAGCAAACTTTACCATTATCTTAGCTTTGACCTTCTTCATTGGTCTTGGTATGGCAGGTACATCCACAACCATTTATGCAATTCTTGCAGATATGGCAGATGTTGATGAGCTCATTACTTCTGTAAATCGTCCTGCAGTATGTTCTGCTATGGCAACCTTTGTAAGAAAGATTGCAGCTGGTCTTTCATCAGCAATCATTGGTGTAATGCTTGCGGCAGTTGGATACAATGAGACACTTGCTGCAGCAGGTGAGCGTCAGGCATCCACGACCCAGTCCGGTATTGCCTATATCTACATCTTTGCACCTGTTGTACTTTTGGCATTTGCTCTGACCTTTACTGTTTTGTTCCCAATGAACAAGAAGCAATTTGATGTGATCAAGAAAGAAATCGCACGCCGCAAGGGCGAAGACGATTCTGTGGCAACTGCAGAGGAAATTGCTATCTGTGAGAAAGTTACAGGCTTTGCTTATGACAAGCTTTGGAACAAGGACAATGCATTTAAGATGAAGAGTAACTAATGTAACTTTGTTATCAAATAATTAATATAAATCGCGTTAAAACGCGGAAGGAGACAACTATGAAATATTTTTTAGACAGCGCCAAAATTGATGAGATTCGCGAGGCTTATGACACCTTCGGTATCGATGGTGTGACAACAAATCCAAATCACATCATGAATTCAGGTAAGCCATTTAAGGAAGTACTTAAGGATATGGCAGCTTTTGTTAAGGAAAAAGGTATTGAGGGATGGGATAAGTTCCCAATTTCAGTAGAAATCAATCCTCATTTGGATGATGCAGATGAGATGGTAGCAATGGGAAAGGAAATCGCAGGCATCTGCTCCAACTTCGTTATCAAGATTCCTTGCACGGAGGCCGGTGTCGCAGCTGCCAGAAGACTTGAGGCAGAGGGCATCAGAACAAACGTTACTTTGGTATTCTCTGCATCCCAGGCACTTTTGCCGGCTAAGAACGGTTCCCTTTTCGTATCTCCATTTATCGGATGGAAGGAGAACAGTGGTGAGGACTGCAAGCAGTACATCCAGGATATTGTAGATATCTATGCAAACTATGGTTTCTTGGGAGAAACACAGATTATCTGTGCCGCAGTTCGTAACGGCAAGCAGATTGTAGACTGTGCAGTTGCAGGTGCTGACATCGTAACAGCAGGCTTGCAGGTATTCAAAGACAGTATGTATCACCCATTTACCGACTACGGAATGGCTAAATTCCAGAAGGCATGGGACAACACAATTACAGACTAGTTTGGAGTAAAACCGCAGAGGAATGATTCTGTGATATGTGATTGTGTTGTCACAGATAGTTTTAAGCGGATTAATGATGATTTAATTGTATTCTGCTAGATTAAAATTTTACGTGAGCATATGAAGAAATTGCAATTCCATGACAGACTGTAAAGGAACGTCGGTACTTAATGAACGGCAGTGAATTTAGTACCGCTACGTTCCGTCCCAAGCGAAAGCGGGTCTGGAGTGGAATGCAAATTTCTTCATATGCGTATAAAAAATATAACCTGGAGGTTGAATGTATCATGAAAATCGGATTTATCGGTTTGGGCATCATGGGTGAGTCCATGTGCGAGAATATTGTAAAGAAGCATGATGATAAGGTGTATGTGTTTGACTTTGTGGAGGCTCAGGTGAAGAAGCTTGAGTCAGTAGGTGCAGTTGCATGCGCTAACTCTACTGAGGTTGCAACAAATGCAGATGTTATCATTTCTATGGTTCCAAAGTCAGAGCACTCTAAGAGTGTTTATACAGAAATTTTGCCGGTGCTTGATGGTAGTAAAACTTGTATTGATATGAGTACCATTGACCCTAGCGTTTCTGTAGAGATTTCAGAGATGGTAAAGAAGACAGGTGCACAGTTTATCGACGCTCCTGTTGTAAAGAGTAAACCGGCTGCTATTGCAGGTAAGCTTGGTATCTATGTTGGTGGTGATGAGGCCACTTATGAAGCTATGAAGCCTATCCTTCTCTATATGGGCGAGAATGTGATTCGTATGGGTGATAACGGCAAGGGTCTTGTTATGAAGATTTGTCACAATGCCCTTGTGTCTCAGATTCAGAATGGTGTCAATGAGACATCAACACTTGCAGCGGCAAATGGTATTGATATCTTAACCTTTGCAGAAGCTATCTCTTACGGTGGCGGACAGAACTTCTACTTGGATTCCAAGAAGGAAGTGATTGCAAAAGATGATTTTACAACAGCATTTTCTGTGGAAAATGAATACAAGGATGTGAACATTTGCATGAATCTTGCTAAGGAATGCGGTGTGTCTATGCCGGGTGAGGCAAATGCTCTTCGCGTTTATCAGGATGCTATGGATGCAGGATATGGAAAGGAAGATTTCTCTGCCACAATTAAGGTAGTAAGAAATCAGAAATAAAAGACATGGTGCTGGTCCCATAGGGTCGGCACCTAATATTAGGTGTGAGTTATGAGTTTGTTAGAAGCGTTGAATACATGTAATGATGTGAAAATTTTGTCTGTGGAAGATAAGGAGTTTTTGAATTACGGAAAAATCCTATCAGGATATGATGTAACACCGTTGCTTACCTATATGGAAGAGGGCACTCCTATCCCGGAAGAGGGAAATATCTATATTGCATCTGTTCCTGAAATGGAAGAAACGGATGTGGCAAAAGAGTTACAAAGTACTGTTTACGGCGGTATGCCAATTCAGATTGGTTATTGTAACGGAAGAAATACTACCTACAATGGATTTGAATATCACAAGGGCAGTGAGATAAACATTGCGGTAAATGATTTTATGTTGGTGCTTGGACACAGCTATGACATAGAAAACAATTCTTATGATATCAGCCAGGCGCAGGTATTCTTCGTTCCAAAGGGCACTGTCATTGAAATGTATCAGACAACGCTTCATTTATCACCACTTCGCGTGTGCGATGAAGGATTTAAAGATGTGGTGATTTTACCCAAGGGGACCAATACTCCCCTGAAGGATGAAGAAAAGAATCAGAAAAACAACGCCGGAGATTTGGAGCAGACCTTGCTTCTTGCCCGTAACAAATGGGTCATTGCTCATCCGGACAGAGAACCTTTGATCAAGCAGGGGGCACATCCGGGTGTGATGGGTGAGAACAAAGAACTGTTCTATCCGAAGGGAGTGTAACCCATGTCAGAATTTCTTTTTTACATTGTGATTTTTTTGGCCAACATCATACAGGGAATAACGGGATTTGCCGGAACTATTTTGGCAATGCCCTTTTCCATCCATTTGGTGGGATATCCGGTGGCAAAACCGGTGCTAAATGTTCTTGGAATTATCGCTGGAGTGTATGTGGTATTAGGCGGTTATAAGAATGTAAATATAAAACAGCTGAAAAGAGTTTCTCTTTTTATGGCCATTGGAATTCTGATTGGTGTGGTTCTCAAGAGATTTACAGCGGGACACGAGAAAATAATGTTTGTGGCACTGGGACTTTTTGTGATTTTTATTGGCGCCAGAGGCTTGATTTCTTTTATCAAATACGCCTTTGAGAGCGGTGTGTTTATCACTTACAAGAGTCCTAGAAAATCAAAGGGAACCATAGAGGAACGAGAAGACTATATTGAAAAGGGAATGACCCCGGGAGATAGAGTATTGTTGCTGTTCTCAGGTATCGTTCATGGCATTTTTGTTTCCGGAGGGCCACTGATTATTACGTATTTGTCCAACCACACAAAGAGCAAGGAAGAGTTTCGAAGAACGGTGTCTGCAGTATGGATTATCTTAAACTCTTTGATCCTTGTCAGTGATATTCTATCGGGATATTACACTATGGATACCATGAAGGTCCAGCTTTGCTCGATACCATTTCTTTTCGGAGGAATGTTTGTGGGAGGGCTTCTTTTCAAGCGAATGAGTCAGACACTGTTTACAGTGCTTACCTACATTTTGCTTTGCATTGCCGGTGTTAGTTTGTTGTTAAAATAAAGGAGAATTCATTATGAGAGAGTTTCAAGTAGCATATGTTCCAATTGGAGTTCCGACCTTTCATTTGGAGAGCGCACAGAAAGCGTTTGACGATTCCATTGCTATGCTTACATCTGTAAGTGATGCGGTGGTTTATCCGAAGGAAATGTTGCTTTCCATTGATTTGTTAGATGAGTTCTTGGATGGCATACATCCAGACCTTGTTATTCTACAGAATGTCACCTTCGCTAATGCTGCATATGCCAGCGAAGTGTTAAAGAGATTTGCTTGTCCAATTCTTCTTTGGACGTTGCGGGAGCCTGTGATTGATGGCGGAAGACTTCGCCTGAACTCCCTTACCGGTGCATACTCAGCTGCCAATGCCATTAAGGCATTTCACAAAGAGCCGCTGAACTACATCTTCGGAGCTCCGGATGAGAAGAAGGTAATAGATAAGACTAAGGCTACTATTCGCGCAGCAAAAATGAAGTATGAAATGCAGCACCTGAAGATGGCAGCTGTTGGTCACACACCACAGGGATTTGGTTTCGGCCGAGCTCTTGATTTGGAAATGTTGCAAAACTTCGGTGTGACGTTAGAGTCTATTGAGGCGAGAGAATTAATTGACGTGGCAAAAGCATTTTCTGACGAAGAGATTGAAGAATATCTTGCTGACGCTTCATCAAAGATGTGCGGACTTGATGCCACTCCGGAGAATAATCGCAAGGATTTCGCAAGATTGTATAAGGCATACAAGGAATATGTGGTGAACAACAAGATTGGCGCACTTGCATCTCGCTGCTGGCCGGATTTCTTTACGGCATTTGGCACACCGGTTTGTGCAGCACTTGCCATGTTAAACGATTTGGGAGTGCCTGCAAGCTGTGAAGCAGATACTTACGGCGCACTATCTATGTTCCTTGGTATGAAGCTTACTGACATGCCAACCTTCTTTGGTGATCCTGTCTCTATGGATGAAGGGGAGAACACCATTACCTTCTGGCATTGCGGTACAGCTGCATGCTCCTTGGCTCACAAAGATACAGGAGCAAAGGTAGATGTTCACTGTAACCGTAAGATTGGACCAACCTTAGATTTTGGCTGCAAGCCTTGTGACAGGGTTACCATTTTTAGAATTGGTAAAGAAACGTCCGGCAAATTCCGTTTCTTCATCGCATCAGGGGAAGCCCTTGATAAGCCAAAGCAGTTCAATGGTACTTCTGTGGTTGTTAAGACAGATGCATCTGCAGAGCAGGTTGTTTATGAAAGCGTAGAGGCCGGATGGGAGCCACACTTTGTGGTTGCTTACGGAGATATCGCGGCAGAGCTTGAGATTCTTGCAAACATGCTTAACATGGAAGTGCAGAAATATTAAGAGAATGACTTGAGGTCTTACAGGAGGAGATATGATTCGTCATACAGGAGCAAATATGGAGACGGTTCGCAAAAGTAACCGTTCCGCTATTTTAAAGTTCATAAATGACAATGGTCCCGTTTCACGAAAGGATTTGGCACAGGTTATTGGTTTGACACCGGCAGCGGTGACCCAGATTTGTACCGATTTGCTTGGGGAAGGCATTTTGGCGGAAACCGGTACCAATTCCAAGAGTCAGGGTGCCGGTCGCAAGAAGATCCTTTTGGATATCAATTACGATGTGGCCTATGTATTTGCCATTACCATCGAGCCGGAAGATACCGTGATTGCTCTAAGCAATCTACAGGGAAAGCAGATTGCCATCAAAAAGTGTAAGACAGATGGAGAGAAGCCGCCGGAGGAATTTTTAGGTGATGTGGCAAAAAGCTGCATCTCTTTGAAAGAGGCTCATCCAAAGATTGCTAAAAAGCTTACGATGGCAGGTGTGGGTATTACCGGACTTGTTGATGAGAGTCAGGGTATCAGTAGCAAGGCATATGGCATTTGGGATGAGCCGGTAGACGTAAGAGGTATTCTTTCCGGAAAACTGGATATGCCTGTTTTGGTTGAAAACAATGTACATGCACTTGCAATCGCAGAGCTTATCTACGGCACCGGCCGTGAACATGATAATCTCATGGTAATCAAGTGGGGACCAGGTGTAGGCTGCGCTATGATTATTGATCAGCAAGTGTATGAGGGGCGCCATAATAAGGCGGCGGAGCTGGGACATTTTATCGTTGAGCCCAATGGTGTGAAATGTAGCTGTGGCAGACGGGGATGTCTGGAGACAAAAATATCTTATCAGGCTTTAAATCAGATTCGTCCCTTTGCAGAAACGGATTTGGGAAATGCCTATGAAGAAGCTGTAAAGGAAGGCAAGGAAAAGGCATTTGATGAGGCCATTGATATTTTTGCCAGAAGTATTGTGAATTCTGCAACCATTATGGCACCAGACCGTATTGTGCTTACAGGAGATTTGTTCGCAAGTGAACGGATTCGTCAGAAGCTGATTGCAGCCTGTGGCAGTTACGATGAGGCATGGGGCCAGGGAAAAGTGGTTTACTCGGAACTTTGGGACAGAGAAAACTATCTCGGACCGGTGGCAATCTGTGCGAAATATTTGTTATTTTAAAGGAATATATGCATTTTACATGTGGAAAAGTGCATCTTATCGGCGAGGTATTGATACCTCGCCTTTTCTTCTATATGATAGAATCAGGTTATGAGAGATAGAGAAAATTTACGAAAAGGAGAATGCATATGAAGAAGAGAGTTTACAAATCAAGAACCAACAGAGTATTCTGTGGAGTATGTGGAGGCTTGGGTGAGTACTTTGATATTGACCCGGTGATTGTGCGTTTGATTTTTGTGGCAATCTGCTTTGCAGGAGGTAGCGGTATTTTAGCATACATTGTAGCGGCAATTGTCATGCCGGATGATGATACTTTCTAATTTATTATACATAAATCCCCCTCTTTCAGATGCACCCTCTGCCTAGAGCAGGGGGTGTCTTTTGGTTCGCAAAAAGAACAAAGGTGTGGTAAAATGAGCCGAGACAAAGAAAAAAGGAAGGTATCATCATGAAACGTGATTACGATGTTATATTGTTTGATTTGGATGGGACGTTACTTGACACCGGAGAGGGGATTACCAAGTGTGCCCAGTACGCCCTGTCAAAGTTTGGAATAGAAGTGAAGGATTTATCGGAGCTCAACTATTTTGTGGGCCCGCCGTTGAAGGATTCTTTTGTGGAGTATGCCAATATCCCGGAGGAGAAGGCCGGCGAAGCCATTCGCATTTATAGAGAGCGATATACAACCGTTGGGTTGTATGAATGTGATATCTATGAAGGAATCCAACAAGTGTTGCAGGCCTGTAGGGATGCCGGAAAAAAACTCATTGTCACAACGTCAAAGCCGGAGGAAATGGCTGTGAAAATATTAAAGCATATGGGATTGGCCCAATATTTTGACTTTATCGGCGGTGCGAAGATGGATGAGACCAGAGGGACAAAAGCGGAAGTGATTCGCTATGCATTAGAGGCAGCCCGGTTGGAACAGGTGGACAAAAGTCGAATGATTCTTGTGGGAGACAGAAAGTTTGATGTTTACGGAGCCACTGAGTGCGGCATTTCATGCTTGGGCGTCCTTTATGGATATGGCGATCGCCAGGAACTGGAAGAGGCAGGTGCTTTTGCCATTGTAGAGACTCCTGAGGATATTTTACAGGTGGTATTATGAACAGAGTGATTGAAATAACAGATTTGGCTGACCAGCGATTGGATATGTACGCCAGATGCAGCGAGGTGCAGCTGTTGCGTTATAACGAACCGGCTGAGGGTTTCTTTATTGCGGAGAGTCCTATGATTATTGAACGGGCACTGGATGCAGGGTATGAGCCTGTCTCATTTCTCATGGAATCACGATATGTGGAAGGACAAGGAAAAAGTCTTTTGAATCGTTGCCAAAAGACACCGGTATACGTTGCAGAACTTGATGTTCTGACAAAGCTTACCGGATATCAGATTACCCGTGGTATGCTTTGCGCTATGAGAAGAAAACCATTGCCTGATATTACAGAGATTTGTGAGAATGCCCGTCGAATTGTTGTTTTGGAAAATGTTATGAATCCCACCAATGTGGGAGCAATCTTTCGTTCGGCAGCAGCCTTAGGAATGGATGGCATTTTACTTACAGAAGGATGTGCCAATCCCTTGTATCGACGTGCCAGCAGAGTCAGTATGGGAACCGTATTTCAGATACCATGGACCTTTTACAATAAAGAACACCCTTGGTCAAAAGGGTGTTCTTCGTTGAAAAATATAGGCTATAAAACCGTGGCCATGGCTTTGACGGATGATTCCGTCGCAATCGATGACCCAAGGCTAATGGCGGAGGAGCGCCTTGCCATTGTCATGGGAACGGAGGGAGATGGCCTAGCACGGACCACCATAGCACAGTGTGATTATACTGTAAAAATTCCCATGTCTCATGGGGTGGACTCCTTAAATGTTGCCGCAGCAAGTGCCATTGCCTTCTGGCAATTAGGAAAATAGCTACATCATATTTCCGGGGAACTTAGGAATGGCTTCAAAGCCAGGTTTTAAGTCCTCGTCAGTAGGAATGTAATCCTTCATGGTTCCGTCGTGGAAACTTTCATATGCATACATATCAAAATATCCGGTACCGGTGAGGCCAAAGACAATTGTCTTTTCTTCGCCGGTTTCCTTGCATTTTAAAGCCTCATCGATGGCAACGCGAATCGCATGACTACTTTCCGGAGCAGGGAGGATTCCTTCCACTCTTGCAAATTCTTCTGCAGCTGCAAAGACAGCAGTCTGCTCTACAGAGCGAGCTTCCATCAAACCATCATCATATAACTGAGAAAGTGTTGAACTCATACCATGGTAGCGAAGACCACCTGCGTGGTTGGCTGATGGAATAAAGCCACTACCCAAAGTGTACATCTTGGCAAGTGGGCAAACCTTTCCGGTGTCGCAGAAATCGTAGGCATACACACCTCTGGTAAGACTTGGGCAGGATGCAGGCTCTACAGCAATAAACTGGTAATCCTTTTCACCCCGAAGCTTCTCACCCATAAATGGAGAAATCAATCCTCCCAAGTTGGAACCGCCTCCGGCACAGCCGATGATGATATCGGGTGTGATATTGTATTTATCTAAAGCGGCCTTGGTCTCCATACCGATGATAGATTGGTGAAGAAGTACTTGATTCAGCACGCTTCCCAACACATAACGATAGCCTTCTCTTGTTGTGGCAGCCTCTACTGCCTCGGAGATGGCACAGCCCAGGCTTCCTGTGGTTCCCGGATGCTCAGCTAGAATCTTGCGTCCAACTTCTGTGTCCATAGATGGAGAAGGTGTAACGCTGGCACCGTAGGTACGCATCACCTCTCTACGGAAAGGCTTTTGCTCATAGGAACATTTTACCATATATACTTTGCAGTCCAAATCCAGATAGGAGCATGCCATAGAAAGAGCAGTACCCCATTGTCCCGCGCCGGTCTCTGTGGTAACACCTTTCAAGCCCTGCTTCTTTGCATAATATGCCTGGGCGATAGCGGAGTTTAACTTGTGACTACCGCTGGTGTTGTTTCCTTCAAACTTGTAGTAAATCTTGGCAGGGGTCTGTAACTTCTTTTCCAAACAATATGCTCGAACCAGTGGAGCCGGGCGATACATTTTGTAAAAATCTAAAATTTCCTGTGGAATATCGATGTATCTTGTGTCGTTATCCAATTCTTGTTTTATCAGTTCTTCACAGAAGACACCTTCCAGTTCCTCTGCTGTCATAGGCTGTAAGGTTCCTGGATTAAGTAGTGGAGCCGGCTTGTTCTTCATATCGGCTCTCACGTTATACCACCTGGTTGGCATCTCATTTTCTTCCAAATAAATTTTGTAAGGGATTTTTGTTTCACTCATTTTGGTTCTCCTTTTCCTTTTTATTAGGTGATGTTTGGTATGGGAAAAAGGGTACAAAAAAACTCTCGTCCCATACAACTACATTGCAGGGACAAGAGTTCTAAATCAAAATCACTCCTGCGGTGCCACCCGGCTTGGTATAAAAATACCCACTCATGTGTACCATCATACACGTCCTTTGGTAACGAAGTATGTTCTCCGTCTCGCATACTAATCAAATGATCTTCAGCTCGCCCTCAAAAGTCCATTCACAAACGCCTTCCATACTGCAATCCCACCACCTGCAGCTCTCTGTGATTTCCACACGAAAGTTACTTACTCTTTCTCATCGGTTTTTATCACTTTAACACGATAATGCAGTGGTGTCAATACTTTTTTAGAATTCACAATTTGTAAACAATTTGTACATATTTTTTTCCATTATTTAACATATTCCTGGCACAAATTCTCTCTAGAATGCAGAAGTAGGAAGGAGGCGACGAAGGTTGGCACAATATGTTTTTCAGAGATATGAGAAGAAGTATCTGTTGGATGAAAATACCTATGAGATGCTGAGAAAAGACTTGGAGGGATATATGGTTGAGGACAGCTATGGCTGGCACACTATCAGAAATATATATTTCGATACAAAGGATAATCAACTGATTCGCACATCCATAGAAAAACCAAAATATAAGGAAAAATTCCGGGTGCGCTGTTATGGAGTGCCTAAGGCGGATGGGAGCTGTTTTCTGGAAATCAAGAAAAAATACAAAGGCCTTGTAAATAAACGGAGGATTCAGTTGCCTATAGCGGAGGCAAGGGCGTATTTGAATCAGGGAATACAACCCAAATCACAGGGGCAAATCTTTCAGGAGATTGATTATTTTTTGAAACGGTATCAGGTGATTCCAAAACGATACATTGCCTATGACAGATTGGCGCTTCGGGGAATTGCAGATGAGGAGTTTCGGGTAACCTTTGATCAGAATATTCGAAGCAGAGTCAGTGATTTAACCTTATTTTCGGATGAGAACACCGAATTGCTTTTGCCGCCGGATATGGTGCTTATGGAGGTGAAAATCACAGGGGCTATGCCGCTATGGTTTGCCCGGATCTTGACAAAGCATGGGATTTACAATACTTCCTTTTCCAAATATGGAAGGTTTTATATGAGAGAACAAGAAAGACAAAATGCAGTTTAGGAGGAAATGATTTTGGATATTTTAACAGAGACAAGTAGTACAACAATTACAACAGGAAGTGCTCTGCTGTATGCCGCAGTGGCAGGAGGGTTAGGAATTCTTATTGCTTTGACCTATATGAAGACGGGGAGGGTGTCGAAGCATTTTGCAAGAACCTTAATTGTGTTGCCGGTGCTGGTGTGCGTGGTGATGCTGGCGGTAAATGGAAATCGGATTTATCTTTTTTGCCATGACTGTGGGAATTACCTGTAGCGTTGGGCATTTGGGATATGCAGCCCTGATTACCCTGGGAGTGTGCATCATTCATCTGGCGCTACACATACTACACTTTGGAGAGCAAAAGTCAGAGGAAAAGGAATTGCGTATCACCATTCCGGAGAACCTGGATTACAGGGAAATCTTTGACGACATCTTTGAACGTTACACCGAGAAACGCCAACTGGTCAGTGTGAAAACCACAAATATGGGTAGTATGTATGAACTCACGTATCATATGCAATTAGCACTGCCGGATCAGGAGAAACAGATGATGGATGAAATTCGCTGTCGCAATGGCAACCTGACAGTGATTTGTGGAAGAAGGGATTACAGCCCATTGGAGGAATTGTAGTATGAAGAGAAACATATATGGAATTCTTTTCACAGGCGTGCTGGTCTGTGGCGTCCTTGTTGGATGCGGAAAAAGCAATAATAATGAGACGGCGGGGGGTTCTAAGACAACCATTACCTTGGGAAAGGAAATACAGGTGGAGGGAAGCGGAGCGACCGTTTCGGGAGATACCATAACCGGAAATTATAAGCACTGTATTTCCGGAGACGATACCGTTACCTTTCAAGGTGGAACCTATGACTTAACCGCCACGGTGAAGGACGGGGTTCACTGCAATGATGCCATTACAGTGGAAGGTGGAACCTTTACCATTTCTGCGGTATCCGATTGTATGGAGAGCGAGGGTGACTTAATCATCAGCGGCGGAACCATTACCGGTGAGAGTCAGGATGAAGGTCTTGAAGGAAAAAATGATATTACAGTGAATGGTGGAAATATTTCTCTTACTGTGACAGATGACGGACTCAATGCAGGAAATGCTATCACCATTGAGGATGGTGAGATTGAGATTACTGCCACTCAGGGAGACGCTATGGACTCCAATGGAAGCTTTACCATCAATGGCGGCAGAATTGTGGCCTACGGCGGCAGTGCGCCGGAAGGAGCCTTAGACTGCGATAATGCACAAATTACAATCAATGGCGGTACCATCATAGCCGTGGGAGATGCCAACAGCGAGATTAGCACAGACAGCAAGCAGGCATCCGTATTGCTGGGACAGTACAATAAGGGTGATGTGATTGCCATTACCACAGAGGATGGGGATGAGGTAATCTCCTTTACACTGAAAGAGGCAAGAAGCAA
Source organism: uncultured Roseburia sp. (assembly GCA_946002055.1). Taxonomy (GTDB): domain Bacteria; phylum Bacillota; class Clostridia; order Lachnospirales; family Lachnospiraceae; genus Pararoseburia. The sequence goes on from CAMFYL010000018.1 coordinate 23,874, forward strand.
TGTGATTGTGTCTTCGGCAAAATTAAGTCAGGGAGCCACCTACAAAGTAATGGTAAATGATTCCCAAGACAGAACCTTTACCGTGGATTCTTCCGTGGTTTCCGCCGGTGGCAGCGCCAATGTTATGGGCGGTGGCAAGATGGGCGGCATGGGCCAGAATGGTGAGATGCAACGTCCTGATGGAATGGATGGCATGAAGAATCAGGGTGAGCAGACAACCGGCGGAATGTCTCAAGGCAATATGCCACAAGGAGAGCCGCCGGAGGGGATGCAGGCTCCGGGACAATCGGGAACTTTTGGCTCAAATAAGAATGACAACGGAATATAGTAATGGATAACCAAACCCCTGCATACAATGTAAAAACGAGTATAGCAGGGGTTTATTTGTGAAACAATATATTGAGAAGCGGGCCATCGAAATCGGGACATACATTGTAGACAAGAATGCCACCGTGCGCCAGGCGGCAAAGGCTTTTGGTGTCAGTAAGTCTACTGTACATAAAGATGTGGCAGAACGACTGCCGCAGATTGATGTTACCTTGGCAAAGGAGGCCAGAGCAGTGCTTGATGTAAACAAATTGGAACGACATATCAGAGGTGGCCTGGCAACCAAAGAAAAATATGCACATTTACATTGACTTCATTTCTCAGATAATCTAAAATTTGATGTAAAAGTACGTTACCAATTAAGGTACATAGGAGGAGAAAAATGCAGAACGTAACCATTATGGAACACCCATTGATCAAACATAAGATTTCTATGCTACGTGATAAGAATACGGGAACCAATGAATTCCGTACTCTTGTGGAAGAGATTGCTATGTTGATGGGATTCGAGGCACTTCGCGATTTGCCTACAGAAGATGTGGAGATTGAGACTCCAATTGAGACAACCAAGCAACCTATGATTGCAGGAAAGAAATTGGCAGTTGTTCCCATTCTTCGTGCCGGACTTGGTATGGTTGGCGGTATTTTGAATTTGGTGCCAACAGCTAAGGTGGGACACATCGGATTGTATCGCGATCCTGAGACCCACGAGCCACACGAGTATTATTGCAAGTTACCGGAACCAATCGACCAAAGAACGATTTTGGTTGTGGATCCAATGCTTGCTACAGGTGGTTCCGGAGCGGACGCTGTAACCATGATTAAAGAACACGGCGGCAAGAATATTAAGTTTATGTGCATCATTGCAGCACCGGAAGGATTGGAGAAGCTTCATGAGGCGCATCCGGATATTCAGATTTATGTTGGCTCATTGGATCGTGAGTTGAATGAGAACGCATATATTTGCCCGGGACTGGGAGATGCGGGAGACCGTATTTTCGGAACCAAATAATGAGAAATAATGTGATTTTAATAGGGATGCCAGGGGTTGGGAAAAGTACCTCTGGCGTCATTCTTGCAAAGGTATTAAACTACGATTTTTTGGACTCTGATTTAGTGATTCAAAAGAAGATGGGCAAACGATTAAAGGATATTATTTCAGAGCAGGGAATTGAGGGCTTTAATGCTGTAGAAAACAAGATCAATAGCGAAATATCTGTCTTTGATACTGTGATTGCCACGGGAGGAAGCGTGGTGTATGGACAGGATGCCATGGCCCATTTTAAAGAGATTGGTACCATCGTCTATCTGCGCATCGGTTATGAGCGCTTGGACAAGCGCCTGGGGGATTTGGACGAGCGCGGCGTGGTGCACAAAGAGGGACAGACCCTACTGCAACTCTATGAGGAGAGAACTGCTTTATACGAGAAGTATGCCGATGTCACAGTGGATTTGGATAACAAGAATGTGGCGGAGACAGTAGACGCCATTTTGACAGAACTGGAAAAATACAATACATAAAGAGGAGAGAAATGATGAAGCAGAATGAAGCAATTAAAGATGCTACAACTCTTGGATGGCCGAAAATGCTGTTGCTGGGACTTCAGCACATGTTTGCCATGTTTGGAGCAACCATCCTAGTTCCAATTCTAGTAAACAACTATTTCGAGGGCGAGGGATTGTCCGTACAGGTAACACTTTTCTGTGCCGGTGTAGGTACACTTTTATTCCACTTTTTGTCTAAGAGAAAGGTTCCTGCGTTTTTGGGATCTTCCTTTGCATTCCTTGGTGGATTTGCCATGATTGCTCAGCTTGATACAGGCATTTACAAGGGGATGACCATGGGAGAAAAACTGCCATACGCATGTGGTGGTATCGTTGTGGCGGGTCTTCTGTATTTGGTGCTTGCTTTGATTATTAAACTTGTTGGTGTTAAGAAGGTTATGCGCTTGTTGCCACCTGTGGTAACAGGTCCAATTATCATCTGTATTGGTTTGTCACTGGCTGGCTCCGCGGTAAACAACGCAAAGATGAACTGGTTGATTGCCATTGTGGCATTCGCGGTGATTGTTATTTTCAATATCTGGGGTAAGGGAATGTTTAAGATCATTCCTATCCTTATGGGTGTTGTGATTTCTTATATACTGGCTCTTGTATTAAACGGAGCAGGTATGACCAATGTGGACGGTTCTGCGATTTTTGATTTTTCATCTATCGCAAGTGCAGGCTGGGTACAGTTGCCACCATTCTTCTGGTGCAAGTTTGATATTACAGCCATTCTTGTTATGGCGCCTATTGCCATTGCAACCATGATGGAGCATATCGGAGATATGACAGCCATTTCTGCAACTGTTGGTGAGAACTTTATCGAAGACCCGGGACTTCACAGAACATTGATTGGTGATGGTCTTGCAACATCACTTTCCGGTGCCATCGGTGGACCTGCCAATACGACATACGGCGAGAACACAGGAGTTTTGGAGTTATCTAAGGTACATGATCCAAGAGTCATTCGTCTTGCCGCGATTTATGCAATCATTCTTAGCTTTTCACCTAAGTTTGCAGCAGTTATCGGATCTTTGCCAACTGCCATTATCGGTGGTGTCAGCTTTATCCTTTACGGTATGATTTCTGCTGTTGGAGTTAGAAACATTGTTGAGAATAAGGTTGATTTTACAAAGTCTCGCAACCTGATTATTGCAGCTGTTATCTTAGTCAGTGGTCTGGGATTCTCTGAGGGAATTACATTTACCATTGCAGGTACATCGATCACATTGACAGCTCTTGCAATCGCAGCTATCCTTGGAATTTTGCTAAATGCAATTTTGCCGGGTAAGGATTACAATTTTGATACAAACCCTGTGAAGGAGAAATAGATTTTTCGTGAAATGTAAAAGAACTTCCATAGAGATGTGGCGTGTGATTACCGTCCATCTTCTGTGGAAGTTCTTTTTTTAGGAGAAAATATATGAGACAGATAATGTCTGTATGTTAGGCATATAAATCCACGTGATTGGCTATTCGTTTGGCGTATGTGCCAACCTTTTTCATAAATTCAGAATCCTTTCCCAAAAGCTCTTTGAAGCGGGAGCCACTGATATTCTTGGTGGCACTGCTACTCATCTTCAGATAACCGGAGGAGTCTGCCTTGATACCCAGATTTTCCAGCTCATCTGCATATTCTTTTGTGAGATTCTTTAAGCCTTTGTAAGCTGATGCCACCGAGGTGTTGGTGGAGGATTTGCAGGAATCCATGGTGTAATTGTAGGTGTCCACCCAGGCCCGAACCTTTTCCTCCAAATCGGTCTTTTTGGCATTGTCGAAGTCATAGGCATCTAACTGCTTTACGGCACGGCGCAGGGCCAGAGAATCGGCGTAGTTCAACTTATTGGTGGAAGCATCACTACGATTACTCTTTACCGCCAAGGTTCGATTGCTGTTGTAAAAATTCCGAAGCGCCAATGTGTTGGCAACGCTAAATGATGCCATGTGAAATCCCTTTCTTTGTAAATCCTTTTCATATATATCGGCGGATTTTGGCGAAAATCAACCTTTTTAACCTTGTTATTTAGGCCGTGCTCTAATATAATGAATGGGATGATATGTGGTATTTATGTCAATGTCAGTATTTGTAATCTATTTAACGGAGGAAAAACATGGAACGAGAGAAGGTCATAGTCATTGACTTTGGTGGACAGTACAACCAGTTAGTAGCTCGAAGAGTTCGTGAGTGTAATGTCTATTGTGAAATTTATTCTTATAAAACAGATTTGGAAAAAATCAAAGAGATGAATCCAAAAGGAATCATTTTAACCGGTGGCCCTAACAGCTGCTATGAGCCGGATTCCCCAAGTTATTCTAAGGAATTGTTTGAACTTGGAATTCCGGTACTGGGACTTTGCTACGGTGCGCAGCTTATGATGCATGTACTTGGTGGCAAGGTGATTACACCGGAAGTTGGTGAGTATGGTAAGACTGAGATTACTTATACCAAGAACGCTGTTTTGTTCCAGGGACTTCCTGAGAAATCTGTGTGCTGGATGAGTCATTTCGACCGCATAGAGGAAGCAGCACCGGGATTTGAGGTAACAGCTTACACTGCAGATTGTCCTATCGCTGCAACACAGAATGTGGAGAAGAAGTTATATGCTATTCAATTCCACCCAGAGGTACTTCATACAGTAAATGGTACAGAGATGATTAAGAACTTTGTACAGGGTGTGTGTGGATGCGCAGGTGACTGGAAGATGGATACCTTCGTGGAGAATTCCATCAAGGAAATTCGCCAGAAGGTGGGAGACGGTAAGGTACTCCTTGCTCTATCCGGTGGTGTAGATTCTTCCGTGCTTGCTGCACTTTTGGCAAAAGCTATTGGAAAGCAACTTACTTGTGTCTTTGTGGATCACGGGTTGCTTCGTAAAAACGAGGGAGATGAAGTAGAGAGTGTATTCGGAAAGGATGGCACTTTCGACATCAACTTTGTAAGAGTAAATGCTCAGGAGCGTTACTATGCTAAGCTTGCCGGAGTAGAAGAGCCGGAGCAAAAAAGAAAGATTATCGGTGAGGAATTTATCCGGGTTTTCGAAGAGGAAGCAAAGAAGATTGGCAAGGTAGATTTCTTGGCACAGGGAACCATTTATCCTGACGTCGTAGAGTCCGGTCTGGGTGGAGAATCTGCTGTTATTAAGTCTCACCACAACGTGGGAGGACTTCCTGACTATGTAGATTTCAAAGAAATCATTGAGCCACTTCGCAACCTGTTCAAGGACGAGGTTCGTAAGGCTGGTTTAGAACTTGGTCTTCCGGAATACTTAGTATTCCGTCAGCCATTCCCGGGACCGGGACTTGGAATCCGTATCATTGGCGAGGTGACAGAAGAGAAAGTACGTATCGTACAGGATGCTGACTGGATTTATCGCAGTGAGGTTGAAAAGGCTGCTAAAGAATACAAGGAGTCAAATGGTGTGGAAGCACCTTGGATGCCAAATCAGTACTTCGCCGCACTTACCAATATGCGCTCCGTTGGCGTTATGGGGGATGAGCGTACTTACGATTACGCCGTTGCCGTACGTGCCGTGCGCACGGTGGACTTTATGACTGCTGAGGCGGCTGAGATTCCATTCGAGGTATTGCAGACGGTGATGAGCCGTATTATTAATGAGGTGAAGGGTGTGAATCGTGTATTCTACGATTTGACTTCTAAGCCACCAGGAACGATTGAGTTTGAGTAGACCCGAAGTGGTTTAGAGGTAAATCCCTAGAATTCAGTATTTT
>CAMFYL010000019.1 GCA_946002055.1 uncultured Roseburia sp.
TATCACTAGTTGATAAGACCTTGTTTGTTTCTATACTGGTTTGGTGTCAATCCTGGTATGTGCTGCTTCGGAGAAAATATAAGATTGATGAGGCAGAGTATGCAAGACTTGTGGAGGCTCTGGAAAAGAGGTAAAATAGACTGGTAAATTCTACAAAAGTCTATGGGACAGAAAAAGAGGACAGAGTATGAATAGAGAAGCCATATACAGTGATGAAACCAATCAGTATCTCACACCCATGGAACCGGAGGAAAACCAGCCGGTTTCCATAATGCTGCGTGTGGAGAAGGACTCCCATGCAATTATTCACCTGGTGACTGTGGATGGGACGAAGCATCCAATGAGCTTAACCAAAAAGGGCCAATTGTTCGATTATTATCAGACGACCATTCAGCTGAAGGAAAATACCTTTTCCTACTATTTTTCTATTGAGGATGAGGTGGGTATCTGCTATTACGACAAGTTTGGTCCGTCAGATTGGGTGAGACCTCAATACGCCTTTCGCATTATTCCGGGTTTTTCCACGCCGGATTGGGCAAAGGGTGCTGTGATGTATCAGATTCTGGTGGATCGCTTTGCGGATGGAGATCCATCCAATGATGTTAAGAAGAATGAGTACCATTACATTTGCACTCAGGCCAATAAGATTGATGACTGGTACGCATTGCCCAATCCGGAGTTTGATGTGGCGGAGTTTTACGGGGGAGATTTGGCCGGTGTGCTACAGAAATTGGATTACCTAAAAAGTTTGGGTGTGGAAGTTATCTATTTTAACCCCATTTTTGTGTCGCCATCAAACCATAAATATGATACGGCAGACTATGATTATATTGATCCTCATTACGGTCGTATTGTAAAAGATGAGGGGGATGTTTTGCCGGAGGGATGTTATGATAATTCTCAGGCCAGCAAGTATATTTGCCGCGTGACAGACCCGGAGAACCTGGAGGCTTCCAATCAGTTTTTTGCGGAATTTGTTGCCGCTGCTCACGCAAAGGGAATTCGCGTGATTTTGGACGGTGTCTTTAATCACTGCGGATCTTTCAACAAATGGTTGGATCGCGAAGGAATCTATCGCGAAGATAAGGGATATGCGCCGGGAGCATATCAAAAGGAGGACAGTCCCTATCGCAGCTTCTTCCATTTCTATGATGAGAACGGGTGGCCACAGAACCACACATACGAGGGCTGGTGGGGGCATGATACCCTACCTAAATTGAATTACGAAGGTTCCAAGGAGCTTTATGACTATATTCTTAATATTGGAAGAAAGTGGGTATCACCACCCTATAACGCTGATGGTTGGAGGCTGGATGTGGCAGCGGACTTAGGGCATAGTCCGGAAGTGAATCATCAGTTTTGGCGTGATTTTCGCAAGGCAGTAAAAGAAGCCAATCCGGATGCCATTGTTCTGGCGGAGCATTATGGAGATGCCACCTCATGGCTATGTGGCGGTGAGTGGGATACGGTTATGAACTATGATGCCTTTATGGAACCTCTTTCTTACTTTGTTACCGGAATGGAGAAGCACAGTGATGCCTACGAGCCAATGGCAGAGGGTGACAGTGAGCGCTTTGAGAATTCTATGAAGCATTTTATGACCCGATTTACCGGACCGTCTCTCTACTGTGCTATGAACCAGTTGTCAAATCATGACCATTCCAGATTCTTAACCAGAACAAACCACAAGGTGGGACGGGCAGCGCAACTTGGTGTGGAGGCTGCATCATGGGATATTAACATTCCCCTTTATAAGGTGGCAGTGCTGATGCAGATGACCTGGCCGGGTGCACCCACCTTATACTATGGTGATGAAGCGGGAGTATGCGGCTTTACCGATCCGGATAACAGAAGAACATATCCATGGGGCAGAGAGAACCGGCCATTGTTGGATTATCACAGGGACGCCATTATGGTACACAAGTGTAGCAGTGCTTTGCGCCGAGGATCCTTTAAGTTTCTGGCTCGAGGCAAGGACTTTATCAGCTACTGTCGTTTTAATCGGGTGGAGAAATACGTCATTGCCGCTAATGTTGGTGCCAACACCTTAGAGGTGGATATTCCGGCCTACTTAGCAGAGGTGACAGACGGTGATATGATTCAGGCAATGGTAACCAATGAGATGGGGTATTCCATTATGCCTACCAAGCACAAGGTTGAGGGGGGCATATTGCATCTGACCCTGACGCCATACTCTGCGGTGGTCCTGAAACGCGAAGTGTAGAGCCATTGTTCAATGGCTCTTCCTGCCAATCTCCCTTCATTGGATAAAAGGAAAGCCTTGCAGCCCCCAAAAGGGTGTGTTATAATCTTGACTTGGTAAGGGTGGTTTCCCGAGTGGCCAAAGGGGACAGACTGTAAATCTGCTGCATCTTGCTTCGGTGGTTCGAATCCACCACCACCCATTTGCACTTGTGACGAGTGCCCATAACGGGCCGCAGTGGCGGAACTGGCAGACGCGCAGGACTTAAAATCCTGTGGTGGCGACATCGTACCGGTTCGATTCCGGTCTGCGGCAGTATAAAAAGGATTTTCTTCTATCGGGAGGAAAATCCTTTTTTCTTATTCTGAGAATGTTATAATGTGCATAGGTGTTAAAAAAGACATAGAAGAGTGTATTGGGAGAGATTCTATGGCAAAGACAGGTCGGAAGAGAAAACTGCATATGTGGGCCGCAGAGCTGGCAATTCTTCTGGGATTAACGGTGGCCATTGGATATTACATTTCCCAAAAAGGCGATGACGAGCAATCCAAGGGGGGGGCGAAATCCCAACAGGTGGCGGGAGAAGTTCTGATGGATTTGTCTGGGTGTGAAGCGGGACAGATTTTGTCCCAAAAACAGATTGGAACCGAGGATATATCCATCTATTTTACAGCGGAGCCAATCAGCGACGACGTGTTCTTGCGGATGAATGGAAAATCTTATCAGGACAATCCAAACATTACCAGAGAGGAACTTAGATACCTCAAGGTTTTACACTACAACTTCAACCATCAGATTCAGGTAGGTGAGCTTGTGGTGAATCAGGGTATCGCACAGGATTGTCTTGATATTTTTCGTGAACTATATGACAAACAGTATGAGATAAATTCCATGTATCTGGTGGATCGGTACTACAATGGTACGGAGCCCAAAAATGACACAAACAGTGAGGCGGCAGACTACAATTCTATCAATGATAATAATACTTCCTGTTTCAATTATCGATTGGTGGCGGGGACAGAGGTTATGTCAGCTCACTCTCTGGGACTGTCCGTTGATATCAATCCTTTGCAGAATCCCTGTGTGGCGCCGGATGAGGATGGACAGTTGTCCAATAAGTACAAAGATATACAGGTCTATGCTGACCGTTCCCGTCTCAAACCCCATATGATAGTAAAAGGTGATGATTGCTACAATGCCTTCATCAAGCGGGGATTTATCTGGGGTGGCGAATGGAATGGACCGGCAGATTACCAACACTTTGAGAAAAGGATTACGAAATAAACCATGAGCAAAAAAATAACGCTGGGTATTCTTGCCCATGTAGATGCGGGAAAAACTACATTATCGGAGGCAATGCTCTATGAGACAGGTGCTATCCGCTCCTTAGGGCGAGTGGATCACGGCAATGCCTTTTTAGATACAGATGATTTGGAGAGACAAAGAGGTATTACCATCTTTTCTAAGATGGCGAGAATGAACTATGGGGATGCAGAGTTTATCCTTTTGGATACCCCGGGACACGCGGATTTTACGGCGGAGATGGAGAGGGTGCTGTCAGTGCTTGATTATGCCGTACTTGTGATTAGTGGTACGGATGGAGTTCAGGGACATACCAGAACTCTGTGGAAGCTGTTGGAACGTTATCAGATTCCATGCTTTCTTTTTGTCAACAAGATGGACATTGGTTTTACTGACAGGGAAACCTTATTGGCGCAGTTAAAAGAAAAACTTTCTGATGGCTGCAGTGATTTTACCGGGCTGTATGATGAAGAAAACCCTTGGACAGAGGAGGAAAAGGAAGGGATAGCCCTTGGCTCGGAGGAGCTTCTCAATGATTTCCTTGAGACGGGGGAGCTACAGCCCAAATTGCTTGGCGAAGCCATTGCAAAGCGATTGGTCTTTCCGGTGCTGTTTGGCTCTGCCCTGAAAATGGATGGCGTGCAGGAATTGCTGATGTGTATGAGCCAATGGATGAGCCCTGCGCCTTATGGTGAGGAATTTGGGGCAAGATGCTTTAAGATTGGAAGAGACGCCCAGGGAAATCGATTATCGTATCTCAAAATTACCGGCGGTGAGCTTAGGGTAAAAGACATTATCGGCCAGGAGAAAATCAACCAGATTCGCATTTATTCCGGGGACAAGTTTGAGACACCGGAGCAGGTGGAGGCCGGAGAAATTTGCGCTGTTACCGGATTGGATGAATCTTACGCGGGAATGGGCTTGGGACAGTGCCCTCCTCTTGATGTGGAACCGATTGAACCGGTGCTGTCTTATCAGGTGATTCCACCGGAGGGGTGCGCCGATCACACCCTGCTTTCTTATATGCGCCAGTTAGAGGAGGAGGACCCTACGCTTCGGGTAATCTGGCAGGAAAATGACAGGCAGGTTCACGTACATTTGATGGGGCCGGTGCAGACAGATGTGCTTCAGCAACAGTTGAAAAAGAGATTTGGAATTCTAGTAACCTTTGGTGCGGGAGCCGTTCGATATAAGGAAACCATCAAAGGTGCAGTAGAGGGTGTGGGACACTTTGAACCTTTGCGGCATTACGCAGAGGCTCATATTCTCATAGAAGAATTGCCACGGGGCAGCGGGTTAGAATATGCCATGGATTGCCCCACAGATGTGCTGGATTTAAATTGGCAGAGATTGATATATACCCATCTCAAGGAACGGACTCACCGTGGAGTTCTTACAGGCTCGCCAATCACAGATGTTCGACTGACCGTGGTAACGGGAAAAGCCCACAAAAAGCATACGGAAGGGGGCGATTTCAGACAGGCTACCTATCGTGCCGTGCGCCAGGGATTGCGGAAAGCAGAAAGCGTTTTGCTGGAACCATTTTATCAGGTGAGACTGGAGGTGCCCTCAGAGCACATTGGCCGAGCCATGACTGATATGAGCCGTATGCAGGGACAGTTTGAGGCTCCTGAGACAGAGGGGGAGATGAGTGTTCTTACGGGACAGGCCCCCGTTGCCCTTATGCGGGAATATGGAGCGGAACTTGCTGCATACACCGGTGGTAGAGGAGTGATGAGCCTTACTTTGGCGGGATACTATCCATGCCATAATCCAGAGGAGGTCATAGAAGAGATTGGATATGATCCAGACCGGGACGTGAAGAATACATGTGATTCTGTGTTCTGTGGTCACGGTGCAGGTTATACCGTGCCTTGGTATGAGGTGGAGGATAGGATGCATATGCCATTTGCCTCCCATTTATATGAAAGGGAAGAAGAACCGGATGACGCTGCTATCATCGCTCAAGCAAAGGCCAGAGCACAGGCTCTAAAGCAAGGACCGGAAAAGAAATATGACGGCTACGGTGGTTTGGAATCTGACTTGGAAGAAATCTTTGTCCGGGAGTTTGGAGAAATCAAGCGCCGACTGCCATCCCAGGATATTCGCGTTACCGATTATGACAGACAGAAACGTCAGCAGGAAGCCAGAGAAGCTTACCAGGCTGCACATCCAAAGCCAGGGAAAAAGAAAGCAGAAAAGAAATACTTCCTGGTGGATGGCTACAACGTCATCTTTGCCTGGGAGGAGCTAAATGAAATTGCAAAGGTAAATCTGGAGGGCGCCAGAGGGCGTTTGATGGATATTATGTGCAACTATCAGGCGCACATTGATCAGGAACTGATTCTGGTGTTTGATGCATATCGCATTAAGGGACATAAGGAAGAAGTGGTAGACTACCACAATATTCACGTGGTTTACACCAAAGAGGCGGAAACTGCCGATGCCTATATTGAGAGGACAACCCATGATATGGCAAAGGAACATCAGGTGACGGTAGCTACCTCGGATCGCTTGGAACAAATGATCGTTATTGGTGCCGGTGCCCATAGGATTTCCGCCAGAGAACTGGAAGGGGAAGTGGAGCGCATCAACCGGGAAACTATGGAGAGATTTCAACAACAAAATGACACAGAATAGTAATGTATGGTATAATAATTGCCACAGTTTGTAAAAATGGAGCGAAATCCTATGAAGATGATTCATTGTGCTGATTTGCATCTGGATTCCAAGATGGAAAGTAATCTGGATCGAGATGCGGCCAATTTAAGAAGAGACGAGCTGCTGGATACTTTTGAGGACATGGTGACCTATGCCAGTGAACACGAGGTTTCCGTGATTATCATCGCAGGGGACTTATTCGACAAGCCCAATGTTAGAAAGGCAGCGAAAAATAGAGTGATGGAGCAGATTCAGTCCCATCCGGAGATTGATTTTTGCTATATCAGAGGAAATCATGATCAGAACGATTTCATTGAGGAGATGACGGAGAAGCGGGAGATTACCAACTTGAAGCTGTTTGGTTCCAGCCAGTGGACATCCTATGATTATGATGATGTGGTGATCACCGGCCTTGAGCTGGCAAAAGAAAACAGTCAAACATTAGGTATGAATTTGGTGCTTGACCAGAATCGCTTAAATATTGTTGTTCTTCATGGACAGGAGTCTGATTACCAGGGAAAAGACAAGACAGAGATTGTTAATCTCTCACTGCTTCGAAACAAATACATTGATTATTTAGCGCTGGGACATATTCACAGCTATAAGCAGGAGCGCTTGGATGACCGGGGCGTGTATTGCTACAGTGGATGCCTGGAAGGTCGTGGTTTTGACGAGTGTGGGGAAAAAGGATTTGTTCTTTTAGAGACAGAAGGACACAAGATAAAATCTGAATTTATTCCTATCGCAAAACGACAGCTTCACGAAGTGAACGTGGAAGTGACACAGGGAATGGAGATGCCTGCGATCATTGAGCAGACCAAGGAGAAAATCGCTGATATTTCCAGCCAGGATTTGGTAAAAATCATTGTCACCGGCGTGACAGATATGGATATGGATGTGGATATAAAGCGCTTGCTTCGAAGCCTTGATAAAGATTTCTTTTATGTAAAGGGCTACGACAAAACCACTATCGCAGTAGACTACGAGAGCTTCCGCAACGACAGAACCTTAAAGGGTGAGTTTGTGCGTTTGATGGAACAGCAGCATCTTTCTGAAGATGAGCGTGCTGAAATTATTGAACTTGGTATCAAAGCAATAATGGGTGAGGATTTAGAACTATGAAATTAGTGTCCTGTTATATTTCGGGATTTGGACAAATAAAAGAATACGCCTACGACTTCTCTGAGGGGCTGGATGCCATTTGTCAGGAGAATGGCTGGGGAAAGACCACCTTCAGCGTTTTCATTAAGGCAATGTTTTATGGGATGGAATACTCTGCCAGAACAAAGGCTTTGACAGAGCGTAAGCACTATTTGCCATGGGACGGCTCAAGCTGTGGCGGTAATCTTGTCTTTGAAGTAAATGGCAAGCAGTATCGCGTGGAGAGAACTTTTGGTCGCAGGGATAAGGACGACACCTTCGCTCTTGTAGATGTGCTGACAGGTATGCCTTCTACAGATTTTTCTGAGAATCTTGGTGAAGAACTGTTTCAGGTGGACCGGGAGTCCTTTGAAAAAAGTATTTTCATTCCCCAGTCAGCAATTGCAACAGCTATGACAGATAGTCTCAATGCCAAGATGGGTGATTTGGCATCTGCCAAGGATGACATTAACAACTTCGATGCAGCGGTAAGTCGTGTGGCTGAAGTTCGCAAGAACTATACGAGAAAAAGTGAAGTAAACAACGGTAAACTCAACATTATCAAAGATGAACTCTCTAAGTGCAACGAGATGGTGGACAAGAAGCCGGCCGTGCTAGATGGATATTACAAGCAGAACGAATTGCTTGAAGAAAAGAAAAAGAAGTTGAATTGGTTAGAGGCTGAGAAGAACCGTGTGGCAGAATTGATCCGCCTTCAGAGTAAGAAAGAGCAGGATATGGGAGCATATCGCCAGCAACTAGAATTTCTTACTAAGCAGCAGGGTGAGTTGAGCCAGTTAGATGATTTCTTTGCAAATGGTGTGCCCACAGCAGATGAGCAGGTGGCTATGGAAGATGTGGAGCGCCAGCATGATGTCAGCCGTCGCACAGAGAGTGACTTATATCTGAAATTCCCATTGGGACAGCAGGCAGAAAAGTGGTCAGAGCTTTTTGCAGATGGTGTTCCAAGTAAGTATAATCTGGATCACTGGAATGCCAAAGCGCTAAATATTCAAGAACTGCAGATGCAGGGGAAGCATGCAAAGCTTTCAGAGGATGCAGAAAAGCAGTTGGATGACTTGCGTCATTTCTTCTCCCGCAAAATGCCTACCCAGGAGGAACTGTCCAAGGTGGAGCATGATGTTATGGAGCTTTCTATGGTTGAGGGGCGAATCGCCGAGCAGGATGAAATCTTCCGCAACCTAAAGGCTAAAAAGGAAATATTTGACCAAAAGGAAAAGGAAGGTGGACAGTACGGTAGTGTCATACTTCTTATTTGCCTGTGCGTGGCCTTTTTTGTCGGGGCTTTTGCCTTCCATTTCTTCCTTCCGGACAGTGGCAGTAGCAGAGTCCTGCAGATTGTTTGCTTCGGTGGGGCGGCAGCCACTCTTGTTGCAGGTGTGATGCAATTTATGAGAATTCGTGGATCCCGTCGCAATAAGTACGATGAGCTGGAGCAGCGTCTTTTGGATGCATCTGTAGCCTTGGAACAGTGCAAGGCTATGAAGCAGGAGCTGACGGATGGCTGTAAATTGTTCTTGTCTGATTTCATGTTGACGCCTGCGGAGAGTATGCAGCAGATGGTGTATGAAATCCGCGTGAACTTAGACCGCTACCTTCATCTTTTAGAGGAGGAGCAGCAGGCAACAGAGAGTTCCACAGGAGCCGTGGAGGAAATGGCTGATGTCCGTCTGGAACTCTATACAGCCCTTGGCCATTTTGCGGATGTGTATAAAATGGATTTGTATCATGAAGGCTGCGAGCTTGCTCTTTTGGAACAGTTGAAAAAGGATATTGCCGGGTATGAGGAGTATCAGGTGAATCTGAAACAGATGGATTTGTTAAAGGCCACTATTTTGAAACAGGAGCAGCTGCTCAATGAATACGTAAATCGTTTTCCAGGCATGGAAAACATGTCTGTTACAGATTCCTTAAAGACAATTCGTAGCAGTATGGAATCCTATGAGCGTATTCAGGAAGACATTAAGAATTTACAGGAGAATATGAAACAGTTCTCTGAGGAGTCTCTGGTGGAGGAAGAAGTACATACCGTTGAGGAACTTCAGGAACAGCAGGAAAAAATTGATGAGGAAATCAAAGAACTAAACCAAGGTATCACTCAGGATCGAGAGACCATCATCACATTAGGGGATGAGTTGGATTCCATTGAGGATGCTGAGAATCGTCGGGAAGTTCTTTTGGAAAAACGCCTGGAGTATGAGAGAAAGGTGGAGCTTCTTACTAAGACAGAAGAGTTTTTGCAAATCGCCAAAGAACAGTTTTTGTCCAAATATATGATGCCGCTTCGCAAGGGTATGGATCATTATATGACGCTTTTGGATGAGGGGTATAAGGGAGAGAGCTCTAATATGGACTTCGACATCACTATGGATTTGTCTGTGCAGGTGATTTATAGCGGCGCCACCCACTCCAGTGATTATCTCAGCCGAGGATATCAGGATTTGGTTGCACTATGTGCCAGATTTGCTCTGGTTGATGTTCTCTATCAGAAAGAACAACCTATGATAATCCTAGATGATCCTTTTATTAATTTAGATGAAGATAAGACAAAGCGGGGCTTGGCCCTTTTGCAGGAGATTGCAAAAGAGAGACAAATCATTTACTTTACATGTCACGAAAGCCGTATGGTTTAAATCATACACAGAGTCTTGACATTGGTAAGTATTTCCGATAGAATTGGTTTTGTTGTTGCGATAGCGACAGGCCCAGTTAGCTCAGTTGGTAGAGCAGAGGACTGAAAATCCTCGTGTCTCTGGTTCGATTCCGGAACTGGGCACTTCCCATTTGGGAAGTTTGCGGGTGTAGTTCAATGGTAGAACATCAGCCTTCCAAGCTGAATACGTGGGTTCGATTCCCATCACCCGCTTTCATACAATAGACAAAGGGGTCAGATTGCGCGGACTTTAGTACCAATCAATCTGACCCCCTTGTTGTATCAATGGGCACGAAAAAATCGGGGTAACAGGATTCGAACCTGCGACCTCACGGCCCCCAGCCGTGCGCTCTGACCAAACTGAGCCATACCCCGATGTGACGTATTTTAATAGACATTATATGAAAATGCAATAGGAATATGAATAAAAATTAAAAAGGGAGAGAAAGATGGAAGAGTTGGGTAACGTGTTAGAGGTTGTTGACAATTTTGTGTGGGGACCGGTGATGCTGATTCTTTTGGTGGGAACAGGCGTGTTTCTTACCATTAGAACAAGGGCATTGTCTTGGAGAAATTTAGGTTATGCCATTCGACGCACCTTAAGCAAGGAATCCAGAAAGAAAGGACATGGAGAAGGGGATATTTCTCCTTTTGCTGCTTTGACAACTGCTTTGGCAGCTACCATTGGAACGGGTAATATTGTTGGAGTGGCAACAGCTATGGTATCCGGTGGACCGGGGGCTTTGGTATGGATGTGGATTTCTGCAGCCTTTGGATTGACAAGTAAGTTTAGTGAGTGTTTCCTTGCCATTAAATATCGTGAGGTAAATGAAAATGGAGAGATGGCCGGAGGTCCTATGTATGTCATGCGCAAGGCATTTGGGGACAAAGGATTTGCGGGATTTGGCCTTGTTATGGGATGGCTATTTGCCATCTTTACGGTGTTTGCCTCTTTTGGTATCGGTAACCTGACACAGGCCAACTCCATTTCGTCTTCCTTAAACCAGACCTTTCATACACCTACCTGGGCAACGGGCATCGTGCTTACCATTTTGGCGTTGCTGATTATCGTTGGCGGAATCAAATACATATCAAAAATTTCCAGTGTGGTGGTTCCGGTTATGGCAATTCTATACATGGGTGCCGGCTTGGCAGTCATTATTGGAAATATTGAGAATTTGCCTCAGGGAGTAGCCATGATTTTTACCATGGCATTTAGCCCACGTTCCATTGCAGGTGGCGTGGCAGGTACCATTACAACCTCTATGATGAAGGCGATCCAGTATGGTGTGGCTCGAGGTGTTTTTTCAAACGAAGCGGGTATGGGTTCCGCAGCCATTACTGCATCCGCAGCAAGAACAGACAGTCCGGTAGGTCAGGCCTACATCAACATGACAGGAACCTTTTGGGATACCATTGTGGTCTGTACCATCACAGGCCTTTGCGTTGCAAGCTCAGGTGTGTTAGGAACAGTGGATGCCAGCGGAGAACTTGTCACAGGAGCAGCATTAACCATTACAGCATTTCAGACCGTTTTAGGAGATGCTGGAGCGGTGCTTGTTTCCGTTTCCATCGCTCTGTTTGCTTTCTCTACCATCTTAGGTTGGGAATATCACGGAGAAAAGGCTTTTGAGTACTTGTTCCACGGACCAAAGTTCAATATGGTTTATCGCATTGTATTTTCTTTGATTGTCTATGTGGGAGCTACCACATCCCTGCAGATTGCATGGAAGTTTTCTGATATTGCCAACGCACTGATGGCAATTCCAAACTTGATTTGCTTGTTGCTTTTAAGTGGTGAAATCGCCCGGGATATGCAGGCTTATCAAGAAGTGATTAAAAAAGAAAAAGAGAATCGCCGCTAGTTATCGTGGCGAAATCCTTTGTATTCAATACGTCCGTCGCGAATCCAGCGGCGGACTTTTTGCAATGGAATGTCAAAATGTTCTGCCACCTCCATCTCGGTAACGCTGTGATGAAGAATATAGTCCTTTACTTTTGGGTATAACATATCATCGAGGCAATCAGGGCACAAAGATTCCTTATAGCTGCGGGCCATAGCTTTGCCGCAGTTGGAACATATATTTCTTGGTCGTGTTATTTCTTCAAAAGGCATACTGGTTTCTCCATACTATTTTTTATAGAGGAAGTATACCACGGTAGTAGAAAAAATGCACTGTTTGCCTTTAGCACGTGAAAATGCTAAAATATTTCACAAGAAAAGAAGAGGAAGGAAGCGTTTGTCATGGGAAATGTAGATGCACCAATTGCCGTGTTTGATTCTGGCTTGGGCGGCGTCAGCGTATTGAGAGAAATGATCAAAGTGATGCCATATGAAGATATGTATTATTTTGGCGATTCTATCAATGCTCCATACGGAACGAAATCCTTAGAACAGGTTCGCGAACTTACCATTTCCCATGTAGAGCGGTTTATGGAAATGGGGGCTAAGGGTGTGGTGGTTGCTTGTAATACGGCTACCAGTGCTGCAGTTCGCAAATTGCGCCAGATGTATCCAACACTTCCTTTGGTTGGGATTGAACCTGCCGTGAAACCTGCTGTGGAGCGGTTTCCAACAGGCAATATCTTAGTGATGGCAACTCCTATGACCATCCGTGAGGAGAAACTGCATCGCCTGATTGAGCGATTTGGTGGTGATGCCAATGTGATTCCTTTGGCGTGCCCGGGACTGATGGATTTCGTGGAGGCTGGCAATATTGACAGCCCTGAGATATATGGATTTTTAAGAGATATATTGGATCCCTACAAAGGACAGTTAGATGGTGTGGTATTGGGATGTACCCATTATCCATTTGTAAGACGTGCCATTGAGGATATTCTTGGAGAACAGGTGGCAATTTTTGATGGCGGTTATGGCACATCAAAAGAGATAAAAAGACGTCTGAATGAGGCGGGACTCCTTCGTAAAGATACACAGAGAAAAGGTGAAATCATCTTCGAAAACAGTAATAATTCACAACAAAAACGAGACCTGTTTTGGAAGTTATTAAATTATTAACAAAATATGGATTAACCATTGAAATCACATGCTTTGGAGAGTAAAATAAGTTCGGTTCAGAGGGATACTCTTTTATAATAAGAAACACAATATATGAGAAAGATAGGGTGATTGTTATGAGCTATGAGTTTTTGTTATGGATTGCATTGATTTTACTGAGCACCAAATTACTGGGTTTGATGTGCAAGGCGATTAACCTGCCGGAAGTGGTAGGTGCCCTGTTGGCAGGTATCATTTTGGGGCCATCAGCATTGAATCTTGTGTCGGTGAACGGTGAGACGGGATCCTTTTTAACATATGCTGCGGAACTGGGCGTTATCTTCCTAATGTTCTCCGCTGGATTGGATACCGACTTGAAAGAATTACAGGCCAACATAGGTGCTTCTTTTGTTACAGCGTTAATAGGTGTTATCGTTCCTCTGTTGGGAGGTACCCTTTGCTACGGTCTATTCTTCCATGAAAATTTTGGGGATTATGATGAATTGCTCAAGAGCATTTTTATCGGCGTGGTATTGACTGCCACATCTGTCAGCATTACTGTGGAGACTCTTCGCGAGATGGGTAAACTCTCTGGCAAGGTGGGAACCACTATTTTGGGAGCCGCCATCATAGATGATATTTTAGGAATGATTGTTTTGGCAATTGTATCCAGCATGAAGGATACCACAGTGAGACCAAGCATTGTTCTTGTAAAGATTTTGTTATACGCCGTATTGATTATGATCTTGTTTGTTCTTTGCGGACGTATGGAGTTTGTTATTGAGAAGGCGGACCATAAGAGACGTGTGGCAATTTTTGCCATTGCATTTTGCTTTATTTTGGCATATGTATCTGAGGAAGCCTTTGGCATTGCGGATATTACGGGTGCATATTTTGCAGGTGTAATGCTGTGCCGCTCTAAGATTAAGGATTACGTGGACATCAAGATTCACGATGTGTCTACAGTGTTCTTCTCCTGTATCTTCTTTGCCAGCGTGGGACTCAAGGTTACATTAGGCGGCATGGGAGTGCGTATCTGGGGATTTGCACTACTTCTGGCATTGGTTGCCATCCTGAGCAAGCTTGTTGGTTGTGGTCTGGGAGCAAAACTTTGTAAATTTACCTGGAAAGAGTCTATCCAGACAGGTGTGGGAATGATTTCCCGTGGAGAGGTTGCGCTGATTGTGGCTGAGAAGGGACGTCAGTGCGGACTCATCGATGAAGATATGTTTGCCCCTGTGATTTTAGTTGTCATTGTCACCACATTGGTCACACCAATTCTTTTAAAGGTGGCATTTAAAGAACGTGGAAATAAGCCTGTAGAGGCAGAGGTGTAAATGAAAAAAGAATTCAAGGAAGCTCTGATGGATTCTCCCATTATAGCAGCAATCAAAGATGATGCGGGATTAAAGCGATGCAAGGAGTGTGACAGTCAAATCATATTCATATTGTATGGCGATGTAATTACCCTTCCTGGAATTGTTGAGGAAGTGAAGGCTAGCGGTAAGCTGGCCTTTGTCCATATGGATCTGGTGCAGGGGCTCAGCTCGAAGGATGTGGCGGTGGATTTTGTGGCAAAGAATACAAAGGCTGACGGTATCATCTCTACCAAGGGAGCCTTGATTCAAAGGGCCAAGGAACTATCCTTATACACCATCATGAGGTTTTTTGTCATTGACTCCCTGGCTTACAGCAACATTGAAAAACAGTTAAACAACATAAAACCGGATGTGATTGAGATTTTGCCGGGACCTATGCCTTCTGTTGTGAAGCGCATACACAAGATGTTTTCAAGACCCATCATATCCAGTGGTCTGATTAGTGAGAAGGAAGATGTATATGCGGTTCTTGATGCAGGAGCCACATCCATCTCAACCACCAATCAGGATGTGTGGTTTCTGTAGAGACAAAGAATCTTTGGCAGATTTTTCAAATTATGTCTTGTCAGATAAAAACTCAGGTGCTATAATGAGTTCACAAACATAATAAATTACCAGAGATGAGAGCAAGGTAGAAGGGCGAACATGGTTCGCTTATTTCGCCTTGCTTTTTTTATGCCATTAAGGTGAAAACAAGAAGGGAGAGTTACACAATGTATGATGTAGCAATTGTTGGTGCTGGTGTAGTAGGAAGCGCCATCGCAAGAGAATTATCTAAGTTCAAAGTGAAAGCATGCGTTATTGAAAAAGACGAAGATGTTTGTAATGGAACATCTAAGGCAAACAGTGCCATCGTCCACGCAGGTTTTGACGCAAAGCCCGGAACATTAAAGGCAAAGCTTAATGTGAGAGGAAATGAGATGATGGATGCCTTATCTAAGGAATTAGATTTCCCATTTAAGAGAAACGGTTCCTTGGTGGTTTGCACAAAGGATCAGGATCCTGCACTTTTGGATGAGCTTGTGGAAAAGGCTAAGGCTAACGGTGTCGAAGTTTCTATTCTTGAGAGAGAGGAACTCATTGAGATGGAGCCAAACCTTGCGGACGATGTGGTAAAGGCGCTGTATGCTCCAACAGGTGCTATTGTTTGTCCATTCCATTTGACTATGGCTTTGGCAGAAAACGCTGCAGACAATGGTGTAGAATTCTTCTTAAATACAGAAGTTACAATGATTGAAAAGAAAGATGACTTCTATGTCATCACAACAGATAAAGATGTGATTGAGGCTAAGACAGTTGTGAACGCTGCCGGTGTTTACGCTGATAAGCTTAACAACATGGTTTCAGAGAATAAGTTAGAAATCATCGCTCGTCGTGGTCAGTACTGCTTGCTTGATAAGGATGCAGGAAATCACGTATCTAAGACAATTTTCCAGTTGCCAAGCAAGATGGGTAAGGGTGTTCTTGTTACACCAACTGTTCACGGCAACCTTTTGGTAGGTCCTACAGCAGAGGATATCGACGATAAGGAAGGCATTAACACAACAGCAGATGGCCTTGGTTCTCTTGGAGTGACAAGTGCTCAGTCCGTAAAGAACGTTCCAATGCGTCAGGTTATCACTTCCTTTGCAGGTCTTCGTGCTCATGAAGTAAATGGCGATTTTGTTATCGGTGAAGCTGAGGATGCTAAGGGCTTCTTCAACGCAGCCGGCATTGAGTCCCCTGGTCTTTCATCTGCACCGGCTATCGGTGAAATGGTGGCTTCGCTTGTGGCTGAAAGCCTTGGCTTGGAAAAGAACCCTGACTTCAATGGAACTAGAAAGGGAATTCTTAATCCTGCAACACTTTCTATGGAAGAGAGAAATGAACTGATTAAGAAACAGCCTGCATACGGAAATATTATTTGCCGTTGCGAGATGATTTCTGAGGGCGAAATCTTAGATGCCATCCACAGAACATTAGGTGCTCGTTCTCTTGACGGTGTGAAGCGCAGAACAAGAGCCGGTATGGGTCGTTGTCAGGCAGGCTTCTGCTCACCAAAGACCATGGAGATTCTTGAGCGTGAAGTACCAATGAGTATGTTTGATGTAACAAAGAACGGTAAAGACGCTAAGATTGTATACGGATACAACAAGAAGATTTAAGGAGGGGCACAGAAAATGAAATATGATTTAGTCATCGTTGGTGGTGGCCCAGCTGGTCTTGCAGCAGCCATCGCAGCAAAAGATAATGGAATTGATAGTATCTTAATTATTGAGAGAGATAGAGAACTTGGTGGTATCTTAAATCAGTGTATCCACAACGGATTCGGATTACATACCTTCAAGGAAGAGCTTACCGGCCCTGAATACGCTTCAAGATTTATCGCACAGGTGGAAGAGCGCGGCATTGAATACAAGCTCAACACTATGGTAATGGATATCGCAAACGATAAGACAGTTACCGCAATGAATGCCACAGACGGAATGTTTACCATCGAGGCTAAGGCAGTGATTCTTGCTATGGGATGTCGTGAGCGTTCCCGTGGAGCACTGAACATTCCCGGTTACCGTCCCGCAGGTATCTTCTCTGCAGGTACCGCTCAGAGACTTGTTAACATAGAAGGTTATATGCCGGGTCGTCGCGTTGTTATCCTGGGTTCCGGTGACATCGGACTTATTATGGCCCGCCGTATGACACTTGAGGGCGCTAAGGTTTTGGCTGTTGCCGAGTTGATGCCATACTCCGGTGGATTGAAGAGAAATATTGTTCAGTGTCTGGATGACTTTGATATTCCACTTTACCTTTCACATACTGTTGTGGACATTCAGGGTAAAGAGAGAGTTGAGGGAATCACAATCGCTGAGGTTGGACCGGATCGCAAGCCAATTCCTGGTTCTGAAATTCACTACGACTGTGATACATTGCTTCTTTCTTGCGGACTTCTTCCGGAGAATGAGCTTTCTAAGACAGCCGGTGTTGAGCTTAGCCCAATCACCTCAGGCCCTGTTGTAAATGATAGCTTAGAGACCAACATCGAAGGTGTATTTGCCTGCGGTAACGTACTTCACGTACATGATTTGGTTGACTTCGTTTCTCAGGAAGCTACTAACGCAGGTAAGAATGCTGCTAAGTACATTAAGGAAGGTAAGCAGGATGCTTCTAAGGAAGTTAAAATCTTACCTGTTGATGGTGTTCGTTACACCGTTCCAACAACCGTTCGTCCGGAGGTTATGGACGATACACTTACCGTTCGTTTCCGCGTTGGTCAGGTATTTAAGAATTGCGCAATTGCAACTTACTTTGGTGATGAGCTGATTTCTAAGAGAAAGCGTCCTGTTATGGCTCCGGGTGAGATGGAACAGGTAATCTTAAAGAAGTCACAGTTGGCAGAGTATCCTGATATTGAGAATATTACCATTAAGATTGAGGAGGCATAATAAGATGGAAACAAGAGATTTAATTTGTATCGGCTGTCCTCTTGGATGCAGCCTTAAGGTTACATTGGAAAATGGAGAGGTAACGGAAGTTGTTGGTAACACTTGTCCAAACGGTGAGAAGTATGCGAAAAAAGAGTGTACCAATCCTACCCGTATCGTCACATCTTCTGTTCGCGTTAAGGGCGGAAAGATTAACATGGTTTCTTGCAAGACAAAGGAAGATATTCCAAAGGGAATGATTTTTGACATTTGCAAGGCTATGGAAAATGTAGTGGTTGATGCACCGGTTGCCATTGGCGATGTGGTTCTTGCAGATGTTTGCGGAACCGGTGTTGACGTGATTGCCACAAAGAATATCGAGGCTAAATAGTTGTCTTTTTTGGGGAAGGAAGACGAATATTTATAAGGGGAGAAAGAGCTATCCTGTGGGGGCAGGATAGCTCTTTTGCTTTGCAACGAGCCATTGGCTTGTAAGCATTGACGATACTTATATTTCGTGGTACAATTCGACATATCGAATTCGATTTTTCGGATTATGGAGGTGAGACTGTGCTAGTTAGCGATAAGATATTTGCTCTGATTAAGGAAAAGGGGCTGACCCAGAAGGACTTTGCAACCTTGACGGGAATTGCGGAAAGCACCATCAGTGATTGGAAGCGCAAGGGATTGAACCCTTCCTTGGATAAGGTGTCTGCTATTTGCGCGGCCCTAGATATTACACCCTATGAGCTACTGGGTATGGAAGAGAAATCTTCAACACTTGATTTTGCTGTAGAGTTGACAGAGGATGAGCAAGTTCTATTGGAGAATTTTCGACGTGTAGATTCTGAGCAACAAAAGCGCGTTCTCTCCTATTTCACGGAGTTATCTGCTGACGAAGGGATTCCCACTGGGTTGATGAACACGGAACGCCCTTTGAGTGGCGAAGAGGATGCTGTTACTCAGGGGGGAGGAGTTGTGGAGACGGACATTGAATTTACCATACGCAAGCAATTGTGTAGGCGAATTCGCAAGTTGGCCCGATTAGAGCGCATTGTGTTGGATGAGAGTGAGGATACCACAGGCCGTAATCTACACCTGTTGCAGTATTTGGACTACCTTAAGATGGATAAACTGGATTTTGTTAAGGATTATCTGAGACATCTGCAACCATTTATGATTACAGAGATGGATTCCCAGGAGCGCTTTGATAATGCCATTTGCATTCTGGATGAATACTATCGAATTTCTCTTTATATTAAAGTGGACGCTACCCGGGGTGAAGAGGTGATTGTATCATTTCACGAGAACCATAAGAACGGCATTGCCAAGCGGAATTCTTTGATTCATAGGGAAGATCAGGTCTATGTTTTTGCAGATGCCATTGGAAGCCATGTGGTGGGAACGGAACATTATTCCATTGATGTGTTTATGATGAGAGGCGTTCGGTCTTTTCACATTAATGTGCCAGCTACTCGATATGATGAGGATGGTTTTTTGGTTCGCTACCAAGCCATTAACAGTGCCTGGATGGACATTATGAACCAGTATTTAGAAGATTTGTATACCTCGAATCTTGACTTTTCAGAGGTGGAGTTGTTTACTTCATTGCAACAGCTATCCTTTACGTCCTATGGCAACGATGCATTCTCAAATATTTCCTTGTTGATGGACAGTTTGATTATCCAAAAGGATAGCAACAGCAGACAGATAGCGGATGCGGCTCTCTGTATTTATTGTAGTTCCCTTACCCTTAATCCTGTGGATAAGAGAGAACTGATAGAGGCATTGGGCCTGCGTTTTGAAGTGAATTCTGTAAGGGCATTACCTCAGATTTTGGAGAGAATAGAAATTAATATCAAGTAGGATGGGAGACGGATATGGCCAATTCAGCAAGTCAAAAGATTAAGTTGTTATATGTGATGGAAATGTTGCAGCAGCATTCAGATGAGGAGCATCCACTGACGGCGGCGGCAATCATTAAGAGATTAGAAGAGGAAGGCATTGTTGCAGAGCGCAAGAGTATTTATCGGGACATTCAGACGCTGCAGGAGTTTGGAATGGATATCGAGAAGTCGGAGGAGCAGGCGGGCTTTTATCTGGCTTCCGGGAATTTTGAACTGCCTGAGCTGAAGCTTTTGGTGGATGCTGTGGTTGCCTCTAAGTTTATTACAGAGAAGAAGTCGAAAGAACTGGTGACGAAAATCGAAAATTTAGGAAACGCTTACCAGAAGAAGCATCTTCACCGACAGGTGGTGGTATCAGATCGTGCCAAGACTGCAAATGAGAGAATCTATTACGCCATTGATGAGATTTATAACTGTATTGATAACAACCATATGATGTCCTTCCAATATGCTGAGTGGAATGAGAAAAAGGAGATGGAGCTTAGAAAAGAGGGAAAGCTCTATCAGGTAAGTCCGGCTTTTCTTCTGTGG
Organism: uncultured Roseburia sp.; assembly: GCA_946002055.1. GTDB lineage: Bacteria > Bacillota > Clostridia > Lachnospirales > Lachnospiraceae > Pararoseburia. Next base: position 20,194 of record CAMFYL010000019.1, read on the forward strand.
GATAATGAGTACTACTATCTTGTGGCATATGATGATGAGGTGGGGCAGATTCGCCATTACCGGGTGGATAAGATTCGCAATGCCACAGAGCTTTCGGCTAGTCGCAATCCCGAAGCTGTCAGAATTAAGAAAGCGGATTACGCCCAGAAGCGCTTTAGTATGTTTGCAGGAGAGCCAAGAACCGTAAGCCTTCGGGCACCAAAGACCATGGCAGGTGTTATGATTGACCGCTTCGGTCAGGACGTTTTTATGCGTTTGGATGGAGACCATATCATTGTTCGTGCTGATGTGGAAGTGAGCCCGCAGTTTTTCGGATGGATGACCGGATTGGCAGGAGATGTGGTTATTGAGGGGCCCGGTGATGTTCGGGATACCTATAAAGAGTTTCTGAAAAATGTGGCAGAAAAGTACGAAAACTGAATACAAAAAAAGCAATCTGTCTATTCTTGTCAAAAGCGCATTGAGAAAATGAAGTAGATATCTTATAATAGTGCCGTAAAAACAAAAGGAGGACGTGAGTCATGAAAAAATTTGGTATTAAAGAAGTTGTTGCAACTGGTATCGGTACAGCACTTTTCGTTGTACTTACTCAGGTGCAGATTCCACTTGGATTTATTCCAAACACATCTTTGCAGCCAAGAGCAGCAGTTCTTGCATTTTTGGCAGCTGTATTTGGACCGGTTGTTGGTGGTATCGTAGGACTTTTGGGACATGCACTTGGAGATGCTATGTTCTATGGTAGCATTTGGTGGAGCTGGGTGTTCCCTGATGCAGTGTTCGGTATTGCTATGGGTCTCTTCGCTAAGAAGTTTATGATCAAAGAGGGTGGATTTGCCGGAAAGAGCATTGCACTTTTCAACGCTGTACAGATTGTTGCAAATGTAGTGGCATGGATTGTGGTTGCTCCGGTGCTTGACATTCTTATTTACTCTGAGCCGGCAAACAAGGTATTCGTTCAGGGTGTATTTGCTTGCCTTGGCAACGTAATCATTACAGCAATTCTTGGTACTTTGCTTGGTGTTGGTTATACCAAGATTGGTGCTAAGTCATCAAGTCTTTCAAAAGAGGACTAATTTTCTAAAAGGAATTTGTGATTGTGAAACCTATTATTGAATTTAAGGATTATTCATTTAAATACAATTCACAGGTAGAACCAACTCTCCGGGATATTAATCTTTCGATTTATCCCGGAGAAAAAATTCTCATTATTGGACCATCCGGATCCGGAAAGTCGACCTTGGCTAACTGTATCAATGGATTGGTTCCTTTTTCTTATGTGGGAGAAAGTACCGGTGAGTTATATATTGGCGGGAAAGAGCCCAAGGATTTAGGAATCTTTGGCCTGTCAAAAATGGTGGGGACTGTTTTGCAGGATACAGATGGACAGTTCATTGGTCTGACGGTTGCTGAGGATGTGGCCTTTGTTTTGGAAAATGACTGTTTGGAAGAGGAGCGCATGCACAAGCGAGTGGAAGAAATTGCAAAGCTTGTGGATATAGATAAGCTTCTACACCATGCACCGGGAGAATTATCCGGTGGACAAAAGCAGAGGGTCTCTATGGCAGGGGTGATGATTGACGATGTGGACATCCTGCTGTTTGACGAGCCTTTGGCAAATCTTGATCCTGCCACAGGCAAACACGCCATTGAGCTGATTGACTCCATTCAAAAGGAACAGAACAAGACGATCCTTATCATCGAGCATCGTTTAGAAGACGCTTTGTTTCGGGAAGTGGACCGCATTGTTGTGGTGGGAGATGGAACCATTGTGGCAGATATGACTCCGGACGAGTTGCTTTCAAAGGATGTTCTAGAGCGCCAGGGAATTCGCGAACCCCTCTATGTGACTGCTCTTAAGCATGCCGGTTGTAAAATCTATGCAAAGGATCACCCGGCCCAGATACAAACCATGGACTTCGGGCCATATAAGGGAAGAGTGCAGGACTGGTTTGCTCACGCCGATTCTCCGGATAAGAAAAAGGAATCAGACAATGTTCTTCAGGTAGAACATCTGGATTTCTCCTATGACGAAAGCCGAAAGATTTTGCAGGACATCAGCTTCTCAGTTCAAAAAGGTGAGATGTTGAGTATCGTTGGAAAGAACGGAGCGGGAAAGACGACCCTTTCCAATCTAATTTGCGGATTTATCAAGCCGGATAGTGGAAGCATCCTGTTGGACGGAGAAGATATTTCGCCTCTTTCTATCAAGGAGCGAGGGGAGAGAATCGGTCTTGTTATGCAAAATCCCAACCAGATGATTTCCAAAGCTATGATTTACGAAGAGGTGGCGTTAGGGCTTGCTGTTCGCGGTGTTCCCGAGGAGGAAATCAAGGAGCGGGTATATGAAACCCTCAAGATTTGTGGACTTTATCCATTTAGAAACTGGCCAATTTCTGCGCTATCCTTTGGACAGAAGAAGCGAGTAACCATTGCATCCATTCTTGTGATGAATCCGGAAATTCTGATTTTGGACGAGCCTACAGCGGGACAGGATTATCGCCATTATACAGAGATCATGGAGTTTCTGAAGCGTGTAAATCAGGAGTATGGCACCACCATTATGATGATTACCCACGATATGCACCTGATGATGGAATACACGGATCGTGCCATTGTCATTGCGGATGGTCAGATGATTGCAGATGATACCCCGGCAAAGGTTTTGACAGATGCTACTATTTCAGACCGGGCCTATTTGAAACAGACCTCCTTGTACGATATGGCAAAACAGTGTGGCATTGAGTCACCTTCTGCATTTGTAGAATGCTTTATCAATTACGAAAGGAAGGTGCGCTAATGGCTAAACTGCTTACATATAAAGAAAAGGGAACCTGGATGGAAAATCTCTGTGGCGTTACCAAGCTGATTTTCTTTCTCTCCTGGACCATCACGTGTATGCTGACCTATGACACCAGAGTCTTGGCAGTGATGTTTGTCATCAGTTTGATTTTGTTTAAGCTTTCCAAGACAAGCTGGGATCAGGTTGGCTCTGTGTTCAAAGTAATTTTGGTATTTATGATAATTAACATTGTTGCCATTTTTGTATTTGCCCCGGATCAGGGAACCAAGATATATGGCACGGAGCATATTTTATATCACTGGGGTGGGCGCTGGAAGGTCACCAGTGAACAGCTGTTTTACGAGCTGAACGTGGTGTTGAAATACTTTACCATTGTCCCGTCGGTATTTATGTTTATTATCACAACCAACCCTTCGGAACTGGCTGCTTCCTTAAATCGACTTGGAATCAGCTATAACATTGGCTACGCCTTGGCAATTGCACTTCGCTACATTCCGGATGTGCAGGATGATTTCCACAAGATTAAGAATGCCCAGGAAGCCAGAGGTATCGAGATGTCGGGAAAGGCAAAGCTGGCAGACCGCATCAAGAGTGTGGCGGCCATTATTTTTCCTCTAATCTTTACCAGTATGGATCGTATCGATACGGTAAGTAACGCCATGGAATTGCGAGGCTTCGGAAAGCATAAGAAACGTACCTGGTATATGGGAAGAAGACTGGCAGCCGGCGACTATGTGGTGATGATTGCCACCCTTGTCTTTATGATTGTGGCCCTTGTTATCACCTATTACGACGGCAATCGATTCTATAATCCCTTTGTGTAAAAGATGTATCCCATCGCATGATTTATCATAGGGGCTTTAGATATAGCCCCCGTCAAGTCCGATAATTTGACCGGTGAGGTAGGATGGACTGTCCAAAAGAGAGAGGACGGTCTGTGCTACCTCTTTTGTTTCTGCAAAACGTCCTGCAGGAATCTCCGCAGCCAACGCAGCCGCATCCTCCTCTGATAAAAAGCTGTTCATATCTGTGTCAATGACGCCACATGCAATGGCATTTACCGAGATATGGCTTGGAGCCAGTTCCTTTGCCAGGGCCCGGGTAAATGCGTGCATACCTCCCTTGCTTGCGGAATAGGCCACCTCGCAGGACGCACCAACCCGACCCCACATGGAGGAAATGGAAATGATTTGTCCCTGCTGCTTTGCAATCATAGAGGGAAGGAAAGCTCTTGCGGTGTAGAAGCAGGAGGACAGGTTTACATTTAACACCTGATTCCACTGCTCATCTGTCATATCTGTCAAAAGACCCACATAAGATATTCCTGCGTTGTTAATGATGACATCCATCTGACCAAACGCCTTTAGGGTTTTGTCTGCTACATCAGAGACAAAGGCGGAGTCTCCCATATTTCCCACAAAGGTCAACACGCGAATGTGATACTCCCGGGAAAGGGACTGGGCGAAATCCAAAAGCATAGTCTCGTTCTTCTCACAGGTGAGGCTAAGGTGATATCCCCTTTGAGCAAGAGCAGTTGCAATGGCTCTTCCAATGCCTCTGGATGCTCCTGATACGAATGCGGTTTTTAACATACTTCCTTCCTCCGATTTAACAAAATCTTAGAAAAAGTATATCAAATGCAAGTTGAAATGACAATCCACAAGTGTATGAACAATTTAGCAGTATCATAAATTATTTTCAGAAAACTACTTGTCCAAAGGGTGAAATATGTTATAATTACACTATGATATTTCATCGGTATCAAATAAATGTGTAAAGGGGATGGACATCATGAGAATTACAATCACAGGCAAGAACATTGAATTAACAGATGGATTAAAGGAGGCAGTGGAGGAGAGACTTTCTAAACTTGAGAAGTATTTCGCACCAGATACAGAAGTGCATGTTACCTTAAGCGTGGAGAAGGAGAGACAGAAGATTGAGGTAACCATTCCGGTGAAAGGAAGCGTCATTCGTGCAGAACAGGTTAGCAATGATATGTATGTTTCCATTGAAGTTGTTGAGGAGATTATTGAACGTCAGTTAAAGAAATATCGTAACAAGATTGTAACCAAGCAGCAGAATGCAGAGAAGTTCTTTGCAGAGGAGTACTTGGCTAGGGATGATGAGGATGACGAGGAAGAGATTCGCATCATTCGTTCTAAGAGATTTGGAATTAAGCCAATGTATCCGGAAGATGCATGTGTACAGATGGAATTGTTAGGACACGATTTCTTCGTATTCTTAAACGCAGAGACAGAAGAAGTCAATGTAGTATATAAGAGAAAGGGTAATACATACGGATTAATTGAACCAGAATTTTAGCAGATGAAGGAAGTAGTATTTGGAGAAGAGATACGAAGGCTACGTCTAGCAAAAGGATGGTCCCAAGAGCGGCTGGCAGATGGCATCTGCTCGCCCAGTACCTTATCTAGGATTGAGAATGGATGTCAGGTCCCCTCCAGACGGGTGTTTCGGCTATTGATGGAACACCTGGAGGGGCCTGGCACTTTTTCGTATGCGCACTTTCTAGGGGAGCAGGCGTATCAGAGGGAGAAGATTCAGGAAGAAATTTTAGAGGCTATGGAGACTTGGCAAGTCGATCGGGTAAAGGATTTGCTGTGGGAGCTGGAGCATGTGACAAATGTGGAAAATCCCAAGGAGTCCCAGTTCTATGAAATGAGCAAGGAAGTTTGTTACCAAATGTGCGGAGCCGAGTCAGAAGGATATGCCACAAAATGTGTAGAAATTCTGCAGATTGGCAGACCGGATTGGAATGGAGAGGAAAAGGAAGAGTGGGCCAAAGCATCTTTGGGAGTGATGCGGGGCCGTATTGATGTTGTCAAAAGTGACTATGTAGAGTTTTGGATATTAAACAATCTAGCGGTTGGCTTTATGTGGCAGAAGAAATACGAAGAGGCCTATCGTATTTTCGTGTTTCTGTTTTCGCAGCTGGAGGATGATAAATATGTCCGGAAGCGGAGCTGGAAAATGAGAGGCATCCTATTAGGGAATATGGCGCTGTGTCTTTTGTATATGGGGCGCCCCCGGGACGCAAAGGCTTGTCTAAAGAGGGCGGTGATTTGCGTACAACAGGAAGGTGGAGTGCTATTGTGCATGCATCTTTTGCGAATTGAGATGGATGTGTCATTGGCACTTAAGGATCAAGAAAGTTACTATCAGGAAGAGCTATTGCATCATACATTGCAAAGGATTTTGCCAAAGGTAGAAAAACAGGAGATGCTGGAAGCGGAATTACAGTGGGGAAAGAAAGAATTTCTAATTTTGTAATTAAGGGATTTGCCAGCGTATAAATTATGGTATAATACAATCCGAAGACGACCCGGAAGGGCGTGAATAAGGGAGATGATAGTATGAATGTTGTAGTATTAGCCGGAGGACTCAGCACAGAGAGAGATGTGTCCTTCAAGTCTGGAGATATGGTGGCAAAGGCACTTCGCAAGATTGGCCACAATGTATTACTTTTGGATGTTTTCTTGGGTTATGGAACCTGTGAGCAGAATATAGATGATATTTTTGATTGCGCAGAGGAGAAGAGTGTGGTGGTATCGGAGATTCCCGGAGAAGCTCCGGATATCGAAGCAGTCAAGGCTTCCAGAGCGGATCAGTCCGATAACTTTTTCGGTCCAAATGTTATCGCTATTTGTCAGAAGGCCGATGTGGTATTTATGGCTCTCCACGGAGAGAACGGGGAGAACGGTAAGGTGCAGGCGGCCTTCGATCTCTTTGGCATTAAGTACACAGGAAACGGATACCTCAGTAGCGCAATTGCCATGGATAAGGGTGTGACAAAGGAGTTTTTCGATGCCCATGGTATTCCAACGCCACAGGGATTTTCCCTGAATATTGCAGATAGATCAGAGGGTAGGGAGCCCCTTCGCTATCCATGCGTTGTAAAGCCGGCTTGTGGCGGTTCTTCCATCGGCGTTTCCATTGTAAATAGCCGTGAGGAATATGAGAAGGCTCTGGATGATGCCTTCCGATGGGAAGAGGAAGTAATTGTTGAGGATTATATCAAGGGAAGAGAATTCTCTGTTGGAGTATTGGAAGGCAAGGCCTTGCCGGTCATTGAGATTGCTCCGATTCAGGGATTTTATGATTACAAGAATAAGTATGCGGCAGGTAGCGCTGTTGAGACCTGTCCGGCAGAGCTTTCCAAGGAATTGACAGAACAGATGCAGAGCTACGCCAAGCAAGTTGTGGAGGTTTTGGGACTGGAAACCTATTCTCGTATGGACTTTTTGCTAAATGAAAATGATGAGATGTTCTGCCTGGAAGCAAATACATTGCCGGGTATGACACCTACCAGCTTATTGCCACAGGAGGCGGCTGCCGTTGGCATATCCTATGAGGAGTTGTGCCAGAAAATAATTGATATTTCGTTAGAGAGATTTTCAAAGGAAGCATAGAATATGAAACATATGACATTGCAAAACATTGCCCGCGCTGTAAGTGGGCAATTGTTTTTACCGGATAATTACATAGAAGAAGGAAAGGTTGCCCAGGGCGTTGTCATTGACAATCGCAAGGTGGAGAAGGATTTCATCTTCGTTCCGATTAAGGGCGCTAGAGTGGATGGTCATACCTTTATCCCGGATGCTTTTGAAAAGGGTGCTATGGCAGTTCTTTGTGATCATGATTTGGGAAAAACCACAGGACCATATATTGTGGTGAAGGAAACCCAGCAGGCATTAAAGGATTTGGCGGCATTTTATCGTGAGCAGATGGATGCATATGTCATTGGTATCGTGGGAAGCGTGGGAAAGACCAGCACCAAGGAAATGGTGGCATCGGTACTCTCTAGGCATTTTTCCCTTTGGAAGACACAGGGAAATTTCAACAACGAGATTGGCTTGCCGCTGACCCTGTTCGGTGTGAAAGAAGAGCATCAGGTGGCGGTTGTGGAAATGGGTATCTCTGACTTTGGCGAGATGGATCGTCTGGGAAATATGGCCAAACCCGACATGGTAATTATGACAAATATTGGTCTTTGCCATCTTGAGAATTTGATTGATCGAGACGGGGTTTTAAAGGCCAAGACAGAGGTTTTTGCCCACATGCCAAAAGACGGCGTCATTGTGTTAAATGGCGACGATGACAAGCTGCAGATGGCAGATACCCTCGGAAGAGAGCGACACTTCTTTGGACTCAGCAATCAGGAATATAGTGCCACAGACATTGTCAGCCAGCTCACCGGGGTTCAGGCAAAGCTTATTGGTCCTAAGTGGGAAAGCTCCGTGAGAATTCCAATCCCCGGACAGCATAATGTATACAATGCTCTGGCAGCTATGGTTGCAGCAGAGCACCTTGGTATGAGCCGTGAGGAAATTTTATCCGGAATTGAACATGCGGCTACCATTGATGGACGAAACAATTTCATTCAGAAGAATGGCATTACGGTTATCGACGACTGCTACAATGCAAACCCGGTTTCTATGAGGGCTTCTCTGGAAGTGCTAAGTCACGCATCGGGAAGAACCATTGCAGTGCTTGGGGATATGGGTGAGCTGGGAGCAGAGGAAGCGTCTCTTCACTATCAGGTGGGAGAAGCAGTTGCAGAATTTGGCATCGATGTGCTATTTACAGCAGGTGAATTATCTAAGGAAATGATTCGCGCTGTGGAAGCAGCAGACTGTACAACAGAGGTATATGGTTTTGATACCAAAGAAGAAATGATTCCCCAGTTGAAGGCTTTGGTAAAGGAGGGCGATACCATTTTAGTAAAGGCATCCCACTTTATGGATTTTCCTAAGGTTGTGGAAGCATTGACAGAATAAAAAATGAGCCGGTGGGGACGGGTACAGATGGCTCCAATTTATTGGATGCCAGATGTACCTGTCCCTTCACTGGCTCAATACAAATCTTTATCTTCTTCTAACATCTCGGCAATGGCTCTTTGGGTGTAAGC
>CAMFYL010000020.1 GCA_946002055.1 uncultured Roseburia sp.
AAGTGTTATGAAAGGTTTGGAATTAGCAAGAGCATATTATGAGACATATGGAAAGTCTATGATTGAGGAACAGTTTCCTCAGTATCAGGACCGCATTGCGGTGGGGCTGGTGGGACATGGCTCTGAGTGTTTTGGATATGATGATGAGATTTCAGGGGATCACGACTATGGCCCCGGATTTCAGTTGTGGTTGACAGAGGAAGATGAGCGAGAAATCGGATTTAAGTTGTTTCGGGCATATGCCAAACTTCCAAAGGAATTTATGGGAGTGAGTATGCAACAGCTTAGCCATTATGGGGGAGATGGAAGAGGGGTCTCTACCATAAAAGACTTTTATCAGTTTTATACAGGCACGGGGGATGTGCCCAAATCCTTGGAGGATTGGCTTTCTATCCCGCCTTTTTATCTTGCGGAAGCCACCAACGGGGAAGTGTTTGCAGACCCAATGGGGGAGTTTAGTCGGATACGAAAGGCACTGATGGAGGACTGTCCGGAGGATGTGTGGTTAAAAAGACTTGCCTCTGAGCTTTTTTATATGACTCAGACTGGCCAGTATAATTACAGTAGATGCTTTGCTCACGGGGAGAAAGGGGCCGCGGCAATTTCGTTAAATGACTTTGTAAAACACACAATAGAGACGTGTTATATCTTAAACCGCAGGTATAGTCCTTATTACAAATGGAGTATGCGAGGACTACGAGATTTAGAAAAACTAGGTGGCGTGGCAGAGGATTTAGAAGGGCTTCTTGAGTTCCCTTATCACCTGGAAGAGAATGTAGAACGCATTGAGACGATTTGTCAGAAAATTGCAGGGCAATTGCGACAAGACGGATTGGTAACCTGCGATGGAGAATATTTAGAGGGTTATGTCTATGCCATTAACAATAAAGTGAAGGATGGCAATCTGAGAAATATGCCAGTGATGTTGTGAGAATGGAGAGAGTATGCAATCAGAAAGAGAACTAAGAGAACAATTACGAAGTATTGATCATAAAAGCTACCCAGCATATAAATCGCTAAAAGGAAATTATCGATTCCCGAAGTATATGTTTTGTATTGACCACGTGCAAGGAGATCCTTTTGCTGCGCCATCTCAGGTGCATGTTGCAGTAGATGTTAAGAATGCAGGTTTTCCGGATTATGCTACAAAGGACAAACTGACAAGAAGAACCTTGGCAGATGTGTTGCTTCGAGAGTTTGCTGAACAGGTGAACCGTTTTACCTTTAAGGCAAAGGGATCAGGAAAAAGTGGGTTAATTTCCGTGACACGACCGGGACAGGAAGTACTCACAAGGACCGCATGTGAGATAAACGAAAAAGAGATTATCCTCCGCTTTGCCATCGGTTTCCCTGCAAATGGCCGATCAATCAACGCCAGAGAGCTGGAAAAGATTTTGTTTGAATATCTGCCACAGTGTGTAGAGCAGTCTTTGTATTATAAGAATCTTGATGTATCAAAAGTTAAGCAAGCAATCGAACTGGCGGAGGACCAGCAGGCGATTCGAAATCAGTTGGCACAAAAGAACTTGGTGGCCTTTGTTGCAGATGACGCCGTATTGCCACGAGAGAGTGGAATATCTTCCCGTCCTATGAAAGGAGCAACCAAATTCACATCACCGGAAAGTCTTCGTGTGTCCATGGAACTTCCCCACAAGGGAAGCATCACTGGCATGGGAATTCCAAGAGGTATTACCCTGATTGTGGGAGGTGGTTATCACGGTAAGTCCACCTTGTTAAATGCTTTAGAACTAGGCGTATATAATCACATTGCCGAAGACGGAAGAGAGTATGTGATTGCAGATGAAACGGCGCTGAAACTCCGAGCAGAGGACGGACGATTTATCAAGAATGTGGACATTTCTATGTTTATCAACGATCTTCCAAACGGAAAGGATACCTGCGACTTTTCCACAGCAGATGCCAGCGGTAGCACTTCTCAGGCGGCAGGCATTGTGGAAGGAATTGAGGCGGGAAGTAAGCTGTTTTTGTTGGATGAAGATACCTCCGCCACGAATTTTATGGTGCGAGATGCCTTTATGCAGAAGGTGGTGAGTCCCGACAAGGAGCCAATTACACCATTTCTGGCTAGAGCAAGGGATCTCTATGAGCAGGCGGGAATTTCCACCATTCTTGTTGCCGGAAGCTCGGGGGCGTTTTTCCATATTGCAGACACGGTGATTCAGATGGATTGTTATGAGCCGATGGACATTACGGTGAAGGCCAAGGCGCTTTGCGCAGACTTTCCCATTTCAGAGGAAAAACCAAGAACCTTTGCCATGCCAAGCAGTCATCGCGTTATGGAAAAGGATAAAAATGGTGCCACCAAGCGCAGAGACTATCGCAGCGGAGCGGTGAAGCAGGATGCGCCGGAGCGCCTCAAGGTCAAGACCATGGGAGTGGATGGATTTGCCCTGGGTAAGCAGAATGTTGACCTGCGCTATTTAGAGCAACTGATTGACAGTGAGCAGACGGCAGCTCTGGGGCTCCTGCTGAAATATGCAGTGGAACATTTGGTGGATGGAAAGCGCACAATTTCCGATGTGGTGGAGCAGTTACAAAAGCAGATTGACAGAGAAGGTCTGAGTTTTGCCTCGGATGGCAAGGACATCTCCGGGGGTTATGCCATCCCACGTAAGCAGGAGATATATTCCTGCTTTAACCGATATCGGGTATGATATTATTGCCGTTTTGGAAAATGTTAGAGTATTCTTGACGTTCCCTCTCACGGAAGTTGACAATGCCGTGAGGGGGATTTTTTTATGTATGTGTGCATCTTATGTGTTGATAATTGCATTTTGTCGTATCCAACTTGTCAAAGAATGGATGAAAGCATATAGTTTACCATGTGGAGAAATTTTCATTGAAATTGGAAGTGTAACGCGGGATATAAGGAGAATCAAAATGGAGTATACAATCAGAGTGGCAAATACTAGTGATGCACAGGCGGTGCACGATATTTACGGAGCATATGTGGACAGTGAACATGTGACCTTTACCATTGATAATCCAAGTGTGGATGAGTATCGGGAAAAAATTGAAAAGACCCTGAAGAAGTATCCTTTCTATGTGGCGGAAGATACAGAGGGTAAGGTGCTGGGCTACGTCTATGGTTCGCCTCTTCGACCCCACGATGCCTATCAGTGGAATGTGGAATCTACCATTGTGCTGGCACCGGATACCCCCAGAAGATGTGGCATTGCCACAGCTCTTTACCGAAAATTTATGGAGACTTTGAAAAAACAAGGCTACCGGTATGTGTACGGTGTGATTGTGGATACCAATGAAGCCAGCATCGCCCTGCATCAGGCGCTGGGATTCACCCAGGTTGGACATTTCAAAAAAGCCGGATTTAAAAATGGAAAGTGGAAGGGCATTGTTTGGATGCAGATAGCATTGACAGAGGATGTGCAGGCACCTCAGACGCCGCTGCCCTTTGATGGAGAATAGATATGGAATTAAGAGTTGAAAATGTCAAGCTAAACAATAGCAATGTGAAACGTATCTATAAAGAAGAATTAAGCGGCGAAACCTTTCGCTCATTTTATTATTTGAAGGAGGAACTGGTGGCGTTTTGCCGGGAGAATGGCTTGCCTACTTCCGGTGGGAAACTGGAATTAACAGAGCGTATTGCTCATTATCTGGACACAGGAGAAATTTTACCAGCGAAGCAAGGTAAGATGAAAAAACCTGTTGTAGGAGAACTTACTCTCAGTGCTACAATCGAGCCCTGCTTTGTTTGTTCTGAAAAACATAGAGTTATCTTTAAGGAACATATCATACATTAGGGATTTTTTCGAAGACAATCAGGGAAAAGCACTGGAGGACGCCATCAAATGCTGGAAGTACAAAAAATCCCAACAAGGACATAATCGGTATGAGAGAGAAGACCTGATTGCACTGGAAGAAAAATCATAAGTATAGATGCAGGATAGTGATAAAAAGAATAGGTAGATCAAAATGAAAAAAGTTTTAAATAGTAATCACTTAAAATTAATTGCAATTATTGCAATGACCATTGACCATGTAACAGATTTGTTTTATCCGGGATTTCCGGCAGAACCGGTGCCGGTTGCACTACACTTGGTTGGCAGATTGACAGCACCTATTATGTGGTTTTTTGTTTGTGAAGGATTTTATTATACCCATAATCCCAAAAAGTACATACAGAGACTAGGGATTTTTGCTTTAATTTCGCATTTTGCATATTGTTTCTGGTATGGTAGTTCCTTCATTCCATTCAAAGAGGGCCTGTTCAACCAAACCAGTGTCATGTGGCCACTATTTATTGCGGCAGTGGTGTTATACCTGGAGCATGGCGATGTGAAGATGAATAAGTATTTGAAATGGATTCTGGCCTTTGTGTTAGTTTGGAGTGCGTTTCCTGCTGATTGGTCCTGCATTGCAGTTTTGGCAATCACCGACATGTATAAGCGGAGGGGGAATCTGGAAAAACAGATTTTGGTTATGATCCCATATGTGGCCATCTACGGCATTATTTCATACTTCTTTGTGAGTAAAGTGTATGCCTATGAATTAGTTGGTGTGCTTTTGGTATATCCAATCTTAAAACTATACAATGGGGAAAGAGGAGAGGCCAAGTGGATGAAATGGTTTTTCTATATCTACTACCCACTGCATCTGGTGGTCATTGGTGCCATCAGAATTGCTATGTATGGAAACGTAAATATATTGTTCTAAAAAATATTGGTAGATGAAAAAGAAGATGGATTGCAGCAGTGCAGAATTCCTTGAATTGACAGAAGGGTGCCACCCGAGAAGGCAAAAAAATGACAAAGTAAATTCACAGTTGACATTGCAACTTCTTTGGAGTAATATGTATCAAAACGATATATCAAATTGATACAAAGGAGCAATGTCATGAAAAGACAGAGAATTCGCAAAACCATAATTTTCATTTCTTTTTTATTATTTCCTATTATTATGTGGTACTTTTCCCCTTATCTGATTCTTCAGGCTGCATCGGAGCATATTATGAACGGAAGCTTTTGTGTATTTGTTGCCATGTTCGTGTTCTCTATGTTTGCAGGGCGTGTCTGGTGTGGATACCTTTGTCCCGCAGGGGGACTTCAAGAGTGTTGTAGCAGGATGAATGAGAGTCCGGTGAAACAGGGATGGCGAGATAAAATCAAATATGTGATTTGGAGTATCTGGATGGTTGCCATTGTTGTTACTTTTATTCTGGGTAAGAATGATGTGACGGTGGACTTCTTTTATATGACAGATCACGGCATATCCGTAACAGAAATTTACAATTATATCATCTATTACGGTGTACTCTTGATTTTGTTTCTTCCGGCCTTGATTCACGGCAAAAGAGGGGCGTGCCATTACATATGTTGGATGGCACCGTTTATGGTAATCGGCAGCAGCATTGGGCGACTTTTACATATTCCGCAACTTCATATTCAGGCCAATAAGGATAAATGCGTTTCCTGTAAGAAGTGCAACAAGGCCTGCCCTATGGGACTTGATGTAGCGGCCATGGTGGCAGCAGGAACCAACGGGAACTGTACAGAGTGCATTCAGTGCGGTGCATGTGTAGATGAATGTCCTAAGGATGTATTGAAATACAAAATGATATGGAGGAAAGAGTAATGAAGAGAGCGGTACTATTTTATTCTCTTACAGACAATACAAGAGAGGCTGCCAAGGAAATTGGCCGGTTACTGAATGCAGATGTATACGCCATAGATACCATCAGACCTATGCCAAAAAGTATGGGTATGCAAATGATGTACGGTGGCATGTTGGCTACCTTTGGGATGTGTCCCAAAATCAAAGGGGTGCCTCAAAACATATCAGACTACGACGAAATCATTTTGGGAACACCCATTTGGGCCAGTAAGCAGGCACCGGCCATCAATACCGTTTTGAAAAATCGTGAGATTCGTGAGCGGGTAGTTGCCGTATTTACCTTTAGCGGCGGTGGTGATAATGACAAGTGTCAGGAGATTCTTCAGAAGAAACTGCCAAACTTAAACCATATGGTGGCACTTGCAGACAGAAACAATCCTGTCGCATTTGAAAATCAGACTAGGTTAAAAGGCTTTGTGGAGGAAGTGCTAAATGGCGAAAGACAGAAAGATTGATATGGTGATCCTTGGGTTGCTGGCTCATGAGAATCTATCAGGGTACGATATTAAAAAGCGTATTGATCAGTCGATTAGTTTTTTCTGGAAAGGCAGTTTTGGAAGTATTTATCCATCCCTTAGCGCCATGACCCGGGAGGGACTGGTGGAAAAAGTGGAAGATTCAGAAAGGAACGGTGGGCGTGAGAAGATAAATTATGCCATCACTTCTCAGGGCAAAGAAGCTCTTCGCTCTTGGCTTGAGGATTCCAGGGCGGTAAATGATATGAAGTACGAAACGCTGTTGAAGCTATTCTTTGGCGGAGTGGCAGAACCACAGATTTCCATTAACAATATCAATGCTTTTGAAAATGAAGTGAGAGAGTCCCTGCATATCCTAAAGTTCTATCAGGACAATTTGTCAAAAGTTTTGAATAACCCGGATCATATGTATTATTATCTAACTGCGTCCTTTGGTGTTGAAACTTATGAAGCTTATCTCAGATGGTGTACCAAGGCCAGAAAGATGTTGGAAAAAGAGAATAAAAAGTAGAGTTGCCACGGCGAAAAAGGAGCATTATAATGTATGTATCGAATCAAAGGAGGAGTAAACACATGAGTGAAACTAAAAAAAATCCCTATGCGGGAACACAGACCGAGAAGAACCTAGAGGCAGCCTTTGCCGGCGAATCGCAGGCGAGAAACAAGTACACCTATTTTGCATCCGTTGCAAAAAAAGAGGGATATGAGCAGATTTCCGCTCTGTTCCAGAAGACAGCGGACAACGAAAAGGAACATGCAAAAATGTGGTTCAAGGAACTCAAAGGCATCGGTAACACTGTGGAGAATCTGAATGCAGCTGCAGACGGAGAGAACTATGAGTGGACTGATATGTATGAGGACTTTGCCAAGACTGCTGAGGCAGAAGGATTCACAGAACTTGCTGAAAAGTTTCGTATGGTAGGGGCTATTGAGAAGCACCATGAGGAGAGATATCGTGCACTTCTCAAGAACATTGAGACAGCCCAGGTATTTGAGAAGAGTGAGGTTAAGGTATGGGAATGCCGCAACTGCGGACATATCGTGGTTGGAACCAATGCTCCGGAGGTGTGTCCTGTGTGTGCACATCCACAGGCCTACTTTGAGGTTCATGCAGAGAACTATTAAGAAGATTAGTATTGACAAAAATAAACGGTCGGTTACAATAATAAGTAACCGACCGTTTATTTTTGCTAAAGGGAAAAAGGAGTAAGATGAAAACATCAAAGGAAGAAATTATAAATACCGCTGTGAAGATGTTTGCGAGAGATGGCTTCGAGGCTGTGTCTATGAGTATGCTTGCCGGGGCATTGGGAATTACAAAGGGAGCCCTCTACAGACATTTTGAGAGTAAACAGGATATTTTTGACAGTATTATGGATAGGATGATTGCACTGGATGGAGAAAGGGCAGAGGAAGACAGGGTTCCGGTGGATGTGGATGCAGACAGTATGGAGCATTGCCGGGAAATGGATTTGGAAACTTTCTGTACATACGCCAAAAAGCAATTTCTCTTTTGGACAGAGGACGAATTCGCATCGGATGTGAGAAAGATGCTGACATTGGAACAATATCGAAACCCGGAGTTGAACAAGTGGTATCAGGACGCCCTCTGTGCAGGGCCTGTGGCCTACACTGCGGAAGTGTTCAAAGAGATGATAAGACAGGGGAAACTGCGTCAGGAGGCGAAAGATATAGGTGCAGAGAATTTGGCAATTCAACTGTTTGCACCGGTGCACCTGCTGATTCAGATGTCAGACGGAGGAACGCCTAAGAAGGAGCTGACAAAGTATTTAGATGCAGCGATGGAGGATTTTCAAGAAAGATGGAAGGTATGAAAGAGATAAGAGTACGGGTCATAGGAACTTCGTGATACAAAAGAGGAGGAAACATTATGTGGTTACTATTTGCTATTTTTTCTGCTGTATTTGCAGCGCTTACGTCCATATTGGCAAAGGTTGGAATTGAAGGGGTGGATTCAACGCTTGCCACAGCCATACGTACTGTGGTGGTGGTGATTATGTCTTGGGGGATGGTGTTTTTGACCCACGCTCAGACCGGACTTTCATCCATTGGACGAAAGAGCTGGATTTTTCTCATACTGTCAGGCCTTGCTACGGGAGCATCCTGGCTGTGCTACTACAAAGCGCTGCAGCTGGGAGATGCCTCTAAAGTGGTGCCAATTGATAAACTTAGTGTGGTCATTACCTTGGTGCTGGCCTTTGTATTTTTACACGAGGAATTCACGGTGAAATCCTTGATTGGTTGTGTGCTCATCGGATTGGGTACCTTGTGTATGGTGTGGTAATTTGAGACGGGGAAGTAGGCATAATGATGGAAAAGCAACGGGTTAGAATCAGTGATATTGCAGAGGAATTGGGACTTAGTACAGCCACTGTGTCCAATGTGATTCATGGCAAAACGAAGAAAATATCTGATGAGACGGTGAAGAGAGTGCAGGCAAAGCTGGAGGAACGCCAGTATATACCCAGTATGGCAGGGATTCTTTTGGCTCAGAATTCCTCTAAGATCATTGGAGTTTTTGTAAATGACCACGAAAAGTATGAGGGTCATACCTTAGATGATTTATTTATGGCATCTTCGTTGAATTATCTCTCTACAGAAATTGAGAAACAAGGCAAATTTATGATGGTGAAAAAAGCTAAAACCATGGACGAGATTATACAGTTTGCATCTATGTGGAATATGGATGGTTTGGTGGTTATTGGCTTTTGTCAGCAGGATTATTCTTACTTGAGAAGCCATATGAGGATACCTTTTGTGGTTTACGATGGTATTTGCCAACAGCCTGAGCGGATTGTAAACATTACCATCGATAACATAGACGGCGGCCGACAGATGGGAACATATTTCAAGGAAATGGGGCATAGAAAAGCCTTGTGCATTGCGGACAATGACGAGGATATGGATAGGGATAGGTATATTGGATTTTGCCAGGGGTTTGGAGAAGAAAATACAACACGCCTCATCGTTCCTATGACCAAAAAGGAACGATGGGACTTCTATGAGGAGAACATAAATATCTTTCATAAGGTGACGGCAGTGTTTGCGGTGTCTGATGCATATGCCATTGACCTTATACACTTTCTCAACTGGAAGGGGATTCGTGTGCCGGATGAGGTTTCTGTGGCTGGCTTTGATGATACTCCTATGTGTGAAATGATCGCCCCATCCCTGACCACCATAAAACAGGACGGAGCATTGCGAGCCAGGATTGCCATAGAGGGTTTACAAAAACTTAGAGAAGGTCAGGACATCAATGCTGCAATAACGTTACCGGTAACCTTAGTCAAACGGGAAAGCACGGGGAAACTGTAAATTTTGTACAAAAGATTGATATCAATAAAGTTTTAATTTTGTAATGGGTTATGCGTTTAACCATTGAGAAACTCCAAGGGTGTCGGTACAATAAGAATAGAAAAACCTTGGAGGAATTATCATGAAGAAACAAGAGACATTTTTTAGAATGGTTTGCAATTTGGCAATCCCGGTAGCGTTACAATCTATGCTGCAGGCATCCTTTGGGATTGTGGACCAGATTATGATAGGACAGCTGGGGAGCGTCAGTGTGGCCGGTGTGGGATTGGCCGGAAAATTCTTTTCTATATTCTCAGTGTTAATATCTGCTGTAGGGGTGGTGGCAGGAATCATGATTTCCCAATATATGGGACAGGATAATCCACTGGAAGTGAGGAGAAGTTTCTATGTGAACCTAGGGGGTGTAACAGCCATTGCGGTTGTATTTTCCATAGTCTGTCTTGTGTTTCCACAGCAAATTATGAGCCTATACACCAAGGACAGCTCCACCTTGGAGGTCGCAGCAGAGTATCTTTTCATTGCGTCGGCTTCTTTCCTGCTTATGGCGGGATCCTCCATGATATCTACGCTATTTCGCTGTATGGAGAAGGCCAAACTACCCCTCTACGCCAATATGGCGTCTCTGCTTCTCAATACAGGACTGAATTATCTTCTGATCTTTGGAAAATTTGGATTGCCGACTATGGGAGCAAAGGGCGCTGCCGTAGCGACGCTGTTTTCCCAGTTGGTAAATTTTATTGTTATACTCATCATGTTGTCGAAGTATAAAGATACGATTCGCATTTCTCGCGACTCAAATGAATCTTTGCCCCCATTTCACTGGAGACAGTATGTACAGATGCTATTACCCATTTTAGTTTGTGAATTTATGTGGAGTCTTGGGGAAAATATCTATGCCGCTATTTATGGCAATATGGGAACAGAGGCCTGTGCGGCTATGACTTTGACGAATCCTGTTCAGGGATTGACCATTGGTGCCTTGTGCGGTCTTTCCCAGGCAGCCAGTGTGATTGTTGGGAAAAAATTGGGGACCAAAGAATTTGACGAAGCCTATGATGCGTCCAAAAAGCTGATTTGGTATGGAGTTATTGGCTCGCTGCTGTTATCGGCAATCATTGTTATTACCAGTCAGTACTATGTACAAATTTATCAGGTGGAGGAAAGCGTGAAGCTTCTCACACAACAGATTTTGTGGGCATATGCCGTATTAGCTCCATTTAAGGTTTTGAATATGATTGTGGGAGGGGGCATTATACGAAGCGGAGGCAAGACAGATTACGTTATGTATATTGATATGATAGGTACATGGTGTTTTGGCGTCCCCTTGGGTTTTTTGGCGGCGTTTGTCTTGAAGTTACCCATTCCCCTTGTTTACATTATGCTATCGTTGGAGGAGTGCGTCAGATTAGCAATCGCCATAGTGGTATTTCGCAAGAAAAAGTGGATGCGAAGTCTACAGGTAAAAACAAATGAATCGTAAACCTTGACAAGATATATAACATATGCTATTCTACGAGAACTCTTTGCACTGCATATAAATCTACAGTACAAACTGAGCAGACCATTGACATAGCATAAGGTCAAGGAGTCGGGCCGCGAAAGTGGCAGTGGAATGGAATTGACACATCCACGGGACAGTAGTTGCTAATACTGATTTCGTGGGTGTTTTTTTATACTTTTTTGGAAAATAACCCACAGAAAAGTGCCATAGAGCTATCATACATTTTTTAGGTGGAGGTAACTGATATGGAAAAGAAGAATGTGGAGTTGGAATTTGAACGTGTGGCCAAGCGAGTGGCATTTATCACCATCTTGCAGAATGCTCTCTTGTCCGTGTTTAAACTGATCGCAGGTGTGGTTGCTCATTCCAATGCCATGATTAGTGATGCCATTCACTCGGCATCCGATGTGTTTAGTACCATTATTGTTTTGATTGGTGTAAAATTGGCTTCAAAGGAATCTGACAAAGAGCACCCCTATGGACACGAGCGCCTGGAGTGCGTAGCTGCAATTGTACTTGCAATGGTTCTTTTGGTTACAGGCATTGAGATTGGAAAACAGGCAGTGAAGGATATTGTGGCAGGAAGTTACAGTACCTTACAGGTTCCCGGAACGTTGGCGTTGGTGGCAGCTATTGTCTCTATTGTTGTCAAAGAGATTATGTATTGGTACACCAGATACAATGCCAAAATAATTGACTCTAGTGCGTTAATGGCGGATGCGTGGCATCATCGTTCCGACGCACTGTCTTCGGTGGGAGCCCTGATTGGTATTGGGGGGGCAATGCTGGGATATCCTGTGATGGATTCCATTGCCAGCCTTGTTATCTTTGTTTTTATTGCAAAAGCAGCCTATGACATTTTCAAAGATGCTGTTGATAAAATGGTAGATCATTCCTGCGACGAGAAGACGGAAGATGCTTTGAGAAAATGTGTTTTGTCTCACAGTGAGGTCAAGGATATTGACTTGCTTCAGACAAGAATTTTTGGTAATAAAATATATGTAGATGTAGAAATTCAGGTGGATGGAACCTATATGCTTCAGGAATCTCATAGGATTGCAGAGGAGGTTCATGAGAGTATTGAAAAAAATTTCCCGAAAGTAAAGCATATTATGGTCCATGTCAACCCGGCAAAAGAATAACAGAGTACATATGAGAGGAAACATATGAGACAGATCATTGAGAATCAGACATTTGATGAAGAAAGAGCACTATATTATTCCAGACAAACGGACATTGTAGGATGCACCTTTGCAGGACCGGCAGACGGAGAGTCTGTGTTGAAGGAATCCCGCGATATTGCGCTAAAAAAATGCGACTTTTCTCTGCGCTATCCCTTGTGGCATGTGAAGGGATTTCGCATGGAAAACAGTACTATGGATGAGTTGACAAGAGCTGCTATTTGGTATGCAGATGACGGCGTAATCTCAAACTGTAGGATGGAGGGCATTAAGGCGGTTCGGGAGTGTAATCGAATCGCCATCCACCGTTGCGAAATTGTTTCTCCGGAGTTTGGATGGAAGAGCAGCGATATCACTCTGACAGATTCTAGCATTACATCAGAATATATTTTTATGGACAGTAAGAATGTTATGCTGGAAAATGTGTCTATGAAAGGGAAATATTCCTTCCAGTATATGGAGAATCTCACCATCTCAAATTGTGTGTTAGATACAAAGGATGCCTTTTGGCACAGCAAGAATATTATCGTAAAAGACAGCGTGGTGAAGGGTGAGTATCTGGCATGGTTTTCTGAGGGACTGACCCTTGTCAATTGTAAGATTATCGGTACACAACCATTGTGCTATTGCAAAGATTTAACCTTGGTGAATTGTACCATGGAGGGGGCGGATTTTGCCTTTGAGTATTCAGATGTGACGGCAGACATTCAGGGTCATGTGATTTCTGTGAAAAATCCAAGAAGCGGCGTAATTACATTAGATAGCGTGGGCGAAGTTATTCACGAAGATTCTGTGATGGAGTGCATAGGACAGGTAGTGATTCGCTAAAGTAAATCCATCGACAGTATAGAGAATCTGTGGTATACTAACGGCACGAGACGTTGTTGTTAGAGGAAACTTACGAGGGATAGACTATGATTGCATGCAAGTTACAAATCTTCTGTTTGATTATGACAATATATATTGCATTCTTATACTGGCGGAATCAAAAGGGAAGAGAAAAGAGAAAACATACCAAGGTTTTTGAAGTCATTTTAGGCGTAAGCATTGTGTATTACCTGACAGATATTGCCACAGTGTATATGGTCAACCGACTGGATGTGGTGCCACCACTATGGAATCGTGGAATGCATTTAGCGTTCTTTATCTGTATTGTGACTTTGCTGTATCTGCTGTTTGAGTATGTTGTGGCAATGTGCCAGATTGACTTTTCCAAGAAGTGGATTCGTGTTCTCACGGTACTTCCCTACATAGGCGGCGTGCTTTTGGCTACAGCCACCATTGGACAGTTGTATTATGTGGAGGGAACATACACCAATTACTCTATGGGAATTCCTGCCTTTGCTTGTTATGGAGTTGGCATTATATATCTTTTGGTAGCCTTTTTCCTATTTATGCAGTATTGGAATCATATTGAGAAACGCAAGGCGGTATTGCTGCGTCTGTACTTTATTGTACTGTTTGGTGGTATGGCGATACAATCTGTTTTCCCGGAGACATTGATTACCAGCGCTATTATTTTTAGTATGATTTTGGGATTGTATGCCCATTTGGAAAACCACGAAGTGGAAGATATGGGAAAGATGTACGAAGATACCATTCATGCAGTGGCAGACGTGGTGGAGAGTCGAGATGGAAGCACGGGAGAACACATCAAGCGCACAACCATCTATGTTAAGATTATTGCGGAGGAACTCCGCAAGGATAAGAAGTATGCCAATGTTATTACCAAGGATTATATCAATAGCTTGGTGATTGCCGCACCGCTGCATGATGTGGGGAAGGTGACAATTCCGGATGCTATTTTGCAGAAGCCGGGCAAACTTACCGATGAAGAGTTTGACCATATGAAGCTCCATACAGTCAATGGTGCTGAGATTATTAAGAAATCATTTTTTCAGCACAACAGCAGTATGACCACCCAGATGATGGAAGATGTGGCGTTGTACCATCATGAGAAATGGAACGGATATGGATATCCCCATCGCCTTTCGGGTGAGAACATTCCCCTTGCAGCCAGGATTATGGCAGTGGCAGATGTATTTGATGCGGTATCTCAGAAGCGCTGTTATAAGGAGGCCATGTCTTTGGATGAATCCTTTGCTATCATTGAGGAGGGCAAAGGAAATCATTTTGATCCGGATGTGGCGGACAGCTTTTTACGGGCCAGAAAGAGAGTGGAAAAGGCATACCGTGAAGTGGGATAAAACCCCTCGATTTCACAAAAGATATCAAAAAAGAAAGAAGGTAGCAATATGGTAAAGAAAATTACAAACAATGATATGCAGGAAGCGTTGGCTGCACCATTAGCGCTGGTGGATTTCTCGGCAACCTGGTGTGGACCATGTCAGATGTTGGCACCTGTTTTTGATGAACTGGCTGAGGAGATGGGAAGTGAGGTTAACTTTTACAGTGTAGATGTGGATGCTAACAGTCAATTGGCAGAACAGTACAACATTATGAGCGTCCCATCCATTCTTCTTTTCAAGAATGGCGAAAAGGCGGCTCAAACCGTTGGCTTCCAGTCTAAGGAAAGTCTTGCAGATTTTGTTCGTTCACAGATGTAAATTATGATGCAAGGGTCAGATCCTTGGGTCTGACCCTTAAACTGTGGGAAAGGATATGGATATGAAGGAGAAATTAAAAAGTATAAAGATAGATGTGACATTTTCCGCAATTCTTAGTGTGGCTATTGGCGTGATGCTGGTCTTTTGGCCAGGTACCATTGTCACTGTATTGGCACGAGTGATTGCTGTGATTTTAATGGTTTCAGGAATTACTCTTTTCATTCCAAAGATTTTAGAACCGGTGAAGAATTATTTGTCTATGGTTGTGGCCATTATGATTGCCATGATTGGACTTTGGATGTTTTTCTCACCACAGCTTGTGGCTTCCATTATTCCAATTGCCATTGGTGTATTGATGGTGGTACATGGTGTACAGGATTTGGCATTGGCTGTGGAGGGAAAGAAAAAGAATGCTAACAATTGGTGGAGTATTCCTCTGATGGGTATTTTGAGCATTGTTCTTGGCGTGCTTTGCATTTGCAATGCCTTTGGATTGGTAAAGATTGGTCTGATTTTGATTGGTGTTATGTTAATCTTTGATGGCATATCAGATATGTTTATTGTACATAAGGTAAATCGTGCTTCTAAGAATGTGGTGGATTCTACTATTACAAGTGAAGAAGATGTGGAGGATTATCTGTAAAATATGAGACAGATGGAATTCAAGATGGAACGGCAGAATTTATTGGAAGTGGGACAGGTGCTTCCGGTGACAGAGAGTAAGCTGCCGAATTCCTATTATTATACATTGGGCAATGCCTTTGCAATGTCAGCTAACTATTCTACTTTGGAACGGTTACAGTCCAGAGAAGGCAAAGTGGTGGATATCAAAGAGACGCCCAAGGGATTCTTTGTCACAGTGGAATTTGACGAATAGGGGGGAGACGGGATGCGTTTTGTTCCGACAGAGCAACTGGTTCCGGGGATGATTCTGGGTCAGGATATGTTTGATGCTATGGGTATAAAACTTCTTTCAAAGGAGAATGCCATCACTCGAGAAAATATCAGCTATTTGGAATTTATTGGGACAGCAGGGGTATATATTGATGACGAGATTTCCAAGGATATTGCACTGAAAGAAGTGGTGTCGCCACAGGTGAAGCAACAGGCAGTGGCACTCATTCAGGATGTGTTCTCAAAGACAGAAGACGATGATGCATTGGAACCGGAAGAGCGGATGATTCGTCTTGTGGTGGAAAATGTGGTGGATGATGTGTTGGCTGATGAAAATGTGATGTACAACATCATTGACATCAAGACATATAGTGATTACACCTATTTTCATTCTATGAATGTAGGGGTGTTGGCAGGGATATTGGGCGCAAAGATGAGTTTGCCGGAGGATGAGATGAAGGATTTGGTGACATCGGCATTCTTACACGATATTGGTAAAATGCTTTTGCCGGATCATTTGCGCAATATGGAGCGACGATTAACACCTCAGGAGAGAGAGAATTTGAGAAACCACAGTCAGTTGGGTTATGATTATCTCACAGAGAAATTCTCATTTTCTGACCGGGTGAATCAGGCGGTGTATCAGCATCATGAATGGTATAACGGGCAGGGGTATCCTAATCGCTATAAGGGAAAAGAACTGTGCCGCAACGCAAGAATTCTTCGCGCAGCAGATCAATATGATACAATGACATCAAAAATGCCATATCGTCCTGCATACCAGCCGGCAGACGTGATGGAATACATTATGGCAAGAACCGGATTGGAATTTGACCCACAAGTGGTTAAAGTAATGTCATCACAGCTATGTATTTACCCCATTGGAAGTGAGGTGGTGCTATCCGATGGCCGCCATGGGATTGTGGTGGAAAACCATATTGGATTTATCGGAAGACCTACCATTCGATTGATGGACACAGGAGAAGAGATAAATCTTCGAGGGGACCGAAGTGCATATAACATCACCATCACGCAGTTATTAGTTTAGGAGATTCTATGACAAATCAAGGAAAAAATGGGATTGATATTGTTCTTGCGGAAAGCTTAAAGGAACTGAGCAAGACCAGACCTATTGACCGAATTACAATTAAAGAGATCACTGACAAGGCAGGGGTAATTCGACCAACCTTTTACAACCATTTTCAGGATAAATACGAACTGTTGGAATGGATTGTAAGAGAGGAGTTGATGGAGCCTGCTATGCCACTGTTTAACAATGGTATGATGCGAGAGGGTATCACTTTCATTTTTACAGCTATTGAGAAAGAAAAAGAATTTTATATGAAGGCTGTGCGATTAGAGGGACAGAATTCTTTCAAGGATATGATGATGAAAACTGCTAAGAATATTGTCCTGGCTAGAATGAACGTGGAAGCGGTAAAGGCGAGAGTACAGTACAGTTGGCTGACACCAGAGCTTATTGCAGAATATTATGGACAGATGGCGTGCACCATTGCGGTGCGCTGGATAGAAAGTGGTATGCGTGTTCCGGTAAATGAACTGGTGGATGTATATATTTTTATGTCCGAAGTGTCCATGGTGGATTATATAAAATGATGAAATATACAAATGGTGGTATTTGTATAATCATTCATTACATCAACAAAACATTGCATATGTATTATGATGAGTATATCCCCTATACTATAATTTGCGTTAGTGCGAGTTAGGAGGAATAAATGAACTGGATTGAGAATATATTGATAATCGCTGGAATCAGTTTAGATATCTTTGCTGCTATGGAGATTGAAGGGGCAATGCTTGCGGATGTGAAGCGAAAATCCCTGATTATTGCATGCACCTTGGTTGCATTGCTGCAACTGCTCTTTTTCTTTGGGGGTTATGCAGTTTGTTATTTGATAGACCAATATGACGTGGCGCTCAATGGCCAAGAAGTAGGATATATCGTTGCGGTGGTTGTATTTGCTCTTCTGGGAGTGCGCTTGATTGTAAAAGCAATCAAAAAAGAATTCGTGCATGAGAAGCGAAGAGATGGTATTCGGGTACGTGATTATATTAAGATTATTGCAATCACAAGTCTGTATACACTGGTTGCCGGATGTGCCTGCGGATTTGTAGGAACCTCCATCCTTATGATGGCAATTGTGATTTTAGTTTGTTCCGTGCTTGTGGTTGTAGGTGGCTTGTATACGGGATATCATTTTGGTTTTGAGTCAAAGACAGGTGCTTATGTGATAGGGGCTTTGCTTCTTTGGATAGCCGGAGGAGAGACATTGCTCCGAAGCGTCTTGCATATTATATAAAAAGAAACCTCTGCCATAAGGCAGAGGTTATTTATCATTGAGAGCTATATTGGAAAATCCTCCGGACCATCTATGAAGGATGCTTCGCTATTCATAAGGTCTGTTAGCTGACGGACGATGCTTGGGGCAAGCATAAGATCTGTCTGGGAAACCATATCAATCAGCAGTTGGATTTTATCTTTTTTGCCTAAGATTTGATAGCATTGACCTAACATAACATAGTGCTGGCTGATATCCGTTCCTATGCCGGCACCAAATTCTAGTACAGTGATGGCTTCCGCAATTTTTTTTTGTTCCATCAAAGCGTTGGCATAGTCCTTAAGGACTATGGTGAGAGCATCAAAATTCTCGCCGATTTCCATCATTTTTTCCAGATTGGGAACACCGTATGTGAGCTTCAATTCGGTGTTGGTTTTGCCGGTAAGATTTAAGATGGGCTTTGATGCCAAATCTTTTAGCTGTTCTTCCATAGAAAGAATTTTTTCATCAGATGAGAATCCTAGTGGAAAATTCTCCAAGGGAATGTTAATATAGTCTAGGTTATCTAGATTTGCAGGTGGCGTTGCATTGGCAACGGCCTCCGTAGACCAAAAGTTTTCTTGCATTTCATCCTGGTGTCGCTGATTTGAGCGGTAGCGAATGGCCAAGAAGATAATAATAATCATAAAAACCGTTAAAAAAGGGAATAACATTTGTTTTCCTTTCTATATAAGTAAAGTGAGGTAAAAATATGAAATACTATAAGCATTCAAAAAAGAGCAGAGTGTTTGCTGCAACCATCGTAGTTATTGTTATTGTATGTATGCTTGCAACCATGTTACTTGCCTGCTTCCTGTAAAGGGATTCGGGTACCTCTTTGTTCATTAAATATACTAAAAGTTTGTAAATACTGTCAATGATATTCGGCTCTTTTCACCTTGAAATAAAGAACCTATCTGTTATACAATGGTAGCAATTATCCAATGTGATATCAGGTGAATAACCCGTTAATTTGTGAGAGGATTGTGTATGAAAAAGTTGAAAATTGCAATGCTGGTACTTACAAGTGTTTCTGTACTGGGACTTTTTAGCATGACAACACTTGGAGTAGAAGCAGCGAATAAAAAATCTTCGGAGAATAAAGATGCGACCATTCCAGAGCATATTTCTATCGGTGGCACAGATGTCTCAGGTATGACAAAGGAAGATGCAGAGGCAATTGTGAAGGACTACGTGAAAAAGTATAATGATGTGGAACTGACATTTAGGGTAGCCAGCAAGACAATTTCTGCTGATTGCAAGACGGTTGGTTTGCGTGCCAAGAACAGTGATGTGGTTGATCGCGCTCTTTCATATGGAAAAGATGGCAACATTATTTCACGATACAAAGCCCAGGCTGATATGAAAAACGGCAAGAAGAAGGACTTTGCGTTGTCGTTAACAGCAGATATTCCAACAGTGGAGGCATATTTAAATCAGCATAAGGGCGAGCTGGTAGAAGAAGCTGTTGATAACACAGTGAAGCTGGTAGAAGGAGAGTTTGAGTATGTGGAGGGAACTCCGGGTGAGACCATTATGGTTGGTAAGTCCGCAGTGGCTATTGCTGATTTCCTTTCTACCGATTGGAATGGTAAGGATGCAACCATTGACTTGTACACAGAGAAGGATGTTCCTAGAGGAACAAAGGAGGAACTCTCTACCATCAAAGATGTATTGGCAAGCTTCAATACAAACTTTGGTACAGCTGTGGATGGTCGTACAAAGAATATCAATGTGGCAGCAAACTTCTTAAATGGCAAAGTTGTCTATCCGGGAGAAGTTGTATCGGTAGCGAAAACTATTGGACCTACAACCGCAGAAAATGGTTATTTCCCAGCGGGATCCTATGAGAATGGAACAACAGTTGAGACATACGGTGGTGGCGTTTGCCAGGTATCATCTACCTTATATAATGCAGTAATACGCGCAGAGCTTGAAGTGGTTGAGCGCTCTGCTCATTCTATGATTGTTGGATACGTAGAACCTTCTATGGATGCTGCAATCGCAGACGGAGCAAAGGACTTCCAGTTTAAGAATAACCAGAAAACTCCAATTTATATTGAGGCGTATACCAGCGGCGGCAATTTATATTTTAATATTTATGGTAAGGAGACAAGAGACCCTAACCGCAAGGTTGAATTTGTCAGTGAGGTTACAAGTCAGACAGACCCTGAAAAGGAGTTTGTACCGGTGGGTGATCAGCCAATTGGATATGTTGAAACCACCACAAAGCCTCATATCGGTTATACCGCCAGACTATGGAAAATCACTTATCAGAACGGCGCAGAAGTAGAACGTAAGGTGTTTAACAATAGTAAATACAGTCCTTCCAAGGAAGTGATTTCTGTTGGTATTGCCACAGGGTCTCCGGAAGGTCAGGCGGCAGTGTTAGCTGCTATAGAGTCGCAGAACCCAGATGCTATTATGGCGGCTGTGGGAACATGGACAGATGCGGCAATTGCTGATCGTGCTGCACAGGCGGCAGCTCAGGCTCAGGCTCAGAGTCAGAAGCCGGCAGATAAACCGGCAACGGAACAACAGAAACCGGAAGCACCTACAGGCGGAACTGCTACCGGAGAAGGTGCAGTGGCACAACCGCAGTAGAAATTGAATCAGATGAATATGTAAGTGTGCTAAAAGGCTGCCTATTTTTGGGCAGCCTTGTGGTGTACTTTTATAGGGATAAGTGAAATGAAAGTCGGAAAAGTACCGGAGAACGTGTTAAAACGTTCTGTTATGAAACAATTGCATTTTACCCGGGATGAAGTGGTTTTAGGTCCGGGCATTGGTGAGGATTGTGCGGCGATTGCTTTAGAACCGGATGAGATTCTTGTGATGTCTACAGATCCCATTACAGGTACCACGAAGGATATAGGCAAATTGGCAATTCAGATTACCGCCAATGATTTGGCTAGCTCTGGCGCGGAACCAATCGGTGTGATGCTTACCATTCTTTTGCCGGATGGAACGAGAGAGATTGCTCTAAAGCGCATTATGGAACAGATGGAAGAGGCATGTGGCGATGCCCATATTCAGATTATGGGGGGGCACACTGAGGTGACAAAGGTGGTGAATCAGCCTGTTGTCAGCGTGACGGGTGTAGCCAAGGCGAAAAAGGGTCAGCTTGTGACAACGGCGGGAGCAAAACCGGGAATGGACATTGTGCTCACAAAGTGGATTGGCATTGAAGGGACTACCATTTTGGCTAAGGAGCGGGAGGCTGAGCTGAAAGAATACTTTCCGCCCGCGTTTGTGGATGTAGCCATTTCATTTGAACAGTATGTATCTGTTGTTCCGGAGGCTGCAGTCGCCACCAAGTCTGGCGTTAGTGCTATGCATGATGTGACGGAAGGTGGCATTTATGGTGCCCTTTGGGAAATGGCGGAGGCATCTGGCGTTGGACTTGAGATCGATTTAAAGAAAATACCTATCCGACAGGAGACGGTAGAGATTTGTGAATATTTTGATGTTAACCCATACGGTTTGATTTCCAGTGGTTCTATGTTAATGGCGACAGAAGATGGGGAATCCCTTGTGAAAGATCTATGCGAGGCTGGCATCCCCGCCACTGTAATAGGTAAGGCGGTGGCCGGCAATGACCGTGTCATTATTCGGGAGGATGAGAGGAGATTCTTAGAACCGCCGAAGACAGACGAACTGTACAAGGTACTGGGTTAGATTTGGGAGGAAAAAATGAGAGAGAAGATTTTAAGTTATATTGAGACAAATAGTCGCGTAGATTTACATGATTTGGCAGTGATGCTGGGTACCGATGAGGTGACCGTGATGAATGAGTTGGAGGCAATGGAGCAGGAGCATATTATCTGCGGTTACCATACATTGATTAATTGGGAAAAAGCAGGTATCGAGAAGGTGACGGCTTTGATTGAAGTTCGGGTTACACCACAGCGTGGTATGGGATTTGACAAGGTTGCAGAACGAATTTATAACTACCCGGAAGTGGATTCTGTCTACTTAATCTCCGGTGGCTTTGACTTTATGGTTACCTTGGAGGGTAAGACACTCCGTGATATTTCTGAGTTTGTTTCTGACAAATTATCACCCCTTGATTCTGTTCTTAGCACAAAGACCAATTTTATTTTGAAGAAGTACAAGGATCACGGAACCGTTATGGCAGAACAGCGCAAGGATGAGAGAGAGTTGGTGAGCTTATGAGAAACCCATTATCAAAAACAATCGTGACCATTGAACCTTCAGGCATACGAAAGTTTTTCGATATTGTCAGCGAGATGAAGGACGCTATTTCTCTTGGTGTGGGTGAACCGGACTTCGACACACCATGGAAGGTTCGCGATGAGGCTATTTACTCTTTGGAAAGAGGTCGCACCTTCTATACTTCCAATGCGGGCTTGAAGGAACTTAAGGTGGAAATTGCCAATTATTTGTATCGAAGATTTGACTTGGAATATGACTATGCCAAGGAAATGCTTGTTACCGTAGGTGGCAGTGAAGCCATCGATATTGCTCTTCGAACTATGCTGGATCCGGGAGACGAGGTTTTGATTCCGCAGCCAAGTTACGTATCCTATTTGCCATGTACGGTTTTGGCAGGTGGTACACCGGTTGTGATTGATCTGAAAGAAGAAAATCAATTCCGACTTACTGCAGAGGAGTTGGAAGCTGCCATTACAGATAAGACCAAAATTTTGATTTTGCCATTTCCAAACAATCCAACAGGGGCTGTGATGGAAAAGGCTGACTTGGAGGCAATTGCCAAGGTGGTTGAAAAGCATGATTTGTTTGTGCTTAGCGACGAGATTTATGCTGAACTTACATACTTGGACAACCACGTATCATTTGCATCACTTCCCGGAATGAAGGAGAGAACCGTTCTTATCAATGGTTTTTCAAAATCTCACGCAATGACAGGATGGCGTTTGGGATACGCCTGCGCACCTGCAGAGATCATAGAGCAAATGTTAAAAATTCATCAGTACGCCATTATGTGTGCTCCTACCACCAGCCAATATGCTGCAGTGGAGGCAGTGAAAAACTGTGATGAGGAAGTGGCGCAGATGCGTGAGGAGTATAACGCCAGACGCAGATACTTGATGCATCGATTCCGGGAAATGGGACTTCAATGCTTCGAACCATTTGGAGCTTTCTATGTATTCCCATCGATTCAGGAATTTGGAATGACTTCTGAGGAGTTTGCGACAGAATTTTTGAATCGAAAGAAAGTAGCCGTTGTTCCGGGAACAGCCTTTGGAGATTGCGGCGAGGGATTTCTTCGTATTTCCTATGCATATTCTTTGGATAATTTAAAGGAAGCATTGGATCGTATGGAAGAGTTTGTATTAGAACTTCGTCAGGAAAGAAGTGAAAAATAATGGCAGAGCTAAATATTATTTTATATGAGCCGGAAATGCCGGGTAACACAGGAAACATCGGAAGAACTTGTGTTGCCACAGGAACAAAACTTCATTTGATTGAGCCTCTTGGATTTCGCATCAATGATAAGACTTTAAAGCGTGCCGGTATGGATTATTGGGAACAACTGGATGTGACAAGATATGACGACTGGAATGATTTTATGGAGCGCAATCCTAAGGCAAAGATATACTTTGCCACCACAAAGGCAAAGCATACCTATACAGAGGTGAATTATGAGCCGGATTGCTTTATTATGTTTGGCAAAGAGAGTGCTGGTATTCCGGAGGAAATCTTAGTGGAGCATCCGGAAGAGTGTATCCGAATACCAATGGTTGGAGATATTCGCTCTTTGAATTTATCTAACTCCGCAGCCATCGTTTTGTATGAGGCGCTGCGTCAGAACAATTTTGACCATATGCAGTTAGAGGGAGAACTTCACCGTCTGCATTGGTGAGAGAAAGGATTCTTATGGGAATCGTAGAAGCAAAGAATTTAGTACATGAATATATCACCAGAGATGAAGAAGGTAACGTGGAGGGGATTCAGGTTGCCTTGGATCACCTTGATTTGTCTGTGAAACCCGGACAGTTTATTGCAGTTTTGGGGCACAATGGTTCGGGTAAATCTACCTTTGCCAAGCATATCAATGCCTTGTTGACGCCTACAGAGGGAACGTTGATAGTGGACGGCTTGGACGTAAGTGATGAGAACCATGTGTATGATATCAGACAACGAGCCGGAATGGTTTTTCAGAATCCTGACAACCAGATTATTGCCAGTGTAGTTCAAGAGGATGTGGGATTTGGTCCGGAGAATCTTGGAGTTCCTACAGAACAGATTTGGGAGAGAGTGGAACAGAGTTTGAAGTCTGTTGGTATGTGGAAATATCGGGAGCATTCCCCTAACAAACTTTCCGGAGGACAGAAACAAAGAGTTGCCATTGCAGGCGTTATGGCAATGGAGCCAAAATGCATTATTTTGGACGAGCCAACAGCAATGCTGGATCCTGATGGCCGCAAGGAAGTGCTGCATGCGGTGCACAAGTTGAATAAAGAAAAGGGTGTTACCATCATCTTGATTACCCATTATATGGAGGAAGTAGTTGATGCTGACTACGTATATGTCATGGATCAGGGAAAGGTGGTTATGGAAGGCAATCCTAGGGGAATCTTTTCTCAGGTGGATGCGTTGCAGGAGCATCGCTTGGATGTGCCGCAGATTACAGCCCTGGCACACGAACTGAAAAACAGTGGACTTCCAATTCCGGATGGGATATTAACCAGACAGGAATTGATAGAAGCGTTGGCAAAAATTAAGTAGAGGACCATATTATGTCATTTATTTTGGATAAAGTATCTCATCGATACAGCCAGGGAACTGCATACGAAATCACAGCCTTAGACAATGTGAACTTAAAAATCAACGATGGGGAATTCATCGGAATTATTGGACACACCGGATCAGGTAAATCAACATTGGTGCAGCACTTAAATGGACTGCTCAAAGCGACAGAAGGTGCTATTTATTACAATGGTCAGGATATCTATGACAAGGATTATGATCTTCGTGATTTGCGAACTCAGGTGGGGATGGTATTCCAGTATCCGGAACATCAGCTTTTTGAGGAGACAGTATTTGCAGATGTTTGTTTTGGGCCAAAGAATCAGGGCTTGCCGGAAAAGGACTGCACTTTGCGTGCCTTTGAGGCACTGCGAAGCGTTGGGCTTCCGGAGAAATACTACTATGCCTCACCCTTTGAACTTTCCGGTGGACAGAAGCGTAGAGCGGCCATTGCGGGAGTGTTGGCAATGAAACCAGCGGTTTTGATTTTGGATGAACCAACAGCAGGGCTGGATCCTAAAGGGCGAGATGAGATTTTGGATTTGATTGCTGAGACTCACGCTCATTATGGCAATACGGTAATCCTTGTTTCTCACAGTATGGAGGATGTGGCCAAGTATGTGGATCGTATCATCGTGATGAACCAGGGAAGCGTTATGTTAGATGGTGCACCAAGAGATGTGTTTCACCATTATAAAGAATTGGAAGAAATCGGCCTGGCAGCACCCCAGGTGACGTACCTTATGCACGAGATGCGTGAGGCGGGCATGGATGTTTCCACAGAACCAACTACCGTAGACGAAGCAAAGGACGCAATTCTGCGTATGCTTGGTCGCAAATAAATGTAAGCGAGAAAGACCTATGTTAAGAGATATTACGTTAGGACAATATTATCCGGCAGATTCGGTGATTCACAAGCTGGATCCCCGCACCAAGCTGTTTGGAACACTGCTCTTTATTATCAGCGTGTTTTCTTTTGATGGACTCCTTGGCTTTGGCGTTATCACCCTATTTATGTTTGGAATTATATATTTAAGCAAAGTTCCCCTTTCTTTTATGGTGAGAGGGCTTCGGGCCATTGTGATTCTTCTTCTCATTGCAGGGGCTTTGAATTTGTTTTTGACCCCGGGACAACCACTGATTACCTTGTGGAAGATTGTGATTACAAAAGAGGGTGTGAGAAATGCCTCCTTAATGACAGTTCGTATGATTTATTTGATTATGGGAACCTCAGTGATGACTTTGACCACCACACCAAATCAGTTGACAGATGGTTTGGAAAAATCTCTGCGACCACTTTCCAAGATTCATGTGCCGGTACACGAGATTGCTATGATGATGTCCATTGCCCTTCGCTTTATTCCTATCCTTATTGAGGAAACAGACAAGATTATGAAGGCCCAGATGGCAAGAGGAGCAGACTTTGAATCCGGCGGACTCATTAAGAAGGCAAAAAATATGGTTCCACTTCTGGTGCCTCTTTTTGTCTCAGCCTTTCGCCGTGCCAACGACCTTGCCCTTGCTATGGAGGCGAGATGCTATGTGGGAGGCGACGGCCGCACCAAGATGAAACCTCTGGTCTATGAGAAGAGAGACGTTGGCGCCTATGCCGTTGTTATCGTATATTTTGTTATCGTAGTTTTGGTTAAATCGTTATTGTAGACTATTCACTTATCAACCTAAGTTGTACAGGGGAAAACCAATCAATATGTAAGGTGCTTCGACTGCGGTCGGTACTTGATGGCACATTAGTGGCATCTTAGTACCGCTACCAGCAGGCGGCAGCGGGAGCGTGCCATACATATTGATTGTTTTTCTCTGTATAACGAAGATTCATGTCGTGGAGAAGGTATGAGAGTAAAGCTTGTAGTGGCGTATGAAGGAACCAACTATTGTGGTTGGCAGATACAGCCAAACGGGATTACAATTGAAGAGGTGTTGAATGAGAATCTGAGTCAGTTGCTGGGAGAGGATATCAAGGTGACGGGAGCAAGTAGGACGGATGCAGGCGTGCACTCTATGGGAAACGTGGCTGTGTTTGATACCAATACCAGGATGCCGGCAGAGAAGATTTCCTTTGCACTGAATCAGAGACTGCCGGAGGATATTGTGGTGCAGGACTCCTGTGAAGTATCGAAGGATTTCCATCCCAGATTTTCAAACAGCATAAAAACATATGAATATCGTATTCTGAACCGGAGATTTGCCTTGCCCTTGGAACGAAATACCAGTTATTTTTATCACTACCCGTTGGACGTGAAAAAAATGCAACAAGCGGCAAGTTATCTTGTGGGAGAACACGATTTTACAAGCTTTTCGTCTGTGCATGCTCAGACCAACACCTTTGTGAGAACCATATACTCCTTGGATGTGAGTAAGGGCAATGATATGATTTCCATTCGGGTTACAGGTAATGGATTCTTGTATAATATGGTGCGCATCATTGCCGGCACATTGGTTCAGGTGGGGGCCGGCATGATAGAACCGGAACGAATAGAAGAGATTTTGGAAGGAAAAGACCGGGCACTGGCGGGGCCAACGGCACCGGCACATGGTCTTACCATGATAGGAATTGAATATTACCATGATAGGAATTGAATATTTATCTTGACACACCCGAAGCGGTGTACTATAATGTGAAGGCTGACGTAGTTTAGAAATGTGGCTTCAATAGCCCCGAAGCCGTATTTTGACTATACAAATGCCAGATTCGTATTTCGGACATTTTACGGAGAAGGCGGCTTATGATTTTTAAGGAGGAAACCAAATGAAGACTTATATGCCAAACCCAAGTCAGGTTGAAAGAAAATGGTATGTGGTAGATGCAGAGGGAAAGACATTAGGTCGTCTTGCATCTGAAGTTGCTAAGGTATTAAGAGGAAAGAATAAGGCGATTTTCACACCTCACGCTGATTGCGGTGATTATGTAATCGTTGTTAACGCTGAGAAGATTGCTGTTACTGGTAAGAAGTTAGACCAGAAGATGTACTATCATCATTCAGACTATGTTGGTGGTATGAAAGAGACTAACTTGAAGGATATGCTTGCTAAGCATCCTGATAGAGTTATCGAGCATGCAGTTAAGGGTATGCTTCCAAAGGGACCTTTGGGAAGACAGATGTACAAGAAGTTATTTGTATACGCTGGTCCTGATCACAAGCATGCAGCTCAGAAACCAGAAGAGTTAACATTCTAATTCGGCAAGGAGGTAGATTACATTGGCTAATACAAAGTATTACGGAACAGGAAGAAGAAAATCATCTGTTGCTAGAGTATATTTGGTACCTGGTACAGGTAAGATTACAATCAATAAAAGAGATATCGATGAGTATCTTGGATTAGAGACATTGAAGGTTGTTGTTCGTCAGCCACTTGTTGCTACAGACAACGTAGATAAGTTCGATGTTTTAGTAAATGTTAAGGGTGGCGGTTACACAGGTCAGGCTGGTGCCATCAGACACGGTATCGCAAGAGCATTACTTCAGGTAGATGCAGAGTACAGACCTACACTTAAGGCTGCCGGATATCTTACAAGAGATCCACGTATGAAGGAGCGTAAGAAGTACGGTTTGAAGAGTGCTCGTCGTGCACCACAGTTTTCAAAGAGATAATCGTTTGGGACGAGAAAATGCATACAAAACCTCAGAAACCTTGTGTTTCTGGGGTTTTTCTTTACCCTCGAATCTTTATGGATGTCCAGAAACGTGGTGGAAATTTGTGGATATGTAGCAAGTATGCATCAAAAATCACAGCAACTATGTGGTCAGATTTAAAGTGAATAGATAAA
>CAMFYL010000021.1 GCA_946002055.1 uncultured Roseburia sp.
CCGTCAAGAAGATGATGATAACCGTAGGAACAGCACCGATATATGGCCCGAATACTGGAATGATATTCGTTACACCAATGATGATAGATACCAACACTGGGTATGGCATCTTGAAAATCAGCATACATACATAGCAAATCAAGCCAATAATCAACGAATCAATTAATTTTCCAATGATAAAGCCATAGAAAATATCTGATGCCTTGCGGTTAATCTCCATCAGTGTGTTGGCATGTTCTGTCTTCATCAAGCCATAAATAATCTTTTTGATATGTGCCTTAAATTTCTCTTTACTACACAATACATACACAGAAACAATGATTCCAATTAAGACATCAACAAGGAATTTTCCTACTCCGTATACACTTGTAGCAATCATAGAGATTCCTTCTTTTGTGCCAATATCTATGTATTCTTTTGCCATATCAAGAGCTGCATCAATAGCCTGGTCAGCAGCGCTACCCTTTGCCCCTAGTATAGCCTTCTCATATCTGCCTCGCGTTATCTCGTTGGCCCAGTCAAGAACCCCATCAATCTGGTCACCCAAATTTGTCACCAAAAACATGATGGTGTTGTAAAGTTCTGGTATGATGGCAACAAATGTCAAAGCCGTCAATCCCACAATGATGACCATAGCTATCAGCGTTGAAATGGTACGGGTTGTCTTTCTTGCCTTCTTTTCTGTCTTACTATGTTTTAAGAAAAATGGCAGCATGTTTCTCTCAAAGAACTCCATAAATGGATTCATAAGAAAAGCCAGAACAAATCCAATAATAATTGGCTGCCAAACATTTATAAATTTGTCCCAGCCTTCGCCTAAGCCTTGGTATCTCTTGACGCAGAAATAAAAGAGAATGATACAGCAGGAGGAGAAGATTACTACTCCTGCTATGGACATCACTCTGCGAAACTGTCTCTTTTCTGCCTCTTTTTCCAGATCTCTTTCCTGTTCCATACTAACCCCATTTAGCCTCTATAATAGTTAATTAAGCATCCCTTCAGAATAATATCTCTCTCGTCATCTGTAAGAGCACCTAACTGTAATGTAAACTCTTTCATTGCACCATCTTTTACAACAAATGCCTTGATGCAATCAACCTTATCCTCAATTGCCTTGCGAATCTCAGGTACGAATAAGTAGTCACCGTTTGCAAATGGCAAATCTCCTGCCGGAATTAAGAATGGAAGCATTCCCCAGTTAATAAGGTTAGAGCGATATCTCTTTGTAGCATATTCGTTGGCAATATTAGCCCATCCGCCTAATACCTTCTGACAAGATGCTGCCTGCTCTCTGGCAGATCCATCTCCCGGCTTCACAGCAAATATGGTACTACCAACACCAAAGTTATCATGATTGATATGTGGGTAATCCTTCTTGATTACCTGCATAATCTCTTTTAATTCAGGAACTGCTTCTCCTGCGCACTCTCCGGCTTCAAGGGCTTTCTGAGCTTTTTGGATTTCCTTGGCACGACCCACATACTCCGGATCCTTTCTTGACAATGTAAATTCTGCCAGTCCAAGAGGATTCGAGCGATAAGAAGATGTCTCTCCTGATGGAATCAATTCATCTGTGGTGGTTACAGGATCATGAATCTCAGATACCACCTTAAGTACCAAGTTCTCCGGCAAAGCACTCATCGCCGGCCAGTCCTTAATATTTGGACCAAACTTGATTTCTTCTTTTGTATCTGCAACTCCCTTGCTGTCAAAGACACGGTTGTCATAGATTGTCTTGTCGAAGAAATACTTCGGCTTTGTATAGTTTACATCCATATCGGTAGCCGCTGTCAAATATCCCTTGTTTGCCGCTGTTGCAGCAATGGAACGAGCATCCATAAGTGCAACGGAAGAAACCTGACCACTCTGAAGCTTAGAACCTTCTCTGTTAGGGAAGTTTCTTGTGGAGTGACGAATAGAAAATCCGTTGTTGCTAGGTGTATCTCCCGCACCAAAGCATGGTCCGCAGAATGCAGTCTTAACAATGGCACCTGTTGCCATAAGATCTGCCACACAACCATTCTTAACCAGCTCCATATAAATCGGTGTACTTGCCGGGTACACGCTAAGGGTAAACTCATCCGGTCCGATGGATGCGCCCCGAAGAATATCTGCCGCATCGGTAATATTCTCATAGCCACCACCGGCACAGCCTGCGATAATACCCTGATCAACGTAAAGTCGACCATCTCGAACCTTATCCTTTAATGTGAAGTCAACCTGACCATCCAAGCTAACCTTTGCTCTCTTCTCACAATCGTCCAGGATATCCATTAAGTTGGCATTTAACTCATCAATGGTATATGTGTTACTTGGATGGAATGGCATAGCAATCATTGGCTTGATTTGGCTTAAGTCAATCTCAATCATGCCATCGTAATATGCCACATCCCCTGGCTGTAGCAGTGCAAAATCCTCTGATCTGCCATGGATCTCGTAGAATTCCTTTACCTTGTCATCTGTCTTCCAGATAGAAGAAAGACAGGTGGTCTCTGTGGTCATTACATCCACACCGATACGGTAATCTACACTAAGGTTATCCACACCAGGTCCAACAAATTCCATAACTTTGTTCTTAACATAACCCTTATCGAAAACTTCTCCGATAATGGCAAGTGCAATATCCTGAGGGCCTACTCCAAGTGCAGGCTTACCTGTCATATAAACACCTACAACCCCTGGCATAGGAATGTCGTATGTCTTATTTAAAAGCTGCTTCACAAGCTCTGGACCACCCTCTCCCATAGCCATGGTTCCCAGGGCACCGTATCTTGTGTGGGAATCGGAACCAAGAATCATCTTGCCGCCCCCTGCAAGCATCTCTCTTGCAAACTGATGGATAACTGCCTGATGTGGTGGAACATAAATTCCGCCATACTTCTTGGCACAGCTAAGTCCAAACATGTGGTCATCCTCATTGATGGTTCCACCTACGGCACACAAGCTGTTGTGACAGTTGGTAAGAACGTATGGAATTGGGAACTTTTCAAGTCCTGACGCTCTGGCTGTCTGAATAATGCCAACGTAAGTAATATCATGTGATGTGAGCTTATCAAACTTAATCTGAAGCTGCTCCATATTTCCTGATGTGTTATGCTTCTCAAGAATTCCGTAAGCCATTGTTTCCTTAGCTGCCGCCTCTTTTGATACATCACATCCTGTTTTCTGCTTAATCTGTGCTGCTGCCTCCGGTCCATCTGCCACAAGCTCTGTTCCATTCAGCAAATACACACCCTGTTCGTATAATTTCATCTGTGTCCTCCTAAGATTTCTTGTCTAATATTTTGCCAAGAAGGGAAAAGCTTTTCTTTTCCTCCTCCTGATTGTTTTCTCCATCTTTCCACTCAAAGTATTCATTGTCTAATTCCTGAGCCATGGCCGCAAGTTCTTCCTCAGATAATTGCTGAGCATCACCCTCACCTGTCTGAGGAGCCATATCCTCATCCTCCAGCGGAATTCCATTTTGTAGGAAGTAATCCTTGTTGATACGAATCTCCGGCTGAACACTTACGTGTGTTGTTGCGGATGTATGACTTTGACCACTTTCGCCCTTTTCCTTCTCCTGCTGCAGACGACGATTCTCATCTTCAATCAGTCGAAGGTATTTCTGGGTGTCAATCAAATCCCCTAGCTGGGACTTTAGCTCTGATTGATTATCCTTTACCACACGGCGCTCTTCATCCATTCTTTTCTTGGCATCCTGGTAAATTTTTTCAACTGCCTTATTGGCATCCACCATAATATCCTGAATACTGCGTAGCGCATTGTCCGTATACATGATAGAGGCTGCGTAAATATCCTCCGCTTTTCTGGATGCTGAAAAGATGATATCATCACCCTGCTTTTGCATTTCTCTGTTTGCTTTGTCCTTTTTTCTCTGGGACAGCTCATGTTCTTCCATCATGTCATACATGCACTCGTTGAGTTCTTTCAACAAATCCATCATTTGATTCTTGTCCACGATAACGTCTTTTTTGCTTCCGTTATATGGTTCTGCCTTGGAAAATAGTACATGAATATCTCGCAACACTTTCTCTGTGCGGTCCTGTGCTCCCATACTAACACCTCAACATATCGTATTCTGTGGAAAAACCTGCACAATATTTGCAGACTCCTACATACTAAAAATATAACATAGGGGCTTACTTATGACAACGATTGTTGCGCAATTTTTCCTATTGTAATG
Source organism: uncultured Roseburia sp. (assembly GCA_946002055.1). GTDB lineage: Bacteria > Bacillota > Clostridia > Lachnospirales > Lachnospiraceae > Pararoseburia. The sequence continues at coordinate 4,187 of CAMFYL010000021.1, forward strand.
TGAATTCTTCCATTATTTTTCAAATGGAGCAACGACTCTCGGTAAAATGCCGTGAATATACGCAATCATCACCCCATAATTCGTGATGGGAGTATGCTTTGTTTTTCCCTGGGAAATGCGGTATCGCATCTCCCCCACCGGCAGCGTGCATCCACCACAATGAACCACCAATGCGTAAGGGGATAAATCCTGGGGGAACTCTCCTCCGCTGGTAAATACAAATTCCAATTGCTTCCCCGTGTAATCCGAAATCCACTTTGGCATTTTCACAGTACCAATGTCCTCACACTGACGATGATGGGTACAGCCCTCAGAAATCAACACCTTGTCTCCATCTTGGAGATTCTCTATGGATTTTGCCCCCTCAATTTGGGTAGTCAAATCCCCCTTATATCTTGCCATCAAGATAGAAAACGAGGTAAGAGGTATGTCTGAAGATAGCTGCTTTGCCACCACTCCAAAGGCCTGACTGTCGGTAATTACCATGCGAGGCTTCACCTTTAGGGCATCTAGGGTCTCCAAAAGTTGCGTCTCTTTTGTGACCACAGGAATAGCTCCGGCTTCTAATACATCTCGAATAACCTGCTGCTGCGGCAGAATCAGTCTTCCTTTCGGTGCCGCAGAATCGATGGGAACCACCAGCACCACCACATCATTTTGCTTCAACAAATCCCTAACCAAGGGCTGTTCTTTCTCCTTTGGGGCCCTTTGCGCAATTTGCTCTTTCAGCCCATGAATTCCGGTGTGATTCCTGGCGCTGACGAAATAAATCGCGTCTTTTTCCACACCAAATTCTTTCACAATTTGTTCTTTTTTATTGTCTAAAAACTCCTGATTTGCTTTGACCTCATCCACCTTATTCACCACGATAAGGTACCTCTGGTGCTTCTCTTTTGCCTGCTGCAAAAGCTCTTTTTCCAGATCAAAATTCTCATCCATAACATCCACAACAAACAAAGCTACATCTGTCATACGAAGCATCTGAATGCTCTTTTCCATGCGCTGCTGTCCTAGGACACTCTCGTCATCAAGGCCCGGCGTATCTATCAAAACCACCGGCCCTAACGGCAACAGCTCCATTGCTTTTTTCACGGGGTCTGTTGTGGTTCCTTTCACCTTTGACACAATGGCCAGATCCTGACCTGTGATAGCGTTTATCAGACTGGATTTTCCGGCATTTGTTTTTCCAAATATACCAATTTGTATTCTCTCACCACTGGGGGTCTCATTCATTCCCATGCATTCTTCTCCTTACTAGAAACGGAAATCTCTCTTGCCTTCGTGAATCTGATCGATATAGTCCTTTGCAATCTGTCGAACCTTTGGATTTGTAACTACTTCCAGTTCTTTTTCTATCAGCTTTTCTCCCACTTCCTTTGTTTCTAAAGAAGCGTAATCTTCCAAGTATTCCTTTAGTGTCATCAGTGCATTTGGATGGCAGCAATTGACGATCTGCTTACTTTTAAGAAGCGACATAAAACGGTCTCCTGTGCGGCCCTCCCGATAGCATGCCGTACAAAAGCTTGGGACATAATCCATTTCCATCAGCCATTTCACAACCTCATCCAAGGTACGATTGTCACTGACATCAAACTGTGCAGAATTTTCCTCCTCCGGCTCAGGCGAAACATATCCACCTACACTTGTCTTAGAACCTCCGCTAATCTGGGAAATACCAAGCTCAAGCACCCGTTCTCTGCACTCCTTGGACTCTCTGGTAGATACAATCATGCCTGTGTATGGAACTGCAATACGAAGACAGGCAACAATCTTTGCGAACAAATCATCTGAAATGCCATTATCAAAGGTGTCCGGATCAATGTCATCTGCCCGGCGGAGTCTTGGAACACTAATGGTGTGTGGTCCACATCCCTTGGCAGCCTCCAAGTGTTCTGCGTGCATTATAATGCCGGTGAAGTCGTAACGATAATTGTTCAATCCATACAAAACCCCCAGACCCACATCGTCGATACCACCGTCCATGGCTCTATCCATAGCTTCCGTATGATATGCATAGTCACTCTTTGGTCCCGTTGGATGAAGCTTTTCGTAGGACTCCTTGTTGTATGTCTCCTGGAAAAGGATATAAGTTCCAATTCCGGCATCCTTTAACATGCGATATTCTTCTACTGTTGTTGCCGCGATATTGACATTAACGCGGCGGATGTCTCCATTTTTATGGTGAATTCCGTAAATTGTTTTAATACTTTCCAAAATATACTCAATGGGGTTGTTCTTTGGATCTTCTCCCGCCTCAAGAGCCAAACGCTTATGTCCCATGTCCTGAAGTGCTATTACCTCTGCCTTAATCTCTTCCTGGGACAACTTCTTTCTGCGAATGTGCTTGTTTTTCGCATGATATGGGCAATACTCACAGCCGTTAATACAGTAGTTTGACAAATAAAGGGGCGCAAACATAACAATACGATTGCCGTAAAACTCCTGCTTAATTTCCTTTGCCAGCTTGTAAATTTCTTCATTCTTATCCTCAAGCTCGCAATCAAGAAGCACCAAGGCTTCTCTATGGGTAATGCCCTTCATCTCTTTCGCCTTGGTGAGAATCTGATCGATTAACTCTCCATTGGTTTTGTTCTTCTTTGCATAGTCAAGACAGTCCCTGATTTCCTCGTCACTGATAAATTCCTCTGCCTTAGATGACATTACATCATACATAGTCTTTCCTCCTTAGAAATATAATTTAAATATAATTTTGTGAATATTTATTGAAAACTCGGGGCATCTCCCCGATCAACAACAAGTTCATATCCTATGGCTTTTACCCTGTTCTCCAAACAGTTCCTACATTCTGCCGCCTCATCTCCGGTGCAAATTTTATTGTCATATAGCTCATATTGCTTTCGCACCGCTGTAGGTGAAAGATTTGGCATCAGCACATTTGCCCCGGCTAAAATACCCTTTTCCCTTCCCCTTGGATCGATTGTTCCAAGAGAAGTGGTTGCCGGCAGTAAAACATCTGGCTTTAGAATGCGAATGAGAGACAGCAAATACAAGGTCTGCCTCACCGTCCCCTGTTCTTCCTTTGCAAAGGGTGTGGCATGATGGGGAACAAAGGGCCCAATACCTACCATTTCCGGCTGAAGTTTTGTGATAAGCTCCATATCCTTTACTAGAGAAGCTATGGTCTGTCCCGGAGAACCCACCATAAAACCACATCCCACCTGATATCCGATGTCTTTTAAAATTCTCAGGCACTCCATACGATGCTCAAAGCTCATTTCCTCTGGGTGCAATTTCTCATAATGGTACTTATCCGCTGTTTCGTGTCGTAAAAGGTATCGATTTGCCCCTGCATCATACATTGCTTGGTAACTTTCTCTCGTTCTTTCCCCTAGAGAGAGGGTAATCGCACAATCCGGAAAGTTTTCCCGCAATTGGCTGATAACGTCACACATCCATACATCTGTAAAGGCAGCATCCTCCCCGCCCTGCAGTACAAAGGTACGAAAGCCCAAAGCATATCCTTCTTCTGCACAGGCAAGAATCTGTTCCTTTGTGAGGCGATAGCGCTCTACAGATGTATTTCCCCTGCGGATGCCGCAATAAAAGCAATTGTTCTTACAATAATTGGAGATTTCAATCAAACCCCTCACATAAATCTTGTTTCCAAAGATTTTTTTTGCTTGCTCTCTGGCCACCTGCTCTGCATATTTTGCCACTTTTTCATCATTACAGCGGAGAAGCTCTCCCCATTCGTCGGAATTCAGCTGATGTTGTCTGTTTAGTTTGTTAATTAAGTCCATGTTACTTTCCATTGCACACACCCGCCTTGGAATACACCGCCTTTGCGGTAATTCCCGGAATATTTCCAATCTTTCCCGAAATAGTGCTAATCACATCTTGAGGTGCATCCACCACTACACTGATCAGAGATATCCCTTTTTTCTCATAGGGAATTCCCATGCGACCAACCACATATTTGCCGTATTCATGCAAAATATGGTTCAATTCTTCTGCCTTTTCCCTTTCCTCAACCACAATGGCTAAGATTGCTACTCTTGTCTCCATAAAACCTCCAAAACAAAAAAGTCCCTGCATCCTGCGATACAGAGACCCTTAGATCTACAAAATCATACCATAATCCTATGATTATCTTCGTTTCAGTATCTTTACCCTCAGGTCACCCTTTGGACGCAGATGCAAACCATATCTATTCTTTTAAAAGCGTTACCTCCACAGTTAGCTCAACCCAGGCACCCTCGCGGCACCCGGAAAATCCTTCTTAGTGCTGCTCCATTCCTGACCTGACACGATTCGTAGGCATCCGCTGCGCAAGACCCAGATCTCAACGCCACTTATGGAGGCCGCCAACACACATTGTATGGGAAAACACTTTGTTTGTCAACTTAAGGCATCTGTTTCTTCTGCTCTCTTAAGTCGGAAAAAAACTCTGTCAATATGCTGGAACACTCTTCCTCCAACACGCCTCTTTCCACATCCACCTGATGGTTAAACTCTGCCATCTGTAAAATGTTTAGAACAGATCCACCGCAACCAGCCTTCGGATTCATACTTCCAATCACGGCCCGCTGCAGTCTTGCCTGCACCATGGCCCCCGCGCACATTTGACATGGCTCCAGGGTGATGTACATGGTACAGTCCTCCAATCGCCAATCACCTGTCTTTTTACATGCCTGCTTAATGGCAATCAGTTCTGCATGTGACAGTACGTTTTTGTCTGTGTTTCGCTTGTTGTAACCTTTTCCAATCACCTTGTCATCTCGAACAATAACACATCCGATAGGCACCTCATTGATGTCTCTGGCTTTTTTTGCCTCTTTTAAAGCCAGCTTCATATATTTCTCATCTTTTCTTTTTGCTTTGTTCTTCTCCAATTCATCTAATAGTGCCATATGGAAATTCCTCCTCCAAACTGTTATACTTTGTATTATACCACATCAAGAAAAAATCGGTAGGATAAGCCTACCAAAAGGAATGAGTTTATGGAAATTTTTGGAATGCAAAAAACAACCTTGGTGGATTTCCCGGGACATGTAGCCACCACACTGTTTACAGCAGGCTGCAACTTCAGGTGTCCTTACTGTCATAACGGCGATTTGGTAGAAAATATCAGCCGCCTAAATCCTTACAGTAAAGAGGAAATATTCCATCATTTGGAAGCCAGAAAAGGCGTCATTGAAGGGGTATGTATCACAGGTGGCGAACCAACCATGCACCCGGATTTACCTGACTTTATCCGTTCAATAAAGAAGATGGGCTATCTGGTGAAGCTTGATACCAACGGAACGAATCCTCCCATGCTAAAGGAATTGGTTCGCGATGGTCTTGTTGATTATGTGGCTATGGATATCAAGCACTCTCGTGTGAAGTATCCGACAGTGGCCTGTTGGGATAAGCTGTCTATGGACGATATTGCCCAATCGGTGGAATTTTTAAAAAGCGGTGTTGTTGACTACGAATTTCGCACAACCCTGTGCGTGGAATTGCACCGAGAGACAGACATCACAGCCATCGGTATGTGGCTAATGGGAGCCAAGGCTTACTATCTTCAGCCATACAAAGAATCAGAGCAAGTGTTACAAAAAGGATTTCATCCACACAGCAAAGAGAAGTTACAGGATTTCGTCACCATTCTCTCTGCCTTTGTGGACAAGGTTCAAATACGAGGATTGGATTGATGCGTTTAGAACAGGAAACACCACACCTTTATATGCGGGTGCTAACAAAAGAATATGCATCTCAAGTTTTGGAATTCTATCAGAACAACGCCGAGACCTTTGAGAAATACGAGCCTATTGTGGGAACGGATTTCTACAGTCTGCGCTATCATGAGAAGCTTTTACAGCACGAGTACAACGAAATCATCAAGCTTCGGATGCTGCGATTTTGGCTGTTTGAGAAAAATCGCCCCAACAAGATAATTGGAACCATCAGTTTTCACAATATTACTCCGGATATTTTTTCATCTGCCAGCGTGGGTTATAAAATGGATGCTGACTTTCGACGCCGTGGCTACTGTTATGAAGCGCTGGTTTCCGGTATCTATCTGGTATCAAAGGAGATTGGTATCCGCCGCTTTGAGGCCCTTGTTCTGCCAGAGAATGCACCTTCCATCTCTCTGCTGGAAAAGCTGGAATTTTCCAGAGAAGGGCTATTGAAGGAGAAAGTCTTTCTACAGAATCAATGGCGAGATCACTATCTCTATAGCTTACTTATAAAATAGAAAGGGATTTACAAGAATGCATACAGACAACTTTTGGTATGAGAATGCCGTTTTTTATCACATATATCCTCTGGGTTTAACAGGTGCTCCCCTAACCAATGAGGGAGCTTCTACTGCCGGAAATGGCATATTGCAGGTGATAGATTGGATCCCACATTTGCAAAAGCTAGGCATTACTGCAGTATACTTTGGCCCTGTGTGGGAGTCAGGCACCCATGGATACGACACCCACGACTATTACAAACTGGACAGCCGTCTTGGCACCAATGAAGATTTTAAAGTGGTGTGTGACGCTCTCCATAATGTGGGGATTCGCATTGTGTTAGACGGTGTCTTTAACCATGTTGGACGTGGATTTTTTGCCTTCTTAGATGTGTTGGAAAATAGGGAAAGCTCTCCATACAAAGACTGGTTTGCCGGCGTAAACTTTGGATGGAACAACTCCTACAACGACGGCTTTTCCTATGAAAGCTGGTCCGGCTGCGAGGAATTGGTTAAACTCAATCTTTATAACCAGGATGTCCGACGTCACCTTTTAGACGCTGTTGCAATGTGGATGGATGAATTTCATATTGACGGTCTGCGCTTAGATGCCGCCGACTGTATTCAAAAGGACTTTTTCAAGGAATTGCGGCATTTTGTGAAAAGCCGTCGTTCAGACTTTTGGCTTATGGGAGAGATTATTCACGGAAATTATCGCGATTGGGCCAATGATGACATGCTGGATTCCGTTACCAACTATGAGTGTTGGAAGGGCATTTACTCCAGCCACAATGATAAAAATTATTTTGAGATTGCCCACTCCCTTAACCGCCAATTTGGCAAAGGAGGTATCTACGAGGGACTTCACCTCTATAACTTTGTGGACAATCACGACGTAAATCGTATTTACAGTCTTTTGAAGGAAAAGAAGCATCTCCTGAATGTTTACACCATGCTCTTTACTATGCCGGGAATGCCCAGCATTTACTATGGAAGCGAGTGGGGTATTGAAGGTGAGAAGGCAGCAGGCAGTGGCGCAGACGTACCACTTCGCCCTGCCATAGATATACGCGCTATGGAAGGCATAAACGAAGATTTGATTGCTCATATCGCGGAATTAGCCCGGGAGTATCATCGCAACAAAACACTGCGTTTCGGCGAATTCGAAAATGTGGAAATCCGCAATCAGCAGCTAATATATGCCCGTTATCTGGATGATGCGTATACTCTGGTTGCCTTTAATCTCTCAGAGGATCCTTGGGAAACCACGATTACCTATCATGGTGATTGTCACAAGATTTCTCTGGGAGCGTATGAATCCACTTTGATCCATTAAGGACGGGTACCAATGGCTCGATGGTGTGTCCCTACTGGCTCACTTCTATAATAGATGGAACTTATCTCTTTCAAAGGTGAGCATACCCTCATCCCGCATTTTACACAGTTCATTGGACATGGCGCTGCGATCCACAGACAGAAAGTCCGCCAATTGCTGACGATTAAAAGGAATGGTAAAGCTGCTACTGTTTTGCCTCTTTGCCTCGTCCGACAGATAGGATATGAGCTTTGTGCGGATGGAGCGTTTGGACATATGCCCAATTTTTTGTACCAATTTTCTGTTCTTCTCCGATATGGCGAAGAACAGATTTTTTATTACTATGGAATGAAATCTACAGGCAGACTGGCAGGTAGTAAGGATTCTCTGTACATCAAAGAATATTACCGCACTATCCTCCTCTGCAATCACATCATTTAAAATCGTTCCGCTATCTGGGGCGATATACGCCTCTCCAAACATTTCCCCAACGCTAATTACATTTACAATGCTTCGGTTTCCCCAGAAATCATCCCGTTGCACCAGAAGCTTTCCTTCTACAAGGATTGTTATTTGATCGATGTTTTGGCCTTGGCGGAAAACATATTCCCCCTTTTTGTATGTTTCAAGCCGAGCCTGAAGGCAATGTAACATAGAGGTCATGTCCTCTTCATCAACTCCCCAAAATAATCTGGATTTTTTCAATGTTTGTATATATTTCTTCATAAAACCCTCGTTTTGTTGTAAAAACAACAGAATTGTTTTCATTATACTATTATAATCTGGTTGTAAAGTCAAAGGACTATACTTTGAACATATAAAACAATCTATTTATAAAGGAGGATTTTTTATGATTAGAAAAATCATTAAAATCGACGAAGAAAAGTGTAATGGATGTGGTGCTTGCGCCTCTGCGTGCCACGAGGGAGCCATTGATATGGTAGACGGCAAGGCAAAGCTTACCAGGGAGAATTACTGTGACGGCTTGGGAGACTGCCTGCCGGCATGTCCAACAGGCGCTATTTCTTTTGAGGAGAGAGAGGCTCCTGCTTATGATGAAGCCGCTGTACTTGCTTCAAAACAGAAGAAGGCACCTCTTCCTTGCGGATGCCCCGGCACACAGTCAAAATCTATCAAAAGAGATATCGATGCTAAGGCTTGTGCCGTTACAAATGCGCCTATTACTTCTCAGCTCACACAGTGGCCTGTACAGATTAAACTGATGCCTATTCAGTCACCATACTACGATAATGCCAACCTCTTGGTGGCGGCGGACTGTACGGCATATGCTTACGGCAACTTCCACAACGAATTCATAAAGAATCACGTCACATTAATTGGATGCCCGAAGCTTGATGAGGGAGATTACACAGAAAAGTTAACTGAGATTATCAAAAACAACAACATCAAGAGCGTAACCATCGTTCGTATGGAAGTTCCATGTTGTGGTGGTCTTGAACATTCTGTAAAATCTGCCCTTCAGGCAAGTGGTAAATTCCTTCCTTGGCAGGTTGTTACTGTTTCTACCGACGGCAAGCTTTTGGATCACTAGGAGCCATTAGTGACAGTCCCTAATGGCTCCCAGATGTGTCCCCATTGGCTCCGTCGCTGTGTTTTCATGGTTTGATATACAAAAAAGGGTATGTGAAAAATCACATACCCTTTCTTCTTATCTTAATAAAATTCTTAGCCGAAGTATCTCTCCAGAAGACCCTTCAAAGCCTTGCCGTGTCTTGCTTCGTCTCTAGCCATCTCATGAACAGTGTCATGGATTGCATCAAGGTTGTTCATCTTAGCGCACTTAGCAAGATCAAACTTACCAGCTGTTGCACCAAACTCACAGTCAACTCTCCAAGCCAAGTTATCCTTTGTTGTAGCCTTCATATTAGGCTCCAAGTCCTCTCCTAAAAGTTCTGCAAACTTAGCTGCATGCTCTGCCTCTTCGTAAGCTGCCTTCTCCCAGTAGAGACCAATCTCAGGATAACCCTCGCGATGTGCGATACGAGCCATACACAGATACATACCAACCTCTGAGCACTCACCCTCGAAGTTAGCCTTCAACTGCTCGAAGATGTACTTCTTGTCCTCTTCGGTGATGTCAGGATTGTTCTTAACAGTCTTAGCATAGATGCCATATTCATGCTCAGCAGCAAGTGTCATCTCGCCCTCAACCTTCTTGAACTTGTCAGCGCCTACGTGACATACTGGACACTCTTCCGGTGCTGAGTCTCCCTCGTGAACATAACCACATACACTACATACATACTTTGCCATAATATTACTCTCCTTTGCTTATATAAATTTTTATTACTTTCTGCATTTACTATAACAACTATTCATTGTCTTGTCAACAATAAATTAGGAATTGTTATTGTTTTTGTTACAACTACCACATTTGCCAAAAAATACCAGTTGGCTCTTCTCAACTTTTCCGTCAAATCCTTGATTTGCAAGGGTTTTTAGGAACTCTAGATTGTCCATATCCAGATCAATCACTGCCCCGCATTGGCCACAAACGAAATGAGGATGTTCCATGATATTGGCATCAAAATGATCCTTTGAGTCGTTTGATGGAATCTTCTGTATCTGTCCGGTTTCCTCCAGCAAGGTTAAATTACGATATATTGTACCTAGGCTTATCTTGGGAAATTCCTTCTGAACCCCTTGAAATATAGCCTCTGCTGTAGGATGCTCCTTTGTTTTCATCAGGTAGTTGTAGATAGCTTCTCTTTGTCTGCTGTAGTTTAGAGTTTTCATATTACAATTCCTTTCCTACAGTAATAAATTAGTAACTATTATCAATTTATCACAGAATTTCTCTTTTGTAAACACAAAACTCCCAGAGTATCTGGGAGTTTCACACTACAGTAGCAAATCTGTTTTTTCTTTGCTTTCTTCTATCATTTCATTTAATTTCTTGCATGGTACGCTAATCACTAATCCAAAGATCAGCGCTGCAACGATATATGGAATCATTCCTGCTAAATATACCCAATAATCGTTGTTATGCGTTCCCGCAATAGCTTCTCTCATGGCATTCATTCCATGGGCAAATGGCATATACTTATACAGGTACTGGAACACCTTCGGCAAGACCTCCACAGGGAAAGTTCCACCGGAACCGGCCACCTGAATTACCATCAATATTACTGCTGCTGCCTCACCTACATTTCCAAAGGCATAGCCCAAGGAATATAAGAACAGCGTGAAGGTGAAGCTTGTGAAGGAAGCTGCAACCCAAAGCATAAATGGGTGTTTACATTGGATTCCAACATATAGCAGGCATCCCAAAAACGTAATCACTGTCTGCAACTGTCCAATGAGAAAGAACACAATATACCTTCCAAAGAAGCTCTGGTAATTCTTCAGATTATCAAATTCCTCCGGCTTTTTGATTTCTGTATGAATAATGGCAATCAATATCAAAGAACCAAACCAGATAGAAAGCACTACGTAAAACGGTGCTGTGGCAGATCCATTGTTCTCCATCTCATAGATTGGTTTCTGCTCCAAATTTACCGGACTTGAAATGAAATCAGCAATCAAAGCCGGGTCCGATTCAATTAATTCTACCAACAAATTGTACTGTTTGTTTGTCTTAAGATTGGACATATCCTGCATTAACTGTTGGAGTTTACTCTCCATCTCCATAGCTGCATCTCGGGATGCCACCAACTTATCCCTTCCGATAGACATAACCGCCGGATAACTTCCCAATGCTCCCGCTACATCATCAATGCTGTCACTGGAGTAGTTCAAAATCTCCTGTACTTCTGATATGGATTTTTGAATGGCACGCATAGTTTCTTTTAGTTGAGGATCTACCGTATCTTTATATGCCTGATTCAGTTTTGTAAAGCTGTCGTTACAAGCCTCAAAGTCCTTTTCCAACTGCTTGGAAATCACTTTTGTGTCCTCTACGGTGACGTCTGTGGCATTCTGCAATGCTTCCAAATCAGCGATAACCTTGTCAAAATCCTCATCCACCTTATCTTTCTTATCACCTACACTATTATCACCTACACTACCTGGCAATCCTTGGATTTCATCAAAGTTCTTCTTCAGTTCCACCATAGCATCCTTGGTCATACCGATGGTTTTGGATGTTGTAGTACCCGTTTCAACAATACCGTCAGAGATTGTTTTCATGGTTTTTGACATGGTTTCTAATTGTTTCTGAATAGCATCCAAACGGTCTCCCACCATATCCGATGCCACATCCACAGAATCTCCCACGTTATCCGCAGAGATATCTGCCCCATTCATCATAGAGCGGCCCACTTGCATAATGGACTTTAACTCACCTGTCACCTGATTTGTGGCATCCATCAGACTTCCTGCGGAGTCCATAATTCCAATATAAGAGTCCACAATGGTAATATAGGTATTCAAGTCCGCATCCAGGTCTTCTAAGCGGCTTGACACAGCTGCTGATATACCGCTTCCGTCATCGGAGGCAACAATGTGCTCACTGGCCGCCATTAAGCTTTTTGCCATTGTGGAGACAAATGCACTGTTAATCTCCTCCTGCACAGTTGTCTTTACTTTTCCCGTAATCTTAGGAGCAATGGCGTTCTTCTTTTCATTTTCATAATATGTAATCTTTGGGTTCTCAATATTTCCACCTAAGAAGCTAATCATATCAGCAGAAAATGTTTCGTCGATAACCAACGCTGCATAATAATCACCGCTGTGCACGCCCTGAACGGCTTCCTGCTCTGTATCAACGAATACCCATCCAATGGTTTTATTTTCTTTTAGGTTGCTTACAACCATATCACCTATATTTAATTCCACTCCCCCTATCTCTACACCCTGATCACAACTGGCAACTACAACATTCAGATTCGATGTGGCAGCTTCACCATAGGGATCCCAGTTGGACAAAATATTAAACCAGGCATACAGGCACGGAATCACAGATAATCCCATAATGACTACCACTGCAACCACATTGGTAGCCAGTCGCTTGGCATCTGAGGTGAAAACTTTAAATATGTTCTTCATCGTCTTCCACCTCCTGTTTTTCTATGATTTGAGCAACCATCTCCTTATGATGTTCCACCCGTTCTTCAATTTCCTTGGCAATGTTTTCTACCTGCTGGGCACTGTCTCCTAACAGGCTTCTGTCAGTTTCGTCTGCCTCCACTGCTACGCCAAACTCTTCCAGCTTTTGCATCATTTTGTAATCGCTATATTCCACATAGATTAAATAACCTGCTATTCCAAACAGGGAAATAATCCACAAAATTAAGAATACAAGCTTTGCACTGGATATAGCAAAACTCAATACAAGAAACACAAGAGGAAGAAGGATATTTACCTTCAACCCTACCTGTATCCTCTTTTGATTTGCCAGATGCACTGACTGCTGATAGTCAACAAATTTACTAAAAACTTCTTTGAATTCTGTTTGCTTTGCCATTTCTACCACTCCTTACATCATCTCTGTGTCTTCCATACGCTTTTCCATAAAGTGATTGATTCCCTCAAACGGAATTCGAAGGAGCAAGCCAATCACCAGCGCCGGCAGAATAAATGTTAAAAGTTTCAACAGATAGATCACAATGTCTGTCTCATATAATCCACAGATAGTTTCTCGCATGGCATTGATTGCATACGGGAATGGGAAGAAGATATACACCTTCTGGAAAAACTCCGGCAACAATTCAATTGGGTAGGTTCCACTAGAGCCTGCAATTTGAAGCACCAAAACCACAACCGCAATGGCTTTTCCCACATCTCCAAAGGTGTATACCAAAGCATATATCAGCAGTGTAAAGGTCAAGCTGGCAAGGGCAGATGTGAGCCAGAATAAAAATGGATGAATACACTGTATCTTCAAAAGGAAAATATCTCCCAATACCGTAATCAACGTTTGGAGCTGGCCCATTACCAGGAAAAAGGCTCCTCTTCCAAAGAATAACTCTGTGGCACTTGCCTCCGGATATTTTCCTTTCTTTGGTTTGACACTAATAATAGCCGCCAAAATAATAACGCCAACCCAAATAGACAATGTGGTATAAAATGGAGCAACAGCAGATCCATAATTCTCTACCGGATAAACCGCAACAGAATTAATCTCCACTGGTTCAGAGAAGAATTCTCCATATAAATCTGGCTCTCCTGCCAACGTATTTACCAAAACCTTTAATCTCTCATCCTCCGAAACAGCTTTTGCCTTATCGGTAGCCTTGGTTATCTTTTCGCTGATCTTTCCAAGGGCCTTCTGGGTTTTTTCCAAGCTGGTATCTGAAATTTCAATGGTGTTTTGCAAAGCACCAAATACATTGTCCATACCGGATAATACACCGCTCATGCGACCCATAACATCGCTGGCATTTCCCATCATTGTTTCCAAATTATCCATACTGGAATTTAACTGAGGTATCAAATCGTTGTTTATACTGTTTCTGATAGAATTAATGGACGCAATAGCCCGATCAATTTCCTTTATCATCACCTCTTCTGTTTCTGTTATCTTATTTGTAACAGAATCAACAGAGCCTTGTACTCCCATGGTACCTAATATCTTTTGCAGTGTCTCCACGGAGTTCACAAGCTGATTAATGGTTTCCTCTGTTTCTGGGCCCACAATAGCTGTATTCAGATCTTGCAAATCCGCTATCAACTGGTTTGTGTCGTCTATGGTCTGCTTACATGCCTCTGCCATCACTTTGGCGTCCCCAGACAACTTGCCCTCCTTCAGAAGACTCTCCATATGATTCAATGTGTTAATCATCACATCCACGCTGGCATTGACCTGGGTCCGATAGGTGTTCAGTGTATATTGACTTTTGTCCACAGATCCTGCCGCCTCATTGAGACTGGCGGAACTCTGCTCTGTCTTTTTTTGCAATTCCTTTGCATCACCGGAGGCACCATCAATACTAGCCGACAGTACAGCATTTCCCGCAATGACTCGACTCATCAAATCCTGATAATCCTGCAGCTCCCCGTTCAGGTTCTCCAGCTTTTCAATAAAAGCATCTACACCGCCATTTTCCTCAATATCCTTATGCAAAGCATTGGCATCAGCAAAGACAGCAGTAGTCATTACCTTGATATACTCTTCGTTAATATTTTCCTCTAAGGTGCTTACCACCGTATCGGAAATCTTGTTGGCCACCGGATTCTTCTTCTGATTCTGGTAAAAGAGCAAGGTGGGCTCCGTATCTGTCTCAATGAACATATTGTACATATTATAGGTAAAGTCTTTCTTAATCACTACTGCAGCATAATACTTTCCAGACTTTACACCCTCTATGGCTTCCTTCTGGCTTTTTACAAAATTCCAATCCACCTTGTCATTGCCAGCCATTTCCCGGATAATGTTATCACCTACATTGATATATGTACCATCTTCATTGGTAAATCCCTCATCCAAACTTACGGCCGCCAGCTGGAGCGACCCCGTATTTCCATAGGGATCCCAATTGGAATAAATGTTAAACCACGCATACAGTGCGGGTAAAAAGCAAACTCCCACCGCAATAATGAGAGCAAACATATTTTTTGCAAGATTTTTTACATCTGTCCAAAAGATTTTTTTAATTGTTTTCATGATTCTTTCTCGCCTCTATCAACCCTATTTTTTCCTGGCGGGACAGCTTTTTAATTGCTGCCTCTCGCCGCATTGCAAGCTGTTTCGTCTCAAAGTGTTCAAAGTACACCAATTCCACCGGTGTTCTGGACTTGGTGTATTTTGCACCCTTTTTTTCGTTGTGCACCTTCACCCGGTGTTCCAAATCTGTGGTATATCCGGTGTATAATGTGTCATCGCAACATTTTACCATATAGGTATAATATGTCTTCTCTTCCATTACACATCTCCCATAGAACCGATTCGGATGCTGTTTCGACTTATCTTCTTCACCTGATACAAAAGACCATCCGCCGTTTTCAGATAATCCCATATCATATCTTGTTCCGTTGGCTCACCCCAGCATATGCCTTGGGAAATGGTAATATGCTTTTCTGCTTTAGAATAGGCGTGAGGAATCTTTTTCTCATTAATGAATTCCTTTAATGTTTCCGCCAACTTAAGGGTCTCATTTTTTGTGTACCCCTCATAGATAATAACGAACTCGTCTCCTCCATATCTACAACAGAAGATATTTCCGGAGCCTGCCATCTTTTGCATCATTCTCGCCACTTCTTTGATGGCTTCATCACCTGCCTGATGACCATAGTTGTCATTGTACTGCTTAAAGAAATCGATATCAAGTATCTCAATTGCCAAACTTGTATGATTTTTACATGCCTGTTCATAAGCAATTTCACCATATTCATTTAACTTGTATCGATTGTAGATTCCTGTTAACGGATCAATTTCTGACTTTCGATGAAGCGCCAAATTCTCCTGCTTCACCTCACGGTTAATCGCCACCAAATCATTTAAGGAATTGCGCATACCAATCATGCTGGTAACCATCATGCGATTTTCTTTCTCCATCTGCTCGGAAATTTCGAAATACTGAATCGTGGCTTGATTGTACTCGTTCATCTGGCCTACCTTTTTTAAATACCGAATCTTAAGGGTAAGCAATTTCTTTTCCATATTTTTGATGGAGGTTTGCTCAATCAAATTCTGTACCACCCCATAAATACGATTGAATTCCTCATAGCAATCAGCATCCAGAAGCATTTTCAAATATTCATATATATCATCAAAGATGTCCATGATGGGCACATCCCGTAAAATACCTTCATTGATTCTGTCCACCGCTTCTTTAAATCTCTTCTGCTCTCCTTGCTCTCTGCAAAGCCTGGCCTCAAAACAATCCACCACCAAAAGATCCAGGGGTGAAAGATATGGCCGACACTCTTTGTGAATCTTTTCGCTGTATTTTTCTGCAGAGCTTTGAAGCTCCATATTTAAAAAAGCCTTTGCCATACCCAAATATGCTGTCATCAGATTCTGAAAATAATCTGGTCGTTCTGGATGGGCCATAATGTAGTGATAACCATTTTCCAGATGATCCAGCGCTTTCTGACTCTCTTCGATATTGAGATACAGCGCTCCCATATTCATATGAACAATCCATTCCAGATCTGGTAGCTTGTACGTATGGCAATAATTTAGGGCCTTCATATAATAATCCATGGCAAATGGTGCATTGCCGCGGTTTAATGACATAATGCCAAGCATATTATTTGCCATGACAACATATCCCCATTCGCCAATACGCTCCATGGGCGTCATGCACGCCAACATCTGGGCATAAAAATTGCGCATATCATTCATTAAATAATAGGTTTCACCTCTGGAAAAGCAGGCGAAACCTATCAATGCATCATCAGAAACTTCTCGCCCGTAATTCTCCACCTTGTCGCAAACGCTTAAAACTCGGTCCAAATCTCTACCGCGGTAGTTCTGGATTTCCTTTATTAAATTTTGTACATCCTTTGTATATAAGTTTACGTTCATATGCTCTTTCCCCGTTTTCTGGAGTATGATATCTTTGCTACTGCTCAAGATATTCTTGTGGATTCATAGGGCTTCCGTCCTTTAATATCTGAAAATATAAATTCGGTCCTTCCTCTAAATAGTATTTGGAAGGTTCACCTACATATCCGATACATTGACCCTTTGCCACATACTCTCCTGTGGCAACCGGAATTTCCTTTAACTGACCATACACAGCTTGATATCCATCGCCTAAATCCACTGTCATTGTTGTGCCTGTCTTGGCATCATTTAAAATGGATACCACCTTTCCCTCACAGACACTACTTACCTTATCGTTCACTTTGCTGGAAATAATAAGTGCCGGGTTGTATTGATATTGTTTCAGTGTGGGAAAATAAACTGTCTGGTCCATACTAAAGTTCAACAGCACTTTGCCTTCAACAGGCCATCCTATCTGATCCGGAAAATGCAATGATAAGCCGGAAGTCTCAGCCACCTTATCTATTACATCCTGTGCGGTCTCCTCCTGAGCCTTAGATAATTCTGCTGCGTTCATTCTCTCTTTTTCCAGAGCTGCCATGTCAACCTCATTAGATTTTGGTTCTACTGTTCCCGCAACATCCTGAGTCTCTTGGCTCTCTTCTTGCTTTGCCAACTCCTGCTGATTCTTTGCATTCTTCTGATAAAAATACATAAATGTGAATCCCAGCGTGGCAATAATGAGCAAAACGCCTGCTATTTGATAGGATAATCGTTGGTTTCTTGTATATGGATTCTGTTTCTTCATTCTCATACCTCCTTTGTTTCGTATCCCGGATACGAACTTACTAATAGGATGACTCAAATGAAGATTTTTATACTGTTTTTTATTTTACTTTCTTTTTTAACGTCTCGCTTAGTTGGGCAAACTCCTGTAGAGATAGTGTCTCACCTCGCACAGACGGATTATATCCTAACTGTTCAAGAGTTGCCACAATATCTTCTCTGCTCACAGGGATGGTGGGCGCATTGTTTAATCCATTTGCCAATGTCTTTCTACGCTGGTTAAAAGAGGCACGTATTACCTTGAAAAGAAAAGCCTCATCTGTAATTTCCACAGGTGGTTTCTCATGACACGTCAAACGAATCACGGAACTGGACACCTTTGGTTGCGGTACAAAACATGTGGGAGGGACAACGCATACCTCTTCCGGCTCTGCATAAAACTGCACCGCCAAAGATAGGGCGCCATAGTCCTTTGTACCGGGACCAACTTGCATACGATCTGCCACCTCCTTTTGCACCATTACCGTAATGGATGCCAAGGGCACATGACTCTCAAACAGTCCCATAATAATGGGTGTGGTGATGTAATATGGCAAATTTGCTACCACTTTAATGGGTTTGCCGTGGTTTTTTTCTTCTGCTATGCGCGAAATATCCACTTTTAGAATATCTTCGTTCAGCACCGTCACATTATCATATTCTGACAAAGTATCCTGAAGCACCGGGATTAAATTGCTATCAATCTCCACTGCCATAACTTCTTTTGCCGCCTCACAGAGGTACTGGGTCATCGTACCAATACCAGGTCCTATCTCCAGCACAAAATCATCTTTTGTAATTTCTGCCGCGTCGATTATTTTTTCCAAAATATGAGCATCAATCAAAAAGTTCTGCCCGTACTTCTTCTGAAAACGAAAACCGTGCTTCTCCAACACGGCCATAGTACGGGTGGGATTTCCTAAATATGCCATACGCTCTCCTTCTTCTCTATTCTTTCCTATCTCCGCAAAACTATTTTCAGCTTATCACGATGTGCAAGCTCACAGTTCATATGCTGGGCACGCTCTCGCTGCCTGGACGCTGGTAGCGGTACTAAGATGCCACTAAAAGTGCCATCTAAGTACCGACCGCGCCAGAAGCACCCTGCATATGAATCTGTTGACCTTGCACATCTTACTTCTTGTTGATATGAGTTTTGCTGGGTTTCATATCATAACCTATATCTTGGGTTACATAATCTCCTCTGTCAATTACAATCGATACATTCGCTTTGCGTTTAACTCTGTTTGGGTCTCTACCTCTTTTGGTGAAATACCTTTGATGGATGCAATCTTTTCCACCACATAAGGTAAATAATAGGATACATTCCGCTCGCCGCGATGTGGGTCCGGTGCCATATATGGACAATCCGTCTCTACAAGAATGCGCTCCAGAGGAATTGCCTCCACTGTTTTTACTAATTTCTTTGCATTTTTGAAAGTAACAACACCGCCCACGCCGATGTAGTATCCCATTTTGATAAACTCCCGAGCCATTTCCGGTGAATAGGAATAGCAGTGGACAACGCCGGGAGATATAACGTCTGGGTGCTGCTGGTGGAATCTCTTCAGGATTTCCATCGTATCCTCTGCTGCATCTCTGGAATGAATGATGACAGGTAGATTCACTTCATAGGCCAATTCTAACTGACGCCAAAACCAATCTCTTTGTGCCTGCTGCACCTTTTCTTCCTTGTCCCAGTAATAGTCAAGTCCAATCTCTCCAATAGCCACCACTTTCCTATGGCTTGCCTGCTGCTTTAGCCAAACAAGGTTCTCCTCATTCAAGCATTCAATATCACTTGGATGCACGCCTATTGCGGCATATACAAAATCATAAGTATCTGCCAACTCTAAGCACTTCTCTGAAGTCTCTATACTGGAACCAACATTTACCACGGTACCCACGCCTTTTTCAGCTAAAGACTTTAATACAATATCCCTGTCCTCAGAGAAACGACTGTCCTCATAATGGGCATGTGTCTCAAAAATCATTTTCTCTCCCTTATACAAATAGGGGTCAGCTTTGCTTCTGACCCCTGAATCGTTATCAAATTATCTTAGCAGATTTCTGCTCCTGAAGGCATTTCCTTCTCCGGTGTCATCAGTGCAAGATTACCCTCTGCATCCTCTGCGCAAAGAAGCATTCCCTCTGACAATACCCCTGCTAATTTCGCCGGCTTCAAGTTCACAAGAACCATTACCTTCTTGCCCACCATTTCTTCCGGGCTGTAGTATTTCTTGATTCCTGATACAATCTGCTTTACTTGGCTTCCAATCTTAACCTGAGAGCACAAAAGCTTCTTTGACTTTGGAACCTCCTCACAGGCGATGATCTCACCTACCTGGAACTGCATTTTCATAAAGTCATCAAAAGAAATGGCTTCCTTTGGCTCAATATCAATGCCATTATCCTCTTTGTCTTCCTCAACGACTTCTGGCTGTGCCGGATGGCGCTTTTCTACTTCCGCCATGACATCCTCCAGATTTAATCTGGCAAAAAGAATTTCCGGTGCATCGGTTACCTTTGTACCACTTACATAATGGCCAAAGGTTCCCAGCTCCTCATACGCCACCTCTGTGGCATGAAGCTGTGCCAAAATCTTCTCTGTTGTCTCCGGCATAAAGCTCTTCAGTAAGCTTGCTCCAATGGTAATACTCTCAACCAGGTTGTAAAGAACGGTAGCAAGGCGATCCTGTTCTGCCTCATCCTTGGCAAGTGCCCAAGGCATTGTCTCATCGATGTACTTGTTGCAACGCTTGAACAGGGCAAATACCTCTGTAATTGCATCAGCTACGCGAAGGTCAGCCATTTTTGCTTCCACCCGAGAAACTGTTGATGTAACAACCTGCTTCAAATCATCATCTACAGGCTCAGCTACACCCTTGTCGCATACAACACCATCGAAATATTTATTGCTCATAGATATGGTTCTGTTCACCAAATTGCCCAGTGTATTTGCTAAATCAGAATTCATACGCTCTACCAAGAGTTCCCATGAAATCACACCGTCATTCTCAAATGGCATCTCGTGAAGCACGAAGTAACGAACCGCGTCCACACCAAAGAAATCTACAAGCTCATCAGCGTAAAGTACATTTCCCTTAGATTTACTCATCTTGCCGTCACTCTGAATTAGCCATGGATGACCAAATACCTGCTTTGGCAATGGCAAATCCAGCGCCATCAAAAAGATCGGCCAATAAATGGTGTGGAATCGAATGATATCTTTACCAATCAAATGCAAATCTGCAGGCCAGTCCTTCTTAAACTGCTCTGTAGAATTACCGTCACAATCATATCCGATACCGGTGATATAGTTGGTCAAAGCATCTAACCATACATAAGTGACATGCTTTGGATCAAAATCCACAGGAATTCCCCAGGTAAAGGATGTGCGGGATACGCACAAGTCCTGAAGTCCCGGTAAAAGGAAGTTATTCATCATCTCGTTTTTACGAGAAACCGGCTGAATAAACTCCGGATGGGTGTTGATATGCTCTATCAAGCGGTCAGCATATTTGCTCATCTTAAAGAAATAAGCTTCCTCCTTCGCCGGCTGTACAGGTCTGCCACAGTCAGGACAACAACCATTCTCATCCAACTGGGACTCTGTCCAGAAGGATTCGCAAGGAGTACAGTAAAGTCCTTCGTATGCTCCTTTATAGATATCACCCTGATCATAGAGTTTCTTGAAAATCTTTTTCACCTGCTTCTCATGATCCTCATCCGTGGTACGGATAAACTTGTCATAAGAAGTATTCATTAAATCCCAAATTCTCTTAATCTCCGTAGACACATCATCTACAAATTCCTTAGGTGTGATACCGGCTTCTTTTGCCTTTAACTCAATCTTCTGCCCATGCTCGTCAGAACCTGTCTGGAAAAACACATCGTATCCTTCCTGTCTCTTAAAACGAGCTATGGCATCTGCCAAGACAATCTCGTATGTGTTGCCGATATGTGGCTTACCCGATGTGTAAGCAATGGCTGTTGTAATGTAGTATTTTCCTTTGTTTGACATAATAACTCCTACTCTTCTTCTTCAAAAATATCGCCAATCTTAGCGCCACACTCACTACAAAACGCTGCCGTATTGCCGATAATAGCTCCACACTTTGGACAAGTCTTAGAGCCCTTCTTCTCTGCGATTTCTTCCTTCAGCTGCTCAATTCTGGCCTTTGTTGCCTCTACTTCATCAAACAGCTCCGTATATTCTTCCGGAAAGACATCTTTATTTGCATCATAAAACATCTTTCCAATCTCTAAATATTTCTTATCTAAAAAATCTTCCTTGGTGCGCATCTCATACTGTAGCTTTGCAACACCTGTTAAATCCTTTGCTTTCTCAGAAACCTCCTGGGTTGCACTTGCAATTGTGTCCCCAATTCTATTGAAAAAATCCATTTCCCATTCCTCCTAATCTGTCATGTTCCATATCATTTTTTACTATTTATTATATACATATTCCCATTACTTTTTCAATGTTTATTCCCAAGGATTCCATTCCGTCCTTCACGCTTCTAACGCATGCAAATATAAACCAGATATACTGCATACATCACAAGCATTGCCACACCTTCCTTGCGTCCAATCTTTTTCTTTGTAACGCAAAATACCCATGTAATCAGAGAAAAAGCAAGAAGTACCACAATATCAATTACATTTTCCATAAGAAAAGCAATAGGGCTTACCGTTGCTGCCATACCAAGTACCATCAAAATGTTAAATACATTGGACCCAACCACGTTACCAACTGCCATATCCAGCTCATTCTTTTTTGCTGCTGCAATGGAAGTCACAAGCTCAGGAAGTGATGTTCCAACGGAACAGATGGTAAGTCCAATCAAGGTCTGACTGATGCCAAAACTTGCTGCAATAGTGGAAGCACTGTCTACAACCCAGTCGCCACCGAATTTGATTGCCACAGCACCACCTACGATATAGAGGATACACTTCCAAACAGGCAAATCCTCCATCTCGTTCATCTCTTCTTCCATTTCCAACTCTTTCTCAGAAATTTCTCCACGTTTTCTGGCATCCAGAGCGTTCTTGATAAGAACCAAGAGAAAAATGATAAAGATAACCAGGAAGATGATGCCGTCTATGCGCCCCAGGGTCATGCCAATAGAACCTGCCACCAAAAGGAGAATAGCACAGAACACAGAAAATGGATAATCTCTCTTTAACACATCCTTGCTTACCTTCAGTTCGGAAATTACAGCACATACACCTAAAACCACCATCAAGTTGAAAATATTAGAGCCCACTGCATTACTTACTGCCAATGCGTTCTGATTTGACATGGAAGCCGCAATACTTACAGATGTCTCCGGCAAAGAAGTTCCCATTGCCACAATGGTCATGCCGATAATCAGTGTAGGTACTTTCAATAACTTCGCCGCTGACGATGCTCCCTCGACAAAGAAATCAGCTCCCTTTACCAGGAACACAAAACCAATGATCAAAATTACGGTTGCTTTTAAAACTGTTAATGCCATTTTTTCTCTCCATTCTCTTTTATCATATTTATAATCCCAAGGTGTGCTCTAAAACAATCTTCACACCTAAAAGTACCAGAATCAGGCCTCCTGCAAATTCTGCCTTTGCCTTATATTTATTTCCAAAAATATTACCTACAAAAACTCCTGCTGCGGAAATGATAAATGTGACGATGCCAATAATAGAGATGGCCTCCACAATATTAACCTCCAAAAAGGAGAAGGTAATTCCCACTGCCAGTGCATCAATACTTGTAGCAATGGCAAGAATAAACAACTCCTTGATATCAAGAGGTGGATCCATCTGCTCAATCTCCACGTCTTCGTTTTTGCTCTTAACTGCTTCCACAACCATCTTACCACCAATATATCCCAGTAAAAGAAAGGCCACCCAATGATCAATCTTTGTGATTTTGTCCGCAAACTGGATTCCTAATGCCCATCCAACAAAGGGCATCAAAGCCTGAAAGCCTCCAAAAAACAGTGCAATGACAAAACATTGCTTCATGTTCACCTTTCTCATGGCCAGTCCCTTGCAAATAGACACGGCGAAGGCATCCATAGCCAGTCCCACGCCCATCAGCAGTAATTCCGTTACACCCATTTTTCTCTCCTGTTTGTTGTAATTGCGCAGTTGAAAAGCATTTCTTTTATATTTTTTGTTGTATAAGAAAGCTTTTTGTCTGCTGGGCACGCTCTCGCTGCCTGGTCGCTGGTAGCGGTACATAATGCGTTGCAAAAGCACCGCATAAGTACCGACCGCGCCAGAAGCACCCCGCATCCAAATAGTCTTTCTTATACAACTGAGCGTTACATAGATAATGTTTCTCAACTGCTTTCTGCACGATACATAACAAAAAAGAGACTCTGCGTGTTCACTGGTGCCAATGGCACCCAGATAAACACACATGAGTCTCACAATTTAA
>CAMFYL010000022.1 GCA_946002055.1 uncultured Roseburia sp.
GTGGTTGTGGTTTTGCCGTGAGTTCCGGCAACAGCAATGGAACGATGGTAATGTCCCATGATTTGGCCTAAAAGCTGGGCTCTGGAAAGCATTGGTGCCCCCAAAGCTTTGGCGGCAATAAACTCTGGGTTGTCAGAGTGAATTGCTGCTGTATAGACAATGATATCAATGTCATCTGTGATATTCTCGGCTTTCTGGGGAAAGGAAATCTTTGCGCCCAGATCCATCAGATGTTTTGTCAGGGCAGATTCCTTGCTGTCGGAACCTGAAACCGTAAATCCTTCTTTTAACAGAATCTCTGCAAGGCCACTCATACTGATGCCGCCGATTCCTATAAAATGCACATGGTTTGGTGAAGAAAAATCTAATTGATACATAATTCGTTATCCGTCCATAAAATTCAAAATGATTCATAAAGTTTCCAAGGGAAACATACCTATTTATATTATAACGGTATGCTTATAATTTGCAACCTAGGAATCCTGGAGCAAAATTGTAAAAAATATCCAAATACTTTCAGAAAACTTGCCAAGTTATTGGAATATTGTTGCAGAAAAAGAAGTCTATATGCTATACTTTATATACAAATTTAGAGGACTAGTGACAGACTGAGGAAAGACATGAGGTGACAGACTATGATTCACAAAGAAATGATTGCCATGCTGCTTGCTGGGGGGCAGGGAAGCAGATTGGGAGTGTTGACTTCCGACGTGGCAAAACCAGCAGTGTCCTTCGGGGGAAAGTATCGAATTATTGATTTTCCTCTGAGCAATTGTATCAACTCCGGAATCGATACAGTTGGCGTTTTAACACAATACCAGCCGTTGGTGCTTAATTCCCATATTGGAATCGGTATTCCATGGGATTTGGACCGGAACAATGGCGGTGTTGCAGTATTGCCTCCATATGAGAAGAGTGATGCCAGTGAGTGGTATTCGGGAACAGCCAATGCCATTTACCAGAATCTCAAGTATATGGAGAGCTATAATCCGGAATACGTGCTGATTCTTTCAGGGGATCACATTTACAAAATGGATTATGAGGCTATGCTTGATTTCCATAAGCAGAATGAGGCTGACATAACCATTGCAGCTATGCCGGTTCCACTTTCAGAGGCCAGCCGATTTGGCGTTGTGATTACGGACGAGGAGAAGCGCATTACCGAATTCGAGGAGAAGCCGGAACATCCTAGAAGCAACTTAGCTTCTATGGGAATCTACATATTTAGTTGGTCCGTGCTGAAGGAATCACTGATTGCTATGAAGGACCAGAGCAATTGCGATTTCGGTAAACATATCATTCCATATTGTCATGATAATGGTCAGCGACTGTTCGCTTATGAATACAATGATTACTGGAAGGATGTTGGAACCCTGGGATCCTATTGGGAAGCCAATATGGAGTTAATTGATTTGATTCCTGAGTTCAACTTATATGAGGAGTATTGGAAAATATACACAAAGCAGACAACCATTGTACCCCAGTATATCGCGCCGGAAGCCAGCGTAGAGAAATCCATTATCAGTGCGGGGGCTGAGATTTATGGACAAGTTGTAAACTGTGTGCTCAGTGCAGGGGTTGTGATTGAGGAAGGAGCGGTTGTTAGAGATTCCATCATCATGAAGGATACCCACATTGGCAAGGGGGCCTATGTGGAGAAGGCCATTATTGCCGAGAATTGTCAAATCGGCGAAGGTGATCAGATTGGTGTGGGCGAAGAGGCCAAGAGCCAGTTAAATGAGAGTGTCTATGCTTTTGGATTGGCTACCATTGGCGAGAATTCAGTGATTCCACCTCACGTTAAGGTAGGTAAGAACACAGCAATTAAGGGTATGACAACAGAAGCAGATTATCCGGCCGGAGAGTTGCCAAGCGGCGGATACATCATTAAGGTAGGTGATGAATCATGAAAGCAATAGGTATTATTTTAGCAGGTGGTAACAGCAGCAGAATGCAGAACCTTTCGGAGAAGAGAGCAATTTCTGCAATGGGTGTTGGATGTAGTTACCGCAGCATCGACTTCGTATTAAGTAATATGACCAACTCTAACATCAATACGGTGGCAGTGTTGAGTCAATACAATGCCAGATCCTTAAATGAGCATCTGAATTCCTCTAAGTGGTGGAACTTTGGACGTAAGCATGGTGGGTTGTTCTTATTTACGCCTACCGTAACAGCGGATAATAGCTGGTGGTATCGTGGAACGGCGGATGCCATGTGGCAAAACATTGACTTTCTCAAAAAGCGTCATGAGCCATATGTTGTCATTGCCAGTGGAGATGGTATTTACAAATTAGACTTCAACAAGGTGCTGGACTATCACATCGCAAAGCAGTCGGATATTACCGTGGTTTGTGCTAAGATGCCGGAGGGAGATGATCCCACCAGGTTTGGCCTTGTAAGAATGGATTCTGATGGCAAGATTACAGACTTTGAAGAGAAACCGATGATTTCATCTTCCGATGTGGTTTCTACCGGTATATATGTTATTCGACGTAGAATGCTCATTGAGCTATTGGAACAGTGCAATGAAGAGGGCAGATACAATTTTGTCACAGATATTCTGATTCGTCAGAAGGGCTTAAAGAAGATATATGGATATATGATGGACAGCTACTGGTCAAACATTGCATCGGTAGATAGCTATTATAGAACCAATATGGACTTTTTGAAGAAGGAAGTGAGAGATTACTTCTTCCGACAGGAGCCGGTTATTTATTCTAAGTCTTACGACTTGCCACCGGCCAAGTATAATATGGGTTCACAGGTGAAGAACAGCTTGATTGGCAGTGGATGTATTATCAATAGCACGGTTGAGAATTCCGTGATATTTAAGAAGGTGTTTGTAGGCAATAACAGCGTTATTAAGAATTCCATTATTATGAACGGTGCGTATATTGGGGATAACGTACGCGTGGAGAATTGTATCGTGGAAAGTGGCGAGACATTGCTAAGCGGAAGCACATACATTGGAGAAGGCGAAATCAAAATCGTAGCGGAGAAGAGAAATCGGTACGAGGTACGACAGTAGGATGGGGAGGACTAGATTATGCAGATTACAGATGTACGCATTCGTAAGATCGAAAAGGAAGGCAAGATGAAGGCGGTGGTTTCTATCACCATCGACGAGGAGTTTGTAGTGCACGACATTAAGATTATCGAGGGGGATAAGGGAATGTTCATTGCAATGCCAAGTCGAAAGACCACAGAAGGTGAGTACAAGGATATCGCTCATCCAATCAAGTCTTCTACTAGAGAAGAGATTCAAAACTTGATTTTGCAGAAGTACAACGAACAATTGCTGTCTATGGAGGAGTAATTTATGAGACTGCGGCCGAATCACATTTAAGTGGTTTGGCCGCTATTTTTATGCTATAATATGTCTCACAAATTCGAAAGGAATTTAGAGTGGAATGTATGTGATTGTTGGCCTGGGTAATCCGGGAGATAAATATGAGAAAACCAGACATAATGTAGGCTTTGATGTCATAGACTTATTGGCAGAAAAGTATGCAATTTCTGTCACAGAGCGAAAGCATAAGGCATTGATTGGAAAGGGGCGTATTGAGGGACAGACAGTGATTCTTGTGAAGCCTCAGACCTTCATGAACCTCAGTGGAGAGAGTGTTTCTGATGTTATGAATTTCTACAAGCTGGATGCGGAAGAAGATTTGATTGTTATCTCAGATGACGTGACCTTAGATCCGGGAACGACCCGCATTCGCAGAAAAGGCAGTGCCGGTGGACATAATGGGTTGAAAAACATCATTGCTCATATGCATACGGATGTGTTTAAGCGGGTGAAGGTTGGCGTGGGTAAGCTTCCGGCAGGAGGTGATATGGTGGCTCACGTGCTGGGAAGATTTTCTCCGGAAGATCGCAAGCTTGTGGAGCTCTCTTATGAGAGAGCCATAGGAGCAGTTGAGTGCATGGTGAGAGATGATATTGAACAGGCAATGAATCTATATAATGGAAAAGTGGAAGCGTAGATGAAAGTATTTTTGAAACCGTTTGAAGAAATGCCTCAAATGGAAGAATTGCGACAAAAACTTCATAAAGAAAAAAAGATCTATGAGGTTTCAGGGATTATGGACACCCTGAAGCCGCATTTCATTTATGGCGTAGGTCATGAGGCCAAGGTGAAGCTGATTGTCACCTTTGATGAACTGCGTGCAAAGCAGCTGTTGGAGGGATATAGCTTTTTTGAGGACAATGTATTGTACTATCCTGCCAGAGATTTGCTGTTTTATCAGTCAGACATTCACAGCAATGCCATGACAAGAGAGCGTCTTTCAGTGGTGCAGGCACTGTTGCAGCAGGAGGACGTAACGGTAGTTACAACCATTGATGCATTAATGAATAAGGTTCCTCCCTTGGAATCATACGAAAAAGGAATCTTTTCCATTGGCGCAGAGGATACCATCGACTTGCAGGAGATGCGCCGTCGCCTTGTTATGCTTGGATATGAGGCGGTAACACAGGTGGAGCATCCGGGGGAATTTGCTGTCCGTGGCGGAATTGCAGATATTTTTCCACTGACGGAGGAGCACCCCATCCGTATTGAGTTATGGGGAGATGAGGTAGACTCCCTTCGCTACTTTGATGTGGTGACCCAAAAGTCCATTGACACAGTGGATAAGGTGACCTTGTATCCGGCCATGGAGCTGGTGCTTAGCCCCCAGGAGATTGAGACAGGTCTTCAAAAAATGGAGGCAGATGCCAAGAAACTATACGATGCCTACCGCAAAGAAATGAAGACAGAAGAAGCCCATCGCATTCAGACAAGCATTACCCAGCTGGTAGAGGAGACCAGGGAATGGGGCTTTGGCACAGGACTTGAGACCCACCTGAATTATTTTACAGAGGAAGCGGATAGTCTGCTTTCCTATTTTCCGGAGGAAACGGTGCTGTTTCTGGATGAGCTTGTGCACCTGGATGAAAAAGGCAAGGTGGTGGAGCAGGAGTTTACAGACAGCATGACCCATCGCTTGGAAAAGGGGTATTGCCTGCCAAGACAGCTTGCCATGCTGTTTTCTACCAAGAAGATTTTTGCCCAGATGCAGAAATTCTCCGGTGTGGTCTTGTCCACCTTAGATAGTCGGGAGGGTCTCCTTAAGATTGCAGCTCACGCAGGGATTCGAGCTGTTTCTGTAGGGAGCTATAACAATCAGTTTGAACTTCTGGTGAAGGATTTGAAGAAATTCAAACAGCAGAAGTTTCGGATTTTGCTTTTGAGTCCATCTCGAACCAGGGGGAAGCACTTGACAGAGATGCTGATGGATGAGGACATCAACGCCTTTTATACAGAAGATTATGACCATGATATCTATCCGGGAGAGGTTATGGTTTCCTATGGAAATCTGTTAAGGGGATATGAATTCCCGGAAATAAAATTTGTTGTTTTGTCGGAGCAGGATATCTTTGGCGCCAGAGCGAAAAAGAAAAAGCACAAGCGCAAATATGAGGGGGAGCACATAGCAAGCTTTTCCGATTTGGAAGTGGGAGATTACGTTGTTCATGAGAATCACGGTCTGGGAATCTATCAGGGATTTGAGAAGATCGAAGTGGACAAGGTGATGAAGGACTACATTAAGATTTCCTATGCAAAAGGTGGAAATCTATATATTCCGGCCACACAGCTGGATGCCATTCAAAAGTACGGAAGCCAAGATGGGAAGAAGCCAAAGCTCAACACACTTGGTACCCAGGATTGGGTTAACACCAAGGCCAGAGTTCGCGCTGCCGTGGGTGTGGTGGCAAAGGAACTGGTAGACTTGTACGCCCTTCGCCAGCAGGATAAGGGCTATGTGTATGGGGAGGATACTGTCTGGCAGAAGGAGTTCGAGGAAACCTTTCCCTATGAGGAAACAGACGGTCAGCTACAGGCAATAGCTGCAGTGAAACAGGATATGATGAGTCCAAAAATTATGGATCGACTGATTTGTGGTGACGTAGGGTATGGCAAGACAGAGATTGCTCTTCGTGCTGCCTTTAAGGCGGTGCAGGATGGCAAGCAGGTGGTTTATCTTGTGCCCACCACCATTTTAGCCCAGCAGCATTACAATACCTTTTTGCAAAGAATGGCGGCATATCCGGTAAATGTGGGGCTGCTTTGTCGATTTGTAAGTGCCTCGGAACAGAAAAAAACCATCGAGGGTCTAAAGTCCGGAGCGGTGGATATTGTGATAGGAACCCATCGTCTGTTATCCAAGGATGTTTCCTATAAGGATCTGGGACTGTTGATTATCGATGAGGAACAGCGATTCGGCGTGAATCATAAGGAACAGATTAAACAGATGAAGAAGAATATCGATGTGTTGTCTTTGTCTGCTACACCGATTCCAAGAACCCTTCATATGAGCTTGATTGGCATTCGGGACATGAGTGTTTTGGAGGAGGCACCTATGGAGCGCCAGCCGATTCAGACCTTTGTCTTTGAGTACAATGAAGAGATGATTCGCGAGGCTATTGTGCGGGAGATGGCAAGAGGCGGCCAGGTGTATTACGTATTTAACAGGGTAAACCAGATTGCGGATGTAACCGCACGGCTGGAGGCATTGGTGCCGGAAGCAAGTATTGCCTATGCTCACGGCAAGATGTCTGAGAGCCGCTTGGAAAAGATTATGTATGGATTTATCAATCAGGAAATTGACGTGCTGGTGTCCACCACCATCATTGAGATTGGACTTGATATTTCCAATGTAAATACCATTATTATTCACGATTCAGATCAGCTGGGATTGTCACAGCTCTACCAGTTGCGTGGGCGCGTGGGGCGTAGTAACCGAAGTGCCTATGCATTTCTTATGTATAAGCGGGATAAAATGCTGAAAGAAGTGGCAGAGAAACGTCTGGCAGCCATTAAGGAATTTACCGATTTGGGAAGTGGTTTTAAGATTGCCATGAGAGATCTGGAGATTCGCGGTGCGGGAAATATGCTGGGCCAAGAGCAGCACGGCCACATGGCAGCAGTGGGATATGACTTGTACTGTAAGATGTTAAACGAGGCCATAAAGCGAGAAAAGGGACAGATTCAGGAGGAATATTTCGACACCACCATTGATCTGGAGATGGATGCATATTTGCCAGAAAACTATGTGAACAGCGAAATGCAGCGTCTGGATATTTACAAGCGCATTGCGGAAATTTCGTCTCAGGAAGCAAGGGATGAGATGTTAGATGAGCTGATAGATCGCTTTGGAGAGCCGGGAAAGCCGGTACAAAATCTACTCTTTATTGCTATGCTTCGAACAGAAGCGCATAAGGCTTTTGTTACTGAACTGGCACAAAAACAGGATGAGGTGATTATTACTATGTTTGAGAGGGCACCTATTGATCCCCTGTTGATTCCGAGATTTTTGGAGAAGTATCATCCATATGTCAAATTCACGGCGGATACCAAGAAGCCTGCCTTTCACTATGATTACAAGAAGAATTCCAGAATCCGTGCAAAAGATTTGCCGGAAGTGCTGATGGAGTTTGTAAAGGAATTGCAAGGACTTCACAAAATGGATATAATGGAATAAGTTTTTGAAAGTACAAGGAGAAGTAAATATGAAAATGAGAAAAATAAAGGCAATGGCAGCAATGCTTCTGATGGGGGTTATGTTGCTGAGCGGATGTGGAATCAACAAGAATGCCACTTTGATTGAAGCAGGGGAAAATGACAAGATTTCTCTTGGCTATGGCACATTTGTAGCAAGATATACACAGTCTATGTATGATAGCATTTATTTGGGATATATGGGAGAGCAGATGTGGAGCCAGGAACAGGATGGCACCACTATGGAGAATATGATCAAACAGAATGTGCTTGATATGATGGAGGAAATGTATCTTACCAAGTTGCATGCAAAAGAGTACGGTGTGGAGATTTCTGAGAAAGAACAGAAAGCTATTACCAAGGCAGCTAAGAAATTCATCAAGGATAATTCTTCTGAGACCTTAAAGGAAATGTGTGCAACCCAGGAGATTGTTGAGGAATATCTTACCAATCAGACTTATATGAATAAGGTGGCAAAGGCAGTGAAAGATTCTGCCAAGGTTGAGATTAAGGATGAGGATGCCACCCAGCGAGGAGTTTCTTATGTGCACCTTAGCATTGCTGACTCCACAGATGAAAACGGTGCACCTGTTGTATTAACAGATGAGGAAAAGGCACAACAGAAGGCAAAGGCTAAGGCAATTGCGTCTGCAGATGATTTTGACGCAGCAGCTGAGGAAGCAGGGGTAGAGGTTAAGACATCTACCTATGGCAAGGATAGCAGCCTGTTTCCTGAGAAGGTGCTCAAGGCGGCGGATGCATTAAAAGAAGGTGAAACCACAAAGTCCATCGGGGTGAAGGACGACGGATACTATATTGTTCGTCTGGATAAAGAAGTGGACGAGGAAGCAACTGCTGACAAAAAGGAATCCTTAGAGGAGCAGAAGCGCAGTGAGCATTATGATTCTGTTTTGGAAGGCTGGAAGAAAGAGATTACCTGGAAGGTCAACGAGAAGCAGTGGAAGAAGGTAAAATTCGACACATTGTTCACAGCGCCGGAATCAGAGTAAAGAGTGAGCCAGGAGCAAGGGATGAATGCCCTTGCTCTTTTTATGTGGAAAAAAACAATGCTTGGCAAATAGGCAATATTGTGATAAATTGTATCAGAAACAGTGAACTGTGGAATAGTGGCACAAGATTTGGTGGCGCATATACTATAATATGTGGTATACTAAGTTTGTTAAGCAACATTGAAACAATATTTTGAGGTGTGACATGGAGCAATTCGTAATCAAAGGTGGGAATCCCATTGCTGGCGAAGTGGAGATTGGCGGCGCGAAAAATGCAGCCTTGGCTATTCTTGCAGCAGCCATTATGGCGGATGAAACCGTTACAATAGATAATTTGCCGGATGTGCGCGATATTAACATTATGTTAGATGCATTGAGTGATATCGGTGCTATTGTGGAGAGAGTGGATCGCCACACAGCTCGCATCAACGGTTCTACCATTGGTCAGCTCAGTGTTGACTATGAATATATTAAGAAGATTCGTGCGTCATACTATTTGCTGGGCGCATTGCTTGGTAAATACAAAAAGGCTGAGGTGGCACTTCCCGGAGGATGTGTTATTGGAAGTAGGCCAATTGATTTGCATGTGAAGGGATTTAAGGCTCTTGGTGCAGATGTTGATATCAGTTATGGATTGATTTCTGCGAAGGCCGATCATTTGGTGGGGAGCCATATTTATATGGATAAGGTTTCCGTGGGAGCCACTATTAACGTGTTGATGGCAGCAGCATTGGCAGAAGGCAAGACAGTGATTGAAAATGCAGCGAAGGAACCACATGTGGTTGACGTTGCAAACTTCTTGAACAGTATGGGTGCAAACATCCGTGGTGCCGGTACAGATGTGATTCGTGTGGTTGGTGTAGAGAAGCTTCACAAGACCACATACTCCGTGATTCCGGATCAGATTGAAGCCGGTACATTTATGTGTGCAGCAGCAGCTACCGGAGGTGATATCCTCTTAAAGAATGTGATTCCAAAGCACTTGGAGGCCACCTCCGCTAAGCTAATGGAAGCTGGCTGTACCATTGAGGAGTTTGATGATGCAGTACGTATCGTTGCTAACCGCCCATTGCAGCACACCCAGATTACAACGTTGCCATATCCCGGATATCCAACGGATATGCAGCCGCAGATGGCAGTGGTTTTGGGAATTGCTCAGGGAACAAGTACAGTTACAGAGAGTATCTTTGAGAATCGCTTTAAGTATGTAGATGAATTGTCCCGTATGGGTGCAGATATTCAGGTGGAGAGTAATATTGCAATTATCCGGGGTGTTGACAAATATACAGGTGCAAGAGTATGTGCTCCGGACCTGCGAGCAGGAGCGGCCCTTGTTATTGCCGGACTTGCAGCAGATGGTATCACCATAGTGGATGACATCCACTTTATTCAGAGAGGATATGAGGATTTCGAGAAGAAGCTACAGTCCTTGGGGGCTCAGATTGAGCGCACCTGCTGTGATAAAGAAATTCAGAAGTTTGTTTTGCAGGTTTCATAGTGAGATGATGACAAAAAGAAAAGGCATAGGAAGCATTTGCTTCCTGTGCCTTATTTTTAAACAATGGCTTTGATATACAATTCCTTGTTAGCCGGTAAGGAGAGATCAATCATCTGCCCGTCACCTGTTTCAACAATTGGTTTAGAAAGGGCTGATTTGTTAAGGAAAACAACCCTGCCGGTCACACCGTTTGAAAGAAGAACGCGGCTGTTGTTGTAGCAACCGGCAACTCGATGTAAGAAGGTGTAAATCACGTTTGGATTGTACTTCTGGAAGCCCTCCTGCTCGAAACAGGCAATAACCTGAAAGGCGCATTTTGGTGCTCGGTAACTACGAGCGGCTGTCATAGCGTCATAAACATCAGCGATGGCAACAATGGAAGCAAAGGTGTCAATCTCGTCTCCCTCCAATCCTCTTGGGTAGCCGGTTCCGTCATATCGCTCATGGTGCTGTAGTGCGGCTAACTTGATTCGCGTGTCAAAGTCTGTATTCTTAAGAATGCTGTGCCCCTTCTTGGCATGGCTCTTGATCAGATCAAATTCTTCATCGGTGAGCTTTCCCTGTTTGTTCAGGATTTCATCCGGAATTTGCGTTTTTCCGATGTCGTGTAGTAAACCTGCCAGAGTAAGAGTGTTCAAATCTTCTTTAGAAAGATGTAACCACTTTCCAATGGCTCTAGAGATAAGCGCAACATTTAGAGAGTGTGCATAGGTGCTGTCATCCATAGAGCGCATAGTGTGAATCATGTCAAAGAGCTCTAGCGATGTTTTGGAAGAAAAGAGCTTCGCGGCTTCATCTAACAATTCGTTGCATTTGTCTGTGCTTTCACCATTGTTAATGGCGGCAAATGTATCTTTTAAGGATACAATATTCTTGGAGTAATTCCGCTGAAATTCTTGATACTGTGGCGTGGACTTCAGTCGGTGAGAATAGGACTGAGTCTTATCTACAAAAGATTCCTCCTTGGATGGGGACTCCTTTGTTGTAAGTGCTTCGGATACCTCTGGTGCATTTACAACAAGATCCTCTTGATTATCCTCAGGAATGGAGTCATCTTGTATCATAACCGTATCGATTTTATAGAAGGATAACCGAGCAATGAG
Organism: uncultured Roseburia sp.; assembly: GCA_946002055.1. GTDB lineage: Bacteria > Bacillota > Clostridia > Lachnospirales > Lachnospiraceae > Pararoseburia. The sequence continues at coordinate 11,155 of CAMFYL010000022.1, forward strand.
CTGAGAGGTAAGGGTTGCTCCGGCAGGGGCAATAATCTGTCCGCGCTTAGTGACAATAGCCTTTTCTGCAACCATTCCCGGTTTTAATCGACTTGTTGAAATCTTTCTCATAGTAAACCCCCAATGTGTGACAATTTATCAAAAAGTATAATAATACACACAAGTTCATTATATATGGAAAAATGCCCTTTTGGCAATGTTTTTTTGGTAAAAACTTGACAAAAGATGATATGGGGTGTAAAGTCTTCTCTGTTAATGTCATTGAACCAATTTCATATTGTACTTTCTCTTATTCAGAGTGGTGGAGATACAAAGGATCTGTGAAGCCACGGCAACCCCGAAATGGAAGGTGCCAACCTGAGCGAGTGACTCGAACAATAAGGGATTTGATTATCTTTGACAATTGAATCCGCTTTGTGCGGATTTTTTTATTACAGGAAAATGAAAGGAAGAAGAAAAATGGAGAAAAAGTTATTTACTTCAGAATCAGTTACAGAAGGACATCCGGACAAAGTCTGTGATATGGTTTCAGACGCAATTCTTGACGCTTGCTTTGCACAGGACCCAATGAGCCGTGTTGCCTGTGAAACAGCAACATGTACAGGCTTCGTACTTGTGACAGGTGAGATTACAACAAAGGCACAGCTTGATATTCCGGCAATCGTTCGTAAGACCGTACTTGATATCGGATATGATGATGGTGCTAAGGGTCTTGATGGTAATTCATGTGCAGTTATGGTTGCACTTGATCAGCAGTCTGCAGATATTGCTATGGGAGTTGATAAGGCTCTGGAGGCTAAGGAAGGCTCCCTTACAGATGATTTAGATACCGGTGCCGGTGATCAGGGTATGATGTTTGGCTATGCTACAAATGAGACAGATTCCTATATGCCATATTCTATCGACCTTGCTCATAAATTAGCTTTTCAGTTGACAAAGGTTCGTAAGGATGGAACACTTACATACCTTCGTCCGGATGGAAAGACACAGGTTTCTGTAGAGTATGATGAGAACGACAACCCGGTAAGACTTGAGGCTGTTGTATGTTCAACCCAGCATGATGATAATGTTACACAGGAGCAGATTCATAAGGATATTAAGAAATATGTCTTTGATCCGATTCTTCCGGCAGAGCTTATCGATGAGGAGACAAAATTCTTCATCAACCCAACAGGCCGTTTTGTAATCGGTGGACCTCACGGTGATGCCGGTCTTACAGGCCGTAAGATTATTGTTGATACATATGGTGGAATGGCACGCCACGGCGGTGGAGCATTCTCCGGTAAGGACTGCACAAAGGTTGACAGATCTGCAGCTTACGCAGCTCGTTACGTTGCAAAGAATGTAGTAGCAGCCGGTCTTGCTGATAAGTGTGAAATCCAGTTGTCCTATGCTATCGGTGTTGCTGAGCCAACCTCTGTTCGCGTGGATACCTTTGGTACAGGTAAAGTTTCTGATGAGAAAATCCTTGAGGCAGTTCGCACAAACTTCGACCTTCGCCCGGCAGGTATCATCAAGATGCTTGATCTTCGTCGTCCAATCTATGGTCCTACAGCAGCATACGGTCACTTCGGCCGTACAGATGTAGAACTTCCTTGGGAGGCTCTTGATAAGGTAGACGCTCTTAAGAAATACCTTTAATCTTAAATAAATAATGTGTTACAATAACCCCGTAGGGCATTTCCCTACGGGGTTTTATATTTTACTTGGGGAGCGAATTCATCTGCACCGAAACTTTTAATAAGGAGAAGGGAGAAGTTTTTATGATTTTGGAGGTTATGTACGAAGATGAGGATGTGATTGTGTGTTATAAACCGGCAGGGGTGGCAACACAGAGTCAGGATGTGAAGGCTCAGGATATGGTAAGTCTGGTAAAAAATTATCGGTGCGCAAAAGAGGAAGAGCCTTATGTTGGGGTGGTACACCGATTGGACCAGCCGGTAGAGGGGATACTGGTGTTTGGGAAAAACGCAGCATCTACAGCCATACTTAGCAAGGAATTGAAGGAGCGAGCGTTTGCCAAGTATTACTATGCTATTGTTACGAGAGAGAACATTCCGGAAGAAGGAGTGCTGGAGGACTATGTTGTAAAGGACGGTCGAAAGAGCCGTGCTATGATTGTGAAGGAGAATAATCCCAGAGCGAAGAAGGCCCGTCTGTCCTATGAAGTGGTAGACAAGAAGGATGACAGAAGCCTGCTGAAGATTAAGCTGGACACAGGACGTTTCCATCAGATTCGAGTGCAATTGGCAAGTAGAACAGCCCCTATTTTAGGGGACGTGAAATATGGTGGATCAAGAACAGGAAATCCCCTATGTCTATGCGCGTATCGTTTACAGTTTAATCATCCGGTGACAGAAGAGGGAATGCGTTTTGAAATATGTCCTAAGGGAGAGGATTTTGCTCCATTTTTTCATGAATAAAATGGAAAAAACTGGTCCATAGTATGGATATGGAACAGAGATATCATTTTATAAAAAACGGGACAAAGTTGTTGGGAATTACCTTGGTGGTATTTGTGTTTATGAAATGGATACTGCCAATGGTGCTTCCCTTTTTTATTGCCTACTATATTGCCAGTGTGGTGCGGGGGACCAAGGAAAAAGAAAAGAAACATCCAATGCTTCGTATCCTTCTTACCATAGGAACCATTGGGCTTTTGCTTATGGTTGGATGGTATCTGTGTCAGGAGTTTATGGAACTGTGGTCCAGGAGAGAGGAACTTCTATATTGGGAGGGGGCGCAGGAATCCGGACTTGTTGGACAACTGTATCAGAAAATGATCCAACAGTTTGATGGTGATCACTTGTCAGATGAACTGGTGCGCAAGGTCACGTCGCCCTTTGGGGGTATGAAGGATACGCTGGGAGGATTTGTGGCTGTGGCGGTAACGGCAGTGGCAACGGTTTTGATGATTGGGGAGTATGATTCCCTTCGGGAAAAATTACATCAAAACACGCTGGGGCAGGTCGTAGTGGCTCTTGGTAAAGATTTGTCAGTGGCAGGGGGAGATTACCTTAGGGCACAGGGCTGGATTATGCTGATTATCACTGTTATTTGTATTGTTGCCTTGTTTATCGTTGGCAATCCCTATGCCGTGCTGGTGGGAATCGTGATAGGTATCTGTGATGCTCTGCCCTTTATTGGCACATCCTTAGTTTTTGTTCCTTGGGCTATCGTCATGTTCTTTCAGGGAAAAATTTGGCTTGGATTTTATTATCTTGTGTTGGCAGGGGGCACCAGTCTTCTTCGACAATTCTTAGAACCAAAATTTATTGGCAATCGTGTAGGCGCAAATCCATTAGCGGTGCTAATCAGTATCTACCTAGGCCTTCAGTTTTACGGCATATGGGGTGTGATTCTGGGTCCGGCATCAGCCTTCCTTATCTGGGAAATCTACCGCTTCACCTAAATCTTGACAACACCCGCGTATTTTCATAGAATTAAGAGAACTCGCGAATGAAAATGTATGAATCGTAAGTTGTATATGTTATCCATTTATCTGGCGGGGTGCTTCTGGCGCGGTCGGTACTTAGATGGTACGAAGTAGCATCTTATGTACCGTTACCAGCGACCAGGCAGCGCAAGCGTGCCCAGCGAGATAAACTGGATAACATATACAACGTATATTTGTATTACAAAAAATCCTGGCGAGTATTCTATCAGAGGATTGTTTATAGATAAGGAGGCCATTATGGCGAATGATAAGAAGTTAGTAGAAGCGATTACATCTATGGATGTGGACTTTGCGCAGTGGTATACCGATGTGGTTAAGAAAGCTGAGCTTATGGTTTATTCCAGTGTTAAGGGTTGTATGATTTTTAAGCCGGCAGGATATGCTATCTGGGAGAATATCCAGAAGGAATTGGATCGAAGATTTAAGGAGACTGGCGTAGAGAATGTTTATATGCCAATGTTTATTCCCGAGAGCCTTTTGGAGAGAGAAAAAGATCACGTGGAAGGATTTGCCCCTGAGGTTGCATGGGTGACACACGGTGGGTTGAATCCCCTGCAGGAGAGACTTTGCGTAAGACCTACGTCAGAGACTTTGTTCTGTGATTTCTATAAGGATGAAATTCAGTCTTATCGCGATTTGCCAAAGGTGTATAACCAGTGGTGCTCCGTTGTGCGTTGGGAGAAGGAGACAAGACCCTTCCTTCGCTCTAGAGAATTTTTGTGGCAGGAAGGACATACGGCCCACGCCACAGCTGAAGATGCAGAAGAGAGAACACAGCAGATGTTGAACCTCTATGCAGATTTCTGCGAGGAAGTATTGGCGATTCCGGTTGTTCGTGGTCGCAAGACAGACAAGGAGAAGTTTGCCGGTGCAGAGGCTACTTATACCATTGAAGCATTGATGCATGATGGTAAGGCTTTGCAGTCAGGTACCAGTCACAACTTTGGTGACGGATTTGCAAAGGCGTTCGGCATTCAGTATACGGATAAGGATAACAAGTTAAAATATGTACATCAGACATCCTGGGGTGTTACCACCAGATTGATTGGTGCTATTATCATGGTTCATGGAGATGACTCCGGTTTGGTATTGCCTCCAATGATTGCACCTACACAGGTGGATATTATTCCTATTATGCAGAATAAGCCGGGTGTACTTGACAAGGCATTTGAGATGAAGGAGAAGCTTGCAGCTGCAGGTCTTCGCGTTAAGGTGGACGATGCGGATAAGAATCCCGGTTGGAAGTTTTCTGAGCAGGAGATGCGTGGTATTCCGGTTCGTGTTGAGATGGGACCTAGAGATATTGAAGCAAACCAGGCCATCATTGTTCGCCGCGATACAAGAGAAAAGATTACGGTTTCCTTGGATGAGTTGGCAGGCAAAATCACAGAAGTATTGGATGCTATGCAGAAGGAAATGCTAGAGAGAGCCAGAGCTCATCGTGATGAGCATACATACGATGCTCATGATTATGAGGAGTTTAAGGATATCGTGGCAAATAAGCCCGGATTTATCCGTGGTATGTGGTGTGGCCAGCAGGCTTGTGAAGACAAGATAAAAGAAGAGACTACAGCTACAAGTAGATGTATGCCTTTTACAGATGAAAAAATTTCAGATGTTTGTGTGTGCTGCGGTAAGCCGGCAAAGAAATTAGTTTATTGGGGTAAGGCGTATTAAAATGAAAATGATGTTGCCAGATAATGTGACAAATATCATACAGACATTGCAAAAAAACGGACACGAAGCCTACGCAGTAGGCGGATGTGTCCGCGATTTGTATTTGGGAAAAACACCGGCAGACTGGGATATTACAACCTCTGCGTCCCCAAAGCAGGTGAAATCTCTTTTCCTGCACACCATTGATACGGGGATTGCTCACGGAACAGTGACAGTTATGATGGGAAAAGAGGGCTACGAGGTGACTACCTATCGGGTAGATGGGGAGTATAAGGATGGTCGTCACCCGGAACAGGTGATGTTTACGCCCCTTTTATCGGAGGACCTTTGCAGAAGAGATTTTACCATCAATGCCATGGCCTACAATGAAGACCAGGGACTTGTGGATTTGTTTGGCGGCCTTGAGGATTTACAAAAGGGAATCATTCGCTGCGTAGGTAATCCTCAGGAGCGTTTCTCTGAAGATGCACTTCGCATGCTTCGGGCCCTTCGTTTTTCGGCCCAGCTGGGATTTGAGATTGAACCAAATACCTACCATGCCATTTGCCGGTTGGCGCCAACCATTGAAAAGGTCAGCATGGAACGAATTATGGTGGAGCTGAATAAACTTTTGACTTCGGAACATCCGGAACGTATGGCTCAGGTTTACGAGACGGGTCTTACCAAGGTGTTTTTGCCGGAGTTTGACGTGATGATGGGGACACCACAGAACAACAAACACCACTGCTACTCCGTGGGGGAGCATACACTCCATTCCCTGGGGCTGGTGCCGGCGGAAAAAAACTTGCGTCTGGCTATGCTTTTCCATGACATTGGAAAACCTACAACCAGAACAACCGATGAAGGGGGACAGGATCACTTCTATCATCATCAGGAAGTGGGTGCCCAAATGACAGGGGAAATCCTGCGCCGCTTAAAGTACGACAACGACACAATTGCCTCGGTAAAACGCTTTGTCAGATTCCACGACGAACGACCCAAAATTAATCGGACAGTGATTCGAAAGGCAATTGCCCGCATTGGTTTATCGGCATTCCCGGATTTGTTTGCCATTAAGCGTGCAGATATTCTGGCCCAGAGTCAGTATCATCGACAGGAAAAAATGACCCAAATTGATGAATTCGAAGCCATTTACCGGGATATCATTAGAAGTGGTGAATGCGTGGAAAAGAAGAACTTAAACATTTCGGGAAAAGACATTATGGATTTGGGGGTAGCTCAGGGCAGTCTTGTGGGAGATTTGTTGGAAGTATTATTTCAACATGTGCTGGAACATCCGGAACACAATCAGCCTCAGCAGCTTCTTTCTATGGCCAATTCCTATATACAACAGGGGAATATTCCAAAACGAAAACCTGTGGAATAATCGCAAATTTACCTTCATAAAATGAACAGATATCAATCTTGTTCGTCTTATGGAGGTTTTTGTTTATGGAAAAAGAGATAGAGACAACCGCATTTGTGATGCCCCGCTATGGCCAGGGGGAACAGTTGCTTTGTGAATATGACTTGTGTGTGGATGCAGTGACAAAGGGTAGGGGGAGCCTGCTGATACATAGCGCAGGAAAGGTTTATATGCTCAAGGAGTTTCACAGCTCAAAGGAAAAGGCTGCGGCTTTGGCCAATGTTTTGGAACAACTGCAGCAGTGGGATGAAAAAAGCGAAACCATTCTTGCGACAAAGGAGGGGGAGTACTTGGTAAAGGAGGAGGGGGGACCATCCTATCTGCTAAAAACATACCCGGGGGGAAAGGAATGTGATGTGAAAAATCCCCTGGAGGTGATGGAAGGGGTGAGAAAGCTAGGTGAGTTACATGCAACTCTGCGGGAGGTTCGTTTGGAGCAAAGGGAGGTTTTTCGGGCACCGGAGCATAGCTTGTCCCAAGAGATGTATCGCCACAACAGGGAGCTTCGAAACCTAAAGAATTACATCCGAAAGAAAAAGAGGAAAAATTCCTTTGAGGAATGCTATGAGGAAGTGTTTGACTCTTTTTATCAGCAGGCCCTTTTGGTGGAAGAAAAACTAAAACAGACAGAGCTGGTAAGAAAGGAGTATCTATGTCACGGTGATTATCACTATCACAATGTGACGGACTGTTCGCGAAGAAGTGTGATTCTCCATTACGAAAATATGCGCTTAGACAGCCAAATGTGTGACTTGGCAAAATATTTGCGGAAGGTGTTGGAAAAGAATCACTGGAACAATGAACTTGGCATGGATATGATTGCCACCTATAACAGGGTATGCCTGTTATCCGAGATGGATATGAGGGAGTTGATGCTGCGCTTGTCCTACCCTGAAAAATTCTGGAAAATCGCAAACCATTATAACAACAATAAAAAGGCCCTGGCATCCAAGCGTGACGGGGAAAAATTGAGACAAATTATTTCACAGGAGCCCATGCGTCAGCAATTCTTGTCCAGGTTGTATAATGGGGGACAATAAGATATAATCAAGCCATGAAAAACACGAAAAGAGTAGGGGTACTTCTCCTTTTTGCTCTGGTGGCAGTGCTGACATTGTCTGCATGCGGCAAAAAGAAAAATGAGCCGTTTACCTATCGAGGACCATCGGAGAAGAAACAGGAGAAGGTAGAATCCAAGGAAGAAACAACAGAATATATCATCAAGGAAGTTAATATGGAGGAAGAGACCATTACGGCTGTTGGGGAACAGGGAGGCCTGATTCGCTGCTCCTATAACTTGAGTACGCGGTTTTTAGATAAGTATGGTGACTCCTGCAGTTCTGTTCACTTTACCCCGGGACAGGTAATTCGTCTGGGAGAGCGAAATGAAAAGTCTGTGGTAGAGAGCGTTCAGCTTTCTGATACCGTGTGGAAATTTGATGACGTAAAGAATTATGATATGGATATGGAGCGAGGAGTGTTCTCCATTGGAGAATCCAACTACCGTATCACCAATAAGACCCTGGTGTTTTCAGGAGATATGGAAGCAACCTTTGCGGATATTGGGAAAGATGACGTGCTTCAGGTTATTGGAAGAGACAAGGATATTATCTCTGTGATGGTGACTACGGGACATGGATACATCCAGCTGGTAAATACGGAGCTTTTCCAAGACAGTATGGTGTGCATTGGCAATCGCATTTTTACTATGATTACAGGAGATATGAGGATTGAAGTTCCGGAGGGAACATATCCCCTGACAGTTGCCAACAAGGGATACGGCGGAACCCAGGAGGTGACGGTTGTGCGAAATGAGACGGCCATTGTGGACCTTGATCAGTTGAAGGGTGCCGGACCTAAGATGTGCAAGCTGACTCTGGAGACCGATATTGTTGGTGCGGCAGTCTATATTGACGGCAAGCAGATTACAGTGGGAGAGACCATAGAGGTTACCTATGGTGCACACCGTCTGGCTATTGTGGCAGAGGGGTATGAGTCTTGGGAGAAGACCTTGGTTGTAAATTCTGAGAGCGCCACCATTTCCCTTGATATGGAAGAGGAAAAGTCGGAGACAGAGCAGCAGTCAAGTGGCAACGGGAACACTACCAATAGCAACCAGAACAACAGTAATAACAACACAAATAACACCGGAAATAATCAAAGCTCCGGCAATAACAAAAGTGATAAGTCAGAACTTTCTGACACAGAAGTGGATTATTTGACAACTATTTCCAATATGCTAACCAACATACTAAAAAATTAAAGAGATAATTTGTACAAAGATAAAAATTAATTTTGTGTATTTTGTCGAAACCGTCTGAAAACCTTGTAAATATAAGGTTTTCACCTTGACAAAAGGGGGCAAAAGTCTTATAAATAGTTTTGTGATTATTTTAGAGAGACCTCTATTATAATAATAATTTTAAAGATTCCAGAGGAGGAAGTTAATATGAACAAGACAGAATTAGTTGCAGCTATGGCTAGCAAGGCAGATCTTTCAAAGAAGGACGCAGAGGCAGCATTGAAGGCATTCACAGATGTTGTTGCAGAAGAGCTTAAGAAGGGCGAGAAGATCCAGTTGGTTGGATTCGGTACTTTCGAAGTATCTGAGAGAGCAGCTAGAACAGGTAGAAATCCTCAGACAGGTGCTGAAATGAACATTCCTGCATCTAAGGCTCCTAAGTTCAAGGCAGGTAAGGCTTTGAAGGATATGATGAACTAATTCATTTCGATTTTGGTCATTATTTGGGCTCAAAACTTCGGTTTTGAGCCTTTTTTCATGAAAGATGGGAGGACGTTATTATGCGTTTGGATAAATTCTTAAAGGTATCACGTCTCATTAAGCGACGAACAGTTGCCAACGAGGCATGCGATGCAGGGCGAGTTCTTATTAATGACAAGCCGGCAAAGGCTTCTACCAAGGTGAAGGTGGGAGATGTGATTGAGATTGCCTTTGGCAACAAGCCGGTTCGGGTGGAAGTGCTTGACTTACAAGACACCACAAAGAAGGAAGAGGCAAAGGAGCTGTTTCGCTACCTATAAATGAAAAACTTGTCATAAATTCCTCTACTCTCTAATAGAATATATGGACTTAGTGAACTGGACTATGGGAGGGCGTATGGAGGAGAAACAGGTTTTAAGCAGTCATAAGCTTGTGATGCAAAATCGTCAGAGCATGAGCGTGACAGGGGTGCTTGACGTTATTGCATTTGATTTAAAGGAGATTTTGCTGGAAACATCCCAGGGGATGCTTACCATTAAGGGGAATGATTTGCACATCAACCGTCTCTCTGTGGAAAAGGGGGATCTTGATGTGGAGGGAAAGGTAGATGCTCTTTTGTATTCGGATGTTATGTCTCCCAAAATGGCAGGAGAAAATTTGTTGCACCGGTTTTTTAAATAAATGGATATCTATTGGTTTGTAAAAGGGCAGGGAAGAATTCTCCTGGTTATGTTTTGTATGGGTGTAATCTTAGGAGCGCTCTACGACTTGTTGCGGGTGTTCAGAAGGCTTTTTCACATAGGTGATCTTGGGGTTAATCTTACGGATATTTGCTATTGGGTGCTGGCAACAGCGTGGGTGTGGCGTGTGCAAAATGTTGCTGCGGAAGGCGTGGTACGATTTTGCCAATTGCTTACAGTTGCACTTGGTATGCTGTTGTATTATATTATGATGAGTCCGGGAGTGGTTTGGCTCCTTTATACACCTCTTCATTTTGCAGGTAAATTTTTAAAGAGAATGTACCGATATATTGTTAGAGGAGTATCGTTTGTATTACAAAGAAAAAGGAAAAAGGATGATCTATGAGTAGACGAGGCAAGAAGAAAAAGAAAACAGCAGGAAAACTTTCTTTTATTTGTATTGGATTATTCCTGGTATTGGTGCTGTCCATTCAGATGGTGCGCCTGTACCAGAAAAATCAGGAGTATGTACAGAGGGAGGAGGCTCTTACCAACCAGGTGGAGGAGCTGAAGAAAGAGGAAGCAGAACTCTCAGAATACGAATCCTACATTCATTCTCAGGAATACATTGAGGACACTGCCAAGAAAAAACTTGGCCTTGTGTACGGTAATGAGATTATCTTTAGAGAGGAATAAGATGTGAGAAATATGGCCCTATCAAAGCATTTAGCTTTGATGGGGCTTTTTTATTTTGGGGGATGACAGCCTTTGACAAATATTTTCTAAAACTACTTTTATAATGATTTCTGCAAAGAAAGGTGGAGGCTTGAAATGAAGAGAGATATTTGGAAAATGATGTTGCTTATTGTCATAGGTGGTGTTTGCTGCCATGTGAAAATGATGGGATGTTATCCTCTGGTTGCCATGTGGTTTGTGGCAGTGTATATGGAAGAATACTACCGAGGGCCTTTTGTGGCATTTCAATATTTGTTTATGGCGCTTTGGCTTCCTATTATCAGCCTGTGCCGCTACAGCATTTCCCTGCTGGTGTGGATGGTGGTTATTGCTATTTTTGAGCGGATGCATTTACGCATGAAGGCACTGATGAAAAGTCTATGGGCAGGACTTATTATGGTGGGGATTTATTATGGCGGAACCGTTGTAAGTGTTGTGGGAAGGGACAAGCTCCCTTTGGCAGTGTTGGAAGGTATGTTTGTGTCCGGGGCAGGCTTTCTTCTAAATCGACCGGTATCCCTGCTTGCCCAGTGGGAAATGGTTGGGGCAGAAAAGGCACAAGCGAAGATGCCCATTGCTCAGGTACAAAATTATTCTGAGGCCATGACGGGATTGGCAAAATATATGGAAAACCTGGTGCAGCCAAAGGAGACAGCCTCGGCAGAGCAGAAGGTCTCCCTAAAGCAGGAGCTTCGTCACCGCATCTGTGCTCCTTGTGATAAGTGCAACGTGTGCTTTGCCCAGGGGGGAGAGATGGCCATGGCGCTGGATGCTTTGGTGGATTCTGTGGAAGGGGGGAAAGCCCTGGATCAGGAAACCTTAAAAAAGATAACAACACAATGTGAACGAGCGGAGCTACTGATGCAGGAAGCGGTCAGTGTCTTTGAAAAAATAGAATTGAACCTATCCTGGTATCGAAGACTTTGCGAACATAGAGAAATGATTGCGGGACAAATTGATGCCATGGCTAAGGTGATGGGAGATTGTATGGAGGAGGAGCTGTGCTGTGATGACAAGGAGAAGTGGCAGCTGCTTCAGATGCGTTATCACCTGAAAGATGCAGGACTAAAGGTTTCGAAGATGCATATGTACCAAAGAAAGAATGGTGCCCGCCGACTGGAGATGGAACTAAGAGCTGTATGGGGAAATTGTATTACCATCAGGGAGGTGTTGGGTCACCTGGAAGCATGTAGCTCCTGTTTGTGGATATCAGGGGAGGGCAACCGCAGTATTGTGGGGAGAGAGAAGACCTGCTATGTGTTTGTGCAGAAACCGAAATTTCTTTGTTCCTACGGTGTTGCCAAGTATGTGCAGACAGGGCAGGAAATATCAGGAGACAGCTTTCGGGGAGGACGATGTGAGGGGTGTCGTTTTGTGATGGCACTTTCCGATGGCATGGGCAGTGGCCCTGCAGCCAATCGGGAAAGCGAGACAGTGGTGGATATGTTCTTTCGCTTTGTGCAATCGGGATTTGCCACGGAGGTGGCATTGCGTCTGATGAATGCGGCTATGATTTTTGGCGCAGACACAGAGAGATTTTCCACCCTGGATGCATGTTTGGTGGATGAGTATACCGGTATTGTGGATATCTATAAGGTGGGGGCCCATGTGTCCTTTGTAAAAAGAAAGAACTCCGTGGAGGTTATCGGGGCGGAAAGCCTGCCTATGGGGGCTAGCGTAAATCTTGACACCATACCCTATCGCAGCTATTTGGAGGAAGGTGATTTTCTTGTCATGGTTACAGATGGTGTGCTAGAATATCTCCATGTAGAGGATCCTGTGGAAGTTTTACAGGATATCATTGAGGAAATGTCTGAGGTGGATGCAGCAACCTTTTCCCGAAAGATTTTAGAGCGCATAATGCTCTTTACAGGTGGAGAAGTGAAAGATGATATGACGGTGCTAACCCTAAAGGCAATGGAGAGGTAGACTATGGCTCGATTTGAGCTGGAAGAGCGAGTTTATAACTGGATAGAGAAGAGGAATCTGATTCCCAAGGGAGAAGGCGTACTGATAGGGCTTTCCGGAGGAGCAGATTCGGTGGCCCTGTTTCGATTTTTTTGTAATGCGGCAAGTAAAGCCCAGTGGACGTTGCGCTGCGTCCATGTGGAGCATGGACTCCGTGGACAGGACAGCCTAAAGGATGCAGCCTTTGTGGAAAAGCTTTGCGGGGAATGGGGAGTTTCCTGCCGGGTAGTATCGGTTGGGGATGTGATTGCTGCTATGGATGATACCCATATGTCCCTGGAGGAGAAGGCCAGAAGTGCGCGCTACGATGTGTTGATACAGCAGGCAGAACTTATGGAAAAAGAAATTGGTGAACCGGTGCATATTGCACTGGCCCATCACGCAAACGACAATGCAGAGACCATGATATTTCATCTTGCCCGGGGCACGGGCATTGATGGGATGCGGGGAATGCCTGTTGCCAGAGGCCCTATTGTGCGACCTTTCTTACAGGTGAGCCGACAGGAGATCGAAGACTATTTGAAAGAACTTAAGCAGGATTACTGTCAGGATGTAACCAATGGCGATGTGTCGTATGACAGAAACCGCATTCGCCATCATGTGATGCCGGAATTGGAAAAGGTAAATAATCGGGCAGTGGAGCATATGACCCAGGCGGCAGAGCTCTTATCAGAGGTGGCAGAATATGTTCAGATGCAGGCCGAAGACGTATTGCAGAAAGCAAAGACGGAAGATGGGAAGGAACTATCCAAGGAAGCCTTGCTGGGAATCCCGGACTTTTTACAAAGGGAAGTGATTCACCTTTGGTTGCAGCAGTTTGTTCCCGGAGCAAAGGATATTGGGGCTTCACATATTTATAAAATCACAGAACTGCTTAAGGCACAGGTAGGGCGTGAGTACCATTTGCCAAGGGGTGTGGTGGTTGCGAGAAGCTACGTGGGACTGGCCATTGGCTGCCGAAAGCAGGAGATGCCATCTGCCCCACAAGAAGTGGTGCTTTCGGCAGATGAGATAGGGGAAGAAACCATAGAGATTTCATACGGAAATAAACGCATTTTCCTGAGTGCTGAGGACTGGGATGGCACCAAGGAAATTCCCGAAAATCTCTATACGAAATGTTTTGATTATGATATGATTAGGAATAATGTTTCTATTCGAGGACGACGTAGTGGAGATTATATAACCATTACAGCTGAAGGGACGCGCAAGCGTTTGCAGGATTATTTCGTGAATGAAAAAGTGCCTGCCGAAAAACGAGATGGAGTACCGCTGCTTTGTGATGATTCCCATGTGATTTGGGTGATGGGATATCGAATCAGTGAGCATTATAAGATCAGTGAGAAAACAAAAAAAGTTCTAAGAGTACATATGATTGAGGAGAAAGAACATGAGTGAAACAATTAGAGAAATGATTCCGGAGACAGATCTTGTAGCCAGAATTCAGGAATTGGGTGAGCAGATTAGCAGGGACTATGACGGCGAGAGCATTTATTTAGTGTGTATCTTGCGGGGTGCAGCCCCCTTTGCCTGTGAGTTGGCCAAGAGAATTACGGTTCCGGTTACTATGGAATTTATGACCACATCCAGCTACGGGTCAGGCACTGTTTCTTCCGGTGAAGTTAAGATTAAAAACGACGTGGAGATACCAATGGAAGGTCGCAACGTTTTGATTGTTGAAGATATCATTGACAGTGGAAATACCCTTCACTATTTACTGGAGGTGTTTAAAAACCGCAACGCAAAGAGCGTGAAATTGTGCACCTTGTTAGATAAACCGGAGCGTCGGGAAGTGGATGTGGACGTGGATTATGTTGGCTTTACCATTCCCGATGAGTTTGTTGTGGGATATGGTCTTGATTATGACCAGAAGTATCGCAATTTGCCATACATTGGCGTAGTGGAGCTTTAATATTTTATGTAGACAGTTTGAGGAGGCATACTTTGAAGAAGAATAGAGTAGGGGTTGGCATGTATGTTGCCCTGATTTTGTTGATGGTGTTGATGTGGTATGTGTTTACCAATCCATCCCAATCCAATTACACTATGCAGCAGTTTATGGCTGCCTTGCAAAAGGGCGAGATTGAAAGCGCAATCATTGACCAAAATGAACAGGTACCAACGGGTTCTGTTCAGATTAAAACCACTGCAGGCGGTAGTTTTATTATGTACACATCTGACGTAAAGGATATTCAGCAGATGCTGGAGAAGGCAGATGTGAGTTATGTTATGAACGATGTTCCCCATGATGGATGGATGAAGACATTGTTGCCTATGATACTGGTGGTGGCCGCGGTGTTTATTCTGTTCATTATGATGACCAATATGCAGATGCGCGGTGGTGGCGGTGGCGCCAACGCCAAGATGATGAATTTTGGCAAGAGCCGTGCGCAGATGACAACGCAGGACAAGATGGATGTCCGCTTTGATAATGTGGCGGGATTAAAGGAAGAGAAGGAAGACTTGGAAGAGATTGTAGACTTCCTGAAGGACCCGGCTAAGTATACCAATGTAGGTGCCCGCATCCCCAAGGGATTGATTTTGGTGGGACCTCCGGGAACAGGTAAGACACTTCTTGCCAAGGCAGTTGCCGGCGAAGCCGGAGTGCCATTCTTTAGCATTTCCGGTTCTGATTTTGTGGAAATGTTTGTAGGTGTAGGAGCCTCCCGTGTGAGGGACTTGTTTGCAGAGGCAAAGAAGAACGCACCTTGTATTGTATTTATTGACGAGATTGATGCAGTGGCAAGACGCCGTGGTACAGGTATGGGTGGTGGCCATGATGAGAGAGAGCAGACATTAAACCAGATGCTTGTGGAGATGGACGGTTTTGGTGTCAACGAAGGCATTATCGTAATGGCTGCAACCAACCGTGTGGACATTTTGGACCCTGCTATTATGAGACCGGGTCGATTTGACCGTAAGGTGTTTGTGGGAAAACCGGATGTGGGTGGACGTGAGGAAATCCTAAAGGTTCATGCCAAGAATAAGCCCCTTTCTGATGATGTGGATTTGAAGCAGATTGCGCAGACCACCGCCGGATTTACCGGAGCAGATTTGGAGAATCTCTTAAATGAGGCGGCTATTGTTGCTGCCAGAGAAAATCGGGTATTCATCTGTCAGGAGGATATCAGAAAATCCTTCGTCAAGGTGGGTATTGGCGCTGAGAAGCGAAGCAGGATTATCTCTGAGAAGGAGAAGCGCATTACCGCATATCACGAAGCAGGTCATGCAATTTTATTCCATGTGTTGCCGGATGTGGGACCGGTGTACTCTGTATCTATTATTCCTACAGGCCAAGGGGCAGCAGGTTATACCATGCCACTTCCGGAAAAGGATGAGATGTTTAACACCAAGGGTAAGATGATGCAGGATATTATTGTATCTCTGGGAGGTCGTGTGGCCGAAGAACTGATCTTTGATGATATTACCACAGGAGCATCTGCAGATATTAAGCATGCTACACAGGTGGCAAAGGATATGGTAACAAAGTACGGTTTCTCAAGCACAGTAGGACCAATCAATTACAATAACGATGAAGACGAAGTCTTTATTGGCAGAGACTTGGCACATACCAGAGGATATGGAGAGCAGGTGGCATCTACCATTGATGGTGAAGTGAAACGTATGATTGAAGAGGCGTATGCCAAAGCCACAGAGCTCATCAAGGAGAATCGCCAGGTGTTAGATGCCTGTGCAGAACTGCTTCTTGAGAAGGAAAAGATTACAAGAGAGGAGTTTGAGGGGTTGTTTTGTGAATAATGCACAAAAAATAGCAAAAGAAATTGTCAACTTTGTGAACACTTATTCATAGACAGTGGATATAATAGCTATTGTAAAAACCCCCCAATACATTATATAAATATTTTTACTAACCCCATAGTAAAAATACCTTCTCCTAAAAAGGCAGCGATCGACAGCTGTCTTTTTTACTTTTATGAAATAAGTAACGTAACAGAAAACAAGGCCTTATCACTAGTTGATAAGACCTTGTTTGTTTCTATACTGGTTTGGTGTCAATCCTG
>CAMFYL010000023.1 GCA_946002055.1 uncultured Roseburia sp.
ATGAATACATAGGCAATTAAATATGTGTTCAGATTGTCTAATACCTTTTCATTTACCATCTGTCCATTGTTTCGTACAACCAAAACCTTCTGTGGATTTAATGTCTTTTTCAGATTTCTCTTTAAGTTCTTAAACAAGAGTAAAACTCGGCCACACTTAAATCCTCCACCGGTACTTCCGGCACTGGCTCCACAAAGCATCAAAATAACCAGAATGGCTTTTGAGAAGGTTGGCCATAAATCAAAGTCTGTGGTGGCAAAACCTGTGGTAGTAATAATGGTTGCTATCTGGAATGCAACCTGCTGCACTGTTTCTCCAACAGAGGAAAACATATCTCTTGTGTTAATGGAAATAATCACAATGCTGGCAAAGACAAGCCCTAGATACAATCTCAATTCCTCATCCTTTAGCACATCCTTGATACGTCCCAACAAGAGCATATAATAGCAGGTAAAATTCACACCGAACAAAAGCATAAATACTGTACAGACATTCTGAATATATATGCTATAACTAGCTATGCTGTCATTTCTCACTCCGAATCCACCGGTACCTGCCGTTCCGTATGCGGTACAAATAGCCTCAAAGGGACTCATGCCACCAAGCAGCAGGAAAATGAAGCAAAGCACTGTAAGGGCCAGGTACAGCAAGTACAAAATCATTGCTGTCTGTCTCATTCTGGGAACAAGCTTACCTACATTAGGTCCCGGGCTCTCTGCTCGCAAAAGGTGCATAGTAAAACCACTTCCCTTGCCACTGGCAGGAACAATTGCCAGCAAAAATACCAGTACACCCATTCCACCCAGCCAATGGGTAAAGCTTCTCCAATAAAGCATTCCTTTTCCCATGGCTTCTACATCGGTCAAAATAGATGCACCGGTTGTAGTAAAACCGGATACCGTTTCAAAATAAGCATCCACAAAGTGTGGAATTTCGCCGGAAAGTAAAAATGGCATACATCCCACAAAACTCATAATAATCCAACCCAAGCCAACGGAGACCAATCCTTCTCGGGCATAAAACTTAATCTGGGCTTTTCTGCAAAGTAGCAGCAGAAGTGCTGCCGCCAGCACAGTGACTACAATAGTCTTTGCAAAGGCTGCAGCGCCTGCCATCTCCCCATGGGCCAAGCTAATCAGCCACGCCGGCAACATAAATATTGCCTCTATCAAAACAATCAAAGACAAAAATCGTCCCACCAATTTATGATTCATAACTCTTCCTCAAAACCTCTATACGAATATATCGTTTAATGTGTGAAGTACCACATCACCATTTGCCACAACAACCAAAATGTCTCCTACATTAAATGTAGACTCTCCATCCGGAATCTCCGGCAACTTGCCATGACTAATGCAGGCGATCAACACATTCTTGCGAAGGTTTAATGCCTTTAGTGGCTCTCCACAATGCAATGTCTCCTCATCAACCCGAAACTCCAGTGCTTCCATTTGACCATCTGCAAAGGAATGAATAGACAACGCCGCCCCTGTGGTACTCTCCATGGCACGAACATAGCGCACAATCTGATTAGAACACAACTCTTTTGGACACACTACGCTTCCCAAGCCAAGAATATCCTGAATTCTGCTGTTCTCTGTGTGGTCCACCTTTGTAATCACCTGATCTACGTTGTAGTTCTGCGCATACAGAGAAATAATCATATTCATCTCGTCGTATCTTGTCATGGCAACCACAGCATCACACTTTTCGATGCCTTCGCTCTCCAAAAACATCTGACTACTTGCATCACCGCAAACAATAGATACATTTGGCAAATGGTTAGACAACTCGATACAGCGGTTCCTGTCCTGTTCAATCAAGTGCACATCAATGCCCCCCTTAGACAATTGTTGTGCAAGGTAAAATCCCAGCTTACCACCGCCGCAGATCATAACCCGTTTTACTTTATGGGTAATAACACCAATATTTTTGAGCATTCCTGTCAGTTCCTTTGAAGTTGCCGTAACAAAAATACGGTCCCCCTCTTTCAGAATATAGTTACCATCCGGGGCTGATACAACACCATCTCTTCGCACAGCACAAACCAAGACCTTACTTTTGGTAATGCTATTCATATCTTTAATTGCCATATTACAGAGCTTACTGTCCTCCCGAATCTTTAGCTCCACAATTTCTGCTCTTCCTCTGGCAAACGTATCTCTTCGGAGGAATCCCGGATACTTCAGAATTCTTTCTATCTCAAGAGCTGCCTGCCTCTCTGGATTTACCACCATAGACAAGGCAAAAACATCTCTCATTTTGTAAATCTGCTCTCCGTACTCCGGTGTACGAATACGAGCTATGGTATGGATATTGGGATTGATGCCGTGGGCCGTCATACAGCAGAGCAAATTATACTCATCGCCTCCCGCCACAGCAATCAATAAATCTGCCTTTTTTACATTGGCTTCGTCCAATGTCTCCATAGATGCACAATTCCCGCGAACTGCCATCACATCATATCGTTCTGTACAAGTCTCCAAAACTTGTTGGTTGTTATCTATGAGCACAATCTCATATCCCTCTGCCAATAGCTTACGGGTCAGCATTGTGCCAACTTTGCCGGCACCTGCAATTATAACCTTCACTTCATTTTCCTCCTGAATTTTAGAAAAGCTGATACGCCTCTTATTGTATTATAGCAATAAATAAAAAAAAGCAATCCTTTTTTTGCATTTTTGTGGTATTTTCGTAGACGCTCTCTCTCACGAAGTTTATAATATTGAGTACGAACGTTATCCCAACATAACTAACATCGAAAGGAGAAGGACATTGAAGAAGACAATTTGGGGACAGACAAGGGGCGGAGAGGACGTTTCCGTTTACACCTTAGAGAACGAAAACGGCATGGAAGTTTCTTTTATGGACTTTGGAGCAAATGTGCGCACCATTGTAGTTCCGAATGCCAAGGGAGAGAAGGCCGACGTAACACTTGGTTTTGACAAATTGGAGGATTATTTTGAGAATCCTGCCTTTTACGGATGCTGCGTTACTCCTTGCGGTAACCGTATCGGAGGAGCCTCCTTTACGCTAAATGGAACTACATATCAGTTGGATAAAAACGACGGAGAGAACAACCTCCACAGCGGATTTGATCCGCTTGCCAGAAGAATGTGGCAGGTGAAGGAAGCAGATGATCATCATATTGTTTTTACTTATGAGAAGAAAGATATGGATATGGGGCTTCCCGGCAATATGACCATCACCGTCACCTATACATTGACCGAAGATAACGCACTTCGCATTGAATATCGTGGTCTTTCTGATCAGGATACCTTATTTAATCCTACCAACCACTGCTACTTTAACTTGGCAGGTCAGGGAAAAGGTGATGTCTTAGACCATATGGTTTGGATTGACGCCACGGAGATTACAGCGGTGAACAGTCATATGATTCCGGAGGGCACCGTTCTTAATATCGTAGGTACACCAATGGATTTTACTAAGGAGACAGCCTTAGGTAAGGGCATTGGCGCTGATTTTGAGCAGCTTGTCATTGGAAATGGTTACGACCACAATTACATTTTAACCATTCCAAAAGGAGAGATTCCTCTGGTTGCCAGTGCTTACGATCCAAAATCCGGTCGTAAACTGGAGGTATATACAGATCGCCCGGGTGTACAGCTTTACACCGGCAACTATATTGATACTGCAGATGAAGGAAAGGATGGTGCGAAATACGCGCCTCGCCACGGCGTTTGCTTTGAGACACAGTTTCCACCTAATGCCATCAATGTTCCCACCTTCCCACATCCTGTGGCAAAGGCAGGAGAAGAGGTGGTAACCACCACCATTTACAAATTTGTAAATGCATAATTTGATATAATCAAAACTCCCGGGTTGACCTTGCACAGGTTCCCGGGAGTTCTTTTTATCCCTTTAAATATTTTCTCATCATTGCCCCCTGGGCATATTCTGATAACGGTTTTCTGTACAATGCGCAGGATATAACGTATTGCAGCAGTGCACCTGCAAGCACAAGCACATAACTAAGGAGAATGACTCCTCCAACAGACAAGTTGGATACCAGCGGTAATCGAATCTCTCTTCCCATACCGGTAAGGAAGCCATAGGAGCCGGAAATTCCCCCTACACTTATACACATGATAATCAACGATACGGCATAATACTTATATACCACCGCTGTGTATACATTAAATACTAGAGAAATCGCACCTGTAATAAATAGGCCCAGCATAATGATATCGGTTAATTCTGGATGTTTGTTTATTTCCCAGCATTTCACAAGTACTAATATGGTGAAACATATGGTGGATAAAATAGCACTTCCCATAGCCGGCACCCCAGTCTGAAATCTCCTGTTGTGGGGAGAAACAGTAACCATCTGAGATAGTCCCAAGCCATATATGAGCTGAGCAAAATACATAGGCGTAATCATAACAAACATAGCTCCCATCCAATAGGTGCCCTTTGTTCCCAGCTCAATTGTCAAACCGATGATTAAAAATAAAACCATCATTCCCATCTGCATCTTGGCTTGAAAGCCATGCTTTAACATCTTGATTGAAATTCCTAATTCACGCATCATAATAACTTCCCTCCATCTTCTTGCAGCCCACCAATACCAACAGACAACCTATTACAATGGAAACAATCGGTGCTACCACCATAGCAACCGTCCACAAGGTTTGATGTCCATTACATGCCACGATTAACGCGAACAATGTTGACGCCACAATTGACGCCATATAGGTGAGAACAAATACGCCTGTGATATTGCAAATAAAGCGGCATATCAGCGTAAATAACATAAGTGTTGCTGTGGATGTCCAATATACATACCAAACAGTCTGTGCATATGCTCCCACAGCTTCCCTTCCGATACTGAAATATAAAACCAACAGATTAGCCACAGCAAATACAGCCATATATATATATTTGCGCAGGCAGTCATAAAGAACCACTTTCTTAGAGAATTCCAAGCCTCTCTTTGAGGACTGCACCATGCGAATACCAATATAATCCTTGGAATGGAGCCCTCCCATATTCCAAACGTCAGCTAAGCATTCATAAAACACAACACCAGAAGATATCAGGGTGAAAAGAGCCACCTTATCTGTCAGGACATTCAAGCACTCTATGCCAAGCACCAATACCGGCAATAAAACCAGTACGATCAACTTAAACAGCGTAGGCGTATACGCCATATAACATTTTATTCCCTTCATCATACGCCTCCTATTGCAAGTGAATTCTGGTTCCCTTTTTCATTACCGCCACGCTGATTTGTGAAAGACTTGGTGTGGAAACCTCTATATCTAATCCAGCCAACTTGTTCATATCCTCTGCCAGGCAAATGCCTTCATACCCGTAACTGTTCTTGGTGATGGAGTAGAGAATCTTCTCAGCAGTTGGAATGTCAGATGCCTCGCCCTTCACTAAGATGTACTTCTCCTTTAGGTCCTCAACAAATCCCTGTTCCACTACACGACCGCGCTCCATAATAATTGCATAATCTGTGACATTTTCCATATCTGCGATATTGTGTGTGGAGAAGAATACGCTTTTTTCGCCCTGTCCCGCTTCAATATACTCACGGATCAAATCACAAAGCACATCTCGCATCAGAGGATCAAGCGGTGACGCCGGCTCATCTAAAAGAAGCAGCTCTGTGTCTCTTGCCAATACCCCTGAGAGCATCAGCTTCATTCTATTTCCATCGGAAAGGCTGCTGATTTTCTTATTCTTGCCCTTGCTGTCTGTGCTAGCAATCTGAAGCATCTCCACATATTTCTCAAATTTTGCTCCATCAAATTTTTCAAAAAGAAGTTTGGAAACCTCTTCCACCTGCTTTACCGTCCACTG
The DNA here is from genome assembly GCA_946002055.1 of uncultured Roseburia sp. Lineage (GTDB taxonomy): Bacteria > Bacillota > Clostridia > Lachnospirales > Lachnospiraceae > Pararoseburia. Next base: position 5,830 of record CAMFYL010000023.1, read on the forward strand.
GGGCAGATAATAGTTGTTGGGACCGGTGTAACCAATCATCTCTTTTACCGGATTTCCTGTCTTCTCTCTCTCCTTATCACTCCACTGATCAAAGAAGGTAATCTCCCCTTTATAATCCAAGCGAATTCCCGCCAGGACGTTGAGCAGGGTGGTCTTACCGGCACCGTTTTCTCCAATCAATGCCGTGGAGAACCCCTTAGGGATATGTAAATCCTCAACCTCCAAGGTGAATCCCTTGTATTTTTTCATTAAATGATTTACCTGAATTGCTGTTTGCATCTGTTCCATTGAAAACCTCCTATTCCTGCACCGCAAGCAGTGCCTCAAAAATCTCTCTCAATTCCTTCTGGGATATGCCTGCCCTCTTGGCGGCCTTAATGGCATCTGTTAAGCCATCCTCAATATGCCTCATGTGCTGCTCTTTTAGCATTTCACTGTCCTGAGGATTTACCTGAAAGCCCTTGCCCTGCATGGCGGTCACAAGACCCTCCTCCTGTAAAAGTTCATATGCCTTCATGGTGGTGATAACACTAATCTTTAACTCCTTGGCAAGGCCTCGAATAGAGGGAAGGTATTCTCCCTGCTTCACCTTTCCGGATAAAATATCGTTGCGGAAAGCATCGGCTATCTGTTGATAGATTGGAATTCCTGATGTCTGTGATAGTTTCATTCCTACCTCCTTCATTGACTGTTCATACTGTATATATACTGTTTATGTGTTATATATACAGTATATTCAGTTGGATGTCAATAGTTTCCATAAAATTTTTTACAAAAAAAGAGGCCAGCCTGAGCTGACCTCTGAAATCTTACGGTGTATTATACTCTATTCTTGTAATGTTTCTTAGCAAAATACAGTGGCAACAATGTGACCAAAACAAGTACCGCACCAACCAATAGTAAGGTATGGGTGGGCAGATACGCCGTAAATCCATTTTCATCTATAAATTCTCCTGATGATTTAATGATAGGATTGGAAATCAATGGCGCAATGATCATAGGAATCAGTACGAAGAATACAATACGAATTCCCTCGAACTGTCCTCTGGCATCTTCCGGATACAACTGTTTACCCCAAACAGAGATACTCTGAAGGAATAGCATATAGCCAAGTCCTAAGATGAAAATTCCCACTAAGAGAACGGGATTCATCATTGTTGTTGTGTCCACATTTTCCGGACGGACAAAGAGACCAAGGATTCCTACACCAATACAGTTTAAAATAACGGATATCTGGCAAAGCTGTGGAATATAGCCCTTGTTAATCAATTTTGCAGATGGTACAACAGCAACCATGGCAAGAACAAGGCCAAGACCTTCCATATATCCCATCAAATCCGGGGTAAAGCCCAGATAATAAATCATATAGTTGCCCAAATGGGTAAAGTACATATTAAAAGCGATGAAATACATAGCAAGGGATAAATTAACCCAAACAAGCTCTTTTAATTTTATGTACTCCTTTATATTAAAGATAGAAAAGAACTGCTGTGAAAATGTTCCTCGCACGCTTGGTTTCAACTCCGGCGAATCCTTCATAGCCACTAAGCAGTACACGCCGAAAACGATAACCACAATACCCATTACAAGGAAGAGGCGCATATAATTATCGTCTGATCCCACAAGCATACCTCCAACTACCGTTCCAGCGATGGTTCCAATCACGGGCTGGGTAGCCAACGCTGCTCCCAATTGTCCGCGATTCTCATGATCCATATGGTCGTTCATCCAGGCATTAAATCCGATATCACTACCCATGGAACCGAAGAAACTCATAATGGCATCCGCAAGCACTACCGCCAGACCTGCAACTACAATAACATTTCCCGTACTGTTGCCATCTCCGCCTGTAATGAGTTGGGTCATACCAAATACAATGGTAAAAAGACCCCATAGTATGTATCCCACTGCTACAAATGTTTTTCTCTTACCCTTTCGATCAGACACACATCCAAACAAAAAAGTGGAAAAGGTTGTGGCAATAGCAGATATTGCCACCATCCACGAAATAATCGTGGGGTCTTTCGCTATCTTGGCATACACAAAGGTGTTAAACCATTGGTTCTCCATATTCCAACAAATCTGACCTGCGATTCCCAGCCCCCACACCAGAAACCAAAATGAAAATCCTTTCTTTTTCATACATTACCTCCCATACATTTTCTTCTCCGTCTTTACACAAAACAAAATATGACTGCCGTGATAATTCCGGCAACTACAAGGGACAGACTGCTGACTGCCCCCATAAGTTCATCCAGTTGAGCCGCCTTTGTGGTCCCCACCACATGGGAGGCGGTGCCGTAGGCCACCCCTTTGGCAACGGGGTCTGTGATATGAAAAATCTTAGCCATTATCTCCCCAAACATATTGCCAAGAATTCCGGTAATCACAATGACAATAGCAGTCAACGCCACAAAGCCTCCTGCCTGTTCCGACAACACGATACCCATAGCGGTTGTGATGCTCTTTGGCAACAGGGAAACTGTCATAGTGTCTGTCAGAGAAAAGAGCTTACATATGGCATATACACTGGCAAAGCTGGCCAAAGTTCCCGCCAGGATTCCCACCAGAATACCCACCAAACTCTTCTTTAATATCTGCACCTGTCGATACAGCGGAATGGCCAGGCACACCGTTGCCGGTGTGAGAAAAAAGGAAATCAGAGAAACATTCTCCTGATACTTGGCGTTGTCGATTTGCAGGGCCTTTAGCACCACCACAATCAAAACAATGGCAATGAGCAGTGGATTGGCTACGGTCCACTTCGTCTTTTTCTGAATCACTCGTCCTATCTCATAAGCTCCCAAAGTCAGCACGATGGCAAAGAGGGAACTTTCATAAAGTACTGTCATTTTCTCCTCCTCTCTATCCACTGGGTCACCCATCCGGCCACAGCAAAAACAATAATGGTGGACAATACCATAACCACGATAATAGGAATCAAATTCCCTGCAATATCTCCCCAAATATCCATTATTTTCACCGCAGGAGCGATGAACATCATCGGCATAATGGCAATCATAAAATCCCCCACCTTCTCTATGTCTGAAATCTTGACAACCTTGGTGCATAACGCCAAAAACAGAAGCAGCAAACCATATACCGACGCGGGAATCGGTATTGGCAGCAGCTTCTGCAGCAACTCTCCTATAAGAGTGAATATCATAATAATTAAAAATTCTCTAACGTACTTCATGTCTCTTTATGTGAAATGCCTCCATTCCCGGGTACACTGCCCCAATACCCAGTTCTTCTTCTATCCGCAACAGTTGATTATACTTTGCCACGCGCTCTGAACGGGAAGGTGCCCCTGTCTTAATCTGACAGGTGTTAAGGGCCACTGCCAAGTCTGCGATGGTGGTGTCCTCTGTCTCTCCGGACCTGTGAGATGCAATGGCAGTGTATCCTGCCTCATGCGCCATCTTGATAGCCTCCAGGGTCTCCGTGAGGGTTCCAATCTGATTCAGCTTGATAAGAATGGAATTGCCACACTCCATCTCAATGCCTCGGAACAGACGATTGGTGTTTGTCACAAACAAATCGTCTCCCACCAATTGCACCTTCTCTCCCAGAACCGACGTCAACTTCTGCCAGCCCTCCCAGTCCTCCTCATCCAAAGGGTCTTCGATGGAAATAATAGGGTATTTATCCACAAGACGCTTCCAATAGGAAATTAACTCGTCTGTAGTAAAGTCCATATTGGCCTTGGGCAAATGGTAAATCACCTGTCCGCTCCTTGTTGCCATGGTATCCTGCTTCGATGCATCCTTGCCGCACTTCCATTCGGAAGATGCTGCATCCATGGCAATCATAAAGTCCTTCCCCGGCTCGTATCCAGCCTTTCTCACTGCATCTAATATGGTGTCAATGGCCTCCTCATCCGAAGACAATGCCGGGGCGAACCCACCTTCATCTCCTACCGAAGTGGCCATCCCTTTTTCTTTTAGGATAGCTGCCAGGTGATGAAACACCTCTGCACACCAGCGCAAGGCCTCTCCAAAGCAACCTGCCCCCACCGGCATAATCATAAACTCCTGCACATCCAGTCCACTGGACGGGGCATGCACACCTCCATTGATAATATTCATCATAGGTACCGGCATGCGATTACCGGTGACACCACCTAAAAATCGATACAGTGGTATCCCCAGTGACTGGGCCGCCGCTTTTGCACAGGCAATGGACACCGCAAGCATTGCATTGGCTCCCAAGTGGGATTTGTCCGAGGTTCCATCCAGCTGTATCAGTATATTATCAATCTGATAACTGTTTGATGCATCATGACCAACCAGGGCCTTATGAATCTCTGTGTTGATATTCTTCACCGCCTGTCTGACGCCTTTTCCCAAGTAACGGTGCTCCCCGGAATCTCGCAATTCCAAGGCCTCAAACTCTCCTGTGGATGCTCCGCTGGGGGCAACACCTCGCCCAACGGTGCCATCCATCAAATAAACCTCCGCTTCCACTGTTGGATTTCCCCTGGAATCCAAAATTTCTCTACCGTGCACTTTTTCAATCTCTAAATAATTCATAGGTCACTCCTCAACGAAATTTCCTAACTATTTTTCCACTGAGTTTGAAAAATATGCACATCCTCTTATTGCAGAAATCGCATTTTATCTTTTTTACGTTCTTCCGGATTCTCCACAAGCTGGATTTTCTTATTGCTGTAATTCAACAGACGCATACAGTCCGGACAAAGCATTCCAAAGGTAACCGGTTTGCCACAGCGCTGACATTTCGTCCCCACAATCTTGGTGTCAGTCTCCACATACTCAATTCGCCCTTCCTTAATCCAACCTCGGACCTTGCGAAGGGGAATCTGAAATTCATTGGCCACCATGTACTCATTCACCTCGTTGCCCCGAATGTAATCCCTCACTCTGGAAAAGAGTTCCTCTTCCTTGCAACCAGGGCACATACTATACATATAATCGTCCGGTAACAGCTTATGACAGCAGGTACATTCCCTTGTGTAACCCTCCATTGTTATCGACCTCTCTTCCATTTGAAATCAAAAAACTTCTCCTAGAATGATTGTAACACATTTCCCATACCGATACATTACGAAAGTCATATGATTATGAATTGGTGGAAAAAGCTATGAAATGTGGGGCAAAGGGATATCTCATCAAAATCACACCCCGGAAGAAAATAGAATGTTAAAAAAGGCTCAGCCACATTTGGTGACTGAGCCTTTATGATATGTTTTATAGAAAAGCTTTGACTTTCTTGCAGATGCCTGCTGCATCAAGCTCATATTTCTCAAGCAACTTTACTGCCGGACCGGACTCGCCGAAGCGATCCTCAACGCCGATACGAAGAAGCTTTGCCGGCTGCTTCTCTGCCAGCACTTCTGCAACTGCACTTCCCAAACCACCAATGATAGAATGCTCTTCTACAGTTACGACCTTACCGGTCTTAGCTGCTGTCTGTACAACCAATTCTTCATCCAATGGTTTGATGGTGTGCATGTTAATCACTTCAACACTGATACCGTCTGCCTCTAACATCTTAGCTGCCTCAAGAGATTCATTTACCTCAAGACCTGTTGCGATGATGGTAAGATCTGTTCCTTCCTTCAGCACAACACCCTTACCAATCTCAAACTTATAATCCGGTGTATCGTTGATCACTGGTACGGCCAAACGTCCAAAACGAAGATACACAGGACCGTCCATCTCATAGGCTGCCTTAACTGCTGCCTTGGCTTCAACGTCATCGGATGGGTTGATGATGGTCATTCCCGGAATGGTTCTCATAAGAGCGATATCCTCGTTACACTGATGTGTCGCACCGTCCTCACCTACAGAAATACCTGCGTGAGTAGCACCAATCTTCACATTTAAGTGTGGGTATCCCACAGAGTTACGAATCTGCTCAAATGTTCTGCCTGCTGCAAACATAGCGAAGCTGGAGCAGAACGGAACCTTGCCGCAGGATGCAAGTCCTGCTGCGATACCTACCATATTAGCCTCAGCAATACCACAGTCGATGTGGCGCTCTGGGAATTCCTTCTTAAAAATACCTGTCTTGGTTGCTGCTGCCAAATCCGCATCAAGTACAACCAAGTCTTCATGCTCTTTTCCAAGTGCGGTAAGAGCATTACCATAACTATCTCTTGTAGCAATCTTCTTTACTTCTGACATAATGCTTCCTCCGCTTTCTTTAACTCTTCTACTGCAATGGCATACTCTTCATCGTTAGGAGCCTTTCCATGCCATCCGCACTCATTCTCCATAAAGGATATGCCCTTACCCTTAACGGTCTTCATAACAATAGCTGTTGGCTGACCCTTTGTGGCTTTCGCCTCGTCAAAAGCTGCTCTCAACTGCTCAAAGTCATTTCCATCCTCCACAGCAATTACGTGGAAGTTAAAGCTGGCGAACTTATCTGTGATTGGGTAAGGAGAGTTAACCTCTTCCACGGTACCATCAATCTGTAAGTTATTGTTATCCACAATGACGCAAAGGTTATCAAGATGGCGAGCCCCTGCGAACATAGCAGCCTCCCATACCTGACCTTCCTGAATCTCACCGTCTCCCAACAATGTGTATACGCGGTAATCTGCGTCATCAAGCTTAGCCGCCATAGCCATACCCACTGCCACAGAAATACCCTGTCCCAAAGAACCGCTGGATGCGTCAATTCCCGGTGTATGCTGTACACAAGGATGTCCCTGCAAATGGGAGCCAATATGGCGCAGTGTCAAGAGATCCTCCACCGGGAAGAATCCTCTGTTGGCCAGTGCGGAATAAAGTCCCGGTGCTGTGTGTCCCTTCGAAAGAACAAAACGGTCTCTATCCGCTTTCTTAGGATTTGCCGGATCGATGTTCATCTCCTCAAAGTACAGATAGGTAAATACCTCTGCTGCAGATAAGGAACCACCCGGGTGTCCAGCCTTAGCTGCATGTACACCGTCAATGATGCCCTTACGAATCTTTACTGCTTGTTTTTGTAGTTCAAGATTTGTCATTGTGCTTTCCTCTCTATTTTTATTTTGTGGTCAAAAAAAGACCATAGTTTCTCTACCGTAAAAGATTTTACTATGACCTTTTTCCAATATCAATACACTATTTTACGATTTATGGGGTGTATTTTCCCAATTTTTTAAATTGCCATCTCGTCCTTTAGCGTAACGAGAATAATGTTCTTAATGGTAGATGCAACTGTCTCCACATTTTCATGGAAACCATCCTTGGCGCATACAACATAGTATATGTCGCCTTCTCTATGCATCTGTCTTGTCATATCAATCATCCACTTAAGCTCTGCCACTTCAATGATGCGATCTTCGTAGAAGCATAGGGTAAAGATGGTTGCGCTCTTTCCATCAGATGAGCCCACAGATACAATATCAAATCCTTCCGTGGTTCCTGCCTCATCGTCGTTGACCCACCAGTTTCCGGATCTCTCAATGGTGAATGGCATCTGACCCTTCTGGCTCATACCCTCAATATACTCTCTGCTGATACAGATAAATACCTGTTGCATAAAATTATCAAGATCCGGTGCAATCACTTCATCCCAAAGCTTATCCCACTGCCCGGTGGCGCAAAGGTCCATGTGTGGAACAAGATAGCGATACCAGAATGCCGTATTACTGTTTACGATAGAGTACCGCGTCTTCTTGCGGTTGGTCTCCTCGGTGATCGGTGTCTCTTTGGTAACAATGCCAATAGACATCAACGCATTCAAATACGGCACCACAACGTCCTTTGGCTTGTTTACCTCTGCGGAGAGCTGATTTACTCGATTCATCCCCTGTGCCATGGCTGTCAAAATGCAGTTATAGTAGGAAAGCTCACGGAGTTCTGTGGCCATAACCTGCTCCGGCAAAAGTGCTGCCTTTCCGGGAGTTACCTCAAAAATCTCTCTGGCAGCGTCCTTAGGTGCAAGTCCCTGCATACGGGTGATATGTCCCGGAATACCACCACTGATACCAAAATAAAGGGCGGCATCCTCTGCACTCGCTCCCGGGAAGAATTCCTTTGTCTCCATAAAAGACATTCCCTTCAATGTGAGATGCTCATCCAGGCTCTTGGACCAAATCGACTTCTTGCCATAAACAAATTTTTCCATGGTAAGAAAGCCGTCTCCGCAGAGAATCAGCTTTACAGACAAATCCTTCCACTGTTCCGTATAGTATGTAAATAGTATCTTCCCAAAGTCACTCTCTGCCTTTGCAAAATTTGGATACTGATCCAAAATAATGAGAAGCTTCTCCTTCTTGGCCATGGTGGTAATCTTGTCCAAAACCGTTTCTAAGTTGTTGGCCTTCTTAAGACCTACAGCCTGAGCAAGCAGAGCTATCTCATGCTGTCCCGTTGTTTCGTAGCAACAAAAATACAGACTACTCTTGTCCTTGGCAAATTCACGCAAAAGTGTAGATTTACCCATACCAAGAGAGCCTGTAATACAAGCAACTTTGCTATGATCCCCCTCATAAAAAGCATTTAATAATGCAATTTCCTTTTTTCTTCCAATAAACATTCCCTAATTCTCCATTCGTATGCCCCTTTTTAAGGGTGCGACAATGTTTATTGTAGTCTGTTTCAACTAATGTTGCAATGGAAAATTAACAATTTAAAAAACTAGTGGGTTAAGGGGATTTCTCCCACTATATATGGTGTATCTTACATCCTGATTTTTGTAAAAATCTGGTCCATTTCCTCATCGGAAAAGTTAGTATGTCCCCATGTCACGTCTGTAATCACTCCGTCTGCGTATCTGGGAATCAAATGCATATGAAAATGATGAACTGTCTGGCCTGCCACCTCGCCATTATTCTGCACAAGGTTAAGTCCCTCACAACCTAAGGCCTCCTTCAAGTGTGCCCCTACCTTCTTAGCTATAGGAAGCGCCTTGGCCGCCAATTCCTCCGGCATCTCGAAGAGATTTGCATAGTGATCCTTTGGAAGGATTAAACAATGTCCCTTTGTTGCCGGGCTTACATCCATCATTGCGATGAAATCTTCGTCTTCATATACTTTTCTGGATGGAATATCTCCATTTATAATCTTACAAAAAATACAATCATCTGCTCTCATTTCATTCACCTTTCTATATATCACTATGATAACATATCCGATTTGACTGACCCTTATAAGTTGCGAGAAAAAGTAAATACCTCGTCTAACATACGCAAGGTCTTAAAATTACCTTTTGCCGTCATATCCCCTACGCTAAATGCTCTCTGGAAGGTCATCTGCCCCATTACAAGTTGGTTCATCACTTCCTGTGGCATCTTCAAGTACACATCAATATTCTCTTCCTGTCCATAGTGGCAGGTAATCTCATCTTTGTCCACCTCCAAGAATAGCGGCTTCTTCTTACCGCCAATCATAAATAAATAGCGGGCTGAGAAATCCGGCTGCGGAGCAAAGTGTGACTGAAAGTCCATAATGTACTCTGTGGACTGATCCTGGCTCTCTTTGCCCATCATACCGCGGAACATATTGGACAGCTCCTCGATATCTTCCTTCTGTTTCTTCACATAGGAATCGTTAGATGCGTAGCGGGAAAGCTGTTCGCTCTCCTGTGGTGTCAGCTCTAACTGCTGTGTTCTCTGTACGGACTGGGTTACTGCCTGATTGCTGGTAGGAAGTCCCTTGGATTTCTGAGAGATGGTGCGGTACAGATTCTCCGCCTTCTTTTCGATGATGTGAGCATATTCCTGGTTCATCTCAAAGCTCACCATATCCTCTACGTAACCGCAAAGACCACTGCAGGGTAGTCCCCCAAGAATCTCCCACGCATTCTCCAGGGTAAGCACTCCCTCTCGCTCGCCGTATGTGGTAGACATAACCACCGGCTGCATATAGGTAGATGCAATGCTCTCCTTATCTCCATAGAGCCAGCAAGCATCCAAAAACTCATGCATATAGCCACCAATACCAAGCCATTCAACTGTAGTTGCCAGGATGACACCATCCACATCCTTCAGTGTCTGTGGTAGCGTAGAAATGGCATTCTTGTGCTCGTAGATATTGTAGCGGTGTACTTCCACACGAAGTTCCACCAGTACGCTTTCCATCTTCTTTAAAACATACAGTGTCGGGTCGTCAATCACACCCCTTCCACCATAGTAAATATTTACCTTCATCCGGATATCCTCGTCATTCTTTTTGAATATCTCAAGTATAGAATTTTTCCAGGTTAAAATCAATTCTTTTTAGCGAAATGAGCCTAGAGAAACATATAACTGACATCTGCAAAATGGATGAAATCCATAGGCTTTAGCTTACGTTTTTCCGTGTAGGAAAGTGGTTGTCCGTTTACATAAGTGCCATTGGTGGAATTCAAATCTTCGATATAATATGACTCTTCCTGTTTTTCAATCTTTGCATGGGAGTGGCTCACTGCATCCGACGATAAGCAGGCATCGTTGGACATATCTCCATGTCCAATGCGAAAGCACGCCTTTGATATGATATAATCCTTTTCGCCTTTTGTTCCCTGATAGAGCAACCTACCCTGGCAGGCCCTGCTCTCCTGATACAAAAGCTGCGTAGGCTGTGTCACCTCGGGTGCCGGCTCAATAACAAAGTCTTCCTTGGTTTCCTGGGAAGTCTTATGTCTTCCCCATCCTGTAATCATTTCCAGAATGCCCTGCCCCTTTTTGTTAACCTGTTGTAGCATCTTTTCCCAGGGAGATACATAGTAAATATCTTCTTTGTCCTGCCCTATCTGTTCCGGTATGGAAATCTCCTGTGGTGGCTGTAAAAAATCTATGGGCTCTTCTACTATTACTTTGTCCATTTGACTTTGAATTTCACTTTCCACCAATTCATGTAGTTCCCGTAGGGTGGTATCTGATTGCATGGACATTTCATACAGACGATAACACAGCTGTACCAGTTCTTCTTCCTCACCGGAAACCTTTTCCACAACATACTCCATCATCTCTTGAAAGAAGGGTTTGTTATGAACTGCTGCATTAGGACAATAGCAAAGAAACACCCGCAGCTGGTCCTGACGATTTAGGTACACCGTCTCCGGTCCCAGCAGAATGTTATCATCCCGAATCAAGTACTTGTGTAATTCATCAAATGCTATCATTATGCATGTTAGCATACGTTCCAAAAGTGCCAGCGATATCTTCTCTTTTTCCAGATAATCTTTTAGCGATTGTTTCCCGGAAATATCATACCAGAATTGTGTTTTTCCATCGGACTGCATCGTATAAAATGAGAGCAGAGAACGGATTTCATTTTCTTTTAACATCCTCTCTTCATAGTTGATTGGGTCATCTCCTTTTTCCACAACCATATAACTCTCTCGAAGTGTTCTCTTATAGCTAATGTTCATCTTTCATCCTCATCTAAATGTTTCCATTATTTCTTTTAGTCCCGTCTTATGGCGAAACAACTCCACAACATCAGTCTCATATAAAGACTCTGATACCAATTCAACCACCTGACCATATACACCAAATGCAACAAGAATGGTGGCGCAGATTACAGACAGGGAGATAGCCATAATCCATGAGGCCTCCACCGTATAACTTCCCTTCATCCGTCTATCCCCCCATCAAGTATAAAATCAGGTATGACCCCAAAAGAAATGGTGCAAATGGCACGGTTGCTTCCTCATTCTTTTTAAAACCATAGTAAACCACCAGACATATGATTCCTGCCAGCATACTGGCCATCCATAGCAATGCCATATTCTCCCAAAAGCCCAGATATGCGCCAGATGCCATTGTCATAAAGGCATCTCCCTTCCCCACCTTTTCCTTGGTAACAATGCTTATTATGTATAGAATTACTCCCACCATAACACCGGACAGCACCTCCACCCAGCTGTTATCACCGTATATCCATTGATAGAGTATCCCCGACAGTCCAAAAACACATAAGACACAAATGGGTATTTGCTTTTTCCACAGATCAAATATGCTGCAAATAGTCAGCATACTTCCCATTCCCACAACTTCCATCTAACTCCTCCTCTATTTACATTTCTCACATAGCCTTCGTTCTCCAACCTTCGTTAAGGGGATTCGATGGATTGTCCTCCTTAGCCCTATACAGCCAAGAGACTTATGATAGGCATCACCATACTGTGTGATATATACCACTCCCGATTTCACCTTTTTAGCGCCACATCCTCTGCAGGCCTTATACCTTGCTCCACTGTGATTCCTTTTGTCTTTTACTTCCCGATAGGAAATTGCAGAAATGCTTGGATTTAAATAGGGACACTGTCGGTGCAAGTGATATGCCTCTCCATATTTTGTCACATACACGTAGTCTCCATCTACGCCTTCCTCACTGCTATCCCATCCAATCCATTTGCGATTGACGGATTGCTGTGTCCGGTGCCACTGGAGTTTCCCAAAAAAGGCTATGGGAAATGCAATATCATATGTCACCTGAATATCAATATAATTTCCGTCCAATTGACTGTTCTGAAAGGAAATGCCAAGAGCACCTCCTTTGACGTACCCCAGCGGGACTTTATCCGATATCATCTTTCCCTCACACAGTAGGCACAATTCTGTCAATGAGGGGGTTTCTTCTTTCGTGGAAACCACCGCAATTTGCTGTCCCACCTGATCCAGTGCCTTTTGAATACCATATTCCACCTGCAGGATGCGCATATAAAATATGGTAAATATCATTAGACTTAAGAATATTGGCAACACAACAGCAGCTTCCACCGTATAGCTTCCATAAAACGAAGGTGCACAAAGGTGTCTCTTTTCGATGTTTGGATATTGGATAGATGGAATTCTTTTCGAATTCGTTTTGAGAAGAGATAACTTTTTTTCTCGATATTTGTGCAGTTTTTGTCTTACCTGTGCAATAAGTATAGACAAGATAGAAAGAGACACCTTTCTACACCTCCATTTTAATATGAAATTGATTGGTGACATTGGTAATCATATAAGCTTTTGGAAGCTATCCCCTCACCTATGACAGATGTAAATATAGGCTGGGAAGAATAACTGCAAAAAGCTTCCATAGAACAAATCATATGATCCATTCTACAGTTTGTGTACTTCTCCTGCTGCCGCAGGTCTTCCTCCATCAAATCCAAAGGCCTTAATCCCAGGGCTTTTCTATTAAGAAGTAGCAGTTTGGATGCCAAATAGTAGGCATAAGAAATCCCTTTCTCCGATTCTTTTGCTTTTTGGGAAGGGGACAAATATGCCGCAAGTGCATATAGCTGCGACGTCCATTGCTCCTGTGTCTTTTTGATTGCAACCTTACCACCGTTTAGCAATGTACGTACATCCAGAATACTCTCCACCAACGCCCAAACAGCTATCACCCCTGCCTGCACCAACTTTATTAAAGCAGGATTGGCACTTGCACCTGCAAGAGAAACAGAAAGTTGTGCTGCCTGTTGCATCATCTGAGGACTTGAGGTAATGGTAACCATGTTTGCTACTTCCCTTACACCCAGCAGAGCACCAACAATGTATTCCAAATTCTCTTTGTCAGAGCTTTTTCCGGCAATGATGTATTCCACCTGATATGCAAGTCCCGGACCTTCCTTCTGATTTCCATAATGGCCAAATTGTTTTAGGAGGTACCATTCATACATTGGCAAATCCATGGCATCCTGTGAGATTGTTTCTGTTCCCTTCCTAAGTGTTCTCTTTGAAACCACTTGATCCGTAGACATACTCTTTTCGGAGATATTCTCACCGTCAGTTACGAGTCCAAGCCACCCCTTTTCCTTGATCTGACCGTATATATCAAAGGGATTATCATACGTCGCCGGTGGTAATTCCTCAAGTTCCGGCTCTTCCATGGCCTCTCCTGTCCCTTCCATTTTCTCCGGGTGCTCTAACGCCTCTTGGGCTGCATCAACTGCTGCATCCACGTCTATAGCTGTCTCTTCATCACCATTTAGATTCTTTACCATCTCACTCCAATTTTGTATGGCCTCCATTGACATTTGTTTTATTGCCATATTTGCAGCCTGATGCATAAAGATTGCACCTTCTCCATCTGTAAGTAAGCTATATTTTTCTATTTCTGTTCCCACCGGTTCCACTTGGAAGAAACCCTTTCCGCTATTGCAATTAGTCCAAAGAAAATCATCCATTCGGTTTTCTACCATGGTTTCTTCCCACTGTTCCTTGCCATATGCACCGTCTACAGCCAAAATTTGATATGTATCCCACAAATAAGGTTGGTACTCAGAGCAAACACTTGCCAATGCTTCTCTTGTCACCACTTTACTTCGATTGCTCATGCCCACAATGCGAATGGCCTCTGACATGGAAAAAAACAGTGTACATAGTATGGTAAGAATCAACGAGAAAAACACTGTTAAGCTTCCTTTTCTCATTTAGATTTCTCCCGCCTGATCCGTTATCGTATCAAAAATATTGTTAACTAATTTTGTAATCTGTTTTTTGAAGATGATCACCAGTCCAATAAGCACCACCAGAATCAGCAGTACTTCTACAACGCCGATGCCATCATCTTCCTTTATAAATTCTCTCAGTCTCATATTTCCTCCTTTCTACTGGGAACCTAACGTAAGGAAAGCCGGAACCAGCAGTATCACAATAATAATTCCCAGCATACCAATCATGGGAAATAGCAATTTCACTGCAGCTTCTTCCCCTGCTTTTCGGACCATTGTTTTTCTCATTTCAAAGGCTTCCATATTCTCCCTCTCCAACAGCTCCACCATATGAGCGTTGCCTTTTCTCAGGTTCTGCTTCATAAGCATGGAAAGCTTTCTGTACTCCTTACACTCGCTTTTCTTACCAAAATGATCTATGGCCTGAATCGTTCCCATTCCATCCTTCATTTCTCGATTCATCACCGCTAACAGCTCATAGCCTGGTAGGTTCTCCTTCAATCCTTTCCTTTTTTCTTCATATCTTGTTGTTATTTTATCCACTGCCTCCGGCAAGCTAATGCCAACGCCTAACAGTATCGACAACTGGTTCAGAATAGATGGATAATCCTGCAGCATCCGCTTCTTTCTCATATTGCCTTGTCGGTTCCTTTCCCAGCCTTGTCCGTATGGAATGAGCCAGTATCCAAATATCCCAAGTCCCATTACAAAAAGCCCTCTATATGTCATCTTTTTTGTCCACTTGATCTTTTGTCCATAGATACTTTGTGGCAAGTTTATTTCTTTACTCTGCGCATTCTCCTTTTGCAGCTTTCTTGAGATTTCTTTGATAACCCCTTTCGCGCTGTTTTTGTTATAGGGAATCAACCGAAACGGAAACTGGTATATGTGGATATAATCTTTGTATTTCAATTCCACAGTTGCTTCCACAATAGTGGGCTTTTCTATCTTTTCCTGATAAATTTCCCCATATGTTCCCACCATATCTTCATTATCGAAACTCCATCTGGCCCGTACCATTCCATCCTGGTATGTTCTCTGCAAATTGATATGGTCAAGCACATGATCCATATCTTTGTTATCTCCAAGAAATGTATGATCAATTTCCTTTTTTGCTTCCCCAAATAATTCTTCTACCTGCTTTTCTGTCAGCTCCCGCTCCTCAACCAGCAGATTGTAATCTCCCGAGAAATATTCAGATTGAATGTGCAGTTCCTCTTCGTAATCCCCTTCTCCCGGTGCGTTGCGCTCAACTCTTTGCGAGTATCCACAAGTGGCATTGTAGAAATCCCAGACAAGCACCAAAGCCCCCACAAGTATCAAGACATTCATCATAGCGAAAAGATTTTTTGTTTTTGTTTGTTTTGTCTTCACACTGCACGCCCCTTTTCTTTTTTACATTCGAATTGCCAGCATTCTTTTGCCCCACAAGATCATCGCCACATACACCACAAGGCATATTGTCATAATTCCAACACCCAATGACGTATGATACATTCCGGCAATAAAGTTATAGGAGGTTGCCTTAACATAGAAAAGAATAACCATAGGCATAACAACCATCACTCGCAATTCCAATCTTTTTTCTGCAAGAATGGTCTCTATCTCCTGATTCACTTCAATTTTGTCCTGAATTTTCTCTGATGCATTTTGTATATTCCTTATGTAGTTTCCACCTAATCTCTTGGCAAATAAGAGAATGTCTGAAAACTCTTTTGCCTCCTCCAGCTCTATTTCCTTGGACAATTCATAGAATGCCTGTTCCACTGAAATGTTGATTTTTATTTTTTCATTCATTCGATGAAGAGCAGCTTGCACCATGCTATCCTCATTCCATAGATTTCTTAGCTCCATCTCTGCATCTACAAATGCATTTTCAATGGATGCACCCGCCTGCATATAAGAAGAGATTGACAGTAGCATTTCCCGTAGATGTAATAATCGTCTCCTTTTCTCCTTTTCCTGCTGATACTTTTCATAATACTTACAGCAAGCAGGTATGATGATCATTCCCATAGGCAAAGCCCGAACATCATCATAAAATGCCCATGCCATCACTACCGTTACACCTACCCCCAATACAATACCTACAGCTCTGTCTGCTTTTCTCGTAACCCGGCTCTTTTTAGTTTCTCCTGGTGAAGTAGCACCCCTTTTTTTATCCATTGCCCAGCTCCTCTATTCTCGCAATCTTCCCTATATTCATAGATGGTTCGCAACGATATCTCTCCCTCCTTCATACCTTCCACTTCCATAATTTGGAGCAGCTTTCTGCTTCCATCTCGCAAACGCCCCAGATGAATCACAATATCCACCCCTGAAGCTATTTGGGAGCGAATTGCCGTCAAAGGCATTTCGCCAGCCATCAGTGCCATGGTTTCCAACCGAGACAACATATCCTTTGCAGAATTTGCATGGCCTGTGCTAAAGCTACCATCGTGACCTGTGCCAAAGCTTTGAAGGACTTCAAGAGCTTCTTTTCCTCTGCATTCACCCACGATAATTCGATCCGGTCGCATGCGCAGTGCCGTCCGAACCAAATCTCGAATGGTAACCTCCAGCTTTCCTTCTAAGGTTGCCTCCCTTGCCTCAAGACGAACCAGATTCTCTACTCCAAGTAGCTGTAACTCCGCAGAATCTTCAATGGTTATCACTCTTTCGCATTTCGGAATAAACTGAGCCATGGCATTTAAAAAGGTTGTTTTTCCGGAACTGGTGGCACCTGAAACAAAGATATTATATTTCGACTGCACCAAAGCTTGTATGTACTCTGCCACCTCCTCTGACAAAGTATTCCAAGCAATAAGTTTTTCCATTGTAATGGGTTTTTTCGAAAACTTTCGAATGGATAATACGCACTCTTCAATGGCAATGGGCGGCAGAACGATATTGATTCTTGAGCCGTCAGATAATTTTGTATCTACAATAGGATGCGCCGCATTTACGACTTTGTTATTTGCTGCCACAATTTTCTGAACAACGTCTTCTAACTTTTCTTTGGAGGAAAAGACATAATCTGTCTTGTATATCTTCCCTTCTCTCTCCACGAAAATGCATTGAGATCCATTTACCATAATCTCTGTTATGGTATCGTCCTCCAAAAGTTCCTCCAAAACATCCAGCTTCCGCAGACTATGAAACACTCTCTTTTGTATTTCTACTCGCTGTTCCATGGAAATAAACTGTTCTTTTCCAAGACAACATATCTCCTCCATAATAATTGAGAGAATGTCCTGGTCCGACAAATTTCTAGTTAAATCCATTCGCTGCATGACAGCCTCTCTGACATGTTCATCAAGAGGCTCCATAGATACTTCCCCTGGAAATCATTCCTTCCTGCAAAAGCTTACGAACAAATATTCCTAAGTTCCCCTGTATTAGTTCCTCCATCGCATAGGTTCCATCCACAAGATTGCCTGCAGACATAGGTAAAAACACTGATTTTATGGACACACCATCAAAGGTCTTCCCTGCATAATTCATAAAAGCGCGTATACTTTTTTGATAATAGTCTCCCGGTTTTCCCAAAACTACCAGCTCCTCGCACATGGACACCATATTGTGAAATCCCTGAACTGTTCTTCCAAAAAGAATGACCACCGTGTCATATCCCGCCCTCAAAATATAACTCATCAGTGACTCCCAGGCCTCTTGACTAATATCATTTACCTCCTCCGGGTTTGCAAATGAGCTAACATAGTCTACTCCCATAAAGGTGTGGATAAATTCCTCCATAGGAAAGCTCTCCTGTTGCAATACAAAATACAAAAGATCCATGAGACTTCGTCCATTTTCCTGCCCCGTCATCATTTCCATAATGCTGTTTTCTTCAATATCTAAGAATAATACTCTTCCTTTTTCGCGAAGAACCTGGCATAAGGATAAACCAAAGGGCATAGATAATTCGTGAGAAATAGGGGAGTATATCCCTATCACCTTTGTATTTGCATCCCTTCGTTTCTCCCACCAACCTGCCGCATCCTTTTGCAGCATTCTCCGCATCATCTCCTCCACAATTTCCATTGACTGATACTTATATACCATTGGAAGATGTTCAAAGTCCGGTGTGACATTCTCATCGCAGAGATATAACTTTTCTTCCACTAAATTTTTGTTACTGAATTCTAATACGCTCAAAAAATCCTTACTGAGAATTCCCACATCATATGTTCGATTACTCTCAAGGAACACTTCTACCGACGAGAATGAATATATTGAAATATCGTGTATGTGTTCCATCAAATATTCGGTAAACGCGATTAAGTACTCCTTATCCTCATCGCACACCACAATACTCTTCTTTGTCAAATTGCCCCCTCCTTGCAGATACAAAAAATATATGCAATAAAAATGCACACTGCAAAATGTATCTCTTCTTCTCCTTGTTCTAATGCATAAAAATGGATTTTCTCCTCGTGATGGAAACAGCGAAAGCCTTGATAACAGATTTCTCTGCATCTTAGCATTAGCTGTCCTGATTTGATCCATCGAAACACGCCATAGGCTGCTCCGATTACCATAGACATGACGATTAATCGAATGATGATTCGACTACTCATCAAGGTTGATATCACTCCCAGCAGTTTAATGTCTCCTGCTCCCAAGCCTCCCATCAAATAAACTCCATATAGCAAAAGGATTGGCCACAGAAATCTTCCGAGAAAAATAAAGCATCCCCACACTCCCATTTCCCTCATTAATAAAAACACAGCAGTGATACTACATAATACAATGTAGCTATTGGGAATCCGCCAGGTCTTTAGATCCAACAGGACCGCACCTACCAGCATCCCCATAACATATTCCCCAAATATAATTGGTAATCACCCCCTCCTTTCATGTGAACCATTATAGTATGACCATCCTTGCAAGACCATGTCGTTTCATGCAAGATTGCAATTTGTGGCCTTTTACCAAAGTTTCTAAAAATGTTTTGTGCACTTTTACAATTTCTGTTTTTCCTGTATAAAATTGGAATCTCTGCTCATACTGTTTAGTAAAGGATAGAAAGTGAGGTTTTCATATGGGATTACTTACACATCCACCAAAGACAACCACAGATCCTCATGTCAGTGATCTGATTGACGATTTACACCAAACCCAACATGACCTTGCCACTGCTTATTCAAACCTAGAATACATGACAGATCCTGACTTGATTGATTACTACATCTATCAAGTCAAAGCGGTGCAAATGCGCCATAAATTTCTATTAGCCAAAGTCAAACAATTGAACCTATAACCCCCCAGTGAAGCATTTTGCTTCAACAAAAAAAGAGCGAGGCCATAAGCTTCGCTCTTCTTTCTATGTGCTGTTATCTACTTCTTATTCTCCAAATACAGCCTTATAATCTGCTTGGAACTTCTCAATTCCTGCATCTGTCAAAGGATGCTTTGTCATCTGTGCAATCACACCATATGGAACAGTGGCAATATCAGCTCCTGCCAAAGCACAGTCTGTTACATGAATTGGATTACGAACAGAAGCCGCAATAATCTCTGTCTCATATCCATAATTATCAAAGATGGTAACAATATCACTGATAAGGTCAATACCTGGTTGACTGATATCATCAAGTCTTCCCAAAAATGGTGATACATAGGTTGCACCTGCCTCAGCTGCAAGAAGTGCTTGGTTCGCAGAAAAAATCAGAGTTACATTTGTTTTAATTCCTTCTGCTGAAAGAACCTTTACTGCTTTTAGTCCTTCCACTGTCATTGGAATCTTAACAACCATATTCGGATGAATTGCTGCGATTTCGCGTCCCTCTGCAATCATACCCTCTGCATCTACAGTAGTTGCCTTTACTTCACCACTGATTGGTCCATCCACAATAGACGTGATTTCTTTGATTACTTCATTGAAATCTCTTCCCTCTTTTGCAATCAATGATGGATTTGTGGTAACACCACATATAACGCCCATATCGTTGGCTTTTCTAATATCATCTACATTGGCTGTGTCGATAAAAAACTTCATCTTAATATCCCTCCCAAACTCTTATTTTTTATCGACTACATTGTAAAAGATAAAAAGCAAAACTACAATCTATTTGGAAAAGGACAATAAGAATATGAAACATCTTCACAGAATATTCTACCATTAAATGAAATTTAGGATACTACAATGTCCCCATATTGGAAATTTATCACTTTTTTCAGGTCTTTGGGGGAAACTTCCACCTGATAACCAATCTTACCTCCACTGAAAATGATAGTGTCAAATTCCTCTGCGGTATGATGAATGGTGGTTGTAAAGAACTTCTTCATTCCAATAGGAGAGCATCCGCCATGAATATATCCTGTCAATCCTAAAAGTTCTTTCGACTTCACCATAGCAATAGACTTTTCAGCTACAGCAGCTGCAGCCTTTTTCAGATCCAATTCCTCTGCTACAGGAATTACAAATACAAAATGATCCCCTGACTTTCCAACCGTCACAAGTGTTTTAAAGACTTTATCCACATTTTGTCCCAATACAGAGGCAACCTCTACACCACTGATGGCTTCTGTGTTTGCATAGCAATAATGGTTATACTCAACTTTTGCTTGCTCAAGTAAGCGCATGACATTTGTCTTTTCTTCTTTTGCCTTCTTTCCCATAAGAATTGTCATCCTTTCCTATTTCTTCACTGGAAAATTATATCACTCTGCCCCCTTATTTCCATAAAAAAAGATACCAATTTATAGGTATCTACGAAAAATAAGTAAAAAAGATGCCCAGTTCCGGAATCGAACCAGAGACACGAGGATTTTCAGTCCTCTGCTCTACCAACTGAGCTAACTGGGCATAATTGCGGGGATAGGATTTGAACCTATGACCTCCGGGTTATGAGCCCGGCGAGCTTCCAGACTGCTCCACCCCGCGACAATATTAAATTGAAGCCTTACGGCTAGTGGGTGGTGGTGGATTCGAACCACCGAAGCAAGATGCAGCAGATTTACAGTCTGT
>CAMFYL010000024.1 GCA_946002055.1 uncultured Roseburia sp.
AACAACTAAAATGCTACATCTACACCCGTGTATCCACTTCCATGCAGGTAGATGGTTACAGTTTAGATGCGCAAAAAGACAAATTGCATAAATACGCTGATTACCAAGATATGATTATCGCTGGGGAATACTCTGACGAAGGTAAATCCGGTAAAAGCGTGGAGGGTCGCCCACAATTTCAACAGATGCTTCAGGATATTGAAACAGGTAAAGACAACATTGATTTCGTACTCGTATTCAAGTTATCCCGCTTTGGGCGAAATGCAGCAGATGTATTATCCTCGCTTCAGCGAATGCAGGACTTCGGTGTCAATCTTATCTGTGTAGAAGATGGAATTGACAGTTCTAAAGACGCGGGTAAGCTGATGATTTCCGTGTTATCCGCAGTGGCTGAAATAGAGCGTGAAAATATATTGGTGCAGACCATGGAAGGGCGCAAACAGAAGGCAAGAGAAGGTAAGTGGAATGGTGGATTTGCTCCTTATGGATATCAGCTTATCAATGGTGAGTTGCATATAGCCGAGGATGAGGCAGAGGTTATTCGTATTATCTACGATAAGTTTGCCAATACCACTATGGGAATTGCTGCAATAGCGACATTCCTAAATAACAGCGGATACAAGAAGAAACTTCGCCAGAACAATACCATTGAAGGCTTTTCCACATCCTTTGTAAAAGGTGTACTGGATAATCCGGTGTATTGTGGTAAGCTTGCTTTTGGCAGAAGAAAGAATGAGAAGATTCCTGGTACAAGAAATGAGTACCACATTGTTAAGCAGGACAATTACATGCTTAACGATGGTATCCATGAGGCGATTGTCTCGGAAGAATTGTGGAATCAGGTGCATAAAAAGAGACAGGAAACCGGTGTTGCCAACATCAAAACCCACAGTCTAGATCACGAGCATATTTTATCCGGTATTATTAAATGTCCAATATGCGGTAGTGGTATGTATGGCAATGTAAATCGTAAAAAGCATCCTGACGGTGGGCATTACAAAGATTATTTTTACTATGCCTGTAAGCACCGAACTTTTGTTAATGGTCACAAATGTACTTACCGTAAGCAGTGGAGTGAGGATAAAATCAATGCGGCGGTGGAAGAAGTTATCCGTAAGCTTGTAAACAATCCAAAGTTCAAAACTGAGATTCAGAAGCACATCGGTAACAGCATTGATACACAGGAACTTGATAGAGAGCATGAGGGATTACAGGAGAGATTGAAGCAGATAATCGGTGCCAAGAACAAACTGGCAAATCAGATGGATAACTTATCTGTATCGGACAAGCATTATGACAAGAAGTATGAAGATATGCAGGTGCGTTTGGACAAGCTTTATGATGAGATAGAGGAAATTGAAACTTCCATTGAAGCTGTAGAGACAAGACTGTATAATATTAAGCAGGAGAAAATATCCGGCGATAATGTATACCAGTTTTTGTTATTCTTTGATAAGCTGTACGACAGATTTACGGATATAGAGAAGAAGACATTTATGAAGAGTTTTCTCGAGGAAGTAAATATCTACGAGGCAGAACGAGAGGACGGCAGAATTCTAAGAAGCCTTAAGTTCCGCTTTCCTGTATTTTTCAATGAACAGGAACTATACGAACTTGATTGGGACAATGAAAGAACCGTTGAATGCGTAGTATTGCTGACGAAGACAAGCTAGAAACCACTTGAAAATAGGCGATTGCAACTGTCAGTTGACACATTTTCAAGGCAACTTTATGGAATGCAACCGCGTTCTTTCATAGAATGTGATTGTTCGAACAAAACGAAAAACAATTGAAAGTGAAAGGAACGAGGTAATATGATTTTAGCGGATAAGATTATTGAAGAAAGAAAACGTAACGGTTGGAGTCAAGAAGATTTGGCAGAGAAGCTGGGAGTATCCAGACAGTCTGTATCAAAATGGGAGGGCGCACAAAGCGTTCCGGATTTAAATAGAATTTTACAGATGGCAGAACTCTTTGGAGTAACCACAGACTATCTCCTTAAGGATGAGATGGAGAATAAAGAGAATAAAACAGTATATGAAAATCCATCAGAGTCCGCAGAACCAGTAAGAAATGTTTCTATGGAGGAAGCATCTGAGTTTTTAAATATTCAGAAGAAAAATGCTCCACTTACTGCATTGGCAACATCTCTTTGTATTATGTCCCCAATTGCACTGCTTGTACTTGGAGGTCTTTCAGATGAAGGTATTTTTGGAATCTCTGAAAATCTTGCCGGCGGAATTGGTATGATTGTACTTTTGGTTATGGTGGCCATTGGCGTTGCAATCTTTATTAAAACATCATCTCAAATTAAGAATTTTGAATTCTTGGAAAAAACCATCATTGATACAGCATACGGTGTTGATGGCATGGTTCGTGAAAAGAAGAAGGCATACGCATCAAAATACAATATGGGGATTACACTTGGCGTGGTTCTTTGTATTCTGAGTGTTGTTCCATTGATGGTAAGTGCATTCTTCAATGCAAAAGACTATGTTTATGTTTCTATGGTTGGTGTACTGCTCTTCATGGTTGCTGTTGCAGTGAACTTGTTTGTTAGAGTGGGTGTTGTTCAGGCCAGCTTTGATAAGTTACTACAGGAAGGTGACTATACAGTGAAAAAGAAGAAGTCGGAATCAGTGATGAGCCATGTGGCTACCATTTACTGGTTACTTGCAGTAGCGATTTACTTGGGATGGTCATTCCTTACCAACGCTTGGCATATTACATGGGTGGTATGGCCAATTGCCGGTATCTTGTATGGCGTTGTTATTGCTATTGTAAATTTGGTGACAAAAGCAGAAGACTAAGAAATATTTGTGTTAAGTGTGCGATGAAATCATCGCACACTTTTTTTATTAAAAAAGTTGTTGACAAATATATCGCGGTGCGATAGTATATCAATATCGAAGTGCGATATATCGCACTGAAAGTGTCGGAGGTGATCTTATGGATGCACATATAAAAAAAGTATATGTTCCAATGACGGAGACAGGATTTTATATTTTGCTTTGTCTGCAGGAACCAAACCATGGATACGGCGTAGTGCAGAAGGTAAAGGACCTTACCAATGATGCTATATGTTTGGCACCGGGTACTATGTACGGAAGTCTATCCAAGATGGAGAAAGATGGTTTGATTACATTTCTTCGAGAGGAAGAGAAGCGCAAGATTTACCAGATTACAAATCTGGGAAGAGAAGTGTTGGAGTTAGAGGGAAAACGTATTGAGCGTTTGTATGGCAATATGAAGGAGATGATGTCATGAGAGAAACCAAGAAAGAGTTAAAATTTTTTACCATTCCTGCTTATAGAAAAGAAGAGGAATACTTAAGCAAGATGCATGCCAAGGGGTGGCGATTGACACGTGTATCTTGGCCATGTGTATATCACTTTGAAAAATGTGAACCTGAGAATGTATCTTACCGCTTGGATTACAATCAGGAAGGTGTAGCACACAAGAACGAATATGTACAGATGTTTGCAGACTGTGGTTGGGAGTACCTCTTTGATTTTGTTGGCTACAGCTATTTCCGCAAAGTTGCAGGAGAGGGACAGGAAAATGAAGAGATTTTCTGTGATGACGCCTCAAGACTGGAAATGATGAGGCGTGTGTTTAAGGGAAGAGTGACGCCATTGATTGTCATATTCTTTTGTATGATTCTCCCACAGTTATCTATGAACGCATTTGGATACGGTGGCGGTTCCAGAGCACAGGATGTGATTGCGCTTTGCTTTGTTGCGCTAGCAGCGCTGTATTTAGTTCTTTTTTCGGCCTTTGCAGTTCAGTTCTATCAATACGAAAAGAATTTGGATATTACAGATAATAAGTATAAGGCCAAGTATGTTGGCGTGGCGGCATTGATGATTTTCTTTGTAGTATTTATCGGTTCTGTTTTTTGGCTTTCTCGTTAGTCAGATTATAAAGTTGAAGATAGAAACAATGGATTTTCCGTTGAGTCTGAGCGGTTAAATGAAGAAGTTACAGAAGAATTGAAGGAAAAGGCGCCGAAGGAACGCTTGATGTGACAATCCGCTAAATAAGCGGGATTTCGTCCCTGCAAAAAACTTTTGACAGCCCCAAAAGTGCCATTGTAAAATGGTTTTGATAGAGAATTTCATTTCCTCTCCATATACTGAAGATGATTTGGAGAGCCAATATATGGAAAAGGAGGTTTAGAAATGGAATTTGCAAATCAATTAAAGAAATATCGAACGGAAAAGAATCTTTCACAGGAGCAATTGGCGGAGGAGATTTTTGTGACGCGCCAGACTATTTCAAATTGGGAAACGGAGAAGAGTTATCCGGATGTTCACAGCTTGATGCTCCTTAGTTCGTTATTTCAGGTGTCTCTGGATCAGTTGTTGAAAGGAGACATTGAGATTATGAAAAACGAAATTAGGAAAGAGGATATTGCACAGTTTAACAAGTATTCCGTAGCGTATACGATTTTACTTTTTGTAACGGTGGTTTCGGCGATTCCGTTATTTGAATTGCTGAAATGGCTGGGAGTTATTATATGGGTGTTGATTGCGGCAGCTTCCTTTGCGGTTGCCTTTAAGGTGGAAGCATTGAAGAAACAACACCACATTCAGACATATAAGGAGATTGTGGCCTTTACAGAAGGTCGTACCTTAGATGAAGTACAGACCCAGAGGGAGATTGGAAAAGCCCCTTATCAGAAGGTACTTATGGTTATTGGATCTGGTGTCTTTGCTTTTGTGGTTTGCATTATTGTGGGGATTGTGATATCCTTCTTCAAATAATCTACAGGAGAATTTGACTATGAAGTATAACAAGACAATTACACTAAAGGATGGACGCACATGTTGCCTCAGAAATGGAGAAGAAAAAGATGGGGCGGCAGTACTTACCAATTTTAATCTGACCCACCAAGAGACTGATAATCTGCTCACATACCCGGATGAGAACACTTTTGATGAGAAACAGGAAGCAGAGTTCCTAAAAAGTATGGAAGAAAGTGAAAATGAGATTGAGATACTGGCTGTTATTGATGGCGTTGTTGCAGGAACCGCAGGATTTCATTCTATGGGTAATAAATATAAAATGAAACACAGGGCTGATTTTGGCATCGCCATAGCCAAGGAGTACTGGGGACTGGGTATTGGCAAAGCCCTTACGAAGGCTTGCATTTGGTGTGCCAGGGAAGCGGGCTATACCCAACTGGAGTTAGAAGTTGTGGCTGAAAATGAAAGTGCAGTGGCAATGTATGAGAAAGCCGGATTTGTAGCATTTGGAAGAAATCCAAGAGGCTTTAACTCTCGCCAGACGGGATATCAGGAAGTTGTTTCTATGAGGTTGGAATTGTAATAGAGTCTTGTTAATGCTTTTCATCAAAGGGCTAAAGTAATATAATATGATAAATGACAGAGGTGCCGGAATGAAACCTTTTCATTCTGGTACCTCTTTGTATTTCGGGAGGAGATTAAGATGAAGGTTTACGAGGGTTATATTATTACATGTGACGATAAGAACACAATTGCTAAGTATTTAGTGGAAGATGCGGGACGCATTGTCTATGTGGGAGATGAATTGCCGGAACAGTATATGGCGGCCGAGACGGAAGTGTTGGGAGAGCGAGCACTGGTGCCATCCTTTGCAGATACCCATATGCATTTTGCTAGTTTCGCCACATTTAATGCCGGATTAAATGTGATGGATGCCAGAAGCAATGCTGAGATTCAGAAAAGATTGAGGGAATTTTTGAAAACGGATAATGCAAAGATTGCAATTGCTTTTGGCGCATCCCCTTACTCCGTATCCGATGGAAGACTGATATCTCGGGAAGAGTTAGATGAAGCCTCCGGGGACAGGCCGGTGTTTTTTGTCAAATACGATGGGCATGCCTGCGTTGTCAACACGGCTCTATTGAACCTTGTAAAGGAGAAGGTGAAAGACCTGCGAGGCTACCATGAGGATACGGGAGAAATGAATCAGGATGCGTTCTTTGCTGTATCCGATTACATTACTGCGGCAATTCCCATTCCCGCATTGATTAAAAATATGCAGTCTGCCATAGATTACCTTGCAACGAAGGGGATTGGTATGGTGCACACGGTAAGTGGTGTGGGTTTTGCCGGAGACTTGGATGTTGATATGGAGCGCTTTGTGGCCAGAGGGGCAGAATCCGGCTTTCAGATTCGTGTTTTTATGCAGTCTATGACGCCGGAGAAGGCAATCAAGAGGAAATTACCTCGTATCGGAGGATGCTTTGAGTGTGCCTTGGATGGCTGTTTTGGCTCCATGGATGCAGCGATGAAAGAACCATATGAAGGGACACAGGACAAGGGAATTCTCTATTATACTGATGAACAAGTGACAGAATTTTGCAAGCAAGCCAACCGTGCAGGGCTGCAAATTGAGATGCACGCCATCGGTGATGCTGCCTTTGACCAGGCAACAAGGGCGCTGAAAGCAGCGCTGGATGATTTCCCAAGGGAAGACCACAGACATGGCATTATTCATGATTGTCTGCCCACGGAGGAAGGCATTAGAATCTGCAAAGACTATCATATTCAGATGCCTATACAGACCAGTTTTATCAACTGGCCACAGGAACCGGATGCCTATTTGGAAAAGATTCTGGGGACTGATAGGAATCGTCGTTTAAATCCTGTGGGAGATTTTGTGAGAAATGGTATTGTGATATCTGCCGGCTCCGATGCACCATGTACCGATCCGGACCCCATGCTCTGGATTCACAATGCGGTAAATCACCCCGCCCAGGGGCAGAGCATCAGTGTGTATGAGGCACTGCGCATGTGTACTTACAACGGATACTATGCATCCTTTGATGAAAAAGAACGAGGAAGCTTGGAAGCGGGAAAGATTGCCGATATGGTGATTCTTGATGCAAATCCATATGAGGTGGAACAATCGAAACTGAAGGATATTCAAATAGAGCAGTTGTATCTTGGGGGCAAACCATACCGAAAACAGGAAAAGTCCGTTCTCGGATTACTTTTATCGGGTATGATGTCGAAGAAAAGATGCTAGCTGATGCAATTATCAGCTGATAGCGATACAGGAGGACAGATGATGGATCAGGTGAAAATCGGATTGTTTATTCAACAAATGAGAAGAGATGCCGGAATGACACAGAAGGAGCTGGCTGAGCAATTACAAATCAGCGATAAGACAGTGTCAAAATGGGAAACGGGAAAAGGGGTACCGGATGTGGAATCACTTAATCCGCTATGTCAGATTTTCTCTATTAGTGTGAACGAACTGTTGTCCGGGGAAAAAATATCGCCCGGTGAATACAACATAAAGGCGGAGAACAACATTCTTAGCTTACTGGAAGAAAATATAGCGGTGAGAAAGAGAAGTGTTGTGTCTATTGTTATTGGGACAATACTATTGCTGGCAGGCGTAATGATGTTTTTTGGATTTACCAGTTCCAAATTGATATGGTATTTAGACCTGCCATCTCTCTTGATGCCGGGCTGTCTCTGCAGCGCTGTGGTGCTTTTATCAGGGAAGCGCACAGCTGGGGAGGTCATAAGACTACTGAGAAAAATTGTTCTTCCTGTTGGCTTTATTTACGGGGCAGGAGCTATGATTTGTATTATGGCTATGCTGGATGATATGTCTACCATTGGCCCTAATTTGGCAATCGCTGTATTGACCATTTTGTACGCCATGGTGGCATATGTGGTGCTGGTGGTGCTGGAAGAAAGGCGAAAATAGAGGATTTTACATAATTCTACAAATTTACATTTCCATTCTACAGAGCGTAGATTGCGTTAGCGTGGTATGCCATCTATGATGATGGCAAGAGATAGGAGGAATGGAAATGAAACTAAACAAAGCCGGAATGACAGGATTTTTATTTTGTTTTATAGCCATTATTTTTGGAGTGGCCACAAATGGTGGGTTGGCTACCATCATTAACTATTTACATTTGCCTTCTTTTATTTTGACATTGGGAGGAACCTTCTTTGCTGTTATGATGACCTCAGATTCATTTGATGATTTTTTTTATGGATTGAAGGGATTTGTGGAGGCATTTAAGACCAAGGGCAGCGACCTAAATGTCATTTCAGAGGAAGTGGTTGAAATGGCAGAGATGGCAAGACGAGAAGGACTGCTGGCTTTAGAGGAGCATGCCTCTACCTTGAGCCATCCATTTTTAACAAAAGGGATTAGCCTTATCGTGGATGGAACCGATGTGGAACTTGTGAGGGATATTATGGAGACAGAGATGAATCACAAGTGTGACTGCGACAGGAAGCGGGTTCAATTCTGGGAGGATTTTGGTTCTTATGCCCCTGCCTGGGGAATGGTGGGGACACTCATCGGTTTGATTAATATGATGAAGACTATGGGAAGCGATGTGAATGCCGTGGGAATGGGGATGTCCCTGGCACTTATTACAACACTGTATGGTTCTATTATTGCCAATTGGATTTGCATTCCCATATCCCGTAAGCTTTCAAAGAATTGCTCGGCAGAATGCCTTGAGATGGAGTTGATCATTGAAGGAACCTTGTCCATTCAGGCAGGAGAGAATTCCAGAATCATTAAAGAAAAACTGCGTTCCATTCTTGATCAGGATTTGGAAGAAGCAGCGTGATGTCAGATGGTGTCAAAACGAATGTGTGATGACACCATCTTTTATTATGTACTTGATGTTCAAATCTTTATCCAGCAATACGACATTGGCCTGCTTTCCCTTTTCCAGACTTCCGTAGGTGTCATATATGCCGATGGATTTTGCACTGTTTACCGCGGCACAGGTTACTGCGGTTTCCAATGGGATTTGCATTTCTTGCACAACAGTTCTTAACGCTTCCATCAAATCCACGGAAGAACCTGCCAGAGTACCATCTGCTAGAGTGGTTCGGTTGCCTTTCTTATATACCCTTTGTCCGCTAAGTTCATATTCGCCATCCGGCATTCCTGCTGAGCGCAGGCTGTCGCTGATAAGAACGACTCGGTCTTCTCCCATCATCTTTAAGGTGGCACGAAGGGTTGCCGGGGATACGTGGATGCCGTCTCCAATGAGCTCCACATATGCATCTGCAGCATCGCTGGCAGCACCAATGACGCCGGGACTTCTGTGAAGAAATGGAGGCATCGCGTTGTAAAGATGTGTGACATGGCTTGCACCTGCAGAAAAAGCCCGCATTGCAGTATCGTAATCTGCCGCTGTGTGTGCAAGAGAAATGGCAACGTCCCCGGAAAGTTTGCATATAAAATTCATGGCTCCCGGTAACTCCGGGGCAATATCGCAAAGCTTTATCATACCGCCGGCAGCACTTTGTAAGCGGGCAAACATTTCCATATCCGGATTCTGTATATAATCCGGATTTTGAGCGCCCTTCTTTTCCCTTGAGATAAAGGGACCTTCCATATGGATACCAACAATATCGGAACCCTTGGTATTGTTATAGCCGGAAGCGGTTTTAAAGATTTCGGTGAGGTGGTTTTCGTCATATGTCATAGAAGCGGGACAGATGGTGGTGATGCCGCGGGAAAGCTGGTATTTGGTTATGGCATCCAACGCTTCCTTGGTCCCATCACAAAAATCGTATCCCATACACCCATGAAAATGAATATCTGTCAGGCCGGGAATTACATACAGATGCTCTGCGTCAATGATTCGCCCATCATCAGATGTGTCTGAAATCTTGTCCTGCTGGGTGGCAATGTCTCCTTTTATAAATGTTCTGTTTTCCTGAAATACCCATCCGTTTTTTATCCACATAATAATCACCTTTTCATCGTTTAAAAGAGATGATAATACTATAACACATTTTCCTGTTTCGAGCCATTGGTACCCGTCCCTAATCGTTTGTTACATAACATATGTTTTAAAAAACTCTTGCGAAAATAACATCTGTTATCTATAATGTATAATCATTGACATATTTTTATCAAGGAGGAGAATTATGGGCATGTTAGAAATAAAGAATTATACAAAAATATACGGAGAGGGAAAAAAGGCGGCAGATGATGTGACGCTGACTGTGGAGAGTGGAGATATCTATGGATTTATCGGACATAACGGTGCAGGTAAATCTACCACTATTCGTGCGGTGGTAGGAGTGCTGGATTTCACAGAGGGTGAGATTTATATTGACGGTCATTCTGTGAAGACAGAACCCATGGAGTGCAAGAAGGTTACAGCCTATATTCCGGATAATCCGGATATCTATGAGAACTTGACGGGTATTCAGTATTTGAATTTCATTTCGGATGTATTTGATATTAGTGGGGCAGACCGAGAAACCCGCATTAAGAAGTATGCAGATATGTTTGAAATCACAGAGGCCTTGGGAGACCAGATTTCTTCTTATTCTCATGGAATGAAGCAGAAGGTTGCTATTATTTCTGCATTGATTCATGAGCCAAAGCTTTTGGTGCTTGATGAGCCTTTTGTGGGATTAGATCCTAAGGCTACCTACATATTAAAAGAAATTATGAAGGAAATGTGCGCCAAGGGAACAGCAGTGTTCTTCTCTACACATGTACTGGATGTAGCGGAGAAACTGTGCAACAAGGTGGCAATTATCAAACAGGGTAAGATTATTGCTTCCGGAACTATGGAAGAACTTACAAATGGTCAGTCACTGGAAGAGGTATTCCTGGAGGTAGTAGATGAAAAATAAAAATATACTGTTACTGAAAACATTGCTGCTGTCCACAAGCTGGCGCAATGTTCTGAAGTATTCGAAGGATAAAAAGAAGAAAAAACAGATGATAGGTGGCATTGTGGGAATGACCATCATTTTTGCAATGATTATGTTTTATTGTGTTATGATGTGCGTTGGCTATGGCCAAATCGGAATTACCGATGCGATACCTGCAATGTGTGCTGTGATGATTTCAGCCTTGGCATTTTTGTTTACCATTTTTAAGACCAATGGCTACTTATTCAACTTTAAGGAATACGACATGCTGATGTCCCTTCCTTTTGATGCTAAAACCATAGCAGGAGATAAGTTCTTGTATATGTATATCAAGAGCCTTCCTTGGTACGTAAGCATTTCTGTTTCCATGATGATAGGATATGGATTGTACGCTGACGCATCGGTGCTGGTATATCCGGTTTGGATTATTCTTACGTTTGTACTTCCAATCATTCCTATGCTTTTGGCGGCATTTATTGGATTTTTAATAGCAAAGGTGAGCTCCGGATTTAAAAAGACAAATCTTGTCCAGACCATTCTTGTCTTTATCTTTGTTATCTTTTGCTTCTCTCTTAGATTTATCATAGAGGGCATATTTAAGACCAATAAGGTTGATGTGGTTTTAGAAACGGTATCGGATGCAACAGGAACAATCGGTAGTTACTATTGGCCGGTAAAATGGTTTGCAGGGGCAATCAATGGGTTACATATCAGCGATATACTGCTTCTTGTTGGCGTGTCCTTGCTCTTGTTTGAGTTGATTTTTATTCCTGTGGGAAAATCCTATAGAGAAATCAATTCAAAATTAAAGTCTCATGGGGCAGCCAAGGCATACAAGATGACGGTGCAGAAAAAGAAGAGCCTAATCAATACCATTGCCTTTAAAGAGTTTAAGCGCATGATGGGCTCAACCACCTATATGACCAATGTTTTGATAGGAGAAATTCTGGCTCTTCTTGTTGGCGTGATTTCCCTCTTTGTCGGGTTGGATAAGGTGATTACAACGGTGCTGCAAGGGGCTCCTATTACAAAGGAGATGTTGTATCCGGCCATTCCGCTCATAATCTATTTCTTTATTGGTATGGTGCCTACAACGGCCTGCTCTCCTTCTTTGGAAGGTAAGAACTTCTGGATTGTTCAGAGTCTGCCTATCAAGAAGGAAATACTATACCGAGGAAAGATGTTATTTAATATGTATTTAACAGTTCCATTTGCTGTTGTATCTACGCTGTGTTTGTGCATTTCTGCAAAGACACCTGTGGTAAACGCCGTGCTGTATTTGATAGAAGGAGTTGCTCTATGTGCGTTTTCTACTGCATGGGGCTGTGTATGTGGTGTAAAGCATATGCGACTGGATTGGGAAAATGAAGTAGAGGTTGTGAAGCAGGGGGCAGCTGTGGCGATTTACTTATTCCCGAATATGTTTATTACGATGGGACTCATCGTGTTAGTTGTAGTTCTAGGCTTACGGATGAACTCCAACTTGGTAACACTGATACTTATTCTCATTGCAGCAGTGCTGGCTTTGCTTAGTTACCTGCGAGTAATGGCGTTGGCCCGCAAATTATAGAAGAATTTGGAATTTGGAAAGTTAATTGAGGATAAAAATGAAAACCATAGCAGAAATTAGAAAGGACGGTTATCTGAAGCGTCTCTTATTGCTGTCTATACCAATTGTGTTGAGCAATTTGATTTCACAGCTTCAGATGGTAATCGACCGTATCTTTCTCGGAAATTATAATGATTTGTATTTGAGCGCCCTGGGCAATGCTATGACGCCAATGTGGACGACTATGTCCTTTTGTTTCTCCCTGGCCACCGGCGCATCGATTTTGGTGAGTCAGGCGGTGGGAGCGAAAAACGAGGATCAGATCGAAGAATATGTAGGAGCACTTGTAAAGTGGAACAATGTGATTCCCGTGTTTCTGTTTTTCTTCTGGCTGTTTGGATCGGAATTTGTATTTACGTTGATGGGGGTATCAGAGAATCTGATGCCAATGTGTGTCACATATAGCAGATTCTATGCACCTGTTTTCTTACTTTGTGGCGCCGGTGGAGCAATGACGGTTATTTTGCAGACATCCAATTATACGGTGCCGCTGGTCATCTATGGTGTCGTTCGTTCCGCCCTTAATATTGTGTTGGATTATGTGTTAATCTTTGGTAAATTCGGATTTCCGGAATGGGGAATCAAAGGCGCTGCCATTGAAACGGCCATTGCAGAATTTATCGGAGCATTTGTGGGAATTGCCCTTGTGCTCTTTAATAAGAAATTAAAGACAAGGCCGTCATTACAGGGAATATGGCGCGCAAAATTGAAGCCTTACATAATCTCAGCAAAGTTAGGGCTTAACACCGCATTAGAAGACTTTGCATGGAATATCGGCAATCTTGTTTTGATTGTGATTCTAAATACCATCAGCGAGAAGGCTGCAGGTATTTATTCCATTATTTTCAGTATAGAGATCCTGGCTGTTGTATTTGTTGGCGGCGTGGGCGGTGGAACGATGACCCTTACCAGTGAATCCACAGGAAAGAGAGATGTGAGACAGTACCGCGGAATTACCAGATGTGCTTATGGTGTTTGTTTGGTGGTAACTGTTATTACCCTGGTCGCATGTATTGTGGCACCGGAGCAGATTATTGGAATGTTTACCAAAGACAATGAGACCATTACCACCAGTGGGATTTTCCTACTGTGTATGTCCATCAACCTGTTTTCAAAATCAGGCAATATCATCGTGGGAAATGCTATCCGAGGAAGCGGAAACACGAAGTGGATGTTCTGTACACAAGTATTTGGAACGTGCTTCGTGATATCTCTTGGATGTTTATTTGTGTTTGTGCTCAAGCTGGGAATTCTAGGTGTATTCTTGGCGGTACTTTTGGATGAATTCGTTCGTATTTTGATTAACCTGTGGAAGTATTTTAGGATTGTGGGAAATGCCAATAGTGACAGTCCTGAATGGCGCGAACATAAGGAGAATTTGCGAGATGATAAAACTAAATCAGGTGGCATATGTGCGTAGCAATGGTGAAGATGATGATTTCATAGAGAATTGCAGATTATTGGATGAGGATTTGGACCGGAGGACTTGGGAGGTTACTTATGAAAAAATATGCACTGCCAGCCATTATGTTGGCTGTATTTGAGACAATAGCCATATCATTATGGCTGACCAAAGACGACCTATTTTATCTGTTTAACTTTAGCTATATAGGAATATCCATATCTTTGGGGATTTTTCTATATATAAGAGAGTACAAGCATGCCCGTAGAATAACCCAGTTGCTGGTGGGTTTATATATGTTGGTTTATCTGGGTTTGATATGCAATGAGAATATGCAGATTGAGGGGTTCTGGTACTATCTATTTACCGGTGTATTTGAGGCAGCCACGATTCATTATGCAGTAGCAAAAATATTTGGACCGTTACTTTTTGGTCGAGGATGGTGCGGATATGCATGTTGGACAGCTATGGTCCTTGATTTTCTGCCATACAAGGTTCCGGAACAACCAAGAAAGAACATTGGCTGGATTCGATATGTGATGTTTGTTATCTCGCTGGTGTTTGTATCAGCACTATTTTTGTCCGGTGTTGGACATATAGAGTCAATTATGTTTTGGGCTTTTCTGATAGGAAATATTCTCTATTATGGGGTTGGCATTTTCCTGGCATATAGGTTTAAAGACAACAGAGCCTTCTGCAAGTACATATGTCCCATCACCGTTTTCCTTAAACCAATGAGTTACTTCTCAGTGCTAAGAATCAAATGTGATAAAGATAAATGTGTATCCTGCGGAAAATGTAAAAAAGTGTGTCCCATGGATGTGGATGTTACTGACAATTCCAGAAAAAGAAAGAATGGAACAGAATGTATCTTGTGTTTTGAATGTGTAAAGGCATGTCCCAAGGATGCGTTATAAATATGTTCTGAAAAAAGGGATTCAAAAGAGATGAATAAACAAAGGGATATGATCCAAATCATAGAATTTCTGATATTGGCATTTGGAATTCCGGCGATATGCCTGTTACTGTTTCAGATGAATGAAAGTGCAACATTCCATTTTATTGTTTATGGAATCGAAGGCGCATCGCCAATGATAGCGGCAATCATGATTGTGCTCATACATGAAAAAAGTGAAGGCCTAAAAAAATTCTTGCGTGATAAGTATATCTCAAATGTTAGCCTTGCTAAATGTGCATTGGCCTTTTTGGTGCCTTTTGTCATTTTGACAGTTGCCAAGCTGGTGGCTGTGTGGATGGGAGATATGTATGTTTATCCCATGTTTCCAACAGCTGGTAAGATGCTGATTATTGCATGGGCACTTATTGCTGAGGAGTTGGGATGGAGAGGATATTTACAAGATGAACTGGAGAGAATTCTGCCCCATTGTTTGATTCCGCTTTTGACAGGTGTACTATGGGCTTTATGGCATTATCACTTTGTATTGTCGGGTTCTATGGATATTCCCATTGTGGCTTTTGCCTTGGGTTGTATATTTGAAAGCTATGGATACTTTGCTATTACAAAAATGGCGAAAAACAATATTTTGCCGGCCAGTATATGGCATTTTACAGGAAATCTGATATTTCATATATATCGTTTTGATCCACAGTGGCATAATGGTGATACCACATTTTACTGGATTGCCACCGTTTGCTACGGGGCGAATATCATATTGTTTATCTTGTATGAAAAGAAGGAGATTAGAAACGAATTGGCTAAATGAACAGTATAAACATGGGGGCCGGACCAATGGGGACACTCCTTCGAGCCATTAGTGACTGTCCCTAATGGTTCACATGGCTCCTTTCCTGTGCTATAATGTGGAAAGATGTTAGACTATAATATAACAAGAAAGAAGTGTGAAAAATGAGTAAAATCAAAGAACTGCAGGATGCAATGATTGCAGCCATGAAGGCAAAGGATAAGTTCCGCAAGGATGCCATTTCTGTGCTGGTTTCCGCAGTAAAGAAAAGCGGTATTGATGCGGGATGTCGCGAAGAAATTCCCGATGATATGGCAAATGCGGCCATCTTGAAGGAACTAAAATCTTGTAAGGAGCAGATTGATACCTGCCCGGCAGAGAGAGCAGAATTGCTGGAAGAATACAAGAAACGCTATGAGATTATGAGTGAGTTTGCACCGAAACAGATGGATGCTGACGAGGTGAAAGCATATTTGCAGGAGAAATTTGCAGATGTGATTGCTACCGGAAATAAGGGTCAGATTATGAAGGCTGTTATGGCTGACATGAAAGGAAAAGCCGACGGCAAAGTCATTAATAGTGTTGTGGCAGAATTAATGCAGTAGTTTATAGGCCTGCTCGTGTTTGAGCGGGTCTAT
This sequence comes from uncultured Roseburia sp., assembly GCA_946002055.1. Lineage (GTDB taxonomy): Bacteria > Bacillota > Clostridia > Lachnospirales > Lachnospiraceae > Pararoseburia. The sequence goes on from CAMFYL010000024.1 coordinate 16,008, forward strand.
TTGTTATTATGCGATAGAAGGGTAAAGCAGGTATGAATATTTTTGATGTAGTTGGACCGGTGATGGTAGGACCCTCCAGCTCCCATACAGCAGGAGCGGTCAGAATAGGATATATAGCAAGAAAACTTCTGGCGGAGCAACCTAGGAAGGTTCAGATTAACCTTTATGGTTCGTTTCTTGCAACAGGAGAAGGACATGGTACCAAGAAAGCTATTGTGGCAGGACTTCTTGGTATGCAAACAGATGACGAGAGAATTCCTATGGCCTTTGAACTGGCGAAGCAGCAGGGAGTAGATGTGTCGTTTGGTGAAGCAAATTTGAAGGATGCGCATCCCAATACAGCCCAGCTAATCTTGCAGGGCATCTCGGGACAAACCATAGAAGTTGTTGGGCAGTCTGTAGGTGGAAGCCGAATTAATATCGCATCTATCGATGGTATTGAGACAAACTTTTCCGGGGATTATCCCACTCTCGTGGTTCACAATCAGGATGGACCGGGCTATGTTTCCGCGGTATCTACATTGCTTACGGAACAGGGGATTAATATTGCATATATGCAGTTATATCGCTCCAACCGAGGCGGTGACGCAGTGATGGTTGCCGAGTGTGATCAGGAAGTGCCACAGCATGTGATGGAACGCCTCAAACAGGTAGATGGAATTGGTAAAGTTACATATCTTGGAATGATGGGGGATGAGTAAATGTATCATTTGATTTCAGATATTATCAGACAAAGTGAAGAGAACGAGTGTGTGTTTTGGGAAATAGTGCAGCAGGCCGATGCAGATGAGCGAGGGGTATCAAAGGAGGAGTCTTTTGAAACCATGCGTAAAATGTATCAGGCTATGAGAGAGGCGGATGAACACTACGACCCTAAGGTACGCTCTGCCTCCGGTATGGCAGGTGGCGCAGGACAATTGCTTCATGAATATAATGAGACAGGGGAAAATATTTGTGGTGATTTTGTGGGAAAGGTTATGGAGAAGGCCATTAAAATGGGTGAGTCCAATGCCTGTATGCACCGCATCGTGGCAGCGCCAACGGCCGGATCCTGCGGCGTGATTCCGGCAGTGTTTCTTGTGGCAGAGGAAATGCTTCATCTGTCAGAAGACCAGATGGTGGAGGCTATGTATGTATCAGCCGGTATCGGTTCTGTGATTGCGGAAAATGCCTCTTTGGCAGGGGCTTCCGGTGGATGCCAGGCGGAGATTGGTTCTGCAAGTGCTATGGCAGCAGGAGGACTGGCATATTTACAGGGAGGCGATGCAGGGCAGATTGCAGATGCAGCAGCCTTTGCGCTTAAGAATATGCTTGGTCTTGCCTGTGATCCTGTAGGGGGATTGGTGGAAGTTCCCTGCATCAAGCGAAATGTTGCAGGGGCAGTGAATGCACTGACTTCTGCGCAGCTGGCCATGGCAGGAATCAAGAGCGCCATTCCGGCAGATGAAGTGATTGATGCCATGCGTCGTATTGGTAATGAGATGCCATCAAACATAAAGGAGACAAGTCTTGGAGGCTTGGCAACGTCACCAACGGCACAAAAGAGGATTGTGTAAAGAGAGAGGAATACATAAATATGAAAACCATTTATAAGTCCGCAGAGGGAAAAAAGAAAATACTGGCGTTGTATGATTCTCAAATGAAACGGCTAGGTATACCATATAAGGATTTATTTGTCGAGACATCCTTTGGGAGAACGCATCTTATTGAGACGGGTTCGCTGTCAGGAGAACCCTTATTGCTCTTTCATGGAGGTAACGCCACAACGGCATATAATCTGCTGTTTTGTAATTTTCTTCTTGAGGATTTTCATATTTATGCTGTGGACACCATAGGGCATCCGGGGAAAAGCGATGAAACCTGCTTGTCGGCTCATAACTATGAATACGGGGAATGGGCAGGAGAATTGATAAAAGGACTTGGGTTCGATTCCATCAGTCTGTGTGGCGGTTCCTTTGGCGCCGGAATCGCAGCAAAAACTATGTGCGTTGTGCCGGAAAAAATAAAAAAAGCTGTGTTGTATGTTCCGTCAGGCATCAAAAACGCTCCCGGAATAAGGAGCGCCAATATGATGCTCCCAATGATTATGTATTGGATTACAAAGAAAGATAAATGGATGAAAAAATGCATTCTTCCTATGGCGGTGACAGAGGACAACATAACGGATGATATCTATGAGACGGCAAAACTGAGTATTGATTATGCAAAAATCAAAACCGCAATGCCAAGCAATGTAGATGAGGAAAAGATTCGAAAATGTCAGGCACCGGTTCTTGTAATGGGAGCGGAGAGGGACTGTCTGTTTCCCGGTGCCGGAGTAATCAAACGAAGCGAGAAAATTCTGAGTAATAGCACAACATATCTGCTGAAGAACAGAGGGCATATCAATATTTTGACAGAAGATGAGAAGAGGATGATTGTGAACTTTCTTTTAGACACCTAAGTCATGTGAAATTTGTATTGGCAACGTCACCAACGGCACAAGAAAGAAAATGTTAACCAGCGTTGCTAGTGGCAACGGAAGACTCCGCTATATGATAAGTGCAACAAATATAAGGAGGATCTAACGATGCTTGGAGAGAACATTAGAAATTTGCGAAAGAACAAGGGGTATTCACAGGAGACGTTGGCGGAGCAGCTTCACGTGGTGAGACAGACTGTATCCAAATGGGAGAAAGGTTTGTCGGTTCCGGATGCGGAGATGCTAAATCGATTATCAGAACTGTTTGAAGTACCAGTGGATGTTCTTTTGGGAAGTTCTATTTTAGAACAAGAGAATAAAGAAGATATTAGTCAGGTGGCAAAACAGCTTGCAATCTTAAATGAACAGCTTGCAAATCAGGCGGTGCGAAAGAGACAGACAATAAAGCGAGTGATTTTCGGTATGATTGCGGCGGTGTTTCTTGCATTTGCTATTTATTTGATCTGTGCTATTTGTTACAAAGCAAATGTGAAAGCAAATCGCGTTTTGTCTACCACACATTTAGAATGCACATTGGACGGTGAAACCTACCAGTATGGCATAACATATGATCAGAACTTTCAGATTATTGAGGCAGGGGGAGATGCCTGGATTGCAAATCATGTTCAGACAGAACAATATGAAGACGCCAATATTCTGATTGCACAAATTGAGGATTACTTTGCCCAGAGAGGCGGAACTTGTACAAGGAGTGATGAAATTGGAACTGGTAAAAGCAAATAATCTGGCAACAGTAAGAGAAAATTATTATGATTTCTCTGGCTAGACAAAATGGGAAGAAAGCAGTCCGCTTGGATACCTTGGCCTCCAACATTCCTGCTCAGCATATGTATACAAAGTTGGGCTTTCTCTATCGGGGAAAGCAGACCCTTTATGCAGAGAATACAGGTTGGACGGATTTCTTGTATTATGAGTTTGTGTTATGAGCCATTAGTCACTAATGGCTCCTTTTAAATACACACATTGACACATATCTATGTGTGTGATAGAATTCTCACATAGAAGGATATCTATGTGAGGAGAATGAAATGAAAGCAATGGATGTGGCGTTGATTTGCAAAGCCCTTGGAGATGCAAATCGACTTGAAATTGTACAAATGCTATCTGAGGGAGAAAAGTGTGGGTGCAAACTTTTAGAGAAGTTTGAGATTACCCAGCCCACGCTATCACACCATATGAAGATTTTGGTAGAGTGTGGCATTGTAAATGATCGCAAGGAAGGAAAATGGCATTACTATTCCTTGAATGGTGAAACGCTGACAGAGTATAAACATTTTATTGATGGACTCACCTGTGATAATACCACTAATGGAAAAGGCAGGTGTTGTTCGTGAATGGTGATTTTATAATGAATCAGATTCTGGGAATGAAGTGGCTGAATGGACTGATTGGCAACTTATTGTCTGCCCTGGGAATGGATACGGCGGGAATGATTGGAGGAAGTATTCAGTTTTTCCTGTATGATGTGATTAAGATTACCATCTTACTGTGTGTGCTGATTTATCTGATATCCTACATTCAGAGCTATTTTCCGCCGGAGCGCAGTAAAAAGATTATGGGAAAGTTTCATGGCATATGGGCAAATTGCATTGCAGCATTACTTGGAACGGTGACGCCGTTTTGCTCCTGCTCTTCCATACCGCTGTTTATCGGATTTACCAGCGCAGGATTGCCACTTGGAGTGACCTTTTCCTTTCTGATATCATCTCCAATGGTGGACCTGGGGAGTATGGTACTTTTGATGAGTATCTTCGGTCCTAAGGTGGCAGTGATATATGTGGTGCTGGGATTGGTTGTGGCCGTTCTGGGCGGAACGATTATCGAGAGATTTCATATGGAGGAACAGGTGGAAGAGTTTATTCGCAGAGTAAGTGCAGTGGACATTGATTCTCCCAGTCTTTCCCAGAAGGAGCGACTCCTATATGCCAAGGATCAAGTGCTGGAAACCCTCAAAAAAGTATTTCCATATATTTTACTTGGCGTTGGAATTGGGGCCATCATTCACAACTGGATTCCGGAAAGCTGGGTGGTAACTATTCTTGGAAGTAAGAATCCCCTTGGTGTGATTTTGGCTACCATCATTGGTATCCCTATGTATGCGGATATTTTTGGCACTATTCCCATTGCGGAGGCACTGCTGGCCAAAGGGGCACAGCTTGGAACGGTGTTGGCATTTATGATGGGAGTTACAACATTGTCTCTGCCGTCTATGGTCATGCTGAGAAAGGCCATCAAGCCAAAACTTTTAGTCGTATTTATGGCGATTTGCACAGTGGGAATCATTGCTGTGGGATATATTTTTAATTTGTTGCAAGGAACGATTTTATAGGAGGTTGATAAGATGAAGGAAGAAGTAAAGGTTTTGGGTGGTGGATGTGCCAGATGCAATCAGCTGGAAGCTGCCACGGTGGAGGCATTGACAGAATTGGGTATGGACACCACCATCGAACATGTGAAGGATTATGAAAAGATTGCAGCCTACGGTGTTATGTCCACACCGGCGCTGGTTATTGACGGAAAGGTTGTCTCCTACGGTAAGGTACTCAAAAAAGACGAAGTAGTCAAACTTCTCAAGGACGTGAGAGGATAATATGACGACCCGAAAAGAAAAGGCATTAGAGTATTTTGGGAAAGAATTTCACTGTTCACAAGCGGTATTGGCGGCCTTTGCTGATGAGTGCGAAATTACAGAATAACAGGGTGGCCAGAATTTCGTCCGCACCCCCCTAAAATAGTGAATCCAGAATTTAATATTACATTTTACGAAAAAAGTTAAAAACATATTGACTCCTACGTAACGTAATAGTTTATAGTATCATTGTCAAGAGGAGGAAATGCCGGTGATAACAGTAAATGAGGTGAGTAAATTAACAGGAGTGAGTATACGCACTCTTCAATATTATGACACCATTGGACTCTTAAAACCATGTGATTATACAGAGTCCGGATACAGGTTGTATGACGATACATCCCTGGAAAGGCTGCAGCAGATTTTACTGTTTAAGGAGTTGGAATTTCCGCTGAAAGATATTAAGAACATCATTGATGCACCTAACTTTGATAGAAACAAAGCTTTGGAGCAGCAGATTGAGCTGCTTACATTAAAGAAGGAGCATTTGGAAAATTTGATTATGTTTGCAAAAGGCATAAAAGGAATAGGAGTGAAATATATGGATTTTAAAGCATTCGATACGCGAAAAATTGATGAATATGCAAAGCGGGCAAAGGAACAGTGGGGTGATACTCCGGAATATAAGGAGTATGAGGAAAAAGCAAAGAATTGGACGAAAGAAGATGAGATGAAAATGGAAGATGAGTTCATGCAAATCTTCGTGGAACTTGGTGCTGTTAAGGATTTGGATCCGGCATCCGATGGGGCTCAGGCACTTGTAAAGAAGCTGCAGGATTATATTACAGATCACTTTTATACATGCTCAGACAAGATTCTTGCAGGTTTGGGAAAAATGTATTCCGGCGGTGGAGAACTCACAGAGAATATTGACAAGGTGGGTGGAACCGGAACGGCAGAATTTACTGACAGAGCTATTGAGATATATTGTATGAAATAGAGATGTGTAAGTAGAAAGAGCGATGAAAATCGCTCTTTTTTTGATGCTTTCCGTGGGAGAATAGTGGTATAATGGAGCGTATAAAAAAGGAGAATTATAGGATGAAAGCAACGGTACTTGTGGATAACATCAAAAATGAAGAATTAGGCGCAGCAGGCGAGTGGGGCCTGGCCATTTACATAGAGCATAATGGAAAGAAGATCTTGCTGGATACGGGGAGCAGTGACTTGTTTGCAACTAACGCCAAGAAGCTGGGTATTTCTTTGGAGCAGGTGGATTTTGCAGTGTTGTCACACGCACACTGTGACCACGGTGGCGGTATGAAGGAGTTCTTTCAGGAGAATTCCGAGGCAACTATGTATTTACAGAAGTCCTGCGGAGAAGACTGCTATTACAAGAAACTTTTTGTCCGCTCCTATGTAGGACTTCCAAAGAATATTTTGCAATCGTATCAAAATCGCATTACTTATGTGGAAGGAAAGATGGAAGTTTGCGACGGGGTATATCTGGTGCCTCATACCACAGAGGGATTGGAGAAGCTGGGAAGACGAGATAATATGTACCGCAAGACAAAGTTGGGACTACGGCCGGATGATTTTTCCCATGAACACAGTTTGGTAATCGATACAGACAAAGGGCTTGTGATATTTAACAGTTGTTCCCACGGTGGTGCGGTGAATATTATCCGTGAGGTGCGTCAGGCATTTCCCCATAAGGAAGTATACGGCCTGATTGGCGGTTTTCATCTATTTGGAAAACCCACAGATTATGTGCGTCAGTTGGGACAGGAGATTAAGGATACAGGAATCTCCTATGTTTGCACAGGACACTGCACAGGGAAACATGCGTATAAGGTGTTGAAGGAAGAACTGGGAGACACTTTGCAACAGTTACAGGTGGGATTAGTGATAGAAGTGTAAGGAGCGATTTTTTGGAACAGGATAGAATCAAGGAACTTTTACGACAATATAAATCAGGCGTGTTAGACGAGGAACAGATGATGATGGAGCTGCGACGGGAGCCTTTTGTAGATATGGGATTTGCAAAACTGGATACCCATCGTGGGGTGCGTCAGGGAATGCCGGAGGTTATCTACGGAGCCGGCAAGACCAAGGAACAGATTCTGGCAATTGCTGAGAAAATGTTGGAGCAGTCTATTGAGCCGGTGCTGATTACCAGAATGTCTAAGGAGGCGGCAGACTATGTGCTGGAAGCATTGAAGGGGCAGAAGTACAAGTATGAATCCTTATCGGGCACCTGCATTGTGGGGCAGATGCCAAAGCCTACGGGGCATGGCTTTATTGTGGTGGCCACAGGTGGAACCAGCGACATTCCCGTTGCGGAGGAGGCGGCTCTCACAGCGGAGGCCATGGGCAATGAAGTGAAACGGGTCTACGATGTGGGAGTGGCAGGGATTCATCGACTGTTTGCTCACACCGAGGATTTGATGGGAGCATCTGTGATTATTGCAGTGGCGGGCATGGAAGGGGCTCTTGCCAGTGTTATCGGTGGTATGGCTAATTGTCCTGTGATTGCAGTGCCTACCAGTGTTGGATATGGCGCCAACTTCGGAGGATTGTCAGCTCTTTTGTCCATGCTGAATTCCTGCGCCAGTGGTGTCAGCGTGGTGAATATTGACA
>CAMFYL010000025.1 GCA_946002055.1 uncultured Roseburia sp.
AACGCAAAGCCAGAATCCTAATAAAACTAAGAAAGATAATAGAAAATTCAAATTTTAGCGAGCATATACTTTCGCTCATATAATAAAATATAATATCATAATAACTGTTATGTTTCTACCACAAAAAAATGACACCCAAGCATTTCTGCCTGAGTGCCATCAAATCCTATTTCTATACTCTTACTTCAAATCCGTTCTTGAATATGAATCTTATATCATCCTTGGTCTTAACAATCACTTCCTGCACAAGGCTACTCCAAATCCCGGCATCAAAATCTTCCATTAAGCCATCCTGCTTCTCCAAAGTTCGAATGAAGCCTTTAAATAATTCTCTCTTCGCCTTCTTGCTTTCTATCTGCTCTGCGATGTCATCATACTTAGCTTTTGCCTTTTCATACCTTGCCGTAAGTTCGGCATAGCGTTTTTCATACTCATCCTGGTCTAATGCTACCCGGCTGTTCTCTGCAATGGCAATCTGCATCTGCTCCGAGATGATATTAAGTTCTGTGATGCTATCCTGTAAATCCCTGTCAAGGGAATCCGTTTCACAGACCATTTCCATCATAACTTTGGTGTTGGCAAGAATCTCTTCCCTTTCAGAAAATAACTCGTTGGCCGCCTTGATAAACAATTCCTTTAGTTCATCCTCGTTGATGTGTGGTGTTTTGCACTTGCAGCCATCGGCATATTTGTTATTGCATCTGTAGATGACCTTTCTGTACTTATCATTGGAATGCCAGACCTTGGCTCCGTACCAAGAGCCGCATTCTCCACACTTTATTATGGAAGAAAACAATCCAACTCCACTGTACTTCTGCATTCCCTTTCGCCTTAAAATCTCTGCCTGAACTTGGTCGAACTGGTCGGCTGTCACAATGCCCTCATGGTGTCCTTCCACATAGTACTGTGGTACTTCGCCATTGTTAAGTTCACAGACAATCTTGTATGTGGAATCCCCCTCAAGATATATCTTGTAAATATATCTGACGCTTACTGCCTGTTTTTTATGCTCCGTTGAAACTCGGGCATAGCCAGCAACTCTACACCTGGTCTTCTCTTTTATTAGTTTTCATATTCATTCTTGAAACACTTATTATATCATCCCAAAATGCTCCATTGCATCTTTTATCGCCTTTTCCTTCTCCACCGGACACTGAGGCTGTCTGCTATCCTCCGATTTCGGCAAATTATAGTTCTCCCCAACCTCAATTCCACACTTCCTCTTTACCTGTGAAATATACAGATTAGAAACCTTCAACCCATGCGCCTTCAGCACATACTCCTGAATTTCCTTATAAGTCGCCTTACTCTCTGCTGAAGTCAAATCAAGCTCATCCAGTTCCAATTCCTCCTCAACATAATCATCCGCTTTCCGTTGGGACAAGAGAACAACACGTCTCGCAATGCTCCGTAAACGGGAACATATCAAAGGGTTGAATCTCCTCCACCCGATATGTCGGAGCAAACCACTTTAAGTCCCTGGCCAAAGTCTCCGGATTACAGGAAATATACACCACCCGCTCCGGTGCCAGCTGTTTCACCCCATTCACAAATTCCTTAGTGCTTCCGGCACGGGGTGGATCCATAAACACCACATCAAAGTGTTCGCCTCGCCCTGCGGCCTCTATCATATACTCCGTGGCATCAGCACAGATGAACTGCTCCTTGGTGATACCGTTTTGCTTGGCATTGGTAATGGCGTCCCTCACCGCATCCCGGTTCAATTCCACCCCAATCACTTCCTTGGCATCCGCAGCGGCAATCAGTCCAATGGTTCCCGTACCACAATAGGCATCCAGCACACGCTCCTTGCCGGTAAGCCCTGCCAAGGAAATTGCTTTCCGGTAGAGATGCTTTGTCTGCAAAGGATTCACCTGATAAAAAGACTTGGCAGAGATACGGAAGCGACATCCAAGTAACTCGTCCACAATAAATCCCTTGCCGTAGAGCACCTTCTCCTGTTCTCCCAGAACCATGCTGGTGCTCTTGTCATTTACATTTAAGATAATTGTGGTAATCTCTGGGTGCAGTTTCGTCAGTGCTTTCACGAAATTATTCTTGGAAGGCAGAATCGGATCTCCCAGCACCAAAACTACTATCACCTCTCCTGTAGCAAATCCACGACGAACAAGGACATGGCGCAACAGTCCATATCCCGTATCCTCGTTGTAAGGTTTTATCTTAAAGGAACGCATCAAATCCTTAATGTCACGAATAATGGCAGTAGAAATCTTATCCTCAATCAGACACTCCGGAATATCCACCACCCGATGGCTTCCCGCCTCATAAGTGCCACAGATAATCTCTCCGCCCTTCTTCTGTCCAAACACTGCGTGCACCTTATTGCGATAGTGGTAAGGATACGCCATCCCCACAATGGGCTCCACTTTGCCATATCCCTTTAACAACTTCTCCACCCATGCCTGCTTTTTTGATAACTGCTCCTCATAACTCACATTCTGGTAGGAACAACCTCCACACGCTTTACTGTAAGGACATGTCTGTCCACTCTCTCTTCCCATAACAACACTCCATCTACGGTACAACGATAGCATTTCATATGTCGGGCACGCTCTCGCTACTGCTCATTGGTAACGGTACATAATGCGCTGCATAAGCACCGCATAAGTACCGACCGTTCGCAAGTACCCTTCATATGAAAATGTTATCGTTGTACACTACATATAATATTCTGTTTAGAACTATCAGTATCATACCACGAATCCATACAATATCCAACATTACATCACCCGGCGCGCCCAAGGTCCACCGGCACTCTTGCAGACAGCACCACCTTAGAAGCACTCTGGGTATTATGCTCATTGTCATCGAAAAAGATGTGGGCACCGAAAGCCTGTAGCACCTGGCTCTTGTCCATACCCCCAAGGAAAAATGCCTCGTCAATACGAACGCCCCATGCCTGCAGGGTTCGAATCACCCGCTCGTGGGCTGGTGCACTGCGAGCCGTCACCAACGCCGTTCGAATGGGCATCTCCTCTTCTGACGCCTCTCGCTGCATCTGAGCAATCAGTCGCAGCACATGGGCAAAGGGTCCCGGGGCCAATGGAATCCTAGCCTTCTCCTTCTCACTGCTACAAAAAGCCTCCTTCCCGTGGCGAAGAAACACCACTTCAGCTTCCGGAGAAAACAACACTGCGTCCCCATCAAAGGCAATGCGAATCTGTGAGATAGACTGCCTGCAAACGGTTTCCCCAGGCAAGAGCAAACCTGCTGCCACTCCGCACTCTAGCGCCGCCTTCACGTCCTCATCACTAAAGGAAAGATATAAATCCACACCGTACGCTTCCAAGTATGGCGCAATGGGGGCACCGGTTGTAAGGGCAGCCCTTGTAATATCCAATTCATAATGCTCAATGGAGTGAAAGATTCTAAGACTGGCATCCGCACTGTTCTTAGACATAATCACCACTTCAATCTGCCGCTCATCACTAATCTTATTTAATCCCAAAAACGCCTGAATCAAGGCAAATGCTGGCCCCGGCCGCAAGATATCCTTCTCATGGGCAATCTGATAGTCCACGTATCGGGATACACCCTCCTCCACAAAAATCTGATGCTCCTTTTCCAAATCAAATAGTGCTCTGGTGGAGATGCCGATAGTAAAACATTGTTTCATAACAAAACACCCCTTTCGTCGGATGAAACCTTTTCTCTTCCTGATTTCATCCTAACAAAAGGGGTGTCCCATAAATGTCTCTTATCGATTACTTCTTCTCCAAATATGCATTTTCTCTGCCTCTTTGATCAAATCATCCCTAAAATCCGGATGAGCAATGCCGATAATGGCCTCTGTTCTCTCCCACATAGACATGCCCTTGATGCATACCTTGCCATACTCTGTCACAAGGTAGTGGGTGTTGGCTCTGGTGTCGGTAACAATAGAGCCCGGTGCCAGTGTAGGCACAATACGGGATTTCACCTGACCGTCCTTTGTGGTAAAGGTAGAAGAACAACAAATGAAGCTCTTACCTCCCTTAGACAAATATGCTCCCAAAACAAAATCTAGCTGTCCGCCTGCTCCACTGATATGGCGCACACCTGCAGACTCTGCATTTACCTGTCCGAACAAATCCACATCAACAGCATTATTGATGGATATAAAATTATCCAGTGCACTAATCTTGCGAATGTCGTTGGTGTAGTCCACCGGGGCACTCATAAGTTCCGGATTTTCATCCAGGTAATCATACATCTTCTTGGTTCCCGCTCCAAAAGCATAGGTCTGACGATACCGATCGATGTTCTTCTTGGAGCCGTTAATCTTGCCAGCCTTGGCAATGTCCACAAAGGCATCCACATACATCTCCGTATGTACACCCAAGTCCTTCAAGTCAGACTCAGCAATCATAGAACCTACTGTATTCGGCATTCCTCCGATACCAAGCTGTAAGCAGGCACCGTTTGGAATCTCCTCCACAATGAGCTTGGCAACTGCCTTATCCACCTCTGTGGCAGCACCGCCGCCGCCCATCTCTGCGATGGCCGGATGATTTCCTTCCACAATGGCATCCACCTGGGAAATGTGAATCCCTTCCTCCGTGCCCCCCAGACAACGGGGCATATTCTCATTCACTTCCACAATGATATGCTTGGTGTTCTCGCACATTGCCATCATATGGGACGCATTGGGTCCAAAGTTAAAATATCCGTGGGAATCCATAGGGGCCACCACAAACATAGCTACATCATTGGGATGAATGTGCTCTCTGTAATAACGGGGCAACTCAGAATAGCGAAGAGGACTGTAATATCCGCAACCTCTGGCAATCAGTTTCCGCTCCAAGCCACTCATATGCCATGAATTCCAGCAGAAATGCTCCGGTGCATCCTCTCTCTCAAAAATGGCCAACGGCTTCAGCAAGATACCACCTCTCACCTTCACATCAAATAACTCATCCGTTCTCCTGGCCAGTGCCGCATCCAGCACATCCGGTGTTCCCGTGCACCATCCATAATCCACCCAGTCTCCTGACTTGACAACTTTCACTGCCTCATCCGGAGTCACTAACTTCTTCTGATATTCCTGTGCGTAATCCATATTCTTACCTCCCAGCATAGCACTCTGCAATTCCTAAACCCGCAATCCAAAAGATTGTTAAATTTTTACCATACTCTAATGTTAGCACGATAATCATGGGTTTACAACCAAAAAATCCCCCAGAGCCAATAATCAACACTAGGGGATAATCTCAACTAATATTCTTATTCTGCGGGCAGTACCCACAGAGAAATTGCCTCCTCAACTTCTTGAATCTGTCCCTGAAAATACTCCTTCTCTTCTTCGGACAATTCCTGTCCCAACAAGGTCTCATAACACTGTTTCAACCCCTGCAATGCTCCATCGCCTCCGGCGTGCACATCCAACACCGCCTCCGTCTCAGAAAATGCATTGATAAACCATAGGCTGGCCTCCCTTGGGTCATGCTGCCCCAGATAATACTGTCCCAGTTCATAACACACCTCAGAACAAGGATTGGCAGCCACCTCTTTCAGTGCCACCTTCAGCAAACCGTAGCCATCCTGCTGCAGTCGGTAGCATTTTGCCAGAACGCAAGCCCCATACTCCCGATGCTGTGGGTTATCTGTAGTAGCATAGAGCTGTTCAAACCATAGAAAAGCCCGCTGCAAATCCGCCACATCCCCTGTCTTCATCAGCTCCATAGCATACATCTTGGTAAGCTTGTCAGACAGGACACCCTCTTTTGCAATGGTCTTCTCAAAAATGGAAAAATCTCTCTTGCTATGTAACTGCTCCGGCATATGATGGATCACAATATCACTGTCAAACACTACCGGGTCCAGTCGCACCGTCTCATGAATGGGATCCACCCAGGTAAAATTGCGAACCCTTTTAAATAGTTTTGGACGATACTCCGTGGCTGCGTTTAAGACCGTATTAAACTCCGTCACAGTGGCATACTTCATCTGCACAATCTCAATCTCCGGCAAGATTACCTGCTTAAGTTTCGCCAACTCATCATGATTCACCTGATCTAACACCTCATCTGCATCCGGTGCGTAGATATAATCCATGGTGGCCTTCTCAAAGGAAAAATTTCTGGCCGCAGCAAAATCAGCATTCCACTCAAAATCATAGATTTTGTCTGTATACCTGGCGGCAATCTCCTTGGTGGCATCGCAGGAACCGGTATCCACAATGATAATCTCGTCCATCAAATCCGCCACACTGTCCAGACATCTTGCCAGAACCTTTTCTTCATTTTTTACAATCATACACAAACTAAATGTAGCCATGTGTCATCCCCCTCAGGTAGCAAAAGCACCTGTCATCTCATCTATGGTCATCTCTTAACCATATTATAAGATAACAGGTGCAACTTTTCAGCAACTATTTTACTGAGTTACATCATCTGTATTTAACACAAATTGACTGTCAAAATCCTTTGGCACGCCACCTTTCATAATATAGCAGTCTATGTTGTTTCCATTGGTATCATAGACATACACGCGGTAATCCATCTCAGAATATCCATAGCGGCGAACACTGCTTTCCCCTTCATATTGCAGGCGAAGTTGTGGCAGAAGTTCTTTCATCCACTCATCGCCTTGATGGATGGTAAGGACCTCTTCTGCATGATTCCGCTCCACTACAATTTTACCAACACTCTCTTCTTTGAATGGAGTCTCTGAAACAACCCCCTTTTCCCCTAGGTAATCCATCATATTGCTATCCCTAGCGTATATGGGAATGTATATAATATTGCAAGTATCACGGTCGGCCGCATTGCCATCAATCTGCAATTCCAATTGACCGATTGGTGCCTGGCTCACCTCAATTCTTCCGTCTCGCTTCAAGTAATCCTGTTCCGCCATTTCTACCAGTCTTATTACCTCTGCTTTGCTATTGGAAAGGAGTACGGATCCATCTATACTGTCTTTATAATACAAACGTAGTTTGTGACCCACCTTTTGTATTCCTTTGGCGGAGAAATTCATCATGCACTTTCTATAGTCCGGATTCTCCACCAGGGCATTTTCCATTTTATACAATTCTCCATAGGTGAGTCGATAGGTTCGATATGATGTATGTCCATTCTTGTACTGATATTTTATATTTAGATTTGAAAGTTCCTCACCGGTATCCGACCATTTCCGACTAATCTTATGATCTTGATTCGCATCTTTCGCCCCCTGCAAAACTTCACGAATCAATTCTATGGTTCGATCATCCTTAATCTGAACATTCTCTATTGTACAATCATTTCCAAATCGATATGCCCCTTCGTCATCGATGCCACCGGCATCCATATAGCCATTTATGCTTACGCTGATGCTTTCTAACTTTTCCCTCTCCGGAATCTTGCTGTCAAATCCAATCCAATCGTAAGCGAAAAAGCAGAAGGTACACACCGACAATACACTTGCCACAAGAAAGCTTTTCCAGCCTTTTGCACAATGTCGTATGGTTCCGTCCATCAGGGACTGTACAAGCACCTGCATCACTACAAGGCCTATCAGCACACCCCAAATACCTACCTTTGGAGTTTCATACTGGAATTGAAAAATCAGCCAGCCACTCACCAGCGCCATTACCGTCAGAATCACAACTTTGATGATTGGTTTGCTTGCCTTAAAAATCATTTGTTTGTCGCCGTTTAAGGCAGGTCTCTTTTGGTAGAGCCAATAAGCTATGGCAAGGAATACAACCATCTGAATCAACATCATCAAGGCCACCTGGGAATACAGCCGCGAAAGAGCGCCTCCGCACAGTCTGTATAATTTCCATATCCCTGCAAATGGCGTGAATAGAAGGGGCGGTCCCACGCCTCCCGGAGCCGTCTCATATACAGACTCATAAAAGCCCTCAATGTAACATGCCCCCAGAAACTGGACAAGAGGTTCCAGTGCTAAGAAGAATCCTCCTCCCAAGAATGCCAAAAGGCTATTTCCTGTCAGCATCACTGCAATCAAAGTCAATCCAAAGGTCGCCATAAAAATCAATAAGCCAATGACAATGCCAAAGGCGGCATATGCCAACACAGATACTGTCCAAAGACCATTGATACCAACAATAATCTGTGATAAAGCCTGACACACAAGCAGTCCTGACAAATAGCCGGCTCCGTTGGTAAACAAAAGGCTCCAAAATCTATGACTTTTGCGTACAGGAAGGGCGTTATAAAAATCAATCTGACTAGACTTGTTAATCCATGCAAATGCCTGCAAGGCAAAGGCAAATCCCAGTACCATTGCAATCACTGACAACACACCATTACCGCCACATACCATATAACCTATGTCCGAAAGATAGTCCTGACGTCTTCCATCCACCAGCTGCTGTAAACATTCTGTTTTCCACTGATAGCAAAGCATGGATACCCCAAATACTATTGTCACCAAATGAAGTCCAAAGCTGATGAAATACAGGGGCCACTGGCGCTTTGCATCCACCTTACATTGTTTCCAAAAGAAGTTTTTTGATATCATATCCAGCCACCTCCGTTTCCATAATAAACACATCCTCCAAAGACAGGGGCATAATCTCAAGATATGCCATCTTCATATCAGCTATCGCCTCTCCGACTTCCTCTCTGCTGCCGTGAGCCACAAAAGCGTACATAGTGTCATGACGCTCCACATGCTCCACAGGGATTCTATGACACAATGTCTCGAAGTCACCTTCTTTCGTGAATACGCACTGTATTCTGTGCAATCTGCTCTTCATCTCCTCCAGTTCCTTGGTCAAAAGCATTTTGCCTTCATGTAGAAGTATGACATTGTCGCATAAGTCCTCCAGTTCTCGAAGGTTGTGAGAGGACACCACCACTGTTAGTTGCCGTTCCGCCATCTCTCCAATAAGCAAGGTCTTCACTGCCTGCCGCATGGCCGGATCCAGACCATCAAAGCTCTCATCACAAAATAAATATCTGGCCTGAGAAGCCAGTCCCAGTAGGATACTCAGCTGCTTTTTCTTACCCTTGGAGTAGGTTCCGATTCTTCTCTTAGGATCCAGCCGAAAAATATCCATCCATTTCATAAACAGGTCCATACGAAAGGTGTCGTAGAACTGTTCCAGATACTTAGCCATCTCCATACCGTTGCTGTGGGAAAAATAAAAGGGACTGTCACCGCAAAAGAACATCTCTTTTTTCACCACCGGGTTATCATATACATTACAATCGTGAATGGTGATACAGCCTTCGTCACATTTCTCTATGCCACAAATCAATCGCATCATGGTGGACTTTCCGGCTCCATTGGTTCCCAGCAATCCACAAATCTGTTGATCCGGAATCACCAAGTCTATGTGGTCTAAGGCCACCTCTGTATCAAAGCATTTCGTCACATTTTCCAGTCGTATCATTTCCCTTCCCCCTCCTTTTTTCTAGATTCCATATGGGCAGTCAAAACCTCCCACGGGATTCCCGCATCCCTTGCTTCCTCCATAAGTCCATCCAGTCGGGTCAACAATTCTTTCTGCTTTTGTTCCTTTAACCCGGCATTGTTAGAGACAAAATTGCCACGCCCCTTTACGCTATAGATATAGCCTTGGCGTTCCAATTCCCCATAGGCTCTCTGAATGGTGTTGGGGTTAATGGATAACTCCATTGCCAGATTTCGCACAGACGGCATCTTCTCCTCAGGTTGTAATACACCACTGGCAATTAAATTCTTATACCGATTCACAATCTGCTCATAGATGGGAGTTCCATCCTGATAATCAATATAAACCAAACTGTCTCACGCCCTTTCACAAGTGTACTATTACTCTTAGTACACTTATCATATAAAAAAGATGCCTGACTTGTCAAGCATCTTTTTATCCCTTAACGATTTGGGTATTCCTTTTCCACAAACTCACGCAACACAGGAATGGCTCGTTTTACCTTCTCTGTGTCGATACAATATGCCATTCTAAAATAACCCGGCACTCCAAAATTATCGGATGGAACGAGAATTAAATCATATGCTTTGGCTTTCATGCAAAAGGCATTGGCATCTTCCTCCAATGCTTTCGGGAATATGTAAAAGGTACCTCCAGGTCGAACAACTTCGAATCCAAGGTCCACTAAAGCGTCATAAAGTATGTTCATATTGGTCTCATATACGGACAAATCACTGGTATCCTCCAGTACCTTTGCCACCGCCAGCTGTACCGAAGAAGATGGACAGTTGTGACCTGTGCCACGACTAATCTGAGCCATAATCGGAACCAGTATATCTGCGTCTGTACAAGCAGGGTTTACTGCCACATAACCGATACGCTCTCCCGGCAAGCTGAGGCTCTTGGAAAAGGAATAACAGCTCAGGGTGTTATCATAAAACTTACTTGGGTAAGGACACTCCACCCCATCAAAGAGAATCTCTCTGTAAGGCTCGTCGCTGATTAGAAAAATGTCGTGGCCGTATTCTCTTTGCTTGTCCGCCATCACCTGTGCCAGTCTCTCTATGGTCTCTCTGGAATACACCACTCCGGAGGGGTTGTTGGGGGTGTTAATCAGTACCGCCATAACATTCTCTGTCAGCATTTCCTCAAAGGCTGTGAAATTAATCTGAAAATCCTCTGTGTTGGCAGGCACCACGGTAAGCTTCGCTCCTGTTCCGGTGACGTAAGGTCCGTACTCAGGAAAGAATGGAGCAAAGGTTAGTACCTCATCTCCCGGTTTTGTCACAGCACGAAGGGCATGGGAAAGTGCCCCTGCCGCCCCTGTAGTCATAAAAATATGCTCCATGCCGTAATTCATATCAAATCGTCTGTTCAAACTATCTGCCACTGCCTGTCGCACCGAGGGAATGGTGGTAGATGGACTATACCCATGCAGACTCATAGGATCCATATTCTGATGAAGCTTCACTATTGCCTCAGTATAAGAAGTTGCACAGGGAACACTGGGATTCCCCAAACTGAAGTCAAAAACGTTGTCGTATCCAATTTCTTCTCCACGCCTCGTTGCGTACTCGCTTAACTCTCGGATGATAGACTTCCCGCTTAGCATCCCTTTGTATTGTTCATTTACCATAACATCACCTATTTTAATCCCAGAAATTCGTATCCGGCATCCTTTACTGCTGCTGTCAATGTCTCTTCTGAAACATCCTGTGTCATCTTAACTACAACCTCTCCCGCTTCATGGCTGGCTGTAGCCTCCGATACACCTTGTATTTTCTCCAGAGACTCTTTTACATGAGCCTCACAATGCGGGCACATCATACCCTTTACCAGCAATGTCTTTTCCATAGATGTCATCTCCTTTCTATCCTTCGGTAATCTTTCTTTGTGATTACCGTGCTCCTTATATATATCAACCAAATTCAATCTCAGGGCATTCGTCACAACGAAAACACTGGACAAACTCATAGCCGCTGCTGCAAACATGGGATTTAATTCCCACCCGCTAAAAGGATACCACAAACCTGCTGCCAGTGGAATACCAATCACATTGTAGAAAAACGCCCAGAACAGATTCTGATGTATGTTTTTCAGTGTAGCCCGACTCAAACGAAGTGCTGCCGGTACATCCCCCAAGTTGCTGTTTACAAGCACAACGTCCGCTGCGTCTATGGCCACATCCGTTCCTGCTCCAATGGCAACACCAACCTCTGCTCTTGTCAGCGCCGGTGCATCGTTGATACCATCTCCCACCATCATGACAGTCCCTTTTTGGGACAATTCGCGGACTACTCTTTCTTTGTCCTCCGGTAGCACCTGTGCAATCACCTGATCTACTCCAGCCACCTTTCCAATAGCCTCTGCTGCTTCCTGTCGGTCGCCTGTAAGCATGATCACTTGCAGTCCCATCTTCTTTAGTCTTGCAATTGCCTCCGGGCTTTCCTCCTTCATCTCATCTGCCACTGCAATCATACCGAGAAGTTCCTTCTCTCTGCCAAAATAAAGGAGTGTCTTTCCCTCTTGGGCAAATGCCTTTGGAGGATGTTCTTTTGCATACACATCCATTGCTTCTTCCGCAAATGTGCTGACAAACTCCTCCTTGCCACCATATACTCTGTGACCCTTTAAGACACCTTGCAGTCCGTTTCCCGCAGAGATAGCAAAGTCTTGTACTGCCTCTGCCACAACACCTTTATCCAATGCATAGGATACCACAGCTTTTCCAAGTGGATGTTCACTCATTTTTTCCAGAGACAGCGCCACCATGAGCAGTTCATGTTCCTGTCCCTCTACCACCGGAATCACATCTGTCACCTTAGGTTCTCCCTTGGTAATGGTGCCTGTCTTATCCAACACCACATAGTCTGTCTTTCCCGCCACCTCTAAGGCGGCTGCCGTCTTAAATAGAATACCCTTTTTTGCTCCCACGCCATTTCCAACCATAATGGCAACCGGAGTGGCCAGACCCAGAGCGCATGGACAGCTGATAACAAGAACCGTAATTCCCCTAGACAGGGCAAATCCAAAGGACTGGCCTGCCAAAAGCCAAATCACAATGGTTACAAATGCAATAACCAAAACCGTTGGAACAAAGATTCCGGACACTTTATCCGCCACCTTGGCAATGGGTGCTTTCGTAGCAGAAGCATCGCTGACCATCTGAATAATCTTAGCCAATGTGGTATCCTGTCCCACGCGCGTGGCTCTACAGGTAAGGTAACCGGACTCGTTGATGGTGGCGGCGGTAACCTCATCTCCCGCCCCCTTGTCCACTGGGATACTTTCTCCGGAAATGGCCGACTCATTCATAGCGCCCTCCCCGGTAAGAATGACTCCATCCACGGGAATGCTCTCTCCCGGTCGCACCACAAAAGTATCTCCCACTTTTACCTGTTCCACGGGGACCACCTGCTCCTTGTCACCTACAAGCAATGTGGCCTGAGGCGGCACCAAAGCCATAAGCCCCCTTAATGCATCGGTGGTCTTGCCCTTAGAATAGGCCTCCAAAAGCTTTCCCAGGGTAATCAAGGTGAGAATCATTGCCGCCGATTCAAAATAAAACTGATGCATAAACTGTATTACCCCATCCATGTCTCCCCGAACCTGAGCATCCGACATGGCAAACAGGGCATACACACTGTACACAAAAGAGGCTCCGGCGCCCAAGGCCACAAGGGTGTCCATATTAGGTGCCTTGTGCAAGGCTGCCGTAACGCCACTCACAAAGAACTTCTGATTGATAACCATCACAATGCCTGTGAGGATGAGCTGTACCAGCCCCATGGAAATGTGATTATCCACCAAAAAACTTGGCAAAGGCCAATCCCACATCATATGTCCCATAGACACATACATCAGTGGGAGCAAAAAGATAAGGGATAGCACGAATCGATGCTGCAACTTTTTCAAATTCTGCCCCAGCGTTTTGGAAAAATCCTCCCCCTCTCCTGTGGCACCAGTGTTCTCCTCCGCAGTAGCGTTTGCATGTAAGCTGGCACCATAACCAGCCTTCTCCACCGCAGATATGATCTCCCCACTAGAGGCAGTACCCTCCACATTCATAGAGTTTGTCAGAAGATTCACCGACACTTCTGATACTCCCTCCAGTTCTCTCACCACTTTTTCCACTCGGGCGCTGCATGCTCCGCAGCTCATCCCTGTCACATCATACTTTTGCATAACAACTCCTGTCTCTATTCCTAGCGATTCATCTCCATGGTTGGTCCTGTGGCATTGTGGTCGGCAATCACATAAGAAACCTCTCTCAAATCTGAGCAGGGCAAATCCCCCGGAATGGTATTTTTGATGGCACTGCAGGCATTTCCAAAGGCCAATGCCTTAGCACAGTCCATATCAGAGCTCAGCAAACCATATAGCATACCGCCACAGTAGGCATCTCCACTGCCAATTCGATCCACCACATCGATTTTTTCGTATGGCTTCTCCCGATAAAAGGAATCACTCTTAGCCTCATAAATCACAGAGCCAAAGCTGTGTTGCTTTGGACTATGTACCACACGCTGGGTAGATGCCACAATTTGTATTGGGTATTCCTGGGTAAAGGAGCGCATAATCTCCTCCAAGGAACCCTCCTTGAGAAATGTTAGTCTTGCTGTATCCTCCGAACAGAAGAAAATATCTACGTAAGGCAAAATTTGTTCAATACATTCCTTTGCCTCTGCGCCACTCCACAGATTCAGTCTGAAATTAACGTCAAAGGAAATCATTGCCCCCGCCTCTTTGAACCTGCGAATCATCTCCATGGTGCAGGCTCTTGTCTCGGGACAAAGGGCCATAGTAATACCGGATACATGGAAGCATCTGGTGGAGTGATACATCTCCTCCGGGAATTCATCAATGGAAATCCGGGTGATGGAGCTATGCTTCCTGTCATAAACCACCTGGGGCTTTCTGGGAAAGGTGGCGCTCTCATAATAGTACACTCCCAGTCTGGCATCCTCCGAGTCATCCCAAACCAAATAATCATCGCTCACATTAAGGGCACGAACTTTGCTTCTGGCAAATTCTCCCACTGCATTGGCAGGAAATTTGGAAATCATTCCCGTATGCAATCCCAATAAAGACACTCCTGATGCCACATTCAACTCTGCACCTCCCACGTGAGTTTCAAAAACGTTGCTTCGAACGATTCTCTTATTCTCCGGCGGTGAGAGACGTAGCAACACTTCTCCAAAAGATAACAAGTCAAATTTTGCCATATTTCTATCCTCCTTATCTCATTTATCATCATTGCATCTGCAACAGCACCGGCAATTGCTCCAGTGTTCGTATCTCATATGTTGGTCTCATGCCATCCGGGAATTCTCCCTGGGGTTTGAAGTCTCCCCGCTCTCCTTCTCCCTTAGGGTTAAACCAAATAGTATCCAAGCCCACTCGGTTTCCTCCCTGAATATCAGATGATAGGCTATCACCAATGATGACCGTTTCTTCCAGATTCAGCGGCTGTCCCAGACGTCCCTCAATGGTCTTAAAGCAAGCATCAAAAAATCGCTGGTCAGGTTTATTGTACCCAACCTCTTCGGAAATAAAGATGTCATCAAAATATTTCGCCAAATCTGCCCCTGCAATGCGACTGTGCTGAATATTGGCGGTTCCGTTAGACACAATATACATGGCATATTGCCCCTGTAATTTCTCCAACAGTTCTCGGGCCCCCTCCATGTAATAGCTTCCCTGCGCCAATCTGGGCTCATAGTTGGCCGCCCCTTCCTTTGGGTCAATATCAATTCCCATCTCCTCAAAAAGCAGACGAAAACGGCGCACCTTCAACTCTTCTCTGGTAAGTTCCCCCTTCTCGAGAAGCTTCCACTGGGACAGGTTAATCTCATTATAGCGCTTCAGTATCTCTTCCGTAGGCTCTAGGCCAAGATGCTGCAGTGCCCCGGAAAGAGCCTGTCGCTCTGCCATATTAAAATCCAGTATGGTCATATCCATATCAAATAAAAGATTCTTATACATAAGCTACTCTCCCAACACTGACTTCACTACTTCCGGCAAATCCTCCAAGGCATTTACATATGGCACCTTAGCATCAATGGTTCCAAACCCATATCTGGCATGAATAAAGGGAAGTCCTGCCTCTGTAGTAGCCTCGTAGTCTCCCTGTATATCGCCAACATAAACTGCTGCATCCAGTTCATTTCGTTCCACAATCAGTCTGATATTCTCACCCTTTGGCTTATCATTATTGCCAAAACACTCAATGTCCTCAAACAAATCGTGAAATCCATAGTAGTCTAAAAACGCCTCAATATATCCAGCCTGACAGTTGCTGACAATATAGAGGTGATATGTATCCTTTAATATCTCCATGGTTTCTCGTAGCTTGGGATATAAGTGGCCCCCGTGCTCCCGCAGATAATCATTCTCCACGTCACAGCACACTTCCAGCAAATGAGCCCGCTCTTCTCCCTGACAAAACGGGAAAAGAATCTCTGCAATCTTATCCATGGTCTTTCCCATGACACGATACATATCCTCCTTTGTCACAGGACAGTCTGTAATGCCGCATTTCTCCAAAGCAACCACCCATGACTTTGCCACATTTTCCGCGGAGTCCCAAAGGGTTCCGTCCATATCAAAAATAATTCCCTTTTTCAATGTTGTATCTCCATTCTTATCCTAATGAATTCGCCTCCATTATAATATGTTTCTCCTGTCACTATCAAATAGTTTTCCCTATGTTCTCACAAAAAAACCTCTCTCCCATATGGGAGAGAGGCCATAAGTCAGTTTTCACCGATATCTTACTTAAAAGGATTCTCTGTTGGGTAGCGAACGCCGGCAGGTTGATTGTATCCAATCTCCTCCACCGGAACCCCAATATACTTAAATACCTCAAACAGGGCTTTGCCATAATTACCAAAGGCAACAGCGCCGTGATGCGGGAAGTTCTTTTCAATCAATACATGGCGATAGAAGCGTCCCATCTCAGGAATAGCAAAGACACCGATAGAGCCGAAGGAACGTGTTGCAACAGGAAGTACTTCACCCTGAGCGATGTAGGCTCTAAGCTTAGCATCTGCTGTTGACTGAATACGGAAGAATGTGATATCCCCTGGAGCAATATCTCCTTCCAACGTACCGTTGGTCACATCGATTGGCAGACTTCTTGCCATAATCTTCTGATATTTCATCTCGCAGAATGCCAGCTTATTGGAAGCTGTATTACCACAATGGAATCCCATAAATGTATCCTGTAATGTGTAGTCAAAATCACCCTTAATATCTTCCTCATGCATATCCTTAGGCACGGTGTTGTTGATATCCAAAAGTGTTACCGCATCCTGGCTGATAGCTGTTCCGATAAACTCACTGAGAGCTCCATAAATATCTACTTCGCAAGATACCGGAATACCACGCTTAGCCAAACGGCTGTTAACGAAGCAAGGTACAAAGCCAAACTGTGTCTGGAACGCAGGCCAGCACTTACCGGCGATGCATACATACTTGCGATAGCCTCTATGCTCCTCAATCCAGTCAAGAAGCGTCAGCTCATACTGAGCCAGCTTCTCAAGAATCTCAGGCTTCTTATTACCTGCCCCAAGTTCTGCCTCCATATCAGCAATCACCTCAGGGATTCTTGCATCACCTGCGTGCTTGTTAAATGCCTCAAACAAGTCAAGCTCTGAGTTTTCCTCAATCTCAATGCCCAACTGATACAACTGGTAAATTGGTGCATTACATGCAAGGAAGTTCAGTGGTCTAGGACCAAAACTGATAATCTTTAGATCGTTTAAGGCAACGATTGCTCTTGCAATTGGTGCAAATTCAGCAATCATATCTGCGCAATCCTCTGCATCCCCAACCGGATACTCAGGTATGTATGCCTTAATGTTGCGAAGCTTCAAGTTGTAGCTGGCATTTAGCATACCACAGTATGCGTCTCCTCTGCCGTCTAACAAGCTATTTCCGTGCTCCTCTGCTGCGGCGATAAACATCTTTGGTCCCTCAAAGTGTTTTGCCAACAGTGTCTCAGAAATTTCCGGACCGAAGTTACCAAGATAAACAACCAAGGAATTACATCCGGCCTTCTTGATATCCTCCAAAGCCTGTACCATGTGAATTTCGCTTTCAACAATACAGATTGGGCACTCATAAACATCCAACTTTGGATACTTACTCTGCACTGCCTTCATCAACGCTTCTCTTCTGGAAACGGAAAGGCTTTCCGGGAAACAGTCTCTACTAACTGCTACCACACCAATTTTTGCTTCTGGAATGTTATTCATTTCCTTCTCCTCCTACTTTTCATTTATCATAATCATCCAAGAAATGGTGTTTCACCCCATTCTCCTTGTATGCAATGATCGTTTTTAAATTAACGTTTTCAACACTCTTGAAAATGTTCCCCTCAACAAACGGATTCACTTCCTTTAATTGCGCAATCAGCTGCTTAATTTCCTTTCGCTTGGATGCGCTCTCCGCCTCATTTTCCTCTGTGGCACACATCTCCGTAAACTTACATGCGCACTGTAAAAACCGCAATCCGTTATAATCACGCCAAGCCTCTATTGCTTCCTCGCGTATTAAATACATAGGGCGGATCAGCTCCATCCCCTCAAAATTAGTGCTGTGAAGCTTTGGCATCATAGTCTGCACTTGTGCCCCGTAAAGCATCCCCATCAAAATCGTCTCGATGACATCATCGTAGTGGTGTCCCAATGCAATCTTATTGCACCCCATCTCCTTCGCCTTGGCGTACAGGTGACCTCTGCGCATTCTTGCACATAGATAACAAGGGGACTTCTCAATGTTAACCACCGCCTCAAAAATATCTGATTCGTACACGGTAATTGGGATGTTAAGTGCCGCTGCATTTTCCTCAATCAGCTTGCGGTTTGCCTCATTATACCCCGGATCCATCACCAGAAATTTCAAGTCGAAGTCAAATTTGTTGTGACGCTTCAACTCCTGAAAAAGCTTGGCCATCAACATGGAATCCTTGCCTCCGGAGATACACACACAAATGGAATCTCCCTCCTTTACCAATGCATATTCATTGATACCCTTGGTAAACTGGCACCAGATATTCTTACGGAATTTTTTCCGAATGCTTGTCTCAACTTGTAAATAGAAAGGTTCGTCCTGAAGCGACTTTCCCATATCACGTCTCCTTACTGCTCTGTGGTTTCCTCAGGGGTAGCAGGGGTTATTCCTAAGGCCTCACACATTGTCATGGCAAAGCCTTGGCGTCCGGCGCCATTTAAGTGAATCCCATCATTATAAAACCAATCCGGATGCTGCTCTGCGACTTTATCCCAAGAAATCACCGATACGTTTTTGTTGGCCTCGGCCAAGGATTGAATCACCTCATTGGTTTTCTGCATCTCAGGCAGGAATTTGCCATAAACACTAACCCAATAAATTTCTCTGTCCTTGCCAAGGTAATCAATGATTTCCTGACCGGTAGCCTGACTAAAGCAAGAGTTCACTCCCAGTTCAATTACAACCCGATTGCCAAGTTTACCCTGTTCATCCAAGTCCTTTAGGATATCAATTCCGTGAACAACCTGACGACTCTCCTTGGCATCGATGACGCTGTCCGGTGTCGCCTCCATCAAAGCAGGTACCGCTCCCAGCATCACAGAATCTCCCACAAAAGTGACAAAATCCTTTGTTTCCTCTTGATTTGCAGCGGCATCTGTCGCCTCCTGGGACTCCTTGGTCTCGTCACTCTGTTGCAGTAGTTGCTGGTTCTCTTCAAATTCCTTCTTCAAATCATCTGCCAAATGATCAGACGCCTTAGATGGTGCTTTGACGAGGCCAACACCTGCAACCATTGTGATTGCCACAACAACAGCTACACATGCAATTCTTTTCCATGAAATTTTACCAAACTTCATAACGATTCCTTTTCTACACTAATATAAATACATCAAAATGAACACGATTGGATAGTGCCATAAGTAAATTAAATAACTATGTTTACCAACATAAGAAAAAATTCTACTTTTTGCAAAATATGTATCATGAAATTCATAACAATTCATCACGAAAATCATAAGTGCAAAAAACAGCGTGATACCTACCATACCACCTCGATACAACCATGAGGACTGTCCGTTCACCAGAAGAAACAGCGCTATGGTTGCAGTCAGCGAAAGGCTCACCAGAACACGTCCTGCCATACCCTTCATCCAAGCCGGCATATGTTCCTTCCATGTATCCTCTTTCAGCCCCAAAATCACTCCCATAAAGAAAGCAAAGGCTCTGGTATCCGTTCCGTAGTATATGCGGTTCACATTGTCAGGACGGTATAAATATGCCATCAGTCCTGCTGAAGCCACAACCAGAAGTACCCAGTACCAAATACTATATTTGCCAAGTTTTCTCTCGGAGAGTTTTTTAAAAACCCAAAAGAGTATGGGCCACAGCAAAAGCATTTGCATTTGAACACCCATATACCACAAATGGGTAAATGGGGAATGCTCTGTGATGCTCAAAAAATACGATGCATGGGTAGCCATCTGCCACCAGTTGTTTACCCCAAGGAAAATGCTTAAAACCTCTTCTCTGGCTCCCAACAGCAATTCCTGGTGGAACAGTGTAAAGAAGGCAATGATACTCATCACCATCACATACAGTGGTGGGAAAATGCGTTTCAGTTTTCTGAGGTAGTACTTCTTAAATGAAAAGTCTCCATTGGCCCAGTTTACCTGAGACTGTCTGGCTGCCAAGTATCCGGAAATCAAAAAGAAGACACAGACCCCCAAAAATCCGCCCTTTATTGTATATGGAAAAATGTGATAGGCAACAATTCCCAGAATTGCTATAGCTCGCAAGAAATTAATGCCCGCATTGTATGTATGTTCCTGTTTCATTTCTCTCTCATTCTATCTATTGTATTTCTAAAAATTATATGCTTTCGTACATAAAGTATATGCCAAAATTTTATCATATCCGGCTAGTTTTTCCTAGAGTAATTCAGTATCCAAACGCCGGCCGCAACCAGAAGTCCAGCCATAATATACTTGGTCAAAAAAGCCTCACCCAAAAGCAGACAAGACATCATAATTCCAAAGATAGGAATCAGGGAATTATAAATAGCAACCTGTCCCACAGAGTGATACTTTATCAGCTGATTGTAAATATAAAATGCTACAGAGGAGATACAGACTAAAAAGAATAAAATCCATGCGCCGGCAAAGGTAATCGTTGTGATTCGTCCTCCCATCAAAAGCCCGGCGATGGTAAGCATCATTCCGCCTAATCCAAGACTTAACCCCGTAGCAACAACAGCATCCATTTTCTTGCAAACAATTCTGGTAAGGATACCGCCAAAGGCTGAGCAAAGGCAATTTAAAACAATCATCCCATCCCCTAAGAGGGTGAACGATCCGCCAATGTCGCCTCCCATATTTAAAAGAAGAAGTCCCGCAAAGCCCACAGCACATCCCAGCAATTTCTTTTTTGAGATATGCTCTTCCGGGAAAATGGCGCAGGCCAAAAAAACCAGCAAAAACGTGCTGAGGGAATTTAATATAGACGCTCTGGATCCCGGACTATTGGACACGCCAATATAAAAGCAGAAGTAATGCAGGGCAGTATTCAATAATGCAAATGCAACAACCCAGCCATAGTCAGCTTTTTTCACAGAAAAACTCCGTTTCCCCTTTTTTGCCAACAGCAACACAACCGCTCCAGCCAAAGCGAAGCGGATGCCTGCGAAGAGGGTTTTACCTCCTATGTCATCCGCTTCAATCATAAATTGTTCCACCCCAAGCTTGATAAGAGGATAGGCGCATCCCCAGGCAAACGCCGCAATCAACGCCAGCGGTGGAACATATTTTTTATTTTGAAAAATACTCATTGGTACAATCTCTCTTACAGTAAGTGTGCGCGAAGCTCCTCTCCACTCTTTGGAGAAAGCATTGCCGGCGCAATATCAAACACCGTCTTTGCCCCTGTCATTCCTTCCTTGTTCATGCGGTAAGCAGCCCTTGCGTATGCAACGATCACTGAACCGGTAAACTCTGGGTTGGAATCCAAAGTAAGCTTGTACTCAATCACATGCTTGTGCTCCTTGTCAAGTCCGGTCACACCGGTGCGAATCACATTTCCTCCGTGTGGCAAACCGCTGTGGTTAGCTTTCATTTCCTCCATTGTGATGAAATGAACGGTTGTATCATAATCTGCAAAGTAGTTTGGCATATTCTTGATTTCACTCTCGATACGAGCAAGATCTGCGCCTTCCTCAGCTACCACAAAGCACTCTCTGGTGTGCTTTTCTCTTGTGGTAAGTTCCGGATTAGAACCACTTCTGACAGCATCCATTGCAGCATCCACAGGAATGGTGTACTGTCTACAGTCAACAACGCCATCAATACGGCGAACTGCGTCTGAATGTCCCTGACTAACGCCCTTGCCCCAGAATGTGTAATCGCTTCCTTCCGGTAAAATGCAGTTTGCATACAAACGGTTCAAAGAGAACATACCCGGATCCCATCCACAAGAGATGATACCAATATGTCCACCCTCTTTTGCTGCTGCATCCACATTTGCAAAATGCTCCGGAATACGAGCGTGTGTATCAAAACTGTCAATAACGTTAAAGTCCTTTGCAAATACCGGTGTTTGCTCCGGCAAATCCGTAGCACTTCCTCCACAGAGAATCAACACATCAATGTCGTCCTTCTTAGAAGCCAAATCGTCTACATGATAAGCAGTCACACCAGGTGTTCTTATCTCAACGCTTTCTGGAGAACGGCGTGTAAAAACACCTACAAGCTCCATATCATCATTCTGAGCAATAGCGCTTTCCACACCACGGCCCAAGTTTCCATAACCTAAAATACCAATTCGAATTGCCATGTCCCTCTTCTTCCTTTCACTTCTTCCGTTTTTCCACTAGATATTATACCGCGAATTTTCTCACAATCAATACTCTATTGCAAAGTTTGATTCATTTTTCCACTAGAAAAACCACCTAAGTCCAAGGTCACATAAGAAAAGCCCAATTTTTGGAACTTCCTGTTGATATACTTGGCGTTTTCCGGGTCGAATATAAGGGCAAAATCTTCCGGTGTAACCTCAATGCGGGCCATACTCTTTGTTCCCAGATTGTGAAGGCGTACACGGCGTTGCCCTACACCTATTTCCTCTAATAAACGCTCTGCCTCATCCACCATTTGCAATCTCTCTGGACCTATGTTGTCCCCATATGCGAAACGGGTGGCAAGACATGCATTGGCCGGTTTGTCTGCCGTGGGAAGTCCTAGTTGGCGGGATGCCTCCCTGATCTCCTCTTTTGTCCAGCCCGATGCACGGAGTGGACTATGTAATCCCATCTCTTCCACTGCCTGCATTCCGGGACGATAGTCTCCCTCATCATCCACATTGGAACCCTCTACCACCGCTTGGATGCCTCCGTCTTTTGCCACCTCTAAGAAATGCTGACACAGCATTTTCTTGCAGAGATAGCATCGATTGACCGGATTATGTTCCATCCCCTTAATATCTAATGGATGAATTTCAACTACTTCGTATGAAATGCCCCTGTCTCGGCAAAAGGCAATGGCCTCCGCTGTCTCTCTCCCGGAAACAAAACAAGAGGTGGCAATCACTGCCACCACATGTTCTCTTCCCAAAGTATCCAGTGCAACCTGCAACAGGAAAGCGGAATCCGTGCCCCCGGAAAAGGCAACGGCCACGCTGCCCAGATTCTTTATGTATTCTCGTAATACTTTTTCTTTGTCCATATCTGTTCCTGTGCCATTATAATTCATTTAATCGTTGTTCAAACTCCTCTACCGGCATGGGCTTGGCAAAAAGATACCCCTGTATATCATCACAGTGATTCTCTTTTAAAAACTCCAACTGCATGTTGTTTTCCACGCCTTCCGCTGTAATATGCAATCCCAGGTGCTGTCCCATGCTAATCACATAGCACAACAGCGTCTCACCATTCTGATCTCCAATATGGTCAATCAGACTCTTATCCAGCTTTAAGGTGTCGAAACATCTCATATTCAACGTGGCAAGAGAAGAATAGCCGGTGCCAAAGTCATCCATGAGAATCTGAATGCCCATACTTCTGAATTTCTCCAACAGTTCGCGAATACCGGTTCTACCCTCTATGGCACTCTCCGTAATCTCCAGTTGTATGCACGCAGGACTGATTCCGCTATCTTGTATGATTGCCTGATATTTATCAACCACGTCAGCATAATACAAGGATGCTC
>CAMFYL010000026.1 GCA_946002055.1 uncultured Roseburia sp.
TCACATTCTCTGTGCGCTCCACTCTCTCTCCGTGGTCCATCACATACTTAGAGGAAGCTCCGGCGCCAAGAGCAATGATTGTTTGTTTTTCCTCCATAATCAAGATGTTATATAAGCCTTCCTTGCCTTTCTTGGCAAAGCCGATATTCTCCAGATTCCCTGTCATGTTCTTCTGGCGATACAGATAGTAAGGACTCATGCCCATAGCTTTTGCCGTATCTGCAGCCAGTTTAATGTGGGCCTCGGAATTCTCCATCTGATAGTCCTGATACTTGTCCCATTCTAAGTTTAATCTGGCGGAGCGCTTCAGTGCCAGGGAATGCACTGTCAAATTGTCCGGTTCCAGTTTCTGAATCTCCTCCAAAGTATAAGCCACATCCTCTAAACTCTCTCCCGGAAGTCCCACAATCAAATCCGTATTGATGCAGGAGATTCCCACACGTCTTGCCATGGCAAAGCTCTCCCGAATTTGCTCTACCGTATGATGGCGTCCAATCAAATCCAGGGTCTTTTGGTTCATGGTCTGGGGATTGATGGAAATTCGCTCAATGCCGTGGTTATGAATCACCTGCAGCTTCTCTTCCGTAATGCTGTCCGGTCTTCCTGCCTCCACGGTATATTCCATAAGATGAGTCAAGTCCAATGTGTGCTCAATCTTTGTCAGCAGTCTGTCTATCTGTTCTGCCGTCAGACTGGTAGGGGTTCCGCCTCCAATATAGATAGTGTGTAACGGTTTGTGGGAAAGTTGTTCTGCCACAAAGTCAATTTCCTTAAATACCCCCTCCAGATATTCATCGGCCCTATCTTTCCAGATGCCGATGGGGTAGGAAGTAAAGGAGCAATACAGACAGGTACTTGGGCAAAAGGGAATGCCCACATACAGACTGTATCCCGCCTCATAATCAAACTGACGCAAAAGCTCATATTCAGCCTTGGCAACCTCATAGGACAGATTCGCCTTTTCCGGGGAAATGTCATAGGTATCCTTCATGTACTGATAAATCTCTGCTTCACTCTTTCCCTCTTCCAGTAGCTTTAGGGGAATCTTGGTAGGGCGGATTCCCGTAAGTGTTCCCCAAGGAAGCACCTTTCCTGTCTGCTCCTTCAAAAGAGCATACAGCATCATCTTAAGGGTATTCTTTGTCTCTTTTCGGTTGGAATAGTCGTTCTTTTCCCGATAACAAACTTGTTTATCCCCACAAAAATACTCCATAGAAAGTTCCTGTGGAGTATAGGTTATCACAAGGCGAAAAAGCACACCCTCTGTTATCTCAGAAGCATCCGTCATCATCTTAATCTCTTCTCTTGGGTAAAATGCTTTGATCAGAGAATAGATGTCATATTCAAAATTGTCTTCGTTTAGTTCTACTACTATCATATCTCGTCCTACAAAAATGGATTATACATCCGCTCCTGCTCAATGGTGGTACGGGCGTCATGTCCAGGCAATACAAGGGTATTCTCCGGCAACACCATCAGTTTCTCTCTCACACTGTTTACCAAAGTTGCTGCACTTCCTCCCGGAAAATCTGTTCTACCAATGGAACCGCAGAAAAGGGAATCCCCGGAAAAGAGCACATCCTCCCTGGCAATGTAATAACAGCATCCACCGGCAGTGTGTCCCGGTGTGTGCAGACAACGAATGTGAAATCCTGCCAAATCAAACTCCTGCTGATCCCGCAAAAACTCATCAGCGTGATACACCTTGGGGTTTCCCATCATATTTCCGGACAAGTTCACCATGGGATTTTCTAATGTTTCCTGCTCTTTCATATGGGCATAGACAGGAATATCATATTTCTTTGCCAAATCCTCTGCTGCCCCTGCGTGATCAAAATGACCATGGGTCAAAAGGATACCCACGGCTTTGGCTCCAAGCTTATCCAACTGTGCTGCCAAGCCTTCCCCATAATCTCCCGGGTCCACCACAAAGGCTTCCCTGGTATCTTTATGAATCACAATGTAACAATTGGTGGACACCGGTCCAACCACAACTTGTTCTACCTGCATCTTGTCTGTCATATCATAAACCTTTCTAACCAGTTGTTCGCTCCACATCAATAACGCTCTCGATTTGACGAAGCTTGTCAATCAAACCGCGAAGTTCATTTTTACTCTTGGTTCCAAAGGCTACCACAATAGTAGCAACCCCCTGCTTATTGGTTGTGGAATGAATGGAGTTAATATCGATATCTCTCTCTGTAAATATCTTAGACACATCCACAAGAAGTCCCGTTCGATTATTACCGTAAATGTGAACCTCCGTAAGATACAGCTCTCCACTCTTCTGCTCAATCACATCCGGCTGCCACTCAGCCTCAATCAATCTAACCCGCTCCAAGTCCGGAAGATTGAGCATATTGATGCAATCCGTTCTATGAATAGACACACCACGTCCTCTGGTGACAAAACCAACAATCTCGTCTCCGGGCACAGGACTGCAGCACTTAGAGAAACGGACAGACACATCGTAAAGTCCCTTAACCGTGATACCACTCTTAGAGCGCTTTGGTGCCTGCTTCTCCTTAGCAGGTTCTCCCTCCTGATGTTCCGCCAAAATCTCATCATCTGTCACAAGTACAGGATGATCCTTTCTGTACTCCTCGTACATACGGTTTACAATCTGACCTTCCTTTAAGCCACCGTGCCCAATGGCAGCCAGACAGTCATCCCAGCTGTGAAAACCGTATTTGCGCAAAATCTTTTCCTG
This sequence comes from uncultured Roseburia sp., assembly GCA_946002055.1. Taxonomy (GTDB): domain Bacteria; phylum Bacillota; class Clostridia; order Lachnospirales; family Lachnospiraceae; genus Pararoseburia. The sequence goes on from CAMFYL010000026.1 coordinate 2,711, forward strand.
ATATTCCGGCTTATTAATATCGGAGAAATTGATGCTTTTTGCTTTTGCAGAAGCAACCATCAATTCCTTACCCTTGATAATGTTTTCCTCTTTAAATTCATTTCGGAACCACTGGTTAATCTTATTCTTTGCCTGAGTACTCTTAACCACATTTAACCAGTCACGGCTAGGTCCTCTGGAATTCTGAGAGGTTAGAACCTCGATGCGGTCTCCATTTTGAATCACATAATCAATTGGCACAAGCTTGCCATTTACCTTTGCCCCCACCATCTTATTACCAACAGCGGAATGAATGCTGTAGGCAAAGTCAATTGGTGTGGAGCCGTTGGGCAAATTCTTCACATCTCCGGAAGGAGTAAAGCAAAATACCATGTCAGAAAACAGGTTCAAATCACTCTTTAGAAGATTCATAAACTCCTTGTTATCTGACATATCCTGCTGCCACTCCAAAATCTGACGGAGCCAGCTTAGCTTCTCTTCTTCTTTATTAATGGTGGCACCCTCGCCACTTTCCTTATATTTCCAGTGAGCTGCGATACCGTATTCTGAGGTACGGTGCATATCATAGGTACGAATCTGAATCTCAAATGGCATACCGGTAGGACCAATTAACGTTGTGTGCAGTGACTGGTACATATTGGGCTTTGGCATAGCAATATAATCCTTGAAACGTCCCGGAATCGGGGTGTACATTTCATGGATGACACCAAGTGCCGCATAACAATCCTTAACGGAATCCACAATGATTCGAATGGCAAACAAGTCATAAATCTGGTCCAAGGTTTTGTGCTGATTTACCATTTTTCGGTAAATACTAAAGAAATGCTTTGCCCGACCTTCGATTTCTGCTTTAATGCCGGCACCGGCAATATGTTCCCGGACCTCATCCACAAGACCAGCCACATATTCCTCACGCTGCTGCTTTCGAAGAGCCACCTTTTCCACCAAATCATAGTAAGCCTCCGGCTCCAAATACTTTAAAGAAAGGTCATCCAATTCCACCTTTACCTTGGAAATACCAAGACGCTGTGCCAAAGGAGCATAAATCTCCATGGTCTCCCTTGCCTTTTCCTTTTGCTTTTCCAGGCGCATATACTTTAGCGTGCGCATATTGTGCAAACGGTCCGCAAGCTTAATTAAGATAACACGAATGTCCTTTGCCATGGCAAGGAACATTTTACGGAGATTCTCTGCCTGAACCTCTACCTTATCTGCATCATAAGACAGCTGTCCCAACTTGGTTACGCCGTCCACAAGAAGTGCCACCTCTGCTGAAAACTCCTGCTCAATCTCTTCAGCAGTAAGCACAGTATCCTCAACAACATCATGCAAAATCCCCGCTACAATGGTCTCCTTATCAAGCTCCAAATCAGCCAGGATAATAGCCACGCATAGCGGATGAATGATATAAGGCTCCCCTGATTTACGGCACTGACCCTGATGAGCATCATTGGCAATGTCATAGGCCTTTTTGATCATAGAAATATCTGCATTTGGATGATATTTGCGAATGCGCTCCACCAACTCCTCATAAAGCACTTCCGGCTCCACAAAATCGGCTGTAGCTATCACATGCTTACTATCCTGTTCCACTTTGCGCTCTAATTTTTCTAATTCATCAACGGAAAAATCTGCCATTGACATCTATCCCCTTTCTATAGGTCATAAGAGAATATCCACTCTTCACCCTTTTCTCTAATGGTAAATCCTATCTTATGAAGCAGTCCTTGGGACGGCTTATTCTCAGGCGAGACACGACAGAGCACCCGACGAACACTCATGCTATCTCTGGCATACATAAGCAGTGCCTGACACACCTCTGTTCCATAACCCATATGCCAACAATCCGGGTCAATGAGATATCCCATCTCCACTTCCCCGTCCTTGCAGTAGTCTCTGTATTCAAAGCCTGCCCGTCCAACAAGCTTATCGGTTTCCTTTTCATAGACCAGCCACATACCAAATCCATAGAATCCATAGATTTTCTCAATGTATTCCTTCTGGTATTGGCGCTCCTGCTGTGGTGCAAACAGCGGTTCTACAAAATCTGTCATGTGGGGTTTTTCATACATTTCCCGCAAAGCATCCAAATCATCCAAGGCCAGTTCTCGCACATATAACCGTTTTGTCTGCAAAATATCCCAGGGTAAGCCGTGCCATCTCTGATAGCACCTCACGAAATCGCCATATGTGATTTCTTCTAAACCAAGCACAACATACTGTGCCTTCATCATCTCATCACTATCTGTCTCAAAACCCATAACAGCAATGCCAAGTCCCTGCATCTGGGCCGCCACAGCAGAAGATGTGGTAACGCAAATACATTGCCTTGGATCCGCATGGAGAAACAGCTCAGCTATATTATCTTCCTGTAGATAAATGGTCTCCTCAAAAGACTTCTCCAATAACCGGAGGCATTGCATCTGCTTTTCGTAGTTCTCACCGGTGAATTTATTCGATTCCAAATAACAAATTAATATCTTTGGTGTCATACACATGTTTCATTATTCCCATGGCAATGTAATATTACCCTCGAAAACTTCTGTGGCAGGTCCTGTCATAAATACGTGATTCGTTGCCTCATCATAGGAAATCTGTAAATGTCCACCCAAAAGCTCCACATCTACATCTCTTCCTGTGTAGCCATTTAAATATGCAGCCACTGCTGTTGCACAGGCTCCTGTACCACAGGCAAGGGTCTCACCTGAGCCACGCTCCCATACACGCATCAATAAATGCTCTCTATCAATCACATTTACAAACTCTGCATTGACCTGTTCCGGAAATAGCGGATGCTTTTCAAACTTTGGACCAATATGCTCTAAATCAAAGAAGCGAACATTCTCATCAATAAAGGATACACAATGGGGATTCCCCATAGAGACACAGGTAATGGAATATGTGTCAGAATCCACAACAAAATCCTCACCTATCACCGGCTCTGCCGGCTTCTTATCCTTCTGTAAATGGGTAAGGTCCATGGGAACCTTCTTTGGAATCACCTCCGGTGCACCCATATCTACTCTTACCTTATCCACCTTGCCATCTGCTACTGTAAGCTCTAAGGTCTTAATTCCTGATTGGGTGTCAATGGTAATGGTAGTTTTATCTGTAAGTCCATGATCATATACATATTTTGCTACACAGCGAATGCCGTTGCCACACATCTTGCCACGGGATCCATCTGCATTGTACATATCCATCTCAAAATCAGCCACCTCAGATGACTTGATTAAAATCAGACCATCTGAGCCAATTCCAAAATGTCTGTCACTGACAAAAATTGCTGTCTTTGTAATCTCCGGAATCACTTCCTTCGTACAATCCACATATACATAGTCATTTCCAATTCCATGCATTTTCGTAAATTTCATGTTGTCACCTTCTTTATATTTGTTGCACGTAACTGAGAACAGTCTCGTAATTCATAGGACCTCCAAAAAGGTCTAGGGCCGAGCCAATGGTAATATTTAATTTGCCCTGTCCCAACTCCTTAATATCTTCGATGTCCTGGTAATCACTGATACCTCCCGCATATGTCATGGGAATCTTGCCCCAAGCACCTAAGAGTTGTACCAACTCTTCTTCAATGCCCTGGCATTTCCCCTCCACATCTGCAGCATGAATCAAAAATTCGTCGCAGTACTGGCTGAGCTCATCCAGAAGTTCCGGGGTAATTCGCTCCTTGGTAAAGTTCTGCCAACGATCTGTTACAATATAGTAATCGTCGTCTAGCTTTCGGCAGCTGATATCCAATACGATATGCTCTTTGCCAACGGCATCCACAAGCTTATGTAAATTCTCGTAGTTAATTCTGCCATCCGAGAACACATAGGATGTAACAATCACATGGGTTGCCCCAGCATCCAAAAATTCCTTGGCATTGTCAGCGTTAATTCCGCCCCCTATCTGCATTCCCCCCGGATACGTTCGAAGGGCCAGAAGAGCCTGCTGCTTGGTAGCCTCATAATAGGGACTATCCTGCTTGTTAAGCATGATCACGTGACCGCCTTTTAAGCCGTCCTTTGCATAAAACTCCGCAAAAAAATCTGCGTCTCTCTTGGAAACAAAATTCTCTTGGGCTTGATCTCCTTCATCCTCCAAGGAGCTACCCACAATCTGCTTCACCTTGCCATTGTGTATATCAATACACGGTCGGTATTCCATAATGATTCCCTTTCTCAATCAACATCTATATATTATTAGCCAAAAGCATACCATATTTTGATAAAAAAAGAAAGAGCCATACACTGGCTCTTTCCAAATTAGTGCAATCCGAAGAGTGGCATCATCATCACGCGAATGGTAATGTTACTCTCAGTGGTGACTGTCTGACCACCGGATTTATATGTTGATGTCAATGTGACGGTATATGACTTGGCTGTCTGTCTTACATCCGCTGCACTTACCGTAAATGTTACAATTTCATCCTTCTTAGGGGCATTGTTGTCTATCACAACCGCTCCTGTCTCATCTTGCACCACCAAATGATACGTCTTACCGGAAGTGGTATCGATAGAATCATCCCCAATCAAAAGCTTAACCGTCACATCCTGGGTATCCTCTCCACGGTCTTCTGTGTAGATGGTTGTCACCCCGGCATTATGTATCGCATCCTCGTTGATTACCTTTACAAAAGGAGCTGCAGCCTGAGAGCGATAAGAACTAATCAGGGTATTTGCAAACAGTTTGATTTCATCATTTGTCATAGTGCCGCTATGTCCCAGTCCTGTGTAGGTCACATTGCCCTTAGTGTAGAGATAATAGTTGTTGGCACTATCTCCATCTTTCGCAGCATAGATATTGGTTTTGTCATTGCCGTCGTTGGATAAGTTATACCATACCACCGCATCTGCCACTTTTGTCATAGCTCTTTGCACGTATGCTTCTGTCTTGCCGGAAGCATATATCTCCGATTCATTTGCACACACGGAACTGAAGTTTGCGCTTACAGACGCCACATTCTCAATATCCACATTGGTGCTCCCATACTTGTTATGCCATCTCACCATCTCTGCCACGTCAAATTCATACTCAATCTCCACGCAGTCATCTTTAGGTGTCACAACAATCTTTCCGAAGATAGCATCCTCAGCCCATTCGTTTTTGAACAGGTGATGAATATTGGTACTGCCCTGCTTCAAAGAACCGAAATAGAAGGTGTGACTCTTCCCCTTCTCAAGTCCATTCATCTGAACACTCGGCGTAATATTTCCTTCCTCATCTACAGAAAATGGATCTGTCCATCGCCCAATCCGGTTGCCCTTGTTATCGGTAATGGTAATGCCAAATGTTCGATAGGAGGACGGATTGTCCTTATTGGCATCTCGAATTTCAACATGACCATAGGCCACTTTCTCATCGCTTACATAAACAATCGCGCCGTAATTTTTCTTTTGATAATGTCCTGTTGCCTGATGGGGAACCTTGCTCCAATCTTCGTAAGACCCCTCCACTGCAAAGTCAAGACTTCCCACATTCTCACTTTCAAGATTTAGCCTGAAATTTTGTGCATGGGTGAGTCCCACTTCCATAGTGTCTCCCAACACATAAGGGTAATTGGTAATCTGTCCTGCATTTGCCAGTTTAATGGTGGTAGTGCTACAGCTGTCAATCCAATTCAACTTGGATACATCCACCGGTTTATTTTGATTAGATGGATTCGCAATATTGCGGTCCGCTTTATTTCCCAGACGTGAACCGAAAATCATAGTGCGAATGCTGTTATCCATAAGATTACATATTTTTTCTCTGGTTCCCGGTACCCCATACATGTAATCATCCTCGGTCATAGCTTGATTGACCGTCCATCCGCCCATTCCAAGCCAACGGGAATGCATATATCCCATAGATACATTCTCCGGCAAAAGATTCACTTTCTTGCCTCTGCTGTATACCTCCGAATAGGATGGCATCTTCCCATCATTCCACTGATACATCTGCATCTGTCCCCCAAGGTTTCTCAGGTATGCAGAAATTTCAGCAGAAATGCTCCACTCAGGGGTGATGGAAAATGATTTGTCCTGTATCAAATCATGGGTTAAAATTACGCTCTTTCCCGCTTCAACAAACTTCTGAAATCCGTCCAGAAAAACCTGGTTGTTGGTAAAGGTAGGCGTCACCGGGTCCTTATCAAATCCCAGCACTAACATATCGTAGTTCTGCAAATCGCCGGCCCACTTAGCCTCCTTTTCTGCAGAGCCGGTATAATTATTTCGAAACCATGCATTGCTGCGGTATTCTATCGAAACCTCGTAATCCTCCACGTCTTCCAGATAAGCTGCAAGCTTTGCCCCCACTTCTGTGTCTGTATTGTCCAGACGAATGGATGGTTTCTTATCGCTCATATCCTCACTTATATCCATCTGTAAAACCTTAATGGTTTCCTTTTGTCCCCCAGATGCAATTCTTGTGTATCCTATGATGCCATCTCGCAGGCTGTTATGGTCCTGACTATATATCTGTAACTTCCACGGAAGCATGCCACTTTCTGTCTGTGGCAAAGCTCGGGTCACGGTATAGACTTCGCCGGAAACCATTTCTCCGTTTGGAATTTCGCCTCCAAGCTCCGCGCTGATGATCAGGTTTTCTTCCACCCCTTCTTCTTCGTCAAATGCTCCGTTTCCATTGCTGTCGATATAGAGTCTTGCGCGATACTTTTCTGTATCTTTCCCATGTATTCGAAAATGATAACGCAACACATGATTTCCATTTTCATCCTTCTGGTTATTCGATGTTGAAGAAGCAATCATATCTGTCAACACCTCTGAACCCTTTGACCAGGAAACGGATTTGTCCGCCTGTTTTGTAACAGCATAGGCTACGGGCTTTCCCTCTTCTCCCTGTCCGGTTCCGTCATCCAAAAACTCTATTTCGCATGACTTGGTTTTTAGGCATTGCGAAAAATCATCTATTTGATTTTCCACCACATTGGAATATCTCTGCACTTGCTGGATTTTGCTTCCCGTGCCCAATCCCAATGCGGCAATGTTGTAGATAAAAGAGCTTTCGTCTACGAACTCTTTATTCACCTGACTTCCATCGGCAGCATAAAGCTTATCGTCCACCACAATGGGGTTTTTCTGCGAAAAATCCAATAATTCCTGATACTTTTTGTTTGTAATGTCCGTTGGGCTATATCGAATCTTACACTGGGCTATATCGGATCCCTGTTGGGAGGCCAAAAAGTTATATTCTTTTCCGTCATAACTTCCCCATGCATCCAAGGTATCCGATATCCAGTGAAGCTTGTTGCTCTTATAAAAGCTGCCCCATTCGCCGCCAATATTACCGTCAAAAGCAAAGAAGTTGTTATCAATGAAGTAGGCATAGTCGCTGTCTGTGCTGACCAAATCTCCCACCGTGGCATAGGCAACATTACCCAGAGCCGGGTCGTTATATCCCCTTAAGCCATTGGTCTCGTCCTGAGAGCCTCCAATAATGATCAAATCGTATGTGGCGTTTAAGTCCTCTATCTTGCCATTGAATTCATAGGTTGCCATCGTGGTAACCTGTATGTCGTCTTCCAATCGCTCACTCTGTCCCACAAACCATGGGCAAAGAGACAAATAGTACTGCTTCCAACCCTCATTGCCATAGATGAATTGTGGGATTGGCTGTAGTTCTAACACGCGAAGGGTCTTTTTGTAGTTTCCTCCCTTGGCATCCTCATAGAAGTTCTCCATCTCCGCTAACGTAGCAGCGTCCCATGTTTGTGTCAAAAAGTTATCCTCGCCACCCCAATTCAAAACATAAGAGAACTTGCCTCTGTGCAGTCCACTAGCATGTCCCGTGTAAGCAAAAGCCTCTCCACCATTGGCATCCGGGTCCAACTCTCTGTGTCCATTTTCATCCGGGCAATATATGTTATAGAAATACTTTGCCCCATGCTTATTCATAACGGAATAGAGCTTCTCTATTTCCAATCGCGGTCTGCTGTGGGATGGGTTGGTCACACACTCATCCATGGCACTTTCATCTAACCACATCATAGCCGGATGTCCCGAAGCCTGACGTTTAATCAGAGCCTCATAGCACTCTGCAGACAAATCGTTTGTGTCATCAAAGAAGGCAGGTGCTCTTGATGAACTCAAATAAAAGGCCTGATTGTTAATTGGCTGTGCCACGGCAGAATCGTGAATCACAATCAAATCAGCATCCTGAATAATTCCATCCTTTACGTTGTTCCCGGACAGCTGTGCCGGTGTTGTGGTAACCACCTGGGACACGAATCCGTCTGCTGTGGACTTACCCGGAAACAGAGTCCGAATCAAGCCATCACTATGTGTAATGGAATTCTTGTGATAGACGATATATGTCTCCTCACATCGCTCTACGTAGTACCTGCTGCCAATGATATCAGCAGCAGTTCCAATCTGATCCACCTCAATGGTCACACCGGCATTGTTCTCCGGTAAATGTGGTGTCAAATCCTCCACCAAAGCTGTAATGGCACCATGATCATTGTTCTGCAGTGCTACCCATTGATAGGTTATTTGATTTGCCGGATCATCTGCCGCCACCGATAAAAACTTACCGGAGCCAGCATCATACTTGTATGATCCCTGCTCTACATGTTCAAAATATCCATATTGCTTAAAATGCTGACCGGAATTGTCCTGGGTCAATGAGGCAATGGTAGCTGCGTCAAATCCCAGATTCTCCGGGAAATCTCCCCTGAACACCAGCATATCCTCGCCGGAAACGCTGGCAATGCCCCCCTCTGCGGCAAAGATAGACTGATACATCGTCATGGCACCTGTGGTATCTGTCTCCAAGTCCTCCACCGGCTCACATCCGGGAATCATATAGCCAACTGCAGCCATACTCTCGTCCGGCACGATCTCAAGTACCGTAAAAGGGTTCTCACTGGTTCCCAGCTCTGCCTCAGGATTCTTTTTCGTATATGCAATTGTTTCCGGAGCGCCATAGGTGGTGGCGCCACTGACACGACCATTATAAAAGCCGGCTGCCGCTAAGACAAGCAAGCCACACAAGGCCACTGCCACTTTTGCATTGCTTTTCATATCTTCTACTCTTTTCTACTGGTAAAGTGTTCCCACATCTGTGGTGGCTTTTATTTCATTGCGCAGAGATAACCTCTCCTCTGCCTCGTAGCTTCTTTCTCCCGCCTGCATAGATACCCTGATGCTTACCTGGGCCGGTCTGGGATTTTCTCGTAATGTGGTGTCTAATATATTGCCTTCCTTATCCAGCACTATTACGCGCCAGTCTTTGACCAGAGAGGCAAAACATTCTGCATTTCCCTGCTTCACCCAGGAGCCGTCGGCATACACATATTCCTGATAAAGAATTTGATTCTTTTCTCCTGACAGAGAAAACTCTGTTTTTTGCTTTGTGGACCCTGTAGCATCCAGGCCATATAAGGACAAGGTCTTGCCATCTGCCGATACTGAGATGCCATTTGTGGTCTGCAACATCTGTTCTTTCAATCGGTTGAAACAAAGCTGCGATTCATATTGTAAATTGGTCTCATCTGAAGACCTTCGATAGTGGCTGAGACAGAAGGCTAAAAAGCCAATCATAGCTGCCCCCACCACCGCCAAAATGGCAATGGTTACAATCAGTTCCACCAAAGAAAAACCTTCGTTATTCCCTTGCTTCTGCGACATCATCATGGCTCCTTTTCACACTTTCCTGTCTTTGGATACAAGATGATATTACTGACTCTGCCATCTCGCTCCAGCGTGATTCCGGTGCAATAGCAATCCCTTGCTGTTTTTCCTTCATCCTGGTAGGAGACAAACGTAAACGTATCATTATCCTCTACCTTATCAATCATAGGTGCAAAAGCACCGGAGGTCTTTTGGTATGTTAATTGCAAGGGATGTGACTCATCAATCACCTGCTGCACACTTCCCATGGTGGTGTTGTAGGAAAGCTTTGTCTCCAGAGAGCAGAGCTTCTTATGCTCTTGACGCTGCTTCTCCCCTCGTCCCTCCACAATGTTGATATAATATCCATCCGACGCCTGCTCTATGGAAACATACGCGAAGGATTTTGCCATGGCACTGTTTTGTGCATATCGCAATTTGCCACAAATGGTTTCCACTGCTGTCTTTTCCTCCATGCGAAAAACAGAGGAAAGCCCCATGGCCAGTCCTATGGTAAGAACCGTCATAATGGCAATCACAACAATCAATTCAATTAATGAAAATCCTTCGTTTGTGTGTTTCATAAATTACTTCTTCTTCCAGTTTTTGTATGTTATCTGCTCACTTAAGGCAATGCCGTCTTTCGATTCAGTGGTCTCTCCAACGCCACCAATCAAATACTTGGCCACGTCTTTGATATATTCTCCTACTTGCGTGGTCTGCAATAACACTGCCACATCTGCTGCATTGGCCGTAATGCTGCATCCGCTTTTCACCTTAATGGTCCCTTTTGAAATGATAAGCCCATCAAAATCTCTTGCCACTGTCACATTGCCCTCTGCAATCACCAGTTTGACCTTTGAATTACCATTGTTAATGGTATAATTGCCATCTGTCACCACCGCAACGTTTCCATTTTCGTCTACAAATTCTTTCTGGCTGGAAATATTTTTGGCAACCAAATACTCATACACACCCTTGGTGTTATATTTGGAAAAGTCCTTGGACAAGCTTGCGCACAGCGCTCCATAACTCTCAAACAATTCCTTTTCCAACTGCAACCGTTTCGTTTTGGCTTCCTCAGTATTTTTCTCAGAAGTCAAAGTGTCATTCACCAAAAGCTTTGCCCCGGAATTGCTGAGAGCATTTCCCTGCAAATAAAAGTGATAAATATCGGAAGAACTACTTGGCATTGAAACGCCACCGCCTGCATAATACTCCAAATCATTTCTCAGGCGATTGTAATTGGAAGCCTTCTGATAATACTTTTGTACAAACTGATTTGCCTTCTCTTGGGAATCAAATTTCATAAACAGATAGTACATGGTTCCCATACCGGGGACTTGAATGGCTGCCGTATCAAAGCCATTGCCTGCACCGATAGATTCCAAGGTTCCTCCCACGCCGGGGATGGCTCTTTGAAAGCTAATCACATCTTCCACAGTTACCTCACCGGTACTCTCGTATCCTTTGGCAGCCATGATTTCCTCCATGAGCTTTTGCCACTGATTTGCTGTCATAGGGTTGGCACCACCATAATGATAGCCACTTCCAATCAACTCTCCCGGTATCAAATAGGCTCTCTGATCTCCCCTTGTCATCACCGATTGACCGGTTTGAATGGATGAATGGGAAGCGTTTGTTCCTGTATGTATATAACTAACGCCGGAAATCAGCAAACCGGACACCTGACTCAAGTCAAGTTTTGCCTGTTTTCCATTTAGAATAAAAGAACTGCTGTAATCTGCTTCCTGCTCCGACACAACTTCTTCCCCAAGATTTCCTGCCAATTTGGCAGCCTGGGGATTACCAAAAGCGTATACCTCTCCTGAAATCACAGCTTGTGCGCCGCCATTTAACACCATATCATTGGCTAGATACAACTCACCCTTGTCCATATTCCATTTTGCGCTATTGGATAACACAATATTTTTTGACCACACCTCTGCATTTTTGGCAGATACTCTGGCCCCCACATTGCCTATCACGTCTCCTGCAATGCCAAGTGCCTTTGCGCCATCTACTCCCTGTAGTGACAATTCACCATTTTGCACGGTGAGATTCTCGCCAAAATAGGCATTCCCTGTAACGCTGGTATTGCCGCTCTCCAGCTGCTCATAAGCAGTTTGTGCAATGAGTCCGTAACAGAGTATATTGTCCATGGCTTCCCCATCAGAAAATTCAATGGGTGGGTAGTTTAATACAATATCCGATGTTACTGTGGTTTGATTTTCCTCATCATCCACACAGGAAATGATGACGTTTTTTAGCACCAATCCCTCTGTTTCCACATTTAAGGCATTCTGCCCCTGCTCCGTTAAAAGCTTTGCTCCTTTGGTGCCGTCCCATTTTGTCTCCTTTAAATAGGAGCTAAGAAGGTCCACATCATACCAAATTTGTCCCGGCTGTACCAACAGCTTCTTCTGAAGCTCCTCTTCAAACAGCTTCTGAAAATGCTCTACTCTCTCATCACCAGACAATTCACTGTAATGAGATAAGGTGTCTCCATAGGCAATGGAGGCCGCCTTTGAAACATCCACTGTCAGTCCCATGCGAATCTCTTCCATGGCCGTCTCTGCATCATAGAAATTCTGCTGTGATTTGATATTCTGATTCTTCATGTAATAATTATATAAAACCACCACCAGAATACCCGAAGCCAAAATCACTGTGATGGAAGCAATCAGTAGCACATTAACGAGAGAGGCACCGTCATTATTCTTTTGTAATCGTCGTTTCATATGTGACAAGACTCTCATTCTCTCTACTATCTCCCTGTCCCTTGTATGCCTGTACCTTCACCTTATATACCCAGGCACTGTCTCTTTCATTGGCTAAATCTTTAAAGTCAATTACATTGGCTGCCGGAACGTTTTCATATCTGTCGGAACCATTCCACATTGCATCAGAAATGTCTGATAGAGAATCCCCCATGCGATAGGTAAGAAAAAGACCTCTTCTTCCCAATTGTCCCTGGGGTAAATTGCTGCGAATATGGGTCACGGTATTGGTTGCCCAATCACTTCTTGTCTTTTCCAAACAACGCACCTGTGCCACATAATTGCCGGCTTTTTCGTCCCCGGTATTCTGGCAAATCAAATAAATATTGACAGGAATAAGTTCCATCTGTTCTATGGTAAATGTCTCGTTGATGGTTCGCAAGGAACCGTTATACATGGGCTGATAAAACAGATAAAGATTGCGGGGCGGCTGGCTCTTTCCGGAGTAAATCATCTGCTTGTCTGTTTTCTCCTGCTTCTGGGAATTGCCGTTTCCCAGATCATAGGTGGATTGCACACTAGCCTGATACTCACCATTTTCTTTTTCTATGGAAATTACCGTATCCCGCCTGATGTCTTCCAACAGCTCCTCCTTGGATAGCATCCCCTTCTTGAGCTTTTTGGCAAACATGACATCCTGCTCCTTTTTCTGCACGTAAATGCCGTCTAAGGTTTTGTCCACCGAATACAATTTGCTAAGTTCACTTGCATTATAGTCTGTGGACTCATCATCCAACGCCGTCACATCACTGGTGCTCTGGGTTTCATCTATGGTGGTAAGCAGGGTGTATGCCTGCCCATCAATGATTTCCACTTTCTCGTAAAGTCCATCCGCTTTTTTCGTCATAGCGTTTATGACCTGTTCCGTATCACGGCCCTTAAAATCCTCCACCAGGTTGCTTGCAGCAACGGAGGCTCTCTGCTTATCCTTTGCCTTGGCATTTGTCTCTACAGATATCAAAAAGGCAGTCAAAATGGGCACCACAATAACAGCTAGAATTGCCACTGCAATCAGCAACTCTAACAGGGTGAAACCACTTTGATTACCTTTCTTGCATATCTTATGTCTCATTTATTTCGCCGTTCCAAATACATTTTCATTTCCTATGCCAACACCCAGAATATTCGGGGCTTTGTATTCCCTTTCACCGCCCTCAATACTGTAGTAATTTGTCGCCATAGTTCCCTGTAAAAGACCTGTCTCACTGTCATAGCCTATGACAATGCTTTCCACATTACGCATATCCCCGGACTCTGCAATCTCTGCAAGCATAGTCTTCATGTCTTTATATCCGGCGGAGAATGTATACTCAATGGGACGAGAGAAAAGAGATACCTCCGTCTGCTCACCCTTTGACATCAAATTCTTCTGCTGAAATCTCATATCAGTGACAGAAACGTCCAGCGCTTCCTCAATGGCATCTGCATGAACGATGGCATCCTCTTCCATAACATCTGCCGGAAACTGTGCCATCAGAACCGCCATATCATCTTGCATTTCCTTGGTTGCAAGTTCGTTTTCTTTTTGCTTATCTTTCATAGCGGTATAGGCTGCCGCATCCTTTTGTCCTTTGGATAACTCAATCTGCTTTTCCTGACACTTCAAATTCATACTCTGGAAAACAAACACATAGACAAATAACACCAAGAGGAGCCCTCCGGCATACAGCAATGTTTTTTGCATTTTTCCAGGTATTTTTTCTTTCAATTGTCTCAAGTTCTCTCTCATTCTGCTTCTCCCTCTGTATCCTGGGATTGTACATCCTCTGTGGTTTGATTGGTACTTTCCTCCACTGCTGTTCCCTGATAATAGCAGGTGATCACAAAAGCATATTCTCCCGATGTTCCCGTCTCACCCTCTAGCTTATGCAAGCCGTCTGTGGACACATCCCGCACATTGGAAAAGCTTCGAAAGGCCTCCATGGTTCTGGCAGCCACCTTTTTATTAGGCGCCTTAAGAGAAACGGTGACAGCCTCTGCATCTGCTGTCATTTCCTGTATCACCGCCTCGGTAGGTAACCCTTGTTCCATCTCAGCAAGCAAACCTAAAAGAGCATCATTTGGTGTTTCTGTCAGTTGTATCATTTGAAGCAGCTCTTCATGCATAGCCTTCGTCTTCATATACTGATCATAGACAACCTTAGCTTGTGCCATAGCCTGAATCTTCTGCTGAACGGCATTACTTTTAAAAGTCAAATATCCCATACGTGCTGCAGGAATCACAACCAGCAAAACACATACTGCCAAACAACCCACAAAAAATTTCTTGGCGGTAGATAGATCCTCAAGCCCCTGAGCCATCATAGCCTTCTTAGCCGGGCGCAGACTAATGCCAATGGGATTTCTTGCGGCAGTTACTGTGGTAAACAAGACATTCCCGATTAACGCATTTTCCTGTTTTGATACTCCGGGAATCAAGGTATCATCCACCGCCGAAACCTCATAGCCTGTTTCTGCGGCAATCAACTCACTGAGGCCCTTACATCCGCTGCCGCCACCGGTAAGCAATACCGTATCAAAGGTTATTCCCTGATGCTTTGAAATATAATATTCAAGAATACGGCTGATATTGCTAATCACGTAGCGCAATTCTTCGGTAGCCTCGTCTTTTACTTTGTCCAGACCGGATTCATAATCCAAGTTCGTATGTACGAAGTATTCCTTTGACATCATTTCCCATGCAGCCACGTAGCTCTCTATTTCTGTGTGCTCCTGCATCAAGGCATCCACTGCCCCCTCAATACCATAAGAAATATTGCGCTGTAACTCGATATTGCCATCGGAAAGAATGGTAATGGAAGAATTCTGTTCCTCCACGGAAATGTTCACCACATTGCCCTGAGGATAGGCTTTTCTCAGGGCCTGGGCAATACCATTTTCGATGACCTCCAAATCAAGAAACGTAAGTCCACAAAACTTTGCCAACTCCTCGTATGCCTGTACCATCTCTGTTGCAATGGCATACATACGCACACGCTGCATATCCTCTTTCTCCGGTCCGTTGATACGATAGACAACCTGATAATCCTCCGGATTTACCGGAAAAAATCTGGCGGTATTTGTCTTAATATAGTCCTTTAATTTGTTCTCCTTCATCACGGGAATCGTCTCCTCCTTGGAGCCGATTCTCATAGTGTTAAAAGCAAAGACCACCTTTTTTGTCTTAATGTTATTTTGTTCCAGTTGCTCTGTTAACAATCTGCGAAATTCTTCACTTTTATTTACACTCTGATTTGCCAACACGTCTTCCGGTGTATCAAAAGCGAAATAGTGATATATTTCACCCTTTCCCTTATAATCCGTCTCACAAACCCTAGTGATTCTCTCCCCAATCTCAACAGCGATTACTCTTTCTGCCATTTGTTCTCCTCATCTCTATAAACAATACAAGACTGTATGAATATACCAATTTATCATTTGTTCTCCCCAAAGCATGGAGAGGAAAATGCCCAGACTTAAATATGGACCAAATGCCAATCTTCTGTCTGCGCCAAAGAATTTCATGCGAATCACATGAAGGATTGCTCCCAAAACGCAACCCAATACAAATGCCAATAAAATGCATTTCCAGCCAAGGAATAAACCAGCAGCGGCCATAAGCTTCACGTCTCCTCCGCCTATGGCTCTGCCCTTGGTTATCCATAAAATCATTTGTAGGATGCCGCTTACCACCACAAAACCTATCACATAGTCATACCAATGGTCTAAATCTGTGGCTACGCGCAGTGCTCCCATTACAAGAATAAATATATTGATTCCCAAGGGAATCTCAAAGGTGCGTGCGTCAATGACACTGAGCACCACAAGTGCTGATGTAAGCAAACAGCACAGAATGCTGTAAATGAGGTTAAAGTCATTTACAACAAAGATGAGTACATAAAGCACTCCATTCAATGTTTCAATCAAAGGATATTGGACAGAGATTTTCTGTCCGCACGTTCTGCATTTCCCCCCAAGAAGAACCCAACTTAGTATAGGGATTAAGTCGTACCATTTCAGCTGATACCCGCAGTTCATACAATGGGAGGGGGTGGTAACCACCGTCTCCTTCTTTGGAATGCGATAGATACATACATTGCAAAAGCTGCCAATGACGATTCCAAAGAGAAATATTGTAATGTATACGGGTATCAGCATGGTTGTCATAGGGTTATCCTTTCGCTAGGTGTTACTAATCAAACTGGTTACTCGCCAGTTCCAACTTTATTGTCAGCACTTGTTTTATCATCCTTGTATGCCTGTGCTTTGGATTCATCTGTCAAGTTTGTCTTAGATGTATCACCCGTAACATAAACTACAACTGTATTGGTATCTTTTGTATATTCAAATGTGAAAGACGCATCCTTAGCTACAGCATTTCCTTTTGCCTTAGGAGCTGATTTAATGGAGGATGGATACCCTTCCTTTACAACACCGGTAATAACACCACCCTTAGATGTGTAACCTGAATTGGTTGCATCTGCCAATGCTGCATCCAAAGTTCCATCTGTTGCATCTGTCAAAACTGCCTCAGCAATAGAGTTTGCATTCTGTACATCCGTAGCTCTTCTTGACTGCTCCACATACTTTGTAAATA
>CAMFYL010000027.1 GCA_946002055.1 uncultured Roseburia sp.
GAAGTCCTTCCATATGAACAAACAAATCGTTTCGCAAATCCCGCAGGGTTCCCTGTGTCACCTGGGCCAAAATAAAGCTCTGGGTAAAGGTGGCCAGAATGCCCAGCAGGTATATACCGGCAATCTGCAGCACAGCCCGAAGCAACGGTCCGAAATCTGTGCTTTTGGTCTGTACCATTGGCACAATATAGTCATCAATGAGATTCTGCATAAACATGGTGCCTCGAAGGTTACAAAGCACGCTGGTAACAATGCAAAGCAACACCACAATCAGGTGGATTTTGTATTTTCTTCCCACATATCGGAGCAGGCGCCCCATGGTTCCCTTTTTCACTTTCAAACTGCCTTTTGCCATAGGAGGCACTTTTCCTGGTTTTGGCATCTTACTCACCCTCCTTCTCATCAAAGTCACCGGAGCCGCCACCGGTCTGAGATTCATATACATCTCGGTAGATATCATTGGAGGCAAGCAACTCCTCATGGGTTCCTACGCCATCAATCCTACCATCCTCCATTACAACAATGCGGTCTGCATCCTGCACAGAAGAAATACGCTGTGCAATAATAAGTTTTGTTGTTCCCGGAATTTCTTCCCGAAACGCCCTTCTTATCTTAGCATCCGTTGCCGTATCCACAGCGCTGGTACTATCGTCTAAAATCAGAATTTTTGGCTTCTTTAAGAGGGCTCTTGCAATACACAGTCTCTGGCGCTGTCCCCCAGACACATTGCTTCCCCCTTGCTCAATATATGTCTCGTAGCCATCCGGCATCCGGGATATAAATTCATCTGCACATGCCAGTTCACAGGCATGGCGACACTCTTCTTCCGTGGCATTTTCATTGCCCCATCGCAGGTTCTCGTATATGGTTCCGGAAAACAGCACATTCTTCTGTAGCACCACAGAAACCTCATTTCGAATTACGTCCAAATCATATTGGCGAACGTCCACGCCTCCCACCTTAACAGTTCCTTCCTTCACGTCATAGAGACGGGAAATCAAATTCACCAGAGTGGATTTTGCACTACCGGTTCCACCAATAATGCCAATGGTCTCACCGCTTTTAATGTCCAGATTAATATCTGATAAAACATTTTCATCGGCATTCTTATTATATGCAAAGTTTACATGGTCAAAGATAATGGAACCATCTTTCACCATCATCACCGGGTTCTCCGGGTTAGTTATAGTTGGCTTTTCATTCAACACCTCGGCCACACGCTCTGCATTTGCAATACTCATGGTAATCATAACGAACACCATAGAAAACATCATAAGATTCATAAGAATAGTCATACAATATGCCAGCATACTCATAAGCTCACCAGTGGTAAACTGATCTGTCACAATCAGTTTTGCTCCCAGCCAGCTAATGAGAAGAATACAAGTGTAAGAAGCTCCCATCATAATAGGAGATGCCAATGCCAATAGGCGCTCTGCCTTCAGAAGCATCTTGTAGATATTTCCACTGGCCTTCTGAAATTTTTCCCGCTCGTAATCCTCACGGACATATGCCTTCACCACACGAATGCCCGAGATGTTTTCCTGAACGCTGGCATTCAAATCGTCGTATTTTTTAAATACCACGTCAAATATGCCCTTTACTTTGCGCACCAGCACAGTGATAATGACAGCGAGAACCACAACAGCAATCAGATATATGCTGGACAGCTGCGGACTAATGTAAAAGGACATGATCATGGCCACAATCAGACTGGCCGGTGCCCGCATACCCATTCGCAGAATCATCTGAAAAGAATTCTGCAGGTTGGTTACATCTGTGGTAAGTCGCGTTACCAAACCAGCTGTTGAAAATTTATCAATATTCTCAAAGGAGAAGGTCTGAATGTTTTCAAACATAGCTTTTCGCAGATTTCTTGCAAATCCTGTGGAGGCACTGGCACCATATTTACCTCCCATCAAGCCTGCAAACAGTCCCACCAGTGCGGTGAGAATCATCAATCCACCAATCTTATAAATATGACCCATGTCTCCTGCGTTGACGCCATTGTCAATGATGGATGCCATCAGTAGCGGTATTAGCAGTTCCATAGCCACTTCCAGCAACATAAAAATAGGTGTAAGTATCGCATCCTTTTTATACTGCTTTACCTGTGCAAGTAATGTTTTTAATATGCTCATTGCTTCCCTTCCTTTCTCTCATCTAATCTATTCTTATCCAAACGAATCTGCTCCTCCAGATTTTCCTTGATCTGGTCCAACAGGAAAAATGTCTGGGATACTTGTTCTGAATCTAATCGGTCTGTGAGATGATGTTCCATTTCCCGAACACCTTTCTCCACACTGTTATGAAAGCACATTCCCTCCTGGGTAAGTACAATCTTTTTCAGTCGGCCGTCGTGCTCCGCGGGAATTCTCTTGATATAGCCTCCCCTCTCCAGCCCTTGGAGAGCTGCCGTAATGGAGGATTTGGCCATATGAAAATCTGCCTCCATATCTCTTTGAAAAACATCTTTGTTTCTTCTGTGGTATAAGTAACCAATAATCCATCCGTGCATAGCAGTAGCGGAATCCCCATTGGTATTTAACATACTTTTGAGATAAATACTTTTATCTATGAGGCGGCTCAGCTCTTTGATTTTATATCCTATCTGTTCTTCATTTTTCATTGTTTCTCTCACCTTAAAATTGTTCGTCTTCGAACTATTTCTTTGACCTATTCTATAGAAATTAAAAACGAATGTCAACTTAATAAATATGTTTTTTCGTGTCCTAGTACTCACTTGTTGCATATTGGGGTAAAGTGTACTATAATGTGGTCATAATAAACACATTTCGTTTGGAGGAGAATATGGAACACACAAGTAAAGATTTACGAGTGCGTAGAACACTCAAAGCTATTCGATATGCCTTTTACAAGTTGGTTTTGGAAAAAAACTACTCTGATATTTCTATTACTGAGTTGACAGAACGTGCAGAAATCAACCGTAAGACCTTCTATTTACATTATTCTTCCTTAGAGGATTTAGTACAGGAAGTTGAACAGGAGATTGCAGACAGTATTTTAGAGAATATTCATTTCAGCGCGGAGAATTTAGATGTGGCAGGTTGCGTAAGCACCTTTTACCATTATTTGGATGAGTGTAGCGAAGTACAGCAGAAGCTTTTATGTGATTCCCATTATCACTTCTTCTATGAGGATGTCACGAATGTGGTTTTGCAGTCAGATGCTTTCTCCACTTTCTTTTCATTGACAGAGCATCCGGATATAGTCCGTTCCTTCTCTATTTCCATCACCTATATTTATCGTGATTGGGTAAAGAACGATCGACCAATTCCATTGGAAGATTTGATTGAATACGCAAGCAAGCTTATCCTTTCCGGATACAGCGGTGTTGTTGATAAGAGCAAAATGGAATCCTAGTTCAAAAGAAAGGGTCAAACCAAATGGTTTGACCCTTTTTATTTGCAAATCGGGGTGACGTGATTCGAACACGCGACCTCTTCGTCCCGAACGAAGCGCTCTACCAAGCTGAGCCACACCCCGCTATGGAAGGGCCAGTCTCTCGATTAGCCCTTTTTTCTAATCTAATATCATCCTAACAGCGCCATAGATACCTGCATCATTGCCAAGACTGGCTAATACAATAGGGGTTTCACTGGCTGCATGGAATACTTGAGCTCTAAATGGTTCCATTAAGTTATCTAAAAGAATCTGACCTGCCTTGGAAACACCACCGCCGATTACAAAGACGTCCGGATTAACCACACATCCAATCTTAGCCATAGTAGCTCCCAACAAGTTGCAAACATCTTCCACCACTTCACAGGCCAGTTTATCACCTTCCCTGGCACAGTCGAATACATCCTTGGCGCTCACCTGATCACCAAAGGTTCTCAGCTTGCTCTCCGTTGTTGTGGTGGCCATGGATCTTCTTGCCATTCTGGCAATTCCTGTTGCAGATGCATACTGTTCAATGCAACCATAATGTCCGCAGTTACAGGCTTCTAATTCCTGATCATTTACAATGATATGACCAATCTCTCCGCCGGCACCGTTGGCTCCAGAAACAATTCTGCCATCAATAATGATTCCTCCACCGATACCGGTACCAAGAGTAACCATTACCAGGCTGTTATATCCCTTTCCGCTTCCCATCCAATTCTCGCCTAAGGCAGCCACATTGGCATCGTTGCCGGCCTTAACCTTAAGACCTGAAAGCTTCTCTAACTCTTCCTCCACTGGTAAAACGCCCCAACCAAGATTTACCGCTTTGTTCACCACCCCGTGATGATCTACAGCTCCGGGAACACCTATTCCGATGCCCTCTACCATATCCTTGGTCAATTCTTTCTCTACCATCTTATTGTGAACGGTTGCAGCAATATCTCTTAGGATATTGCCTCCCTGATTAGATGTATCTGTTGGTATTTCCCATTTTTCAAGCAATGTGCCATCGGTTTTAAACAGACCCATCTTAATGGTTGTTCCACCCAGGTCTGCGCCAAAACCAAATTCTTTCATAACACTTCCTCCGTTATCTATGCCCCCACATAGCCTCTGCCCTCTATTCTATTACGAAAGATGCTTTCTGGCAAGTGTTTTTGCAACACTTTCTACTCAGTTGTAGAAATGGGTTCCACAAAACTGACCGGTGTCAAGCCCTCGTGAATCTTCTCCATAAAGTCATGCCAGATCCGTCCAGGGTAAGTTCCTCCTCCAAGACCCGGCACCTCCTTTGGAATATCATAGCCCACCCACACGCTGGTGGTGTAATAAGGTGTATATCCAACAAACCAGCCGTCCTTGTTATCGTTTGTAGTTCCTGTCTTTCCTGCGCTTGGCATTTGGCCAAGGGAATATCCACGCCCTGTTCCCGAAGTAATAACCGTCTGTAGCATATCCGTCATTTGCCTACAGGCATTTTCCTTATAGACCATAACGGCATCCTGTTTGGCAGAGTATATTTCGTCGCCTTGCGCATTGGTGATCTTAACAATACAGGTAGGATTTCGATATCCGCCGTTATTGGCAATGGTAGCATATCCCTTCGCCATCTCAAGGGGGGACACTCCATTGGTAAATCCACCTACAGAGATGGGCAAATTCTCATCTCTTGTATCAAGGCGGGAAAACTCCATAGCCTTCAAAAAACTCAACCCATATTCCGGGGTCAACTCCTCCATTATTTTCCAGGCAACGGTGTTCTTGGAAACGGCAACCGCTTGTCGCAGTGACATAGCCCCGGAATACACACCATCTCCATTTACCGGTCCCCCCTCTATGGGCTCGTCTACTACTGTGGTATCAGCAGTATATCCCTTCTCCAGTGCCGGTGTGTACACAAGAAGAGGCTTAATGGAGCTGCCTGGCTGCCGAAAGCTCTGGAAGGCACGATTTAGAGTATAACCCTCTGTGTCCTGGCTTCGACCACCCACAATGGCACGAACCATTCCGGTGGCGTTATCGATACAAACAGCGGCACCCTGAAGACAATAAATACCCTCATCGTTCTTCTCCGTAAATTCTGCCAGTTCCTTGTCAATGGCATCCTGTAACTCCTTTTGAGCCGCTGCGTCCAAAGAGGTGTAAATTCGATATCCCCCTGTAAAGAGCTTACTATTGCAGGACTCATACAGCTCTTTATATTTCTTGTCATATGCCTTCTTTTCGTTGTCGTTATCGAAAGAGGTCTGAAACTTGAAGCCCTCCATCTCCATCAACGTTCTGGTAGCACAATATGTAATATAGGTCTCCAGATAATCGTTCTTGACTTTTTGGGATGGTGAGATAGAAATACTCTCCCCCAAAGCTGTCTTGTAGGAGGATTCCGAAATCACCTGTTCCTCAAGCATAGCCTTCAAGATTCGATTGCGACGTTTCATTGTTTTTTCGTGATTTTTCACCGGGTTATAGAGGTTTGGATTGTTTGGAATGGAGCACAGATACGCCATTTCCGATAAAGACAGGTGATTTACGTCCATGCCAAAATATCCCTGGGAAGCTGCCTCAATTCCATAATATCCATTTGCAAAAAAGACATTGTTTAAATAGAACTCCAAAATATCATCTTTGGAATATTTTGCCTCCAGCTCCACCGCTATGTACATTTCCTCAATCTTTCTCTCCCAGGTTCGCTCATTGGAAAGAAAAACTGTTCTAGCCAGCTGCTGGGTAATGGTGCTTCCACCCTGGGTTACTTCTCCATCCTGAATCATAGCCCAGACGGCACGCATAATGCCCTTATAATCAATGCCTTTATGTTTGTAAAAGCGCTTATCCTCGGTACTTACAATAGCCTGCTTCACGTAGATTGGAATGTTGTCAAATTCCACATAATATACATCCTTCTCTCCCTTTAAGACAGAAAGCAATTCCCCATTGCAATCATAGGCCTCGCTTGTCTGACTCTGGCGGAAGGTATCCGCATTGGAATTAGCCACAAGGTGTACCGCCTCCGTCTTCATCGCTTTCACCTTTGCTGCATATCCCCCCACATAGTAATAGGCGATGGCAGCAACCACCAGCATAATAAGAACCATCTGAAATTGTAAGAACCCCCAAATCTTTTGAGACTTTGTCTTTTTCTTCCGTTTTCTCATAGTCTTATTCTACACATTCTCCCTTGCATATACAAGAAAAAAGACAGGCCAAGTGGCCTGTCTCATCCTCTATTCCTGCAAAATACTTCCCAAAAATTCCGCTGTGGTTTTTACCAGGGTCTCATCCATTTCCGTCATAGCCTCATCCCCCAAAAGTATCACCGCTCCCAACGCATCTCCGTGAACATTTACCACGGATATCACTTGGGATGTATGCTCTGTGGTAACCCCCTCTGCAATGGGCACAACGCTAACCTGCTCTCTGGTAGAGTAATCCTTGCGCTGTTCAATGACGCTCTCCATTTTCTGGGTGATAGGCTGATTTTCAAGACCTTTCTTCCCGGAACCAAATGCTGCAATAATATGATCCTTATCACAAATGCAAGCAAGCCTTCCTGTCATCTCTGATAACACCTTCGTATATTGTGTGGCAAAGTTTGACAGTTCTCCCACAGGAGAATACTTCTTTAAAATGATCTCGCCCTCACGGTCCGTATATACTTCCAGTGGATCCCCTTCGCGAATTCGCAAGGTCCTGCGAATCTCCTTTGGGACAACAATTCTACCTAATTCA
The DNA here is from genome assembly GCA_946002055.1 of uncultured Roseburia sp. Classification (GTDB taxonomy): domain Bacteria; phylum Bacillota; class Clostridia; order Lachnospirales; family Lachnospiraceae; genus Pararoseburia. The sequence goes on from CAMFYL010000027.1 coordinate 7,138, forward strand.
TCTATTCTTCTGACAATGCCAGTTGCCTTCACCGATTTTCCCTCCATTTTCTATGCTAGTTTGATTCTAGTATCTGTAAACAGAGGTATTTTATACCTTGTGAAAAGCATTTTTAACCTATTTCAAGGTCACCTTCATCATCACCGGATTATGGTCTGTATTTTTGAATTTTAAGTCCTTTGTCTCAAGGCTATCAATATGTAAATTATCAGAAACAATAAATCCATCTATCATATAATATTGGAATTTCGATGGGCTGGCATCATTGCCATAAAGTGGTTTATCCAAGGAACGACAGGATGGAGATGTGTTGTCCATCACAAACTGCAGGCTGTCACTAAACTCTGATGCATCAATGACTCCCGGCTTCCACATCTTCTCGCTTACCAACGGATATGCGCTGGTGTCACAGTTAGAAAATGTCTGATTAAAGTCACCACCTGCAATGACATAATTTCCCTTGGCAGCCTCAGATTCTAGCAATTCACGCAATTGGTTTGTCTGTGCTATCTTGCCTTCCCCACTGTCATATGCCTCCAAATGAAGGTTCACAAGAACCAATTCCTTATCGCTTCCCTTCACCGGTACGCGGTTTACCATAAGACATCGCTTCAGGTTGGCCAAACGCACGGGATACTTAAACGGACATGGCAAAGACACACGCTGTGCATCTGATACTTCAAATGCAGAAAGTGTTGCGATACCACATTCCACTTTACCGATTGGCGGCATAGGATATGGCACATACAAAGTCTTATAATTCAGCGCAAAGGTGTTTTGAAATCCATCTGTTTGCTCTGCTATCATATCCAGCTGATTCAAGCCATAGGAACGCTTGGAATCTGTGTCCACTTCCTGTAAGAAGACAACATCTGCCTCTGACTCTCCAATAAAGTCCGTTACAGCTTTCACATTAGCCTTTACCGTCTCCTCATCAGAGCTCTGTACGTTTTCTCCACCATCCATGAAGAAGTCGGCCTTCTCATCCAATCCGCCATAACCTGTATTCCAGGTCATAATGGTGAAGGAATCCCCATCCTCCAACTCCTTGGATGCTTTTCCGGCAATCTCCAGTTGCTCTGTTGCCTCAGGCTTATACTCTGTCACAGTAAGTACCCCAAAGAAAACCACAACCACGGCCACCAGTGCTATCACAACTCCAAGCACTATTTTTAGCCATAAAAATTTTTTCTTACCCATATTTACCCCCTATATCATATAAATCTTGTAAAAAATTATAACATATCTCTGTGAAATATTCCACGCCTGAGCAATTTTATTTCTGCAAAATGTCCAGGGTATGAGCGCCGGCCCCAAGAAGTTCTGGCCGTTCGCAAGTAGATAAATGATACTCTACGAATTTGTCAAAGAGTTCCTGACTCATAGCGTTTAATTCCCGGCGCATATAATCGGCAGGTCCGTCTGCAGATATAATTTTGATTCGTTTTAATTCTGCCTGCTGCACCAGTGCATCAATATCTTCTAACCTCACATAATCATACAAATCTTTCGGTGTAGAATGACAGTGAAACTTCTCATCCAGGCGACCGTCTGATAGACATTCCAAGGCATTTTGTTCCTTGAAACCATAAGTGAGCACACCGTATTCATTCATCAAATATGCCACTAAGATATATCCACCCGACTTTGTCACCCGCTTGGCCTCCAACAAAGCTTGTCGCTTGTCTTCCATAGTATACAGATGATACATCGGGCCAAACACTAAGGTAACATCGAAACTATCATCTGCAAAACGCTTCAGTTTTCTTGCATCTCCTTGATAAGCCTCCACGGCACTTCCCTTTTGTTTGAGGATACCCAGGTTGTATTTTACATACTCCACGGCACTGACCTGATAGCCTTCTTCCGATAACGGAACACAATACCCGCCGGTCCCGGCCCCCACATCTAAGATATGAATTTCTTCCGGCTTCCTCCCCTGCTGAACTAATGCGTCCAAACAAGTATGAACATACTTCATAGTTGTGATATACTCCACCTGTCCGTGCCGTCTGGTAAGTCTTTTGTCCTCATTAAATTTGTTGTAATGCGCCACTAATTCATCCATACTATTTTGTCTCTGTTCTTCCTTTTTTCTTGGTGTAATACAAAAATCCTCCCGTGAGCAGCAAAGCCACTATGGAAATCAGACACCCCTCTTTGAAATATGGGTAGTCCATAGTAATTACCGTTTTTCCTTTATTCACATATACCAAGTGATTTCTTTGATATATCTTTTGTTCACTGGCAAAAATATCTTGGGTCGCTATGGTGGTGTTCACATGATTATGTTTTGATGTGATTGTTATCTGATTCTTCCCATATGATATCTTCAGCGGAACCAGTTCTCTTTTTGGTAACTCATTGGTATTTAAATCCAATGCATGGGACAGCAATTCCCCAACCCCGGGATCACCTGTTATGGCATAGTGATATGTGAGATTTAATCCCACAAAAATTAGATTTTCATTTTCCCCGGTTCCATAAAATGCCAAATCCTGATTCAAATCTGTTGTGGTTCCCCACACTTCTTTTAAGCCATTGAGATACACGGTTTGCCAATCTGTATGTCCTTCCGGGAACAAGTCACAGCGCAGCACCCCATCTACAGTATTCAGATCAGGGTAGCCACTGGTAAATTTGATTTTCTGACAATTCACCCCAAGGAATGTCTGCTCACCGTTAGATTCATCCACCGGGATACCGTCGGCCAAAATCACAACGCGCACCCCGTGTCGGCTCAGTCGAAGCAGCATATCCTCTGCCGCTTCCCTGTCCGAATAGGTAAATCCTGCCAAATAAATCACATCATACTTTGACAGTTCCTGATAACTATATGCATTGAGATTTGTCTCGTCCCGCTCTTCTATCATGGGAAATTGCAGAGCCATCAGCGGCGCTGAAGTCCCGATACCAATGGCCGAATAGTGGGATATGACACCAAAGTTCTTGCTTGTATCTTTGTGATATAAAAGATATCCGGGGCTCTTATCCACCAGTTTATAACCTAGTTTTTTCCCTGCCTTTTCCAGCTTTTCCATATCATTTTCTTTATCCTGCAACTGGCTTACCTGTACCAAAACGGTATCACTGCCCATCTCCATACACCGGTCAAAAAGATATAGATAGCATCCATCTTCCATAGCCTGGTTTAATTGTACAATATTGTGGGCCGTTGATGCCGACTGCCAGCCTGCCCCATAGGTTGCCATAATTCCATCTTCATAGCGAGAGATAAGGTAGGCGGCATCCGCCCCTAAAGAACTGCCGTCAAGGAGGGTTAATCTCTGTTTAGTGATCTCCTTTGCCTTGCCAATCAAGGTACTGTCCTCCATTGCCTCATAACGCTTCTCCGGAGCTGTAAACTTTAAGCCACCGTGAACCAGCGAAAGAGAAGGCAGCATATCCAAAACAAGCAAAAATCCCAGCAATAACACAAAAGGCTTTTTCAAACTTCTCCACAAGAGCCAACTATATAGGGCAAAGCATAGGGCAATAGAGATAAATCGCAGCATCCACAGAAATTGACTTCCCGGCAGATGAACAAATACTCCATACATGGTACTTGTGGTGCAGATAAAAATGATAAATGCCGTCCAAAATCCCGGCATAGATTCCCGCTTTGACATAAGAATCCCCAGCACAACCAGCACAAACGCTGCTAACCCGAAATAGAAATCAAAGGTTCCTTCCAAACGTGGCAAAGGATTGATAGATTTTAGTGCACTCTGAAAGAAGCCTTTCATAACCTGAGAAGAATCCATAGATATGATTCCGCCTTGTAGGGAAGCATATGTCCAAACACCTGTAAGCAAGAATCCCAGTGCTACGGAAATCAAAACAGGCATCACTTTTTTCTTCTTTTGATATGCTATTTTAAAAATTACGAGAAACACCAGCAGAGACAGGGCAATCATACCTGCATAACCTACATGACATAAGGTCATCAACCCGAAACACACAATCATTTTTGGCAAACTTGTCCACTTATCTTCCAATAGATAGTCGTGCACGCATGACACAAACAGTGGCAACATCACCATACAAAGTGCTCTGGGAAGATTTCCCTCCACAAAAACAGCTAAAAGGTTATTTGGCATAAAGAACCAGAGAGCCCCCAAAAAAGCTCCCATCCATGGTCGTTTGTGTGTACATCCAATTCTCAGCCAGGTAATTGCTCCCAGTGTACATACGAGAAACAAGTATACTAAATATCCCCCTGTTGCACTTCCTCCGGCAATTCCCTGGCACAACGCCAGAACATACACCGGCAAAGGTGCCCAGTAGCGCATATTCTGTACCCCATTATACCAACGAGCATCCCACAAAGGATACCAATCTCCCTCCTTGATGCTATGGTATAAAATATCACCTTTATAAACATGACACATGGTATCTGTCCCTGAGGGATAAATACCACTCTTTGACACAAAAAACACCATCAAAAGGGAAAGCACTATATAGCCCGCCACCACCAGGGCGATCCACACTCCTTTTTTTACTTTCGCCATTTCCTCGTCCCTTCTATGATTCATCCAGTACTCGATCCAACATATCATCCAGCACCCTTGATAAGGATTCCCGGGATTGATGTTTCACATCTTCCATATACTCATTCTGAGAAGTGTAAGATACCACATAACTTCTGGTGGGAGTCTCACTCCCCTCAATTCTCATAAGGATGCCTCCCACTTCCCCCATACGCTTGCGAATTTCCTCTCCAAAGTAATCCACAATATTCTCTAACGTAGGAACAAGCGTATCAAAAGGTTCTTTGTCATTCAGTGTACAATCCTGATACTGGGCAAAGAAATCCTGAGCCACCTGCTCATATACATTGAATTCCATAAAGTCTGTCCGCTCCACTAAAATGTTTAACATCATCTCCCAGGTATGTGGATGCACCTCACCCTGCCTTCCATTGATAATAATGCTATGACTGGCATTGATGTAAAATTTGAAACGATATTCACAGGATAATTTATTGTCCATCCTCTTTCACCTCTTTCCACATTTGTCCAAACAACTGCTCCAGATTACCTTCCTGAGGTTGTCTCCTTGCCACAAGTGTAGCACCCATCTGCTCCACAAAGTCCTTTGCACTTTCTTCCGTTCGCATTGCACTCTTTATGGACAAAAGTGCCACATACCTATCATCCAGAATCACACGGAAGGTCTTCTCATCCAGATAGACCTTTGCTTTTTCCAAAAACATATCTCGTTGTTCCCCGGATGGAATGTCCACAATCATCATCTCCACTGGCCACGCCTCTCTTTTTCCTATCTTTTCCAAAAGCATAGGAAGGGAGTTTACATAAAATGCCATATAGCGCGGATGATAGAGTTTCTCCTTAGAACGCTCAAAATTCATTCTTTCGATGGTTGCCACATAATCTTTCTTTTCCCTCTCTGACGCCTCATATTGATGATGCCATCTCTCTGCTAAAATGCTCAAGAGAATTCCGCCACACAAAACCACTGCCAACGCAAAGAGGACCAGCATACTAAGACTTGTTCTTGCACTGAGATACTCATTCTGATCCAAAATCGTGCTGGCACTTGTCAAAAGGCACATATAGTAATTTTTGCCATTATAGGCAAACCGCACGCCGGATGCCACATATAACCGATTCTTAATCACAATTTCCTTGTGAACCACACGACCTTCTTGTAGACTCTCAATAAACTGTTCTGCGCTTTGTGACTTGTAATAAGTCTTTGTGGTAAATCCCTTGTATCGATTGGTCTCAAGCACATCCTTTACAAATACAATGGAGTCAATCTCTGACAGGGTCCAGTAATGATTATCAGATGCATCCAGAGTCCCTAGGATATTTTGCACAAGTTCCTCATTGTCTCTATCCTCTTGGAGATTAATCTGATCTAAAACCAGTTGCACATATCCATCCTGCTGCAGGGCATAAACCTCCAAAATGCCTTGCTCATATTTTTTTAGCTGTTTCCAAGCCAAAAGGCCCACCACAGCAATGAACAAAAACACAAGGCCACATACCAGCCACGCGCTTCTTCTCTTTTTTGTGGAATTCTTTTTTCTTCTTGAAATTTTCTTAAACATCATCTATCCGTTCCCATAAGTTCTGGTGCAAAATGACTGATATAGTAATCAGAATGCACCGCCAGTTGAGCCTCAATGTCTGCTATACCCATCTTCTCTGCCAAAGTCTGCTGATTTGAAAACAAATTTGTTCCCAGCCCCAATCGCTCCCCTTCAATCTCATATCCCATTGCCGCCAACACCGTTGGGAAAATGTCAAAGGCCATACATTCCCGATTCGTAGTGATTGCATTCCGGGTATTTACGCCATTGATAAAACAATTATACACTCTTCTATCATTCCAATTTTTGTTCTTTATTAAGGCATTGTCCATTCTGGGATGATCCCCTGTAATTACAATGGTGGTATTGTCGTAAAAGGGTTGTTCCTTACACCACTCAATAAATTCTGCCAATTGATTGTCTGCGCACTTCACAACATTAGCTGCCTTCTCATCATATGTATTTTCACAAATTTCACAGATATATCCATCCGTAGCATGGGTATCCACCGTTAACATTGTGAGATTAAAAGGTTCATCCTTCTCAGCTAAACGAGTAACTTCATCCTTGGCAATTTCATAGAGTTTCTGATCCTCAATTCCCCACCACTCATAATAGTCAGATGGAACATACCCCTTTTCCATAGCTGTATAATAATCAAAAATCTCATAATCCCCATGTTGGGTTAAATATTTTTTTCTTCCTCCAAACTCTGCATCAGAGCCACAGAGAAACTCATTGGTATAGCCTTCCTTCTTTAAGATGTCTCCTATGGTGATAAGGCCTGATGCAAACTGCTGCTGATCCGCCATGGCAGTATCCTTTACCGGCAAATCATAAGGCACACCGGATGTGGTGGTGAACATAGCTCCCATGGTCCAAGTGGCGCCGTAATTCGCATAAAATCCTCCCAACTTATCGTTCTGAGAAAAGGAGACATTTTCCCGGGCTAACTTTGTGAGTTTCGGAATGTAGTTCACCGGTTGGCTACCTCCATCCGATTTTGATGCATAGGTATTCTCCATACTTTCCAGATAAATATAAATCAGATTTCTGGGTTGTTCCGCTGTAATGGATACTGTGGAGGGATCCACATAATACTTTTCATAGAAAGAAGAATTACTCAACTGGTCCTTCACGTATCCCACCAGGTTGTAACAGCTATTGGCATATACTAATGAACTTACAAGACCAACGGTACAAAGGGTAGCCAACACCCGATGGATCAGCAGAATTCTCTTCTGTCCCTTTCTCTTCTTCTCCTGGTCTTCCTGTCTCAGTACCCTTTTCACAAGCCATCGTTCCAGAGACACAAAGATAACTAAGGCAATCAAAAAGGTTAAAACCACTGGCAAACATTGCTTCAATCCGTCATAGAGCATATCATTGCCGGCTCCCGCAAGGGGTCCTAATAATGTGTTAATAATCTCCTGTAGCTTCACACTGTAATTGTTGCTGGCCCAGTGACACACCACCGTTAAAACTACTGCCAACACTGCCATTAGGATACAGATAAAATATCCAAAGAATCCCCCTCTTGCTTGTTGCTCCAAGGTTTTCTTTGCATAAATCAACTCTGGATCTCCGTTAAAGAATCCCCTTACTTTGCTCAGAACCTTTCCGGCCTTTCCAAAATCCTTCTTCAGAATATCTACGAATCCCTTTCGCTCCTCCGACAGGGTTCTTGTCTTCCAGGCACTTCCTGTATTGATACTGTTGATGATGCCGGCAAATCGAATAAAGAACACCAAGAGATTAAAAAATGGCAAAATGGGTACAATCCACCATTGTTTCATATAGTACTTTTTCACATCAGGAAAATCCCGAAGAAATCCAATAATGGAAATAAAGTATAGATACCCACACAAAGTATACATACCAAAGAGCAATGCTGTTGCCATCAACACTGTCTTACCGGAATATCCTACAAACATGAGACATATCAGTGCCAAATACCAGATGATTCTGGGAAATGCAAAGGTGTGATCATACATCAATGTTTTCACAGACACATCAGAAAACATGTGGAATGTTTTCATCTTACTTCCCACAAACATCTTGGAGACTTCAAGGCTACCTCTCTGCCATCGCTGCCGCTGGGTATAGAGTTTGTCCATATCGTCAATGGGATCCACAAAAAAGATGGACTTTTCACTCATATAGATGCGCTCACCCTGTATGTATCGCATCTGAAAGGTAATCTGGGTATCCTCCGCAAGAGTCTCCGTGTTATACAGTCTGGATTTTAAAATGGCAGACTTGCGAAATGCAGAAAATGCACCGGATACTGTATAAATAGAATCCAGATCCGAAGCATAATTCCTACCAGCTAAAAAAGCCTGGGCATATTCCATAAATTCCATTTTACGAAACAGCCTGGCCTTTCCCCTTGGATACTCCTCAATCAGTTCCGGCTGGATCATTATGGCACCTGTCATACAATTGATGCTTGGCTTAGCCTCAAATTTGTCAACCATATAATTCAAGGCTGACTTTTCCAAAATACCGTCACTGTCTATATGTATAATGTATTTTCCTTCGCTATTATAAAGCGCAAGATTGAGAGCACGGGATTTCCCCTGCTCTGCGTTTAGCCACTGCATCAATAAATCCGGATATCTCTTCTGATATTCCTTAAACACGTCAAAGCTGTGATCTTTCCCTTGGTTGTTTACAAGAAAGATGCGAATCTTATCATTGGGATAATCACAATCATTGATGGATTTGATACACTCTCCCAAAGTGTGCTCTGAATTGTATACCGGGACGATAATAGAAATTTCCGGATATATGATTGGCTTTGGAATTTCTTTTTCAAATAGGATTCGTCTGAGAAGCACAAAAAAACTTCCGATGGAAGGCAACACCTCCATAATGAGAGGAATCACAATCCATGCTGCCCAGAACACAAACGAATTTACCAGGCGCTCAATGATCTCCATAGTTAAACTTTCCAATCTTCATACGAATAATCTGAGGTTTTGTAAATACATAAAAATACAGCACAATAGAAAAAGCGTAAAACACGATTCTTCCCACAATGGTGTGCGCCATATAATACACATCTGTTCCCAGATAATGAATCATTTCGCAAATCACAATGATTCGCAGGGCATTTGCCATCATAATGTATAGGATTCCTGCCACACCCACAACAATGCGCTCTGAAATAGAATACACACGATAAAAAACCAGTAAGGAGATAAAGGCCATAATCTCTATGATGCCTGAACACTCAAAATCAATTTGCAGGGTAATAGCTCCCTGAGCAGATTCCACAAAAAGAATGCCATACTTAAAGTAGGGCACAAAGGTATCCGTCAAGTCTCCAAAAAGTCCTGCCAATGCAGCCACCGCCCTTGCCAAAGGCTCCGTCATCACCGGCTGCACCAACATCATCAAAATAATAAATAATCCCATACTCCCAATAAGAAAATGCCAAAATTGAAGTTTGGCCCGGTGTGTAACCCATAGGAGATAACACCAGACCAAAACGAGAGCAATCGTTATGATATATGTAACCATTTATGCATGCTTCTTTCTTCTACGTTGAATGAGCGTTGCAGCGCCCACGCCGGCAAAGCAAATCAAAAGTCCTGCCCAGGTTCCTGTGGAAGTACCTGCGGTAGCAACCCACTGCTGGCCGATACGTCCCCACTGTCCCTCTGTGGTTTTAATATCTGTGGCATCCATACCAAATTTCTTGGCCAACGCATCAACATATATTTCAAATTCCATATCATCCTGTGATGGGTCAACGGTAACATACATATGACCATAAAGATTATTTCCATTCTTTTCTAATTCGGAAATGTTCTTTGCCGTCTTCCAACCGGCACTGTCAATCAAATAGAACTCGTAGGTGCCTTGATCCAATCCACTTTGCTTTGGATTGTAATCAATATTGCCCTGAGCATCCACTGCAATTACTTGAGGACGGAAGATCAAGTCATCCTTTCCGTTAAGTCGAATCTGTACCCCTTCGGTAAACTCGCCGCCAGCCTCTTGAAGGTGTGCCTTCATCTGTGTGTTTACATGGGCATATATCCTTTCTCCATCCAAGAACAATGCTGCCTCTCCATCCACCTTGGTGTCCTGTGTTCCCTGGGTTGCATACTGAATTAAGGTATGAGGATAGTTTGTCCAATCTCCGTAAAGACCATCAATAACTATGCCATTGCGACCTTGATCCGGCTTGTCCTCCGTTTCCGGCACCTGAAGATTTGCCACGTCAGAAATCAATGGCTCACTCTGATAAATCCCAAAGGAAATGGTATTCTCATATGCAGGAAGTGCACTGGCAGGAATGGAAACCTCCCACATATGCGGAGCTCCTTCCCAGTTCTTGTTGTTCACAGCCACTTTGGCACCCTCAACTCCTGAGACGCTTCCACCGTCCTTGTCAGAAAGCTGAATCAAAAGCTCTCTTCCCAAATCTGTCTTTATTACAAACTGTCCGCTGTTATATGGACCGGCCTGAGTCACAGAATTCCAATTTCCCGTTCCGTCTCCGTTCCCTTTGGCCATAAAATACAAATAGATCGTATCTCCGTCCCATACCATAGCTGTCTCGTCAATGGTGTTGTAATCTTTGTTATCATTGACTGGTGTTTTCTCGATGGCATCCCAGTCTGCAAATATACCGTCGATTACAATTCCCTGATATGCAGGTTTTGGTCCCGGCACTTCCGGCTCCTCAGGATTGTCCGGCTCCACAGGTTCAACAATGGTATTTGCATTTGGAATATCCTCAAAACGAATTTCTGTTCCGCAGAAGGTAAGACTTCCCTTTGTGTCTGCCAAAAAGCTCTTTGGTAGACTCCACTCGTAGTTGCGCTCCATATTTCCATCATTGCTTGTTCCTGCAATATGATGGTATGCAGCACCAGCTCCGGCAACATCATGGTACCAGTAGTCTCTGACCATAATCTCATTTCCGTTGACATTGAGACCTATCTGCTGCTTATATCCATTTTCTCCGGTGGCCCCATTGTTATCATAGGAAAAAATCACCGTCTGTTGTGCTAATGGGCGATACCAATCCTTGCCATTTATATCATGTCCACAAAAATACAGATACTCCTCATCCTGTGTTACAGACCAATATGTTACAGCCACATCATGTGATGGTTGTTTTGCAATGTGTGCCCACTCGGACAAATCTCCATCCACTATGATTCCTGCCGCCGTTACCTCTGTGGAAAAGACAGATGCTGTTAATCCTAGTACAAGACACCCCACCAATCCCAAAGAGATGATTCTCTTTTTGAACGTTTGTTTCATGATTCTACGACCCCTTCTCCTCTGTTAATTCATATCATCATGTATCACTATTAATATCTATTTTATATTTCCCCCACATTCTTTGCAATGTGGAATTTATACCATTTTCCTCCATGTACTGCGAGAGAACAAAAGCATAATTGGGAAAATCTCCAATCGTCCCGCTAACATATCAAGAATCAGCACCATCTTAGACAAGTTGCTAAACATATGGTAGTTCTGTGTGGGACCTACCCCATCCAATCCAGGTCCAATGTTATTCACACATGCAATAACAGACGTAATACTAGTGGTAAGGCTCTCTCCATCCAAACAAACCACAAGAAAGCTGAGAATCAAAATGAATACATAGGCAATTAAATATGTGTTCAGATTGTCTAATACCTTTTCATTTA
>CAMFYL010000028.1 GCA_946002055.1 uncultured Roseburia sp.
CCAAAATACAGCATCATCTTAAATGTTGAGGCTGAGCACTTGGATTTCTTTAAGGATTTGGATGATGTGCGTTCCTCATTCCACAAGTTTGCCGGCAACACCCAAGCCGATGGTGCAGTGATTATCAACGGCGATATTTTGGATTATACCAAGCTCTGTTGTGATTTGCCTTGCAAGGTCATCACCTTTGGTCTGACAGATTCCAGCGATTACTATCCGACCCACATCACATACAACCATCTGGGATGCGCCAGCTTTACACCAATGCACCGGGGCAGTGCCCTTCCGTCCGTAACTCTTAATGTTCCCGGAGAGCACAACATAACCAACGCCCTTTCTTGTATCGCACTTGCTATGGAAATGAAGCTTCCATGGGAGCAGATTGCCACCGGACTATTGCAGTTCGGAGGTGCCGACCGCAGATTCCAGTACAAGGGCAAATACAAGGGAGCCACTGTAATTGATGACTACGCTCATCATCCAACGGAAATCAAGGCATCCTTACAGGCCGCAAAGAATTACCCGCATGAGCGCATTGTCGTTGTATTCCAGCCACACACCTACACCAGAACCAAGGCATTCCTTCCGGAATTTGCCCAGGCTCTGTCCTTAGCAGACGTGGTTGTACTGGCAGATATTTATGCTGCCAGAGAGCAGGACATTTACGGTGTCAGCTCAAGAGACATTTTAGACCTCTTACAAAAAGAAGGGGTGGAGAGCTATTATTTTCCCAGTTTTTCAGACATCGAAACATTTTTACAAAAAAATTGTATGAACGGCGACTTGTTGATAACTATGGGAGCCGGAGATGTTGTAAACATTGGAGAAGATCTTCTCCAATTATAATTATCCACATTATCCACAATCTACAGGGGAAGGTTTTCCCCAAAGGATTGTGGATTATTTTTCCCCAAATTATGGCATTTTTTGAACTTATCCACAAAAGCGCACCTGTCTGAAACCCTTGATTCTACAGGCTTTGGGGATTACTTTTTTCTTCTATTCTCAAAATGATTATGCTATAATCCTTCTTACGAGAAGAGAGGATTTGGATGAGTTATGACAGATATTTTAATACACAAGGCAGGTAACCATCAGGTCACCTGTGTTCCTAATGCTTTTATTGATGAATATATGCAGGAAGCCAATGGTGAATTTGTAAAAATTTACCTTTATTTGTTGCGCATGTTGTGCCAGGACGGAGGACATTTTTCCATTGCCTCTATGGCAGACACGTTCAACTATACCGAAAGCGACGTAAAACGAGGTCTGGCCTATTGGGAAAAGATGCATTTATTGCACTTGGAATATGATCAGGCCAAAAACCTGACAGGCATTTGTCTCTTAGAGCCACAGGGGGTTTCCCAGGTAACGGTTTCCCCGTCGTCTGTGGGCATCACACCTGCGCCTGCACCGGCACAGCAGGAGGCTCCTGCCAATCCCCAGCACAAGGCAAGCGCCACTGCTGCAAGGAGAGTTGCTCAATACACACCGGAGGACATCTTAGCTTTCCAGGAGCAGGATGGTATTCAGGAACTTTTGTACGTATCCGAGCGCTACATAGGACATCCTTTGTCTATGACAGATATGAACACCATTTTATTCTGGTATGACGGACTGATGTTCTCGTCTGAATTAATTGAATATTTGGTGGAATACTGTGTAGAAAAGGGTCACGGCAGTATCCACTATATGAACAAGGTTGCCCTTGATTGGAAGGACCGAGACATTACCACTGTGGAGGAGGCCAAGCAAAATACAAACATTCACTCCCAGTCCTACTATGCGGTTATGAAAGCCTTTGGTATTTCCGGTCGAAATTTAGTGAGCAGTGAGATTGCCTACATCGAAAAGTGGACAAACCAATTTGGTTTTACCTTGGACATCATCACTGAGGCCTGCTCTCGCACCATCCAAAATACAGGAAAAGCCAACTTCAAATATGCAGATAAGATTTTGAGCGATTGGAAAGGCCAGAACATCCATCACTTGGAGGATGTGGGAACATTGGACAAGCACAGTGCCGCTAAAAGCGCGGCTCGTTCAAAGACAAGCTCTCCTAAGACCAACAATCGTTTTCATAATTTTGAGCAGCGCCAGTATGATGACGATTTCTATGACAACTTAGAACAACAACTATTGCGAAAGTAGAAGGAATAAATATGCCACTGACCAATGCACAATACGATAGCCTAATGCGAGAATACAATCAGAAGCAAATGCGCAATCATCAGATTGTACTCCAGCGGGAAAAAGAACTATATGACAAACTTCCAGAGCTCACCCGATTAGATGATCAGGTGAGCCAATTGTCTGTGGAAAGTGTTTCACTTTTATTAGCAGGTAACAAGGAGGCCTCTCAGGAGAAAAAAGCCCAGCTTGCAACATTGGCCAAAGAGCGGGAAGCTCTGATTACGGGAGCCGGCTTTCCTGCCAATTATTTGGAACCACCATACACCTGTAAGGATTGTAAGGACACTGGCTTCATTGAGGGCAAGCGTTGCCACTGCTTTGTACAGGCATCCATTGACATTGTTTATGAGCAGTCTCACTTGGATGACATCTTAGAGCGGGAGAACTTTGATCATTTCTCTTTTGACCACTATTCTTCGGAAATTGAGGATAAAACCGGGGTTTCCTCTTTGGAATCTGCCAAGCAAGCATACGAAAAAGCCACAAATTTTGTGCAGCATTTTCGTTCGGAAGGTGGTAACCTATTGTTGTATGGCGACACAGGCACAGGCAAAACTTTTCTTTCTAACTGTATTGCCAAAGCCTTATTGGATCAGGGCTTTTCTGTCATTTATTTCACAGCCTTCCAGCTCTTTGATATTTTTGAGAAGGAAGTCTTCCAAAAAGACCAAGAGGCCATGGAAGCCCATGAACATATTTTCCAGTGTGATTTGTTAATTATTGATGATTTGGGAACAGAGTTTAGTAATTCCTTTACCACTTCCCAATTGTTTTTGTGTTTAAATGAGCGTTTGCTTCGGGGGAAGTCCACGGTAATCTCCACCAATCTGTCTATGGCACAGATTCGGGAGGTATATTCCGAGCGCACCTCTTCTCGCATCCTTAGCAATTATACGCCTTGCAAATTATTCGGGAATGACATTCGTATCCAAAAGAAATTAAATCATAAATCATAACACAAAGGAGTACACATTCATGCCAAACGAAGAAATTTTGTTAACCGACAGCACACCTATCGGAACTCTGGGAATCATCCCTCTGGAAAGTTGCAAAGAATTGGGCCAAAAAGTAAACAACTACCTTGTAAACTGGCGCTCAGACAGAGATCAGAATCATTTAGACCACATCACACTTGCCGGATACAAGAGTGATTCTTATGTAGTTAAGGCTGCTGTTCCAAGATTTGGTTCTGGCGAAGCTAAGGGAACGATCCTTCAGTCTGTTAGAGGATTGGATATCTTCTTAATTGTAGATGTGACAAACTACAGCTTGACATATTCTCTCTGCGGACAGACAAATCATATGTCCCCGGATGACCACTTCTCAGATTTGAAGCGTATCATCGCTGCCATTGAGGGTAAGGCTAAGAGAATTACAGTCATTATGCCATTCTTGTATGAGAGCCGCCAGCACAAGAGATCTTCCAGAGAATCTTTGGACTGCGCTATTGCTTTGCAAGAATTGGTTGCTATGGGTGTTGACAACATTATCACCTTTGACGCTCACGATCCTCGTGTGCAGAATGCAATTCCATTGCATGGTTTTGAGACGGTTCAGCCTGCATATCAGTTTATCAAGAATATCTTAAAGAACGTTAAGGATTTGAAGATTGACAAGGATCACCTGATGATCATCAGCCCGGACGAAGGCGGTACAAATCGTGCTGTGTATATGGCTGGCGTACTTGGAGTTGATATGGGTATGTTCTATAAGAGAAGAGATTACAGTACCATCGTTGATGGACGTAACCCAATTGTTGCTCACGAGTTTTTAGGTGATTCCGTGGAAGGAAAGGATGTTATCATTGTTGATGATATGATTTCTTCCGGAGAAAGCATGATTGATGTAGCTACAGAGCTGAAGAAACGCAAGGCTAACCGCATCTTTGTTGTTGCCACCTTCGGTTTATTCACAAACGGTATGGAGAAGTTTGACAAGGCCGTTGAGGATGGCATCATCTTCCGGGTTGTTACAACAAACTTGACCTACCAGTCACCAGAGCTTTTGGCAAGACCTTACTACATCAACTGTGATATGAGTAAGTACATCGCTTACATCATTGACACACTGAATCATGACTGCTCCATCAGTGGTTTGCTTGATCCATACGATCGCATCCACAGACTGGTTGAGAAGTATCAGGCTGGTGAGTACTAAGATTTGACTACAATAAATAAAGGAGTATGGATGATTATTTCCATACTCCTTTTCTTATATCAAAGTTTTTATTCTTCCGAGGCTGTATCATCCTCAGCTTCTTCATCTTCTTCCGGCACATAGTTTGGATCAATTACCGTAAAGCTGTTGGACTCTCTAAACACTGTATTGTTTGATCCCATTTGACACACGGTAATCACATCACCATTTTTTACTGCAGATGCCTTTACCGTTATATGCTGTCCGCTCTGATAATCTGTGGACACCTTTTCCCCATTTACAAAGACCTTACTCCACTTGGTGAAGTTTTCACCGTAGATGTGAAGCTTGCCATTAAAATAAAAGGTTCTGTCAATCTTAACATCAGCTACGCCCATAACAAGGTCTGACGCCGGATACAAGTCCTTGCCGCCATATGCGTAGCGCTTTCCATAGAGCAAATCGTATTGTAAGGCCTTCAAATCCTTCATATATTCATGAGATCCCGCTTTTACCCCCTCAGCCATCTTAGCCTGGTGGTAGTTTGTCATGGTTCCCTCATGAATACCAAGTCGATTTAAATACTCTGCCACTAACTGATAAGAAGTCAGGTCCGCATCTTCCTTTGGCATATCAAAATTGTTCCAGGTGATATACTTGGTCTTAAACAGATTCTCTGTTGCAACATCACTTTCCGTAAGTCCCATGGTTGGCAAATGGTCACCAAACATAATGACCAGGGTATCCTCACCTCTGGCATCTAATGCCTCAATGTATGCCTGCATAAACTCATCCACATTGTGAATACGATTTACGTAGTACTGCCACATATTGGACTGTTCTTCTGTCTTGTCCTTGCAGACGATGGGATAATCTGTCTCATCCCCCTCCACCGGCTCTGTTGGATAATCTCCATGAGCTTCAACGGTGATGGTGTAAACAAAATCCGGTTCCTCTGTAGAATCCATAGCTTGCACTGTGGAATCAATAAGAATATCATCGGTAGGCCATGAACCCATAGGTGTATATTCTGTAATATCTAACATTTCCTTGCTCTGGAAGGTGTCAAACCCCATCATGGAGAAGGCATTGGCACGGCTATAGAAATTACCACCATTGTTATGCACCACATGACTTCCATATCCTATCTTTTTCAAATCGGAGGCAAAGCTCTCACAGTCTGTCTTTTTCAAAATTGTCTTTTGAGGATACTCCCCTGGCCCAAAGAATTGGCAAGACATTCCTGTCAAGACCTCAAACTCTGAATTACAGGTTCCCGCTCCAACAACAGGCACCGTCAAATGTCCCGTAGAGTAATTTTCCTCCAAATAATGGAAGAACGGAATAGGGTCTTTCTCTGTTTCAATAAAATCACACTCATCAATATCAAAGAAGGACTCAAGTAGCACAACGATTACATTTGGCTTGTCCTGATCTGCGATTTGACTTTCACCCTGATTGGTCTCATTCACAATAGATTGAATGGACTCCTCACTATACTGCAAGGGCTCTTTCATGCCACGGCTGAAAATACTGGTGGAGAATCCGTATAGATACCCGTAGTCCAAATATCCCTGAGCAAGATTTCCAAAGTAGGTGGACAGGATGCCCTTTGCCTGCAATGCAGATGTGGTAAATGGAACACTGATAAAACAGGCGATAATGAATGCCAGGTACACCGGATAAGGGAAACGAGGCTTTAACTTCTTGCCTTTTATAAACAGACGAACCATAAGACCTGAGTATATCAGTACGGCACCTACTGCCAAAGCAGCCTGCTGCGATGAGAAATAGTTGGTGTTCTGCATGGTAAAGAGATCACCAATCATATATAAGTCTGTAAAACCAAAGGGTGTAACACGGTTCAAAAGGATAATGCAATTGGTAATTCCCAGCGCCACGAAAACTGCGCTGACAATCATTCGCACAAAGGTGCGCCTTGTAATAAGGTAGCATAGGGAATAGCAGACAAAAATCAAATAGGAGTTATATAAATACGCCCCTGTATGATTTGCCACAAAGCCACATGCTTCCACAAAGGAATGTCGCGATAACCATTCCATTACGAAACACATAATCAGGGAAAGTGGTATGTGC
The DNA here is from genome assembly GCA_946002055.1 of uncultured Roseburia sp. GTDB lineage: Bacteria > Bacillota > Clostridia > Lachnospirales > Lachnospiraceae > Pararoseburia. The sequence goes on from CAMFYL010000028.1 coordinate 6,427, forward strand.
TCTATTAAGGAATACTCATTGCACCACCGAGAAAATTTTTGAATCTTCTCTGATTCCATCAGCTTTGCGAAAAACTTCGGTTTTGGGATTTTATCAGTAACTGTTTTCAAGGCAGAAGAGAATTTCTGGAATCCTCCTGCAAGCTTCGAAAAAAACTTTTTCATTCTAACCTCCTAGAAGTTGACAATATATCCATTCCACATCTATCAAAGTATAAATAAAATTGTGATAAAAATGTGAAACTAACAAGACACGCTCATAAAAGAGTGGTAAAATAATACCACTGTAATTATTTAATAAATTTATTGATAGCGTCTTCCAGGTCGTCAAGGCACTGTTGGTCCCCTGTCTCAACGGCATCAACCACGCAATGGCTGATGTGTTCCTTCAGGATAAATTTTCCAACATTGTTAATGGCAGAGCGCACTGCTGCAATCTGAACAAGAACCTCGCTGCAGTCCCTACCCTCTTCTACCATGGTTCGAACAGCCTCAAGATGACCGATGGCTCGATTCAATCGATTGATGACCGCCTTGTTATGTTCTGGGGAGTGGGTGTGGGTGTGTGTATGACAGCACTCGTGAGTGTTCTCATGAGTATGTCCATGTTCATGATGATGATCGTGATGATGATCGTGATCGTGCATGATATTTCCTCCATCTTTCCATTGCAAACAGCCTAAGATACTATCAATTCTGCCGAAAGATTATACCATTTTCCCCATGTGAATGCAAGGGAACACCATAGGAGAGACAGATGGCTAAATTATATTTCAGAGAAAAAGGAATTCCAAAGGAAATCAGGAAACGCATTACCATTCTAGCAATTATTTTTGTGATATTTCTGGTATTTTTCCAAATCTTACTAAACCACAAACCATCCGAAAAGAAGATTACAATGGCCGAGGCAACCCTTCCACTTGTCACTGTGGAATCCTACGGCAAATCCATGGGAGAGCTCCATGGCTACATCAATGAGATGGATGCCTGTTATATGAGAGATGCATTAATTCCTCTGGATGATAAACGAAAGCTCAAGATTTCTGTGGACACCCTTGGATACAACATTCAGGACGCCTCTTATGAAATCCGAAGCTTAGATACCCAGCGAAAGATTGCGGACACTAAAATTTCTGGTTGGAGCAAAAAGGGTGACACACTATCCACCACGTTGCAAATCGAGAATCTGGTGGAGCCGGGGGAAGAGTACCTGTTCCTCCTTACCCTGGAGGGGGAGACACAAGCTGTACACTACTACACAAGAATTATGCTTCCCGCCAACAATCAGATGAAGAAGTGTCTGGCATTTGCCCAGAATTTTCATGACACAGCACTCAGCGATCACTATCAGGATTTGGCTTCCTATGTGGAGACATCTCCCTACTGCGATACAGAGACTTTGGCAAATGTTGGCATTGATTCCACGCTAGACCAGATTGCGTGGCAAGGATTTACCGGTGAGATTGTTTCTGAGCCATTGATTTCTCTCACGGATATGAACGACGACTATATTTCGCTGGTTTATTATTTCCAAATGGCAGACGCGCAAGATGGTGTCACTTCCTATTATAACGTGAAGGAATACTTTAAAATCCGCTACACCGCAGAGCAAATTTACCTTTTGGACTATCAGCGTACGATGGAGCAGCTTTTGGGAAGCGACAATGCAACGGTAAAGGATAACATTCTTTCTGTTGGTATTGCCACCGCCGACATGGAATACTTGTCAAATGAAACCGGCACCATAGTAAGTTTTGTTCAAGGGGGCGAACTCTTTGAATACAACCAGAACAAGCAGACCTTTACCAAGGTATTTGGTTTTATTGACGACCCCACAGATCACAGACAGAATTTCCAGCAACATAATATTCGCATTTTGAATATTGATGAAACAGGAAATATGGACTTTGTTGTATACGGATATATGAACCGAGGCGACCATGAAGGCGACTGTGGCATCAACCTATATCACTATGACAGTGCCAAACAAGAGGCTGTGGAGCAGGTATTCATTTCCTCTACACACTCATATCAGATTCTGAACGCAAATTTCAGCAATCTGTTATATGAAAATGTCCAGGGTGACTTCTACATCATGCTAGGCGGTACTCTGGCCAAGGTAGGTCTAAACGATTTAACCACCCAGGAGTTGATTAAGGGTCTCCATTCCGGACAATATGCCGTATCACAGTCTGGTCAGTATGTTGCATGGATAGAAGGCGGGGAAATGGCAGACGAAATTTCCATTATGGATTTGGAGACGGAAAAAATTCGAAAGATTAAAGCAACAAGCGATACCAAGATCAAACCTCTTGCCTTTATGACAGAGGATTTTGTTTACGGCATTGCCAACAATTCCGACATTACAAAGGATACTGCGGGAAGTGACATTTACCCTATGTCTCATGTAAAGATTGTGGACACCAAGTCCAAGAACTTTGACACCTTAAAGGATTATCACAAGGGCGGTTACTACGTAACGGAGGTTTCCAAGAGCTCCTTCACTCTATATCTGGATCGGGTGAAAAAAGCCGGCGGTTCCTTTGTTCCTGCTGAAGGGGATACCATCAAAGACAGCGCCGGTGAGCAGAACAAGACAGTTGATCTGGCAAAGAAGAGTACAAAGAATCACGGTGCCATCACCCAGTTTGTTTTGGCGGAGCTAGGAGAGGGAGCCTCCATTACCTCGTTCTCAGGAGATACTGCCAGCCTTGCCATTTCCGAAAAAACACGAAGCATGTCCGTAGCTGCTTCCAATGAGGAACAGACCTACTTCGTATATGTTGGCAACGAAGTGACTCTCACAACCCAAAATCTTACCAAGGCCATTTCTGCCGCAGATGATGGCTTGGGCATTGTCATCGACAACAAGCAGCGCTATATTTGGAAGAGAGGAAAGAAGACCTATGTAAATGCCTTCCTGGATGTTGAAGTTGGCGCTTCCGATGCATCTGCAAATACCTCTGCCGGAGCTATCAGTGCTATGCTTGTCCGCAAAGGCGAAAATGCTGAAATCAATGCTTTGCTGGGTCGCGGCGAGACGCCGGTTTCTATTATCAGCAATGCACTGAAGGATGCACTTGTGCTGGATTTATCCGGATGTAGCCTTTCACAGGTTTTATACTATGTGAGCCACGATGCTCCTGTATACGCACGTACCGGTCCAAAGGATGCTGTTCTGATTATCGGATATGACGCCACGTCCATCGTGGTATATCATTCAGACGTAGACCGATATGCAAGAATGTCTATGGAAGACGCATCAAAACTGTTTGAAAATGCTGGAAATATATTTATCAGTTATGTAGAATAATATAAAACACGAAAACAATTCAACAAAGGAGTATATTATGAGTTTTTTTGTAACACCAAACGCTGACGGTGCCTTTGATTTTACCACCGCCGGTTATACCTTATTTGTACTTTTATTCATTGGTTTACTGCTTCTTGGCTCAGCCCTATTTGGTTCAAAGAAGAAAATGAACATCAAACAGCTTACCTTCTCCGCTATGGCTATTGCTCTGGGAGTAATAACTTCTATGATTAAGATTATAGATATGCCTATGGGTGGCTCTGTCACATTGCTGTCTATGTTGTTTATCGTATTGATCGGATATTGGTTTGGACTTGGAGCCGGTCTAACAACCGCTGTTGCTTACGGCATCTTACAACTTATTATTGATCCATACATTTTAAGCTTCCCGCAGATGATGGTAGATTACCTTTTGGGATTCGGTGCTCTGGGTCTCTCCGGAATCTTTTCTAACAAAAAGCACGGACTCATTAAGGGCTACTTAACCGGAGTACTTGGAAGATATTTCTTTACCTTCCTCTCCGGCTGGATTTTCTTCGGAATGTACGCTCCGGACACTTTCCCCAATGCCGCTGTTTACTCATTGGCATACAACGGATGCTACATTGGTGCAGAGGCATTGATTACCTTGATTATCATTGCTCTTCCGCCCGTTGCCAAAGCGTTAGACACTGTTAAAAGACAAGCTGCAGCATAATTTATATAGGTGCAAAAATAGCGTGATCTCTCAGTCTGGAGAAGTCACGCTTATTTTATTTCACGAAATATAAGATACTCATATCAAAGGCAAGAATACCAAAGAAATAACTTGCCAGATTAATCATATTCATCACATTGGTCCGCTTCTTGTTCTTCATTTTATAGAAGTAACAGAAGTTAAGTGTGTAATCCGAAATGAAGAACAGCAGCCCCCCTAATCCAATCCAGGCAGATGAGATACAAGGTCTCAAAACCATAATCTCAATGCTTTTGGCAAAGTCTAGCGTAAGGAAAACGCTGTAGATAAGTACCGGCCACCACAGTCTTCCGTAATGCATATGCAGTAGCTTCTTTTGCAGGCACAGCACTACAAGACCAATAATGGGAAACAGAATATTCCACCAGGCAAAAGCCGGAATAATACTGTATAAAAGCACCAGCAGACAAATATGTGCCAGCAGGAAGCTTACAATGCCAAGAACCATATTTCTAGTGTATCGCTTAATCTGAAAGCATCCCATAAAGAAATCCCCCAGGGCACACAAGAGGAGCGTTGGCAGTATAGAGAGATAATAAATCCAATGGCCACTTACCGCTGCAAAAATCAGTCCGATGATAACAAAGGATGTGCTGCAAAGCATTTTCACTTTCACATAGTAATCCTTCTTGTACGGGGATTGTGTCACCCATAAGAGCACCGCCACCTCTAAGGCATAAACAACAGCACATACTCCCTGTACAACCATTTTACCAATCATTCTTACACCTCCATTATTCATTGACAAAAAGGTGCAGCCCATAGGACTGCACCTGTATCTTTTGTATCTTAGCCGCGTTTGCTATCACTTACGTATTTGAGCTTGTTAATGCGACTCACCATAATCACACCAACGCCACCTGCAAAAATCGCAAAGCAAAGGAAAAATCTAGGGTCAATTCCATCTGCTGTGGTTGGTGTCACATCCTTCACATGAGCTCCACCGGCGGTTCCTGACGTTCCACCAGATGCTCCTGACGCACCGCCAGTTGCCCCTGGGGTTGCATTGCCAGAGCCATTATCTGTGCCAGTCCCCGGCTGGTTTGGATTGTCACCTGGCTGGTTCGGATCGTTGCCTGGCTGGTTTGGATCATCTCCCGGTTGGTTCGGATCACTTGGTTCATCCGTGCCCCCCTCGTTGCCGATAACATAGAACGGAATATCATAGTCCTTGGCATATTTCTCTGCTACAGTATCTGCGTATCCGTATATTGCATCCGGTGTCCATCCGCTCTGTGCACCAATGGATGTAACAGAAGATGGGATAGTAATCTTTTCAATGGCAGAACCGGAAAATGCATTGCTCTCTATGGTTGTTACACTGTTAGGGATCGTCAATGCTCCTACAGAGGAATTCTGCATAGCTCCCGAACCAATGGTAATGGTTCCTGCTGCAAGGGACACACTGGTCTTATCTACAGGCACCAATAACAACTTACTTCCTGATCCGTTGTAGAGACATCCGTCTGCTGACTTATAGGATGGATTTCCTGCCGCAACGCTAATATTTGCCAGACTATTGCACTGGGAAAAAGCATCGGTAGACAGACTACTTACGGAAGCCGGAATGGTAATGGTGGTAAGTGCATTACAGCCATAGAATGCTTTACTGCCAATACTGGTTATACTCTCAGGAATTGAGATATCAAAAAGGGCATTGCACTCGTAAAAGGTACTTGCCGGAATAGATGTAATTCCTGATCCAATATGAACAGACTGCAAATCTGCGCATCCGCTGAACACCCCGGTTCCCATACTGGTCACTGTGTCCGGGATTGTTACGCTGACAACACCTGACACACCGGACAATGCGCCTGATTTAATACTTGTGGCCTCACCGGGAATGGTAATATTTCCTCCTGCTCCGGAATATGATTGCACCTCTCCGGAATCACTGATCAAAAATCCATCGATGGTTTGATCTGCATCTACACTCTGACTGGCAATCACCCAGACACACATTATGATAGAGACTGCTACCAGCAGCCAGCCGATCTTTGTTCCTCTCTTCATTTCTCTTCTCCGTATATAAAATCACAATATATTGTATATTATACACCTAATTTATCCGTTTGGCTACTACAAATAATCGTCCATCTTCTGTATAACTGTTACAAGTAGACAAGGTTATAATCTCATCCTCTCTTGTCAGTGTATTTGCATTTCCATATACGGCTAAATCGTTGATATTCTTTACAAAGGCTGCCAGTTCCTCATCGGTTTTTGCCTGAATAAAATCATAATATCGATAGGAATCATCATCCTGATACTGCACCTTAGAAAGTCCAACTGCCACAACCTCATACTGGCGCTGCTGGTATATGGTATTAAATTGTATCACTTTGTGAGCCTCCAGATATCCCTCCTGAAGATATTTCTTCAATCCGCCGAACATCATACCGCTCTTCATATTATGCCCATAGATAATGGTATTGGTGGTTGGGTTCACAATATCGCACCGATCATCCACGAAAATACAGCCGTTGGAATTTTCCTTCCCCTCAAAGCTGTGATCCAGATAATACGTATTGTCACGCTGTACCACCGGAAAATTGATATCGGTATCTGCAATCTGTATCCAGCCTACCATATCCGGATTCTGTTGCAAAAGCTCTTGGTATTCCGGCAGAACCGTAAGAGTAGCAGGATCTATCTTTTCTTGAACCTCTCCCTGCTCCTCATTTTTTTTCTCTGTATCCGTCTTGTTCTCCGTTGCCTGCTGGACTTGGTTGGTCATCTGTTGCATTTTTCGAGTGGTAATAATGTCTCGAAGGCTTGCAATTCCAAACACAGCAAAAGAGACAACGGCCAAGGAAATAAATACCAGACCGATCACCTTCTGGTATTTTACCTTGCCCTCTGCCTCTTCAACTACTGCTTTATCTTCCAAAAGACCCACGGACTTGTCCGCCACCACATCCGCCAAATGGGCAAAAAACTGGTCACCGATTGGTGTCTTAAAGGTAATTTTGCCGCTGCGAATATCATTATACAGGCGAACAGCCACCTCTGGGTCCTGGATATTCAACTCTTTGTTGATACACTCGATTTTGCGAACATCCTCCTGTCCATCACGATATTCGTGGAAGGACTGGAAGGTATATTCGCCAATCGTATATCTTTCTTTTTGTTTTTGCATAGTCCCATCCTATTTGACAGTAACTTGCACTACCGTATACGCGCCATACTGATACTGTCCGTTGATTTTCTTGTAAGCCCGAACCATGTAATAGTATGTCTTTCCACTTACAAGACCTCTGTCTGTATAGCTTGCTCTATTACTTGGAATGGACGCAACCTTGGAGTATCTCTCATTGGCCATTTCACTGCGGTAAATGTCATATCCGTCAACAGGTGTATTGGTGCCCCAAGCTACGGTAGCCTGTCCCTTTCTAGGGGAGCTGGCCTGAATTGGTACTGCTGCCACCAGGGTATTTGCTGAAACCATCTTGAATTCCCCAAAGGTGGTAGCGCCTGCTACTGTCACAAAGGATCGTACCTTAAAGCTGTAAGATGTTGCCGGTGCTAAGCCTCCCACGGTAAATGTGGTGGCTGTGGTAGCCCCATATAATATGCTTCCATCTGTGCTGTAAATCTGGTATCCGCTAACCTTTCCTCCCTTGTTCCAATCCAGACGAATGCTGGTTGCAGAAGCAGGTGTTGCTGTAAGATTCACCATATTTGCCGACTTAATGGTAAAATGCAATGTTGTCGTGCCGGTATAATTTCCTTTACCTACCATATCAATGGATGCAACTCCAGGATTGATGTTATCTCTGTATGTAATTGCATAGTCTCTTCCTGAAACTAGTTCCAAATCATTATATAAAATTGATACTGGCGGTGTCAATTGATAGCCTGTGTAGGTATCACTGTTTAAGGAAACAATTCGGCATGCTGTAATTGCCTTTGGCACAATCTTATATACAGCTTTCGCACACGCCTGCTGCCCATTGATGATAATAGGAGAACCATCTAAATATAACGGTATTTCAGCGGTTATGGTTCCGGCATTTACCACATCACCTACAACGGTTCCGGATGGTGTTTGATTTGTATAAACAATCTCCTCCGGATGGTAGGTCAAAGGCATTCCACTAGGCGTCTTTACTTCAAAGACAGGTTTGATTGGCATGCCATTGTATACATAAGCATCTGCGTAATTTTCAATTACCAGACTATCTGTATCCACGCCGATATCATACTGTCTCTCTGCAGCATCCGTATAGTAATCCTCTTTCTTTGAGAAGATGAAAATCTTGCCCTTGGTCTTATCGCCATCCACATAGTTGTATGTAACATCAACATCTTCGCCAATGATCAGCTTCTTTCCACCACAGACAATCTGTGGTACCGGTCGCGGCAATTCACCCATAGACTCTGTATAGAACTGGGTTCCAATTTCACTGATGGTTGTATCTGCCTCATCTGCCAACGATGCGTAAATGATAAAGTCTGCGCTCAGCGTTCCGCAATAATTGCTCTCAAGCTTGGCTGTTACGGTCACCTTTGCAGGTCCGGCGCAGATATTGTCCTCATAGGTTACATCATATGCATCTGTCGGAATCTCTGTACCGTCTAATGTCATCACCTTAACACCCGGTGTAATCTCCTCACCGGTATAGTGAATGCGATTCTCATCAAGTACTACCATTGCATCTTCGATTGATTTCTTGGCAATAACAAACTGAACACCCTTCACGGTTCCCGGAACATAATTTTCCTTCAACGCCACTTCCACATCGGCTTTGCCTACATTTACGTTATTTTTGTAGGTAACGGTATAGTCTTCTGTACGCATCCAAGTCACGTCAGAGATTTCCTCGTCATATACTCTTACAGCAGGCTCAATTGCACTACCGTTATAGTAGTCTGCATATTGGCCCTCTTCGTTCTCCGGCATATCAAGTTCAATGCGAATCTTCTCCGGCTGTGCCACCTTTGGATAAATCTTGTATGTAATGGTAGATTCACCGTAATATTTTCCTATGCCCTTAATATGCAAAACCTTATCGCCTGCATTGGTATAATCGTAGGTAAATCCGTTTTCATCTGCTGTGGCAAGAGCGTAATCTACCCCTTCCTGTAACCGTGTGCTACCATCCAGCGTTACGGTATTGATGATTGGTGTCTGCTGTGTTCCATTGTATACAATGCGTCCCTGCTGCAAAGCGATTTCACATCGGCCGGCAATGCTGTCACCAATATAGAAATACACTTCCCGGCTACCTGCGTAGTTGTTAATACCTGTAATGACAACCGTTGCTTTACCGGACTGGGCATTGTCTCGGTAACTTACGGTATAATCTGTATTCTCTCTAAGAACAACGCCTGTATCCTTCACAGAGACAGTTGGTCTGACTGCACTGCCATCTGTATACGGCTGATTTGGAATATCTTCCACAACAATGCTGGCATCTTCCATGTCCTTAGGTGTTACCGTCAGACTAAGTTCAAGACTTCCGGTGAATCCATTTTTACCGTTAACTACAATGGTATAGGTTCCTGCATTCTTGATTTCTCTGTCACAAGTAACGTCAAACTCGCTATCTCTTAAAGTATGTGTTCTACCCTGTCCGATTGGGCATGTGACAGTAATGGCACTTTTCACCGTTGCAAGGGAAATTACATTTCCTGTGTATGGAACCTCTGTCTGAGAAATATTGATAGATCCGCTTCCCAAATCCATTGCACGAATCTCAAAGGTCTTTACCAATGTTCCCGTAAAATTATTCTTTCCGATAAAGGTTACTTTTGCTGTGGTTGTAACCTGTGTATTATTGGTAAACTCTGCAACGTAGTCGAAGTCCTCTCCCTCTGTAAGAGACTGTCCCTTATAAATCAAGTAGGCAAGCGGTTTTACTTCTTCGCCACCTGCAAATTCTCCATCTGCAACTTCTGCCACCACGTCGGAACCAATATTCCACGGCTTAATGACAAAGTTCTGGGTCTTAGTTCCGCTGTAATTGCCAAGACCTGTAACCGTCACGGTTGCTTGACCTGCGTTTCTGTTATTCTCATAGCTTACGGAATAGTCCTTGCCTGCCACAAGGGTTGCTCCGTTATATACCACCTTTACGGAAGGCTTAATGTCCTCCGCAATGTAATCCTTATCATGAATAGAGGTACTATCTGCTCCATCATAAGTCACAATGGCTCCGGCGATGGATGCCTTATTAATCTTAAAGGTAATCTCTCTACGTCCAATGGTATTACTTGGCTCATGAGGAGTGATAATCACCTTGCCCTCTCCGGCCACAGTGTTGGATGCATAAGATACATCATAGTCAATACTTTGTCTTAGGGTGGTTCCCTTGCAGCTGACTACCGGTATTGGCTCTGCCGGATTTCCGTCGTAATTGTAGCTGGTAGGAATTCCTGTTACCATAGCGGTATCCAAATTGTATACAATTTTAAAGGTCTCTGCCTTCTGGCTCTTATAATATGATGTCGGTTCGCTTGCAATGATTACGGTACCCGTTCCAACATCCTTATTGGCATTTTCTGTACCATCCCCGTAAACAACCTGATAGTCAACACCCTCAATCAATACCACCTTGCCATTGGTTGCCTCATAAATCACAACCGGAACCGGCTTAATCTGACCGCTGGTGTAATCATAGCTCTCCCTAACATTTTCCACTCGAACACGCTTGTTTGTGGCCAAATTACAGGTAACCTTGACATCAAAGGTCTTACTGCCGTAGCAGCCATTTTGTCCCTCAATCTTAATCTGGCCTGCACCAGGTGTGGTACAGTTCACCTGAGTAATCTTGAAGTTACTGCCATCTACCTGGGTATCCTGGCCCTTGTATTTCACAGTGATATTAGAAGTATCAATTTCCCCTTCATCATTCAGTGGGAATTCTTTGTCCTGGGTTACTCCTTCGATGTCAAACTTGGCATCGTCACAGATATTTCCCACAATCTTAAAGGCCTTATCAAAGGTCTTGGTGCCTCTGTAATTGTTCTTTCCTGTAATGGTAACATTAGCATATCCCAGATTTACATTCTGGGTATAGGTAACGTCATAGTCTGTGCTGCTTAACGGATTGCCTTCGTAATATACGGTTAATAAGCTGTTTGGCTCGATTGGACTTCCTGTATAAATTTGATTCTCAATAGGAGCAATGGTAATGGTATCCTCAGCAATGTTGCGCTGCACAATGTCAAAGGACACGTCCCGGGCTCCTTCATAGCTGTTGATACCGGCAATGCTTATCTTGCCTTCACCGATGGATACATTGTTTGAGTATCCTGTAACTTCATAATCTGTACCCACCTGCAGTTGTCTGCCCGTCTTCGTATCTGTGATGATTACGTTTGGCTTGATTGCATAGCCTGTATATGTCTGCTCCGGAATATCAGCCACACTATAGCGAGCTGCTGAAATATTGCCCTTCGTCACTGTGTATGTCACATCTTGCGTACCAGTATAGTTGCCGATTCCTGTCAGCTTAATGGTGTGTGTTCCCACCGTTCCCTTAATATCGCTGTCAGTCAAATCGTCTCCGGAGATCTTATAGTCCACATCCTTGGTAAGGAAAATGTCCTGTCCGTCAATGGTGTATTTTACTTCCAGGTTCACGCTGATTGATCTGTCGCTATATGTATAGTTAAATCCGCTGTCCTTGGCGTCATCCTTGTTCGTAATTGCAAAACTTCCCAATTCCGCCTGCTTAACGGTATAGAAAAGGACTTTTGTTCCGTAATATCCTTTTTTTCCTGTACATGTTACTTGAATGGTGTTTCCACTATTTGCATCTCCTGCTGGGAGATAGGAAACATCATAATTGGAAGCATCAATGGTCAACGCTCCCTGCTTCAGAGCAAAGTTTGGACGATTATTTCCCAAATATGGAACAAGATAACTATCTGTTCCTTCCTTGGTATTGGTGGTAATCATTTCTGAAGTAGCTGTAGCCAAATTCTCTCCAATGGTAAAGGTTGCTGTCTTGGTACCTCTATAATTTCCACATCCTTCAATGATAACCGTCGGAGGATTCACTCCATCTGCCGGCGCTGCATTAATGTTATTCTCGTAGGAAAGGGTATAATCGGTTCCCTCTACTAATGTTGTTGTTCCATCCTTTACAACCGGCTTCGGTTCCACCCCAATTCCCGTATAGGCCTG
>CAMFYL010000029.1 GCA_946002055.1 uncultured Roseburia sp.
AAAGAATGGGGCGTGTCAACGGAAAACTTCTTTGCAATTTTATATATAGTGTGGTATCTTAGTAGGTGCGAAAAAACAAAAGAATGGAGAGATAATATGGCATTATTAGAACAGTGGCAGAATATGGCCTATGATCAGAGTCAGAATCAGGCCGCATTACAGCAGTTTTGGAATAGCTATTTTATGTTAGAGAAGGGTGTATATGAGCAACTGCTTTCAAACCCAACAGAGAAGGTAACTGGTACAGTCAAGGAACTTGCTGACAAGTATGAACTTGATATTATGGCAATGACAGGTTTCTTGGATGGTATTAATGATAGTCTTGTAAAGCCAAATCCAATTGAGACAATGGAAGAAGATACAAAGGTTTCCTTGGAATTTGATAAAGAAGCATTGTACAAGAATATGATCGATGCTAAGGCCGATTGGCTATATGAATTGCCACAGTGGGATGAAATCTTTGATGCTGAGACAAAGAAGAAACTTTATCGTGAAGCAAAGAATCTTCACACGGTACGTAATACAACAAAGGTTGGACGCAACGACCCTTGCCCATGCGGTTCGGGACGCAAGTACAAACAGTGCTGTGGTAAGAAATAAGATAATTTCCTATTTTTTTATTTACTTTTTCGTACTTTCAGGTTAGAATATTGCTTGAATAATTGGTAAACACGTTGAGAAGACGAGTAAATTGTGAAAGGCAACCAGAGAGAGGAGCCCAGGCTGAGAACTCCTTTGCACGGAAGCAATTGAAAACTACCTTTGAGTGGCCCTAATCCGGTCCGGTGATTCCGTTATCATCATTAGAGTGGTCCTGATATAATGGTTAGGACAATTAGGGTGGAACCGCGATTTATCGTCCCTTGCATTGTTTGCAAGGGGCGTTTTTATTTCTAGAAAGGAGAATAGATATGATTATTACATTAAAAGATGGCTCAAAAAAAGAATATGCCGGCGAAATGTCAGTGTATGATATTGCACTTGATATCAGTGAAGGATTGGCAAGAGCTGCTTGCGCCGGTGAAGTGAATGGCGAGGTTGTGGATCTTCGTACCATTATCACAGAGGATTGTGAACTGAATATCCTTACAGCTAATGATGAGAAAGGACTTGCTGCACTTCGACACACAGCATCACATGTGTTGGCAGAGGCGGTAAAGCGTCTTTATCCGGAGGCAAAACTTGCAATTGGACCATCAATCGATACAGGATTTTACTATGACTTTGAATGTGCACCATTCTCCAGAGATGACTTGGATAAATTGGAAGCAGAGATGAAGAAGATTATCAAAGAGGGTGCAAAACTAGAGAAGTTTACATTGCCAAGAGAAGAGGCAATTGCATTTATGAAGGAAAAAGGTGAGCCATATAAGGTGAAATTGATTGAGGATTTGCCGGAGGATGCAGAGATTTCCTTCTATCGTCAGGGTGATGGCTTTACAGACCTTTGTGCGGGCCCACACTTGATGAATACAAAGGGCATAAAGGCATTTAAACTCCTTTCTTCTTCAGGTGCATACTGGAGAGGTAGCGAGAAAAATCAAATGCTCACACGAGTATACGGAACAGCTTTTTCTAAGAAAGATGAGTTAAATGCGTACTTAGAGCATTTGGAGGATATCAAGCAGAGAGATCACAACAAGCTTGGCCGCGAAATGGAGCTCTTTACAACCGTTGATGTTATCGGACAGGGCTTGCCTCTTTTGATGCCTAAGGGTGCAAAGATGGTGCAGACCATGCAGCGTTGGATTGAGGACTTAGAGGATAACGAATGGGGATACATTCGGACTAAGACACCTCTTATGGCTAAGAGCGATCTTTACAAGATTTCAGGTCACTGGGATCACTATCAGGATGGAATGTTTGTTATGGGTGACGAGGAAGAGAGCAAGGAAGTATTTGCACTCCGTCCAATGACATGTCCATTCCAGTATTATGTATATAAAGCTACACAGCATTCCTACAGAGATCTGCCACTTCGTTATGGTGAGACATCTACACTTTTCAGAAATGAGGATTCCGGTGAGATGCATGGACTTACCCGTGTACGCCAGTTTACCATTTCAGAGGGACATTTGATTGTCCGTCCGGATCAGATGGTGGAAGAATTTAAGAACTGTCTTGCTTTGGCAAAGCACTGTTTGGAGACATTAGGGGTTGAAGAGGATGTGACATATCATCTTTCCAAGTGGGATCCGGAGAATAAAGAGAAGTACATTGGCGAACCGGAAGTTTGGGAAGAGACAGAAGGTCATATCAGAAATATCTTGACCGAACTTGGTGTAAACTTTACGGAGGACGTTGGTGAGGCTGCTTTCTATGGCCCTAAGGTTGATATTAATGCTAAGAATGTATATGGCAAGGAAGATACCATGATTACAGTACAGTGGGATGCTTTGCTTGCGGAACAGTTCGATATGTACTATATCGATCAGAATGGTGATAAGGTTCGTCCATACATCATTCACAGAACCTCTATGGGATGTTATGAGAGAACTTTGGCATGGCTCATTGAGAAATATGCAGGTAAGTTCCCTACATGGCTGTGTCCGGAACAGGTTCGTATCCTTCCTATATCTGATAAGTATTTGGATTATGCAAATCGGGTTGCTGCAGAGCTTAAGAAGAACGGTATTCTCTGTACCGTTGATAGCCGCGCAGAAAAGATTGGATTTAAGATTCGCGAGACATGGCTGGCTAAGGTTCCGTATATGCTTGTGGTAGGGCAGAAAGAGCAGGAAGAAGGCACCGTTTCTGTTCGAAGCAGATTTGTTGGTAATGAGGGTACAAAATCTACCAATGAGTTTATCCAGCAGATTTGTGAAGAAATTAGAACAAAGGAGATTCGCAAGGAACTTCCGGAGGATGAGAAGAACAAATAAGACGGCAAATAAAAACAGATGCTACAGAATAGGTAGCATCTGTTTTTTTATATCATTAATAACAAATATTCTCAATGGTCTTGTAAAAGTCCGGATAAGAGATAACCACACAATCCGGATCATCAAAGGTTGTAACACCATCAGCAAATAGTCCTGCAATGGCAAATGACATAGCAATGCGATGGTCCGATTTTGTTTTAATACGTGTACCATGTAAAGGCTTACCGCCGTTTATGATCATACCATCTTCTGTGGCCGTGGCGTCAACGCCCATAGATTTTAGGTTTTCAACAACAGAGTCGATACGGTTAGATTCTTTCACCTTTAACTCTGCGGCATCCTTGATGATGGTTGTGCCATCGGCATAGGCTGCCATAACTGCAATCATAGGGATTTCATCGATTAACGTAGGAATGATATCACCACAAACGGTAGTTCCGTGAAGAGAAGAAGATTTCACAACAAGGTCACATACTTCTTCGCCGGAAACAATGCGTCTGCTCTCGTAACTGATATTGCCACCCATAGCCTTTGCTACTTTTAAAATACCATCACGAGTAGGATTGCAGTTTACGTTGTGTATTGTCAGTTCTGCATCAGGGGCAAGTAAGGCCGCGGCGATAAAGTAAGCCGCGGAAGAAATATCTCCCGGTACGTGGATGTTCTGACCATGCAATTTGGGCAGTCCAACCACAGAGGCCGTTGTATCTTCAGATGAAATCTGTGCACCAAATCCTGTCAGCATCAATTCTGTGTGGTTACGAGATAATACGGGCTCTGTTACGGATGTGACACCATCGCAGTAGAGTCCGGCTAACAGTATTGCAGATTTTACCTGAGCCGATGCCACAGGAGAATTATAGTGGATTGGGTGAAGGTTGCCACCATTAATCTGAAGTGGAGCACAGTCATTTTCTTTCATAGATGAAATATCAGCACCCATCATCGACAGAGGTGTCATAATGCGTTTCATTGGTCTTGTCTGTATGGAAGCATCTCCGTTTACAATAGAAGAAAAGTTGGAACCGGCCAAAATACCACTCATAAGCCTTGTGGTAGTTCCGCTGTTACCTACATCTAAAACTTCCGTTGGAGCAGTGAGTCCGTGTAAGCCTTTGCCATGAATCATCACATGGTCATGAACCTGCGTAATCTCAATGCCCATTTTGCGAAAACAGGAGATGGTGGAACGACAATCAGCCCCGTCAAGAAAGCCGGTAAGTTCCGTGGTACCATCCGAAATTGCGCCAAACATAACGCCTCGATGTGAAATTGATTTGTCTCCGGGTACGGATATTTCACCGGAAATACCCTTGATCTTTGTAATCTCCATAATAACCTCTTAGTTGTGAACCGTGTAGTCCTTTTGAAGAATGGCAATAGCTTCATCCATCTTGTCCTGGGTGTATAGCTCAATGCGTAACACACCCTGCTCAAACTCGCGGTTATGAACGATGCCAATATTTTTAATGTTGATATTATTCTTTGCAAGTATCGTAGCGATGGTTGCAATTCCACCTGTTTCATCGGCAATATCAAGATAGATTTCATAAGCGGATGGCAAGACACCTTTTTTTACAGGAAGGTTATCTCTGTAATCCTTTGCCTCTGAGAACAGGGATAGTGTCAAAGCCTCGTCGCTGGTGTCAACGGATTTTTTAAACTCCTGTAAACTCTTTTCATATAAATCAAAGGCTTTCAATATCTCATCTCGATTCGTAGAACAAATATGTTGCCACATCACAGGAGAGGAAGAAGCAATTCTTGTAATATCTCGAAAACCACCTGCTGCAATGGTTTTTAGTGTAGCATCCTCGCTGTCAGCATTCTGAACAAAACGCACCAGGGATGCTGCAATGATATGAGGAAGATGACTGATGCATGCTGTGGAAAAGTCGTGTTTCTCCGGTGTCATAATCATAGTAAGACATCCCAGAGAGCTTAAGAATGTATCAAACGCATCCAGTTTTTCCTTTGGAAATTCCTCCGTTACGGTAAGGATATAATATGCATTTTCCAGCAAATATTTGTTGGCATTGTTATATCCGGTGGCTTCAGATCCAGCCATTGGATGTCCACCGATAAACTGAGAACCCAGCTGCAAGTCGGCAACTGCCTTTGAAATGTCGCCCTTTACACTTCCTACATCGGAAATAATGCAGTCAGAGGAGAGCATGGGCTTAAGCTTTTGCAGGTATTCTACGTTGATTTTAACAGGACTACACAGAAAGATCATATCGCAGTCTGAAAAATCTGAAAGTGGAATAAAGCCATTATTTCGTATGATACCATCCTCATAGGCCAGTGCAAGGGTGGACTCCCTAGAGGCCATGGCAATCATTTCTGTATGTGGATATTTGTCTTTGATGGATTTGGCAAGGGAACCGCCAATAAGGCCCAAGCCCACAAATCCGATTTTCTGAAAATCCATAATTACTCCTTAGGATAGTTTGCGGTTAGCCAGTGTAATATAAGGCTTCAAGTTTGTCATTACTGACGCAAATTGGTCAAAGTCTAATGACTGAGGACCGTCAGACAGTGCATGTGCGGGATCGTTATGTACTTCAATCATAAGTCCATCAGCACCACATGCAATGGCAGCCTTTGCTAACGGTTCTACGTATGAGCGAACACCGGTAGCGTGGCTCGGATCAACGATGACCGGCAAATGTGTGCGTTCCTTTAAAACGCAAACAGCACTTAAATCAAGCGTATTTCTTGTGGCGGTTTCATAGGTGCGGATACCGCGCTCGCAAAGAGCAACCTTGGTATTTCCGCCGACCATAATGTATTCAGCTGCATTCAGCCATTCGTCAATGGTTGCACTTAAACCTCTCTTTAACAGAACCGGCATATCGGTCTTTCCAACTTCTTTTAAGAGCTCGAAATTTTGCATATTTCTAGCTCCAATCTGAAGCATATCTACGTATTTGTATGCAGATGCAACTGCGTGAGCAGAAGTGACTTCACAAATGGTTGCAAGACCTGTCTCTTTGGAAGCTGTCTGCATATAACGAAGACCATCCTCCTCTAGTCCCTGGAAGGAGTATGGGGAAGTTCTTGGCTTGTATGCGCCACCGCGAAGAATGGTGGCTCCCTGTGCTTTTACCGCACGAGCGATACACAGAAGCTGTTCTTCTGACTCCACAGCGCATGGACCGGACATAATGGTCATAGTATCAGGACCGATAAAGGTATCCTTTACGGCAAATCCGGATGGCTCCGGATGAAATTTTTTGTTTGCAAGTTTATAACTCTCAGTGACAGGAATTACCTTGTCT
Organism: uncultured Roseburia sp.; assembly: GCA_946002055.1. Taxonomy (GTDB): domain Bacteria; phylum Bacillota; class Clostridia; order Lachnospirales; family Lachnospiraceae; genus Pararoseburia. The sequence continues at coordinate 6,164 of CAMFYL010000029.1, forward strand.
ACAGCTGGGTGTGCTTCGATGGCGGTAAGATCGATTTTGGTTTTGTCACCTACCAAACCAACGATGGTAACTTCTTCACCTTTTGAGATGTGTGTGTTTAATCCTGCTTTTTCGATTTCTCCCACAAGACTGTTCAAAGAATCCTCTGAGACCTGTGGCTTCATAACAAGAATCATGTGATTATCCTCTTTTCTTTTATCTATTTCACTTTCTCAATAGTAACGATTTTTCCTTCTTGTGTCAACACTTTAAAGTGTAAAAGTGCAATGGCATTATATTAAAATTTCAGAGTATGGACACAATAGATATATGAGAAAGAAAATGTGTATTTTTATTTTAGAGGCCTTATTATTAAGCTTTTGGAGCAATCCCCTTGTTTTGGCAGATGAGCAGTATGAAAACAAGCAATGGGATATTACGTATGAGCTAAATGGAGGCTATAATTCTATTTTAAATCCCAAACATATCACGGCAGATGAGCTGCCGGTTCCTTTGGAAAATCCAAGAAAAGCAGGATATAGTTTTGGGGGATGGTACAAAGATAAGGAGTATGTCAACAGAGTTTATGAGATATCGGATACGGCCACCTGTAGTTTATATGCAAAATGGAATCTGAACATCAATCCAAATCACAATGTTCAGACCTATCCCTATAAGAATGACAGGAAAGAGTTGATTTTGAAAGAATTGTCATATGATTTTTTATATGCCATCGATACACCGGGCAATCCCAAAACCAGAGTGGATGATTTGTTGAATCAGAGGTTTGCTTCTGAATATCAGTGTCCCCAAGGCCTTTGCTTGACACCGGAATACTATGTTGTTTCCTCCTATGCTATGGAAAATGACAGACAAGGAGCCCTGACCCTATACAGAAGAGAAAGCGGGGAGTATGTGGTATCTCTTGGAATGGAGGAGTCCAGCCATTTAGGTGGTGTGACTTATGACGGTGAAAATCTATGGATCTGCCATTCTAACACAAATGAGATTGAATGTATCTCCTATGATTTTATAAAAAAGATTGCAAATCTCAGCAATCAGAATTTCGTTGATATTTCAAAATGCTTTGTCAAATATAAAGTAGACAACGTTCCATCCTGTATCACGTACCATAATAAAATGCTATACGTTGCCACCCATCGTGTATATACGCCGGGGGTGATGTATTGCTATAAATTGATTGACAATTCACTTCAATTGCAGGAAAAATTTCTCATTCCGCCAAAAGTGCAGGGAATCTATATTGATGAAAGTGAAGGTGTTTGGATGAGTCAATCCTATGGTAGAAATCGCTCATCACATTTGTTGTATTATGAAAGCATAAAAGATTTGAAAAAAGAATTTTTGGTTCCGGATGTCTCCGTTGAAATGCCCCCCGGTTCAGAAGCAATCGTTGTGATGGATGGCATATGCTACTGCTTGTTTGAAACGGCAAGTTATAAGTATTATGAGGGGGCAGATGGGAAAGGAGTGTGCCAGTATCCCCTGGATCGTATTTTGATGATTGATTGTGACAGTATTTTTTTCGACTGATATCATGGGTCTTTGGAAAAATGTTGTATTTGGGATATGAGTGTGCTAAACTTTTAACAGTGTGTTTACACATTTTTCTAGATAAAAGAGGATGTGAGGGCATCCTTTGTGAAATAGGAGGAAATGAAAATGTCAGTACCATACAATCACAGAGTGATTGAAAAGAAGTGGAGAAAGCATTGGGAGGAGCATCCAATCAATGTTGATGATGGCAAGAAAGAGAAGTATTACTGTCTGGATATGTTCCCATACCCATCGGGAAATGGTTTGCATGTGGGACATTGGCGCGGATATGTAATCTCAGATGTATGGAGCCGTTACAAATTAATGCACGGCTATTATTTGATTCATCCAATGGGATGGGATGCATTTGGACTTCCGGCAGAGAACTATGCCATTAAAATGGGTGTTCATCCGGCAGATTCTACTGCAAAGAATGTGGCAAACATCAAACGCCAGATTAATGAAATTGCTGCAATTTATGACTGGGATATGGAAGTGAATACCACAGATCCGGCCTTTTACAAGTGGACACAGTGGATCTTCGTTCAGATGTTTAAGAAGGGCTTGGCTTATCAGAAAGAAATGCCAATTAACTGGTGCCCATCATGTAAGACAGGTCTTGCCAATGAAGAAGTGGTAAATGGTAAGTGTGAGCGTTGCGGCGCTGATGTTACAAAGAAGAACTTAAAGCAGTGGATGCTTAAGATTACAGCATATGCGGATCGCCTTTTGGATGATTTGGATACCTTGGATTGGCCTGAAAAGGTTAAAAAAATGCAGTCTGACTGGATTGGTAAGAGTTACGGTGCTGAGGTAAACTTCAAAGTTGAGAACAGTGACAAGGAAATTACTGTTTACACCACAAGACCGGACACCTTGCACGGAGCTACTTTCATGGTACTTGCTCCGGAGCATGAAATGGCGAAAGAATTAGCAACAGAAGATACAGCTGCTGCAGTGGAAGATTACATTTATCAGACATCTCTGAAGTCCTCTGTAGATCGTTTGCAGGACAAGGAAAAGACAGGTGTATTCACCGGAAGTTATGCAATCAATCCATTGAACGGTGCCAAGGTTCCGATTTGGCTTTCTGATTATGTTCTTGCTGATTATGGTACAGGTGCTATTATGTGTGTACCTGCTCATGATGATAGAGATTTTGAGTTTGCAAAGAAGTTTGATATTCCGATTATTCAGGTTATCGCTAAGGATGGCAAGGAAATCGAGAATATGACGGAGGCTTATACCGAGGCATCCGGCACTATGATTAATTCAGGTGAGTGGGATGGCATGGAGTCATCTGTTCTTAAGAAAGAAGCCCCTGCAATGATCGAGAAGATGGGTTATGGTAAGAAAACCACAAACTACAAGCTTCGTGACTGGGTATTTTCAAGACAAAGATACTGGGGAGAGCCTATTCCAATCGTACACTGTCCGGATTGTGGTCCGGTTCCCGTACCGGAAGAGGAGCTTCCATTGCTTCTGCCGGAGGTTGAGTCATATCAGCCAACAGGTACAGGGGAATCACCACTTGCTGGTATGGAGGAGTGGGTAAATACCACATGCCCTTGTTGTGGCAAGCCGGCCAAGAGAGAGACAAACACCATGCCTCAGTGGGCAGGTTCTTCCTGGTACTTCCTGCGTTATGTGGATAACAAGAATGATGAAGCTCTTGTTTCAAAGGAAAAGGCAAAGAAGTATTTGCCGGTAGATATGTACATCGGTGGTGTTGAACACGCCGTATTGCATTTGCTTTATTCTCGTTTCTACACCAAGTTCTTATATGATATCGGAGTTGTAGATTTCGAAGAACCATTTAAGAAGTTGTTCAACCAGGGTATGGTTTGTGGTCGTGATAAGGAGACGGGTGCCGCTACTAAGATGAGTAAATCTCTCGGTAACATTGTTTCACCGGATGATATTGTAAGAGACTATGGATGCGATTCCCTTCGTCTCTATGAATTGTTTATTGGACCACCGGAACTTGATTCCATTTGGGACGATCGCGGTATGGATGGTATTTACCGTTTCCTTACCAGATTTTGGAACCTTGTTATGGATCATAAAGATGATGGCGCTGCTGAGTCAAAAGAATCTGTAAAAGAACGCAATCGTCTTGTATATGACATTACAACACGTCTGGAAGCTTTTAGTTTGAACACAGTGGTCTCTGCGTTTATGGAGCATAACAATAAGCTTTGCGATATGGCAAAGACCAACAGTGTTGATAAGAAGACATTGGAAACATTTGTCATTCTCTTGGCTCCATTTGCACCTCATATCAGTGAGGAGCTATATGAAGCACTTGGACATGAAGAGTCAGTATTCAGCGCTCAGTGGCCTGCGTACGATGAGAAGGCAATGGAAGACGATGAAATTGAAATCGCTGTTCAGATTAACGGAAAAACCAAGGCAGTTGTTTCCCTTCCAAAGGATGTAGCTAAGGATGATGCCCTTGCTGCCGGCAAGGAAGCCCTTGGGGATAAGTTAACCGGAAACATTATCAAAGAAATCTATGTTCCAGGCAAGATTATTAACATCGTTGCAAAATAATAGGGTGATATAAAGAAAAGTAGGATTTCCCGTTGGGGAACCCTACTTTTTTTGTTTGCAAGTACATGGTATGATTAATGTGGCCGGAATGTCTTTGCTAACTGTATAATACGATCCGCCTTTTGCTGTTCTGCGGGAGACATGTTTTGTTTGAGAATATTGATTAGTAAAGTGGTCTCAGCTTCAGAAAAGGACAAGCCTTGTGATTTGGCAGACATAGCTGCTGAGGAGAGCTGGTTGGCCAAATCATTGGGATTATCTGATGGGGTCTGGGCTGCAAAGTTTTTTAGAAAGGCTTGTTTTTCCGGTGGGATACTTTGAAAAAGTGGGTTATTGATAAATGAGTTATCCATTGCTATCGCCTCCTCCGTTAAATAAGATTTCATAGGTGGATATCATTTGCATGGCATTTAATAAGTGATCAATTTGCTGTTGTTCCTGACTGTTACAGTGAACTCTGATTGCATTTAAAATATCAGCTGCATTGTCTTTTTTCTCCATAGCAACAATTTGCATGGTGTTTTCAGGATTTTCAAAGAATTCCATTGTTTTTTGCAACTGCATATAAGAAATCAGCATAGAAATATTCTTTTGTGTGGTTGGGTTTAAGTAAGGCAAAATGGTCTTTAGAATCTTGATTTCTTTTGTCTGCAATCTGTCGTCGTATAAAGATAAGGTTTCCTTTTCCATAGGCGTTTTTTATTTATTCTATGTGTAAATTAGTGAGATAGAATATCATATACTATGAAAAAGGAATAATATGAAAAGACTGATTCTTAGAAATAACGAATGCTATGAAATTGATATGGATTGTCAGAGAAAGAAGGAAGCGTTAAAAAGAAAACAGCAGCAAGACTGCAAGTGTAAAAAACAAGAAAAACACAGAAAATAAAAGTGGCGCCTCAATTCGAGGCGCCTTTTTCATTATGAAATTAGAAAATGCTACCGCATCCAGAGTCGCAGCCGCCACAGAAGAGCAGCAACAAGATGATCCAAATACAGCTATTGTTTCCGCCACCGCATCCACAGCCATCGCCAGAAAAAGCGCTACCGGAATTTCCGCACAAGCAGAGAAGTAAGATGATCCAGATGATAGAACTACAACAATTGTTGTCGTTTCCACCACATCCACAGTTTGTTGCAACTAGGTCACTCATAAAGAAACCTCCTAACTATTTACAATGTATCTTATGTACGTAATTGAAATGTGTTACTTCATCCGGATAAAATGTCTGCTTTACCACAGGGAAAACTTTTGCTATACTTATTTCCAGTATGCGAAATGAAACGATGAGGAGGACGATACAATGGCAAAGATTATGATGAAGACACCTTTGGTTGAGATGGATGGAGATGAAATGACCAGAATTCTCTGGCAGATGATTAAAGATGAACTTCTTACACCATTTATTGAGTTAAATACAGAGTATTATGATTTGGGATTAGAGCACAGAAACGAGACAAACGATCAGGTGACTGCTGATTCTGCTGAGGCTACAAAGAAATATGGTGTTGCCGTTAAGTGTGCAACCATTACACCAAATGCAGCCAGAATGACAGAGTATAACTTAAAGGAAATGTGGAAGAGTCCAAACGGAACCATTCGTGCAATTCTTGACGGAACGGTATTTCGAGCTCCAATCATCGTGAAAGGAATTGAGCCATGCGTGAGAAACTGGAAGAAGCCAATTACCATTGCACGTCACGCTTATGGTGATGTATATAAAAACTGTGAAATGAAGATTCCGGGTGCCGGAAAAGTAGAACTTGTTTATACAGCAGAAGATGGAAGCCAGCAGAGAGAACTGATACATAATTTTACAGGAGTCGGTGTAGTCCAGGGACAGCACAATATTGAAGCCTCTATCGAGAGCTTTGCAAAGAGCTGCTTTAACTATGCACTTGATACAAAACAGGATTTGTGGTTCGCAACAAAGGATACGATTTCTAAGAAGTATGATCACACATTTAAGGATATTTTCCAGGAAATCTTTGATAAGGAGTATAAAACCAAGTTTGAGGAAGCAGGGATTACTTACTTCTATACGTTGATTGATGATGCGGTGGCACGTGTTATGAAGTCTGAAGGCGGATTTATTTGGGCTTGTAAGAATTACGATGGCGATGTTATGAGTGATATGGTGTCTTCTGCCTTTGGCTCTCTTGCCATGATGACTTCTGTTCTGGTATCTCCACAGGGAGTATATGAGTATGAGGCTGCACATGGTACGGTACAGCGTCATTACTATAAGCATCTGCAGGGGGAGGAAACATCTACAAACTCTGTAGCTACAATTTTTGCATGGACAGGCGCCCTTCGTAAGCGTGGTGAACTTGATCAAACACCTGAACTTTGCAACTTTGCTGACAAGTTGGAAGAAGCATGTATTAAGACCATTGAGGACGGCAAGATGACAAAGGATTTGGCTCTCATTACAACACTTGAGAATCCAACTGTTCTTAACAGTCACGATTTTATCCTTGCTATCCGGGAAACATTGGAGAAGATGCTCTAGGAGGAAACAATGATACTATCTTGCCAAAACATAACAAAATCTTTTGGTAGTGATGATATATTAAAAGATATTTCTTTCCAAGTGAATGAAGGAGATAAGCTGGCAATTGTGGGAAGTAATGGCGCAGGGAAGTCAACGCTGCTTAAGATCATTACCGGCGAGCTGCTGGCAGATCAGGGGACAGTGGTGTTTGCAAAAGGCACCACTGTTGGTTATTTAGCCCAGTATCAAGGCGACGATCAGGAAGGTACCATCTATGAAATTGTTCGTTCTGCTTGTGCTGATATTATCCGTATGGAGGAAGAACTCCATCAGATGGAAGAGGATATGAAACACCTTTCTGGAGAGGAACTGGATGCTTTGCTTCAGCGTTATCATCAGTTAAACGATACCTTTAATCACCTTGGTGGCAATGCTTATGAATCAGAAGTGAACGGTGTTTTGCGAGGCCTTGGTTTTGCGGAGGAAGATTTTGACAAAAGGATGGATATGCTTTCCGGTGGTCAGAAGACAAGAGTGTCACTTGGCAAACTTCTTGTTACAAAGCCGGATATCCTGCTTTTGGATGAGCCCATCAACCACTTGGATTTGTCATCGATTCAATGGTTAGAGAACTATCTTTTGAATTATAAAGGAACGGTTGTAATCGTTGCACATGATCGATTCTTTCTGGATCGTATCGTGGATTGTGTTCTTGATATTTCCAATCATACAGCTCGTCTTTACAAGGGCAATTATACGGCCTTTGCAAAGCAAAAAGAGCAGTATTTGATAACCAGACTCCACGAATATGAGAAGCAGCAGGAAATGATTGCACACCAGCAGGAGGTTATCGATAAACTGAAGCAGTTTAACCGAGAGAAATCCATTAAGCGTGCTGAGAGTAGACAGAAGATGTTAGATAAGGTGGAACTGATTGAAAAACCACAGGAGCTGGACAATCAGATGCGCATCCGGTTGGAGCCGGATACGGTAAGCGGAAATGATGTATTAGAGTTGATAGGCATATCGAAATCCTACGATGGAATTCCTTTGTTTTCCGACGTGAACCTTTTGTTAAACAGAGGTGAACATGTTGCTATTATCGGCGATAATGGTACTGGAAAAACAACATTACTAAAGATTATTACACAGGGTAAGGAAGCAGATGGGGGCGTGGTGCGCCTGGGTTCTCAGGTTAAGGTAGGCTATTATGATCAGGAACAGCAGGTACTTGATGATCATAAGACACTGTTTGAGGAGATGAGTAATGCGTATCCAAACCTGACGGAGACAAAGATTCGAAATGTGTTAGCCGCCTTTATGTTTATTGGCGATGATTGCTATAAGCGTATCGGTGATTTAAGCGGTGGTGAGCGCGGACGAATTTCACTTGCAAAATTAATGTTATCCGGGGCAAATCTATTGATATTGGATGAGCCTACCAACCATTTGGATATGGAATCCAAAGAGATTCTGGAAAATGCACTGAATCATTATTCGGGAACACTTCTCTATGTATCCCATGACAGATATTTTATCAATAAGACGGCTCATCGTATTTTGGAGTTACAAGGACAGAAATTTGTAAACTATCTTGGAAACTATGACTATTATTTAGAAAAAAAGACAGCAGTTACCCAGGCTTCCGATTCTAATGCATCGGTGAATTTTGCTGAGACAAAAGATGAGTCTGAAGGTAAGCTTGACTGGCAGGCTCAAAAAAAACTTCAAAGCGAGAAGCGCAAAATTGAGAATCAGCTACAAAAGGTAGAACAGGAAATTAGTCAGATTGAGAATAAAATTTCTGAACTTGACGAAAAACTGGCGGATCCGTCAATTGCAACAAATTCAGCCAAATTAAATGAAATTAGCGCTGAGCAACAGGTCTTACAGGAAAAGCTAAATGATTTGTATACGCAGTGGGAAACCCTCTCTGAAAATGAGTTGTTAAATTTTTGACACATTGACAAGCTAAAACGAAATTACTATAATTTTTTCAGACAAAAAATTGTCAATGAAAGGGGTAATTGTTTTGGAAAAAGAAATATCTCAGGCAGTCATTCGTAGAATGCCAAGGTATTATCGTTATTTAAATGAATTGTTGGAAGCGGGAGTGGAACGTATTTCGTCAAATGAACTCAGTGCAAGAATGCATGTGACTGCATCGCAGATAAGGCAGGATTTAAATAACTTTGGCGGCTTTGGTCAACAGGGATATGGTTATAACGTACAGTATCTATATGACGAGATTGGAAACATTCTTGGATTAAACACCACCCATAATGTGATTGTTATTGGTGTGGGTAATTTAGGACAGGCAATCGCCAATTATAATTTCGGTAAATTTGGCTTTCAGGTTGTTGGACTTTTTGATGTGAAGCCATCCTTAGAAGGCAAGGAAATTAGGGGAATACCGGTGCGTATGCTTGATGAATTGCCGGAATTTGCAAAGCAAAATAAAATTGATATTGCAGCACTGACACTTCCTAAGGAAAACGCGGAGACAACAGCCGTGATGCTTTCGTCTCTCGGTGTTCATGCAATTTGGAATTTTGCACATGTGGATTTGGATAATGTGGAAGGCATGGTAGTGGAGAATGTACATCTATCGGATAGTTTGATGAGACTTTCCTACAGCATTGCCAATTATGACCACAAGTAATTTGAAGGTGATGATTTGGAAAAGAAGGCATTTACAGAGGCATTAAAGAAAGCAAAGATACCTGTGCTTGTTTTGGATCAGAAGTGGCATCGTCTGTTTGCCATAAAAGGTAAACCTGACAGGGTCAAAGAGTTGGAAGAACAGCTATCTGACATTTTGGCCAGACAGGGGAAGATGACCCAGGAATTGAAGGATTTAAAACGCCTCAAATCAAATCTGATGAAAAACATTGTGGATAATATGGATGCTATTGATACGCCATCAGAGGATGCAAAGAGCAAGAAGATGGAGGAAGATCGCCGATTAATTGATGAGGTCAATCAGAAAATAGCAGACAACGAGGATGCCTTGTTGGATATTCCAAAAGAAATCACAACAACAAATGATGCGCTCATGATGGAGACCATGACATTCTGTTATGAGCAGCTTCGTGAAAACTATCATGAGGCAGAAGAGATTTCAGACTGGATCAAAAAGATTCGTGTTGAACTTAAGAAAAATATTATTCGCAAACAGAATCGCGAAATCAATAACCGGGAGATCTATGCGTATATGCATGATGTTTTCGGCAAAGATATCATTAATTTATTCGATGTGAAAAATAGTGACGTGGATTTGGATACGGGGGAAGATCGCCCCAAGGGGGATATCTCCGAGTCCAAAAAGCTGTCAAATCAGTAAGAGTTTCGCTTGTCGAAACTCTTTATTGTATTGTTTGTGGAAGGAGAGAGTTTATGAGATATCTTCTTACCAGTCGGGAAATGAAGCAGGCCGATGGTACAACAATAGAACACTTTGGTGTTTCTTCTATGGTTCTTATGGAGCAGGCGGCACAGTCTGTGGTTTCCGTTATAGAAGAGGAAGGGATAGAGAATAAAACCATAGGAATTGTTTGCGGCCCCGGCAATAATGGCGGAGATGGTTTTGCCGTTGCCAGGATATTATTTCTAAAAGGGGTGGATGTATCGGTATTTTTTGTGGGTTGTCAGGATAAAATGACTCCGGAATGCAAGGAACAAATGGCTATCTGCAAAAAGTATGGCATCCCAATGGTGGATGAAATAGCAAACTTAAATGGCTGCGATATTTTGGTGGATGCTATCTTTGGAGTAGGACTGATACGTGAAGTGTCAGGAGTGTTTGCCAATGTGATTTCTACCATGAATCAGATGAAGGCAAGGAAAATAGCCATTGATATGCCATCGGGTGTGAATGCAGATGATGGTAGTATCCTTGGCGTTGGCTTTCAAGCTGATATAACCATAACCTTTGCCTTTGAAAAGGTAGGACAGTTTCTGTATCCCGGAAAGTCATATTGTGGACAGGTGGTATTAGCCCATATTGGCATCACAGAACATTCCCTGATGGAGCATACTCCACAACATAAAATGCTTTGTGAAGAAGATTTGTTAAGGCTTCCAACGGCGCCAAAAGATGCCAACAAGGGAAGTCTGGGTAAGGTTCTTTTGATAGCAGGCAGTGAGGAGATGGCAGGAGCCGCTTATTTGTCGGCGGGTAGTGCCTTGATCACAGGCTGTGGTATGGTGAAGGTCTATACCCATGCTAAAAATCGTGATATTATCATATCCAGACTACCGGAAGCCATCGTGGTTTGTTATGATAAATTTGATGAAAAAGAGTGTATGTCGTTGCTTTCGTGGGCAGATGTTGTTGCCATTGGTCCGGGCATCGGACAGTCGCAGGTGGCTGTATCCATCGTTCACTGTGTGATGCAAAATGCATCTGTTCCCCTTGTTATGGATGCGGATGCACTGAATATTG
>CAMFYL010000030.1 GCA_946002055.1 uncultured Roseburia sp.
TTTGTTATCACCAATCTTCATGTGTATTTTGGGATTTGAGACATCTACATATGGCTTCGCTGAGAACGCAGCAACAAATGGTTTTGCGGCTGAGGGCTTCAACAACGATGAAGATATCTTATAGCAAACAACGGGTAGGAAATTTGATTTCCTACCCGTTTTCATATGCTATGATGGTTCTTTCTTCAAGTTCTTATTTGCCGTAGAAAGCATTAGCTTAATTCGATTCAACTGGTTAACCTCTGATGCACCCGGGTCATAGTCGATGGCAACGATGTTAGCTGTAGGATTCTCGTGGCGAATCTTTTTGATAACACCTTTACCAACCACGTGATTCGGCAAGCATCCGAAGGGTTGAATACAGACAATGTTTGGCACGTCCTCATGAATCAATTCTAACATTTCACCTGTTAAGAACCACCCCTCACCGGTCTGGTTACCCATAGATACGATGTGTTCTGCTCTTGCGGCTGTTTCATTTATGTAAGCTGGAGGAGTGAACCGCTCACTCTTAACAAATGCTTCTCTGGCATCCTTTCTAAGCCACTCAAAGAACTTGATTCCTGCATTGCAGATGATCTGTGACTTCTTGGATACCCCGAGGTTTTCATGCTTAAAGTTGGTGTTGTAGAAGCAGTAGAGCAGGAAGTCTGTCAAATCCGGAACAACAGCTTCCGCTCCTTCCGCCTCTAAAAGCTCTGCTAAATGATTGTTGGCTGCAGGGTGGAACTTAACTAGAATCTCACCAACGATACCAACACGAGGCTTTTTCACATCAAGCACCGGTAATGTATCAAAGTCATGTATTATGTCACGGCACATCTTTTTGTATTCCTTGTGAGACAGAAAACGATCTCTTGTAACAAACTCGATAACTTTTTTCCGCCATTTGTCGTGAAGCTCATCCGTAGAGCCCTTAACAGCCTCATACGGGCGAACCCGATATACGCAGCGCATAAAGATATCACCGAAAATCAAAGCGTACAGACCGTGCTGAATCAGCTTTGGCGTCAGCTTAAATCCCGGATTCTTCTCAAAACCATTTAGGTTAATGGAAATAACCGGCACATCCGGATAACCGGCCTTGGCTAAAGCTCTGCGATAGAATCCAATATAGTTACTTGCACGACATCCACCACCGGTCTGGGAAATGAGAACAGCTGTCCTTGTCATGTCAAAGTCACCTGACTGGATGGCGGCCATCAGCTGTCCGACAACGATAACAGAAGGATAGCAGGCATCGTTATTTACAAAGCGAAGACCGTAATCTACACATTCTCTGGTATCTACATCCGGAATAATCAGATTGTAGCCGGATGCCTGAAATGCAGGCTGCAAAAGTTCAAAGTGAATTGGCGACATCTGTGGGCAAAGAATGGTGTAATTCTTGCGCATCTCCTCTGTAAAGACAACACGCTCATAGTTTGCCGGCTTGATGGTTCTTTTCATCTTGCGACGCTCTCTCACGCGAATGGCCGCAAGCAGGGAGCGGATACGAATACGAGCTGCCCCCAGGTTATTTACCTCATCAATCTTAAGGCAGGTGTAAATCTTGCCGGAACCATTTAAGATGTCACTGACACAGTCTGTGGTTACCGCATCCACACCACAACCAAAGGAGTTCAGCTGAATCACATCAAGGTCATCTCTGGTTTTTACATAGTTTGCAGCTGCATACATACGGGAGTGGAACATCCACTGATCCATAACGATAAGAGGTCTCTCCACATTTCCAAGATGAGCAACAGAATCCTCTGTCAAAACAGCGATACCGTAGGAGTTAATCATATCCGGGATACCGTGGTTAATCTCCGGGTCCACGTGATATGGACGACCGCAAAGTACAATACCGCGACGACCTGTCTCTTCCAGATACTTGAGAACCTCTTCTCCCTTAGCAGCCATATCCTGGCGGAAGGCGTTTTGTTCAAGCCAGGCAGCGTGAGCAGCCTTTTTGATTTCGCTGGCTCCAATCTCCGGAAACTCTTCTGCAAAAACTTTTACCAACTGATTGGTGAGAATATCTTCGGAGGTAAATGCCATAAATGGATTTAAGAAGCGCATCTTACCGCTGGTAATGTCCTCCACGTTATTCTTAATGTTTTCCGCATAAGAGGTAACGATTGGGCAGTTGTAATGGTTGTCAGACTCAGGGAACTCATCTCTCTCGTAAGGGATACAAGGGTAGAAGATAAAGTCCACCTTCTTGTTAATCAACCATTGTACATGTCCGTGGGCAAGCTTTGCAGGATAACACTCGGATTCGCTAGGGATTGAGTCAATACCCAACTCATACACCTGTCTGGTAGAACGAGGCGAGAGAACAGTGGCAAAGCCAAGCTCCTTGAAAAAGGTTGCCCAGTAAGGGTAGTTCTCATACATGTTCAGTACTCTTGGAAGACCAACGGTACCACGAGGCGCCTCATCCTTCTTCAATGGCTTGTAGCCAAAGAGACGCTTATATTTGTAATCGTAAAGATTCGGAATATTCTCTTTATTCTTCTCAAGACCCAGTCCCCGCTCACAACGGTTTCCTGTAATGAAGGAACGATCGTCTGAAAACTTGTTAATGGTAAGCAGACAATGGTTGTTACAGTGTGGGCATCGAGACAGCTCTGTTGTAAAGGTAAGCTGGTTGATCTGGTCAATGGTAAGCATGCTTGTGTTTGGATTGTCCTCGTAGCGCTCCTTTGCAATCAAAGCGGCACCGAAGGCACCCATAATACCGGCAATGTCGGGACGAATGGCTTCCACACCGGCAATCTTTTCAAAGCTTCGAAGAACAGCGTCATTGTAGAAGGTTCCGCCCTGAACCACGATATTCTTTCCAAGGTCGGCGGCATCTGTAAGCTTAATAACCTTAAATAAAGCATTCTTGATAACAGAGTAAGCAAGACCGGAGGAGATATCTGCCACAGAGGCGCCTTCCTTCTGAGCCTGTTTCACCTTCGAGTTCATAAATACGGTACAACGGGTACCAAGGTCGATAGGATGCTTTGCAAAAAGAGCCTCCTTGGCAAAATCCTGAACGGAGAAGTTTAGGGATTTTGCAAATGTCTCGATGAAGGAGCCGCAACCGGAAGAGCAAGCCTCATTCAGCTGTACAGAGTCAACGGTTTGATCCTTAATCTTGATACATTTCATATCCTGACCGCCGATGTCAAGGATACAATCAACCTCCGGGTTAAAGTGAGCAGCAGCATAGTAGTGAGCTACTGTTTCCACTTCGCCCTCATCTAACATCAAAGCAGACTTTAAGAGAGCTTCTCCGTATCCGGTAGAGCAGGAGTGAACAATGTGAGCATCCTTTGGAAGCTTCTGATAAATCTCCTGAATAGCCTTAATGGAAGTGAGCAGTGGACTACCGTTGTTGCTACTGTAGAAGGAATAGAGAAGATTGCCTTCCTCATCTACAAGGGCGAGCTTTGTGGTGGTAGAACCGGCGTCAATTCCCAAAAAAGCTTTTCCGTGATACTGGGAAATGTCAGCAGTTGTCACGTGGTTGCCGCCGTGACGAGCGCAGAATGCATCGTATTCATCCTGATCGGCAAAGAGAGGCTCCATACGGGCAACCTCAAAGTCCATCTGAATATCGGAAGAAAGTCTGGCCATAATATCGGTAATGGCAAATGACTTTTCCGGTTTATAGTTTAAAGCAGAACCGATGGCTGCAAAAAGGTGTGAGTTCTCCGGTGTGATGGCGTGTTCCTCGTCAAGGTTTAAGGTGCGAATAAAGGTGCGCTTCAACTGATCCAAGAAGTGAAGAGGACCACCTAAAAAGGCAACGTGACCACGGATGGGTTTACCGCAGGCAAGTCCGGAAATGGTCTGGTTTACCACTGCCTGAAAAATAGAGGCGGATAAGTCTTCCTTTGTTGCCCCCTCGTTGATCAGTGGCTGAATATCAGTCTTGGCAAATACACCACAACGGGCAGCAATGGGATAGATTTCCTGATAATCCTTTGCGTATTCGTTTAGTCCGGCAGCATCTGTCTGAATTAAGGATGCCATCTGGTCGATAAAGGAGCCTGTACCACCGGCACAGATACCGTTCATACGCTGTTCTACATTTCCATTTTCAAAATAGATAATCTTGGCGTCCTCGCCACCTAGCTCGATAGCCACGTCTGTCTGTGGGGCGTAGTGAGTCAGAGCGGTGGACACCGCAATGACCTCTTGTACAAAGTCAATGTCAAGATGCTTTGCTAATGTAAGACCGCCGGAACCTGTGATGATAGGAGATACCCTAATTTCTCCTGTTTCATCAAAGGCCTTGTGCAATAAATCGCTTAAGGTCTCCTGAATATTGGCAAAATGTCTTTCGTAATCGGAAAAGATAAGCTCGTCTTTTTCGTCAAGGATAGCGATCTTGACTGTGGTAGATCCAATATCAATTCCCAACTTGTACAATTTGTTATTCATAGCTTCATAAACCTCTTTTTTTCTGTGATATCTATTGGGTTATTTCTTATATTAATGTAATCCAAAGCAAACACTCCCATTATACGACAATAATCGACAAAAAACAAGAAATAGATTCGTTGACAAAATCAAAAGCTCCACCTATAATTAAAATTACTATGCATTACTGTCTCAAAGTATGTCTTGCATAAATTTTTGACCCTGTTTTTCCGGGGCAGAGGAGATTGATGATATGATGAATAAGCTAGAGAAAAAGCTTGGAAAATATGCGATTCCGAACCTGATGAAATATATGATTATCATCTATGTGTTGGGATATCTGTTGGTGTTGTTTGGCTCAATTAGCCACACCAATATTGCAAGTCTTATGGCGCTGGAACCTTACTTTATCATTCACAAGTATCAGATATGGCGTCTGGTAACATGGATTATGATACCCGAGAGTACCAGTATATTCTATTTGCTCATTATGATGCTTTTGTATTATCAGTTGGGCAGTGCCTTAGAGAATGCATGGGGCTCCTTCCGTTTCAATCTATATATTTTCGGAGGGATGCTCTTTACCATTATTGGTGCTTTTGTGGTGTATGGCATTTATTCCTTGTCCACAGGTTCTCCATTCCATATGGTGGGTATGAACAATTACACCATGAGGTATATTAATCTTACCATCTTCTTGGCATTTGCTACCTGTTTTCCGGATATGCAAGTGTATCTGTATTTCATCATTCCAATTAAGATGAAATGGATGGCAGTGTTTTACGCAGTGATGATTGTCTTTAGCTTGATTGGCTCGGATTGGGCAGATCGGGTGGCTATCATTTCTTCTTTGCTGAATTATGGGATTTTCTATCTGTCAACGAGAAATTACAGACGAATGGATCCCAGAGACGTTCACAGAAGAAACGAATTCAAGCGTAAGGTGCGCCAGGGACAGAGCCAAAATCAGAGTCAGTCCCAGAGCACGGTTCATCGAAACGGACCAATTAGCAGGCATAAATGTGCGATTTGTGGACGTACAGAGCTTACCAATCCGGAGTTAGAATTCAGATTCTGCTCGAAATGCAACGGTAACTATGAGTACTGCTCGGATCACCTATTTACACATAAGCACGTTGAATAAAGGACATATAGAAAGAGGAACATATTCATGGATAACGAAAAGGAAATCGTATCAAAAAACTTTATTGAGATGGAGATTGAGAAGGATTTGGCAGAGGGCGTATATGATACTGTATGCACCCGTTTCCCACCGGAGCCTAACGGATATCTTCACATTGGACATGCCAAGTCCATTTTGCTAAATTATGGATTGGCTAAAAAGTACAACGGTGAATTTCACATGCGATTTGACGACACCAACCCTACCAAGGAGCGTGAGGAGTTCGTGGAGTCAATTAAGGCTGATATTCAGTGGCTGGGAGCTGACTGGAAGGAGCATTTATATTTTGCGTCCAACTATTTTGATCAGATGTATGAGGCGGCCATTACGCTGATTAAGAAGGGAAAGGCATATTGTTCTGATTTGACAGCAGATCAGATTCGTGAGTATAGAGGAACCTTGACAGAGCCCGGTAAGGACGATCCGAACTGCAACCGCAGTGTGGAAGAGAATCTTCAGATTTTCCGGGATATGAAGGATGGCAAGTATGAGGATGGAACCATGGTTCTTCGCGCAAGAATTGATATGGCATCACCGAATATTAATATGCGTGATCCCATTCTTTATCGTGTGGCACATATGCATCATCACAATACAGGTGATAAGTGGTGCATTTACCCAATGTATGACTTCGCTCACCCCATCGAGGACGCTATTGAGGGAATTACCCATTCCATCTGTACCTTAGAGTTTGAGGACCATCGTCCACTTTATGACTGGGTGGTTCGTGAGGTTGGTTTTGAGAAGCCACCTCGTCAGATTGAGTTTGCCAAGATGTATCTGACCAATGTGGTAACAGGTAAGCGCTACATTAAGCGTTTGGTAGAAGAAGGTATTGTGGACGGATGGGATGATCCCAGACTGGTTTCTATTGCAGCTCTTCGCCGCCGTGGTTTTACACCGGAGTCCATCGCTAAGTTTGTGGATCTGTGTGGTGTGTCTAAGAGCAATTCTTCGGTGGACTACGCTATGCTTGAGTATTGTATCCGAGAGGACTTAAAGACCAAGAAGTCCAGAGTGATGGCTGTACTAAATCCTATTAAGGTTGTCATCGACAACTATCCGGAGGGACAGGTGGAGTACTTGGATGTACCAAACAATCTGGAGAATGAGGAGCTTGGCACGCGTCAGGTACCATTTGCAAGAGAGATTTACATCGACAGCGATGATTTTATGGAAGAGCCACCTAAGAAGTATTTCCGTATGTTCCCAGGCAACGAGGTTCGCCTGATGAATGCATACTTTGTGAAATGTAACAGCTTTGTAAAGGACGAAAACGGCAAGATTACAGAGATTCACTGTACTTACGATCCGGAGTCAAGAGGTGGCAACAGCCCGGACGGTCGTAAGGTGAAGGGAACCATCCATTGGGTGGCCTGTGATACAGCAGTCCCTGCAACCATTCGTCTTTACGAAAATATTGTGGATGAAGAGGCAGGCGTATACAACGAAGATGGTAGCCTGAATTTAAATCCAAATTCTTTGACGGTACTTGATAACTGTTTTGTTGAGCCATCCGTTGCAGATGCAGTTGCTTACGATAGCTTCCAGTTTGTACGTCAGGGATTTTTCTGTGTAGATGCTAAGGATTCTACTAAGGATCACTTGGTATTTAACAGAATTGTTTCTTTGAAGAGTTCCTATAAACTGCCTACTGCATAAGATGTGAAAGAAGGGTTAAGAATGAATTTATTATCGGGCTTAGAGAAGTTTGGCTTGGGCCAGACAGGAGAATTAGACATTTTAAATGATGGCACAGAGACAAAGAAGAGAACAACAGATGCCACCAAGAAGGAAGCTGTGGAATACACAGAAAAGGATTTTATCCTGGATCGTAAAGTGGTATGTCCCATTTGTGACAAAGAATTCTTGGTCAAAACAGTTAAGAGTTCCAAGGTTAAGAGAATGGAGCCGGATGCAGATTTGCGTCCGAACCATGAGTATGTAGATACATTAAAATACGGTGTTGCTGCCTGTCCAAGATGTGGTTATGCGGCAATGCATCGCAACTTCACACAGTTGTCTGCAGCTCAGAGAAAATGGATTCGTGAAACCATTACCGCTAACTTTAAACCAACAGAAGAGCCAAAGATGGAAGTTTATACATATGACTACGCTGTTGAGAAATTAAAGCTGGCATTGGTGAATACCATTGCAAAAAAGGGTAAGCTTAGTGAGAAGGCATACATTTGCCTCAATCTGGCATGGCTGCGTCGCGCTCAGGCGGAGCAAACTCCGGATGACACACCGATGAATGCCAAGAAGAAAAAGCAGTATGAGGCAGAATATGAGGGCTTTTATCGTCAGGCATATGACGGCTTTATGAAAGTGGTTGTTACAGAGACACCACCGTTCTTTGGAATGGATGCCAACACCATTGACTATATTCTTGCAAATATGGCAGTGAAGTATAAGGAATATGATACAGCATCAAAGCTGGTTAGCCGCTTGATTACCCAGCCCAATACTCCTAGACGTATGAAAGACAAGTGTCTTGAATTAAAGGACGATATTGTAGCAGCACTTAAGAATAAGCAGGAATAAGTATGGCAGTTTTTGATTTTAACCGAGAAGAGAAAGAAAATACAGCAGCAGCTTTGAATACCTATGAGGTGTTTTGCTCCAATAAGCGCGTGGCTACAGCAGAGGATCCTATTCTTGTTTTGAGCAATCAGGAGAAGCAGTGGGCCCATCATGCCAGTGGTATGTTTGCCAATCCTATGAAGGCAAATGCCTTTGATTTTAATGAGGATGGTGTTATTTGTAGAGCAGATATTCTCTCTGTAGATGCTCGTTTCGTGAATTTGATTAAATGGCTGGGAGAGAATCACATTGTGGTGAAGCTTTCCGGGGAGAATACATCCAAGGGTTACTGTGTATATCACATCAGAGAGACAGGTGTGGCAGTCAGAGGAGCCAAGCTTTCTGCAGAGGACGGTTTCCTTCAGTTTATGATGGAAAAGCTATTTGCCAGCGATGCGCCGGTGGAACGGGTGCCGGATGAAGATGTTGATGCAGAAGGGGATGATATGAAGCTTACCAGCATCCGCAGCATCACAGACTTTCTCACATGTGCCGGGTCCACCCTGCCGGAAAACATTCGTCTGTGGGCCAGGAGAAACTTAGCCGTTGCCAAATCGTCAGAGGTAACACCGGAGGAGCGGCGTCACGCCCAGAGAGCCCTTTCGATTATGCTAAACATTCAGTGGAAGAATACATATTTTGAATCCATTGATCCAGTGGAGGCTCGCCGTATCTTAGACGAAGAACTCTATGGAATGGAAAAGGTAAAGCAGAGAATTATCGAGACGATTATTCAGATTAACCGTACCCATACCTTGCCGGCATACGGAATCCTTTTGATTGGACCGGCGGGAACAGGTAAATCTCAGATTGCCTATACGGTAGCCAAGATTTTAAAGATGCCTTGGGCCACCTTGGAGATGAGCTCTATTAATGACCCGGAACAGCTTACAGGTAGCTCCAGAATATATTCCAATGCAAAGCCCGGTATTATTATGGAGTCCTTTGCCCAGGCAGCAAGCTCCAATATGGTATTTATTATCAACGAGCTGGATAAAGCCAATTCAGGCAAAGGAAATGGCAATCCGGCGGATGTATTGTTAACGCTGCTGGATAACCTTGGATTTACGGATAATTATATTGAGTGTAACATCCCAACCACAGGTGTTTATCCCATTGCAACGGCAAATGATAAGAGTGAAATCAGTGCACCACTGATGTCGCGATTTGCCTGTATCGAGCTTCCGGATTATACCGTGGATGAGAAGAAGGTGATCTTTACCGATTTTGCAATGCCAAAGGTGTTGGAAAAAATTGGATTACAGCCGGAAGAGTGTACCATTTTAGAGGATGGCATGGATGCTCTTATGGATATTTATAAAAATACATCAGGTATCAGAGATATTGAGCAGGCAGCAGAACATATTGCAGCCAACACGTTGTATCAGATTGAAGCAGAACACAAGGAGAGAGTTGTCTTTGACGCAAAGATGATTCGGGAATTATTGTAAGAAGAAAATGCACCGCTTTTACGCGGTGCATTTTTTGTGGAAATCAGATGTATTACTTGTTGTTTTTGTTTTCTAACTCATTAATCTTCATGGCGCGAACCTGAAGTGGAAGACCAAACAGGGTGATAAATCCTTCTGCATCGTGGTGGTCATACATATCACCTGTGGTAAAGGATGCTAAGGTCTCACTGTAAAGTGAGTATGGAGAAGTAGTACCGGCCTTAATGATGTTGCCCTTGTAGAGACGGAACTTTACTTCACCGGTTACATATTCCTGTGTAGAGGTAACGAAGGCTGATAATGCTTCACGAAGTGGTGTAAACCATTTTCCCTCGTATACCACCTGAGCAAGCTTGCTTCCTAGGTTTTTCTTGACCTCCATAGTGTCACGGTCAAGAACCAGTTCCTCCAGCTGATCATGTGCTTCCATAAGAATGGTTCCACCCGGAGTCTCATAAACACCTCTGGATTTCATACCAACCACACGGTTTTCTACAATATCTACAATACCAATACCGTGCTTGCCACCGAGACGGTTTAACTCACGGATGATATCTGAAGTTTTCATTTCAACGCCATTGACAGACTTTGGAACACCCTTCTCGAAGGTGATGGAAACTTCTTCCGGTTCGTCAGGAGCTTTTTCAGGTGTCACGCCAAGAACCAACATATGATCATAGTTTGGAGCCAAGGATGGATCTTCCAGCTCCAATCCCTCATGGCTGATATGCCATAAGTTTCGGTCACGGCTGTATGACTGATCTGTTCCGAATGGAAGATCAATGCCGTGAGCGTGGCAGTACTCGATTTCTGCCTCTCTGGAATCCATACCCCAACGATCATCACGCCATGGAGCAATTACCTTAATATCCGGAGCCAATGCCTTAATACCAAGCTCGAAACGAATCTGATCATTTCCCTTGCCGGTAGCGCCGTGGCAAATGGCAACGGCATTTTCCTTTCTGGCAACCTCAACTAATTTCTTAGCGATACCGGGACGTGCCATAGATGTTCCAAGCAAATACTTGTGCTCGTAAACAGCCCCAGCCTGAACGCAAGGAATAATGTAGTCATCACAGAACTCATCCGTAATATCTTCTATATAAAGCTTTGTTGCACCGGATAACTTTGCACGTTCCTCAAGACCGTCCAACTCCTCCCCCTGACCGCAGTCGATACAGCAGCAGATAACATCGTAGCCGTATGTTTCCTTTAACCAAGGGATAATTGCTGTGGTATCAAGACCACCGGAATAAGCTAATACTACCTTTTCATTCATAATATGTATCCTCCTATCATTATGTAAAATTTGTTCGCTTAAATTCTCGATACACATACTATACAATATATCTTTCCGGGATGCAAGAGAAAATATGCAAAAAATATGTATAAATAAACAAACACTCCATAAAACCAAAGGTATGATTGCATAAATATGCAAGAATAATTTATAAAAATTCTAAAAACTTCTTTACTTCATATGAAAAGTGTACTAAACTAGAAATCGAAGCTAATGAATTTACATTTTTGAAAAGAGGTATGCGTTATGATTAAGGCAGGAATCATCGGAGCAACCGGATATGCGGGAGCAGAACTTGTCCGATTGCTTTATGGACATAAAGAGGTAGAAGTCGTGTGGTACGGCTCCCGCAGTTATGTGGATCAGAAGTTTGCAGATGTTTACCATAATATGTTTCAGCTTGTGGATGACAAATGCTTAGATGATAATTTGCCCAAGCTTGCAGAAGAGGTGGATGTTATTTTTACCGCAACACCCCAGGGATATTTGGCATCTGTTTTGACAGAGGAGATTTTAGAGAAGACCAAGGTCATCGATTTAAGTGCAGACTATCGTATTAAGGATGTGGCTACCTATGAGAAGTGGTATGGCATCAAGCATCAGAGCCCACAGTTTATTGAGGAGGCGGTATATGGTCTTTGCGAGATTAATAGAGAGAAGATGCAAGGATGTCGTCTGGTTGCTAACCCGGGATGCTATACCACCTGTTCCATTCTTACAGCGTATCCTTTGGTGAAGGAAGGCTTGATTGATGTTAATACTTTGATTGTAGATGCCAAGTCAGGTACTTCCGGAGCAGGGCGTGGGGCAAAGCTTCCCAATTTATTCTGTGAAGTCAACGAAAACATCAAGGCATATGGTGTTACCACCCACAGACATACACCGGAGATTGAGGAGCAGTTAGGATATGCAGCCGGTCAGGAAATTTTAATCAATTTCACACCTCACCTGGTACCTATGAATCGAGGTATTTTGGCTACGGAATATGCCACATTAAAGAAGGTTACCTATCCGGATGGCACGCTGGATTATCCATCAGAAGAAATGCTTCGGGCAGCTTATGATAAATACTATAAGGATGAGAAATTTGTCCGCCTGTTGGATCCGGGTGTTTGCCCTGAAACTAAGTGGGTTGAGGGAAGCAACTACGTGGATGTAAACTTTATCATAGATGAGAGAACCCACCGTGTGGTTATGATGGGAGCTTTGGATAACATTGTAAAGGGAGCTGCCGGACAGGCAGTACAAAATATGAATATTCTCTTTGGATTTGATGAGAAGGAAGGACTGGATCTTGTTCCTATGTTCCCATAATACAAAGGGAGAAATGAGGAGAAGCAATTGGCAGAGATTTTAATTCGGACGATGGAAGAAGGGGACTACGAGGCGGTATATGAGCTTTGGCTACAGATCCACGGATTTGGTATGAGAAGTATTGACGATTCTAAGGAAGGGGTTCTTAGATTCCTGAAGCGCAATCCCAACACCAGTGTTGTGGCATTAGATAAAGAGCGTGTGGTTGGCTCCATTTTATGTGGTCACGATGGCAGACGGGGATGTCTGTATCACGTTTGTGTGCAGGAGGACTACCGCAAGCACGGTATTGGAAAGCGTATGGTGACAGAGTGTATGCGACGATTGCAGGAGGAACAAATCAGTAAGGTAAATCTTGTGGCATTTAAGGACAATGCCCTGGGCAACTTTTTCTGGAATGAAGAGGGCTGGACCTTACGAGATGATTTGAATACTTATGATTTTGTCTTGAACGAGGAAAACATTACGCGGTTTAACAAATAAAGGAGGAAGCTATGAAGGTAATCGAAGGTGGCGTAACAGCGGCAAAGGGATTTCAGGCAGCCAATACGGCAGCCGGAATTAAGTATAAAGACAGAGATGATATGGCGCTTATTTTCAGCGAGAAGCCATGTAAGGTGGCGGGAACCTTTACCAAAAATGTGGTAAAGGCAGCTCCTGTGAAATGGGATCAGCAGATTGTTGCCAAGAGTCCATTTGCTCAGGTAGTGGTTGTAAATGCAGGAATTGCAAATGCCTGCACAGGGCAAGAGGGAATGGAGTACTGCAGACTCACAGCACAGTGCGCATCAGAAGCACTTCAGATTCCACAGGACGCAGTGCTTGTGGCATCCACCGGTGTCATTGGAATGCAGCTTCCTATGGAGAAACTCTCGTCAGGTATCAAGACCATGGTTCCAAATCTTTCTGCAATGCTAGAAGCAGGGGAGGCGGCAGCCAAAGCCATTATGACAACGGATACCCACAAGAAGGAAGCGGCAGTCACCTTTACCATTGGAGATAAGGAAGTAACCATCGGCGGAATGAGTAAGGGAAGTGGTATGATTCATCCAAATATGTGCACCATGCTGGCATTCATTACTACAGACGCTGCAATTTCAAAGGAGCTTTTGCAGGAGGCATTAAGTGAGGTGGTAGGGGATACATACAATATGATTTCGGTGGATGGTGATACATCCACAAACGACACCTGCCTTGTTCTTGCAAATGGAATGGCAGAAAATGACGAAATATGCGAAAAGGGTGAGGCATACGACAAATTTGTAGAGGCTTTGTTTATGGTAAATGAGTCCTTGGCCAAGATGATGGCAGGGGATGGCGAAGGGGCCACGGCACTCTTTGAGGTAAAGGTATTAGGAGCTAAGACAAAGGAAGAGGCAGTGAAGCTTTCCAAGTCTGTTGTTACATCAAGCCTTACCAAGGCAGCTATTTATGGACACGATGCCAACTGGGGAAGAATTCTTTGTGCGCTTGGGTATTCTGGTGTGGAATTTGATCCGGAGAAGGTGGATTTGTATTTCGAGAGCAAAAACGGCAAGCTAAAGATTGTAGAAAACGGTGTTGCCCTTGCTTATTCCGAGGAGGAGGCTACCAAAATTCTGTCTGCCGATGCGGTGACAGCTACCTGTGATATGAAGCAGGGAGATGCCAAGGCCACCGCCTGGGGCTGTGATTTGACCCACGAGTATGTAACCATCAATGCAGATTATAGATCGTAAGAAACGATAACCTAGAAAGAGGCGATAGTATGGAAGATAAGAACATGAAAGAAATAATGGCAAAAGCAGAGGTCTTAATTGAGGCTCTCCCTTACATTCAGCGATTTAATCGCAAGATTATCGTGGTAAAATACGGCGGAAGTGCCATGATTGATGAGGAACTGAAGCGTCAGGTGATTCAAGACGTGACACTGCTGAAACTGGTAGGATTTAAGCCCATCATTGTTCACGGCGGTGGCAAGGAGATTAGCCGTTGGGTGGAAAAGACGGGAATGGAACCGGAGTTTGTAAACGGACTTAGAAAGACCGATGAAGCTACCATGGAAATCGCTGAGATGGTTTTAAATAAGGTGAACAAGTCCTTAGTGCAGATGGTGGAACAGCTTGGAGTCAACGCCATTGGTATCAGCGGAAAAGATGGAGGACTTCTCAAGGTAAAGAAGAAATACTCTAACGGAGAAGACATCGGTTTTGTTGGGGAGATTACCAGTGTAAATCCGAAGATTTTGATGGATATGTTAGAGAGAGATTTCTTGCCAATCATTTGCCCAATTGGATTGGATGATGAGTTCAATACATATAATATTAATGCAGATGACGCGGCATGTGCCATTGCTCAGGCGGTGGAAGCAGAAAAGCTGGCTTTTCTTACGGACATCGAGGGGGTTTACAAGGACCCATCAGATTCCACCACCTTGATTTCTGAGTTAACGCTTTCCGAGGCAAAGAAGCTGATCGAGGATGGATATATTGGCGGAGGCATGCTGCCTAAGCTGAATAACTGTATGGAAGCCATAGAA
This sequence comes from uncultured Roseburia sp., assembly GCA_946002055.1. Taxonomy (GTDB): domain Bacteria; phylum Bacillota; class Clostridia; order Lachnospirales; family Lachnospiraceae; genus Pararoseburia. The sequence continues at coordinate 14,751 of CAMFYL010000030.1, forward strand.
AATGGGGTTTCCAGAGTTCATATCTTAGATGGACGAATTGCACATTGTCTCCTGTTGGAAATCTTTACCAACAGAGGAATTGGTACTGCAATTTTAGATGACAAGGAGATGAGGTTTTTTGATGAAAAGTAAGGAATTAATCCAGGGAGCAGAAGAGAATCTGTTTCATGTATACAACCGTTTTCCGGTGGTATTTGACAGGGGAGAAGGGGTACATTTATACGATGTGGACGGCAAAGAATATTTGGATTTTGCCTCAGGTATTGGGGTGATGGCCTTCGGTTACGGGGACAAAGAGTATGGGGATGCCTTAAAGGCACAGATTGATAAATTAACACATACGTCGAATCTTTACTACCATGAGCCAATGATTGCGGCGGCAGAGCAGGTATGTAAAGTGTCCGGCATGGATAAGGTATTCTTTACAAACAGTGGCGCTGAGGCCATTGAAGGTGCCATTAAGACAGCAAAGAAATATGCCTTCCTTCGTGATGGGTTTGCGGGACACGAGATTATTGCAATGGAGCATTCCTTCCATGGTCGTACCGTGGGCTCCTTGTCGGTGACAGGAACAGAGCATTACAGAAGTCCGTTTCTTCCACTGATGGATGGTGTGCGCTTTGCTACCTTTAACGATTTAAACAGCGTGAAAGAACAAATTACAGATAAGACCTGTGCCATTGTGATGGAGACCATTCAAGGGGAGGGTGGCTTGTATCCGGCAGAGGAAACTTTTCTGAAAGGTGTCCGTAAGCTTTGTGATGAGCAGGATATTCTCCTGATTTTAGATGAGATTCAGTGCGGCATGGGGCGAAGCGGTGCCATGTTTGCTTGGCAAAAGTACGGAGTAAAGCCGGATATTATGACAAGTGCTAAGGCACTTGGCGCAGGTGTTCCGGTGGGAGCCTTCCTATTGACAGATAAGGTGGCGGCTTCTTCCTTAGTACCGGGGGATCACGGAACAACCTATGGTGGTAATCCATTGGTTTGTGCGGCAGTAAACACCACCATTCATATGATGGAAGAGCGCAAGATTCCGGAACACGTGGAAAGCTTATCCAGCTACCTGGAGGAGGTTTTGGATGAGGTGGCCTCTTCCTATGATTTTGTGGAAGGACGCAGAGGTATGGGCTTTATGCAGGGACTGGTATTATCCATTCCGGTTGGTGACGTGGTAAAGAAGGCACTGGATGCAGGTCTTGTGGTGTTATCAGCAGGGGGAAATGTCCTTCGTTTCCTGCCACCACTTGTGATTGAGAAGGAAGATATTGATGCCATGGCAGCAATACTTCGAGATGTGTTTAACAAAATGAAATAAAATGAAATAATTTTGTAAAACTCTTGTAATGAAAATGAAGTTTCGATAAAATATTTCACATAGCATAAGATTTCCTTCCGAAATAACCATAGAAGGATAATATGAAGAAAAATAAATATTTAGCACTATGTGTGATTGTTGCATTAGTAACCACCAGCCTTTTAGGGTGCAAAAGGTCCTATTTACAGCAGCAGGAGTCTCAAGAAATCCGTCAGGGGGAGTCTGACGGGGAGGAGATGGCAGAACCGCAGGATACAGGTGATTGTTTTGTGCAGGTAAGTGGGGCGGTGAAGAAGCCTGGAGTTTACCAGCTTCCTGAGGGGAGTCGGGTATATCAGGCCATTGAGAAGGCTGGGGGATTGACAGATGATGCCTGTGTGAAGGACTTCAACCAAGCGAGAGTTTTGACAGATGGTGAAATGATTCACGTCAATACAGAGGAGGAAGCAAACGCTCAGATGGTGGCGAAAGAGGGTGATGATAGGGTAAATATCAACACCGCCACCTTGGAGGAGCTTATGATGCTTTCCGGCATTGGTAAGACCAGGGCACAAGCGATAATCGACTATCGACAGAGCAATGGTCTTTTTTCGTCCCCGGAGGATCTGATGAAGG
>CAMFYL010000031.1 GCA_946002055.1 uncultured Roseburia sp.
GGGCAAGAAGAGCTACCGCAAGCCTCGTATCAGTGTATGTATCCCTAGTGGAGCAACAGAGGTTGAAAAGCGTGCTGTAGAAGATGCAACATACGCAGCCGGTGCCAGAGAGGTTTCTATTATTGAGGAACCAATCGCAGCAGCAATCGGTGCAGGTATCGACATCTCCAGACCATGCGGTAATATGATTGTAGATATCGGTGGTGGTACAGCAGATATTGCTGTCATCTCTTTGGGGGGCTCTGTTGTGAGCACTTCCATTAAGATTGCCGGTGATGACTTCGACGAAGCCATCGTTCGTTATATGCGTAAGAAGCACAATCTTTTGATTGGTGAACGTACCGCAGAAGACATTAAGATTAAGATAGGTACCTGTTATCCACTGGCATCCCCAGAGACTATGGATGTACGTGGACGTAACTTGGTTACCGGTTTGCCTAAGACGATTCAGGTTACATCAGAAGAGACAGAGGAGGCTTTGCGTGAGCCAACCTTACAGATTGTGGAAGCTATCCACTCCGTACTTGAGAAAACTCCACCTGAGTTGGCTGCCGATGTGGCTGACCGTGGTATTGTCTTAACAGGTGGTGGCGCACTTCTCAGAGGCCTTGAGGAATTGATTGAGGACCGCACAGGCATTAACACTATGACTGCCGAAGAGGCAACTACTTGTGTTGCTATCGGTACCGGTAAATTCGTAGAATTCCTCTCAGGAGAGGCAACAGAAGACTAAAGAATAAACAAGGTTTTACCGATATACACAGTGTTAGAAGTACATCGTTTGAAGGAGACACACAATGGTTAAAGGATTATACACAGGCTATACCGGTATGGTAAATGAACAGAAGCGCATGGATGTTGTTGCCAACAACCTTGCCAATGCTGCAACCACCGGCTATAAGAAGGAAGGCATGGTAAATCAATCCTTTGACCATGAGTTGGCCATTAAGATTAAGGACACCTCAACGGGTCGTTTGCCCCAGCGTATTGGTGCCATCAGCCTAGGTGTCAAGGTTGGTGAGACATACACCAACTGGGATCAGGGAAGCTACCAGCTGACAGACAACCCGGCGGATCTTGCCATTTCCGGCAATGGCTTCTTTGCCATTTCCTTTACCGGCAAGGACGGTGCAACTTCTATCAAATATACCAGGGATGGAGCATTCACAGTAGACAATCAGGGTTACTTTAGAACCAGTGATGGGGATTATCTTTTGGACCAGAATGGAGCCATGAACTCTGATAACAACTTGGCTAATTTTGTCCGCGTTAATCCTAATCAGGAATTTTCCATTAACCAGCAGGGTTATATTTTCCAGAACGAGCAGATTGTAGGACAGATTGGTGTTGTGGATGTAGCAGATTACAATTACATTTCAAAATATGGCGAGAATCTTTACGACCTTGTGGAGGGAGGACAGATTGTTGCCTCTGATGCTTCTATAGAGCAAGGATGCCTCGAAGCTTCTAATGTCAACGTGATAGATGAGATGGTACAGATGATTACCGTTGCCCGTGCCTACGAGGCTGGACAGAAGGTCATCCAGACCGAGGATTCTACACTGGATAAAGCAGTGAACAGCGTTGGACGAGTATAATGAGACATAGGAAGGAGATGCATCCATTATGATGAGAGCATTGTGGACTGGCGCTTCCGGAATGAAAGCCCAGCAGACAAACGTAGATACTATCGCGAATAATATCGCTAACGTCAATACCGTGGGATACAAGTCCCAGTCAACACAGTTCAAATCTTTACTGTATCAAACACTTCGTTCAGAGAGTACCACGGCAAATGGTGATCCAAAGCCAACCACAGCACAGGTGGGCTTGGGTGCACGTGTGGCCTCTACCAACACTGATTTCACCCAGGGAACGATGCAGGCTAATGAGAGCCCTACCGCACTTTGCATTTCGGGAGAAGGCTTCTTCCGAGTTCGGGGCGAGGATGGAGAGGACTATTTCACAAGAAGTGGTGACTTCACATGGGCTCTGGATATTAACAATAATCGCGTACTTGCTACCTCTAAGGGACAGGAAGTGCTTGATTACAACGGTAATCCAATTATGTTGCCAGAGGGCGCATCCGGAGACACCGTATCCTTTGGCTCCGATGGAGCAGTTGCGTACAAGACGCCGGAAGGTACATATGTGCCAACAGGCCAGTTCGTTGCGCTGTATCAGTTCAACAACGCCAAGGGTCTGGAGAAGACGGGAGATAGCCTCTTCCAACAGACAGACGCATCAGGTGTTGCTATGGCTGAGAACAATACACCTGGTTTGAAACGAAGCGTTATTGCCCAGGGATACTTAGAGGCATCTAACGTTAATGTTGCTGATGAAATGGTGAACTTAATCGTTGCTCAGAGAGCTTACGAGTTAAACTCTAAGGCAATCACTACATCAGATACTATGCTAGAGCAGGCCAACAACCTGAAGCGATAGGAGGTAGGCTATGAGTTTTTCCGTTGATGGGTTAAATGCATATTATGATACTATGACCACCAATGCCAAGAATGCCAATAGAGCCGATAAGGCTACAGGCGCACTTGCAGGATTGTCCTCAGAATCCACAGAAGAGGATGTAAGAGAGGCGGTTGAGTCCTTCGAGGCTTACTTTGTGGAGCAGGTCATCAAGCAGATGAAGGAAACTATGACTTCCGATGATGACGAAGACGGTGATGCAACCATGAATCAGTACAAAGATTTATATATGGATGCCACCATCCAGCAATTGGCCGGTGATATGGTGAGCAAATATGGTGGCACAATGACAGAAGATTTGGTTGCACAGATGAAGCGCAACTACGGGATTGAGTGATGGAAGAAATACAAGGCTATGTGGAACATGTCATATTCCGCAACGCAGATAACGGTTATACCGTGTTTAATTTCATAAGTGATGAGGACGAAATCACATGTGTCGGAATCTTCCCTGTAATTGATGAGGGGGAGATTCTTTTGCTTAGAGGGGAGTATATTTCACACCCTACTTACGGAGAGCAGTTTAAGGCTCATTCCTACGAGGTGAAGCCTCCGGAGGATGTGGTTGCCATAGAACGTTATTTGGCTTCTGATGCGGTAAAGGGCGTGGGCCCGACCTTGGCAGCTCGGATTGTTCGCCGCTTTCAAGCAGATACCTTTCGCATTATGGAACAGGAGCCGGAGAGGCTGGCAGAGGTAAAGGGTATCAGCGAGCGTATGGCTATGGAGATTTCCAACCAGATGACAGAGAAAAAGGACCTACGAGATGCCATTATGTTTCTTGGAAAATACGGTCTCTCCACCAACCTGGCGGTGCGTATTTACAATACCTATCAGAGTCAGATCTATCAGATCATTCAGCAGAATCCTTACCGCATGGCTGAGGAAGTGACTGGGGTGGGATTTAAGATTGCAGATGAGATTGCCGGCAAGGTAGGCATTCGCACGGATTCTGACTTTCGCATTCAGAGCGGAATTCTTTATACCCTAACACAAGGTGTTGCATGGGGACACACTTATCTGCCTAGAACAGAGCTGATTCGTGTAGCTCAGGACCTTCTTCAGGTACCTGAGGATGCTATTGATCTTCATATTACAAACCTTGCCATGGATAAGAAAGTGGTGATCAAGGGGGATCAGGTTTATTCCAAGAGTTTTTATCGTATGGAGCAGAATGTGGCAGGGATGCTGCATGAATTAAATGTGGTATACGAGGAGCTTCCTGCCCACATCACCCAGGGCATTGCACGCATTGAAAAGGAAGAACAGGTGGAGCTGGATGAGTGGCAGACGGAGGCCATTCGCATGGCGGCAACTCACGGATTGTTTCTCTTAACTGGTGGCCCTGGTACCGGTAAAACAACAACCATCCGAAGTATTATCAACTACTTTGTGTCAGAGGGATATGACGTTTTGTTGGCGGCACCAACAGGTCGCGCGGCAAAGCGTATGAGTGAGGCCACAGGCTATGAGGCGAAAACCATTCATCGCCTTCTTGAGGTTCGCGGAGCTATGACAGAAGGAGATGACCGGGGGAACGGTATGTTTGAGCGAAATGAAATGAATCCCCTGGAGGCAGATGTTGTCATTATCGATGAGATGTCTATGGTAGATATTACCTTGTTTTATGCACTTCTCAAAGGAATTGCTGATGGCACCAGACTGATTCTTGTAGGTGACGAGAATCAACTTCCATCCGTTGGTCCGGGAAATGTACTCCGTGATTTATTGGCATCCAACTGTTTTCCTACGGTAACATTGCAGAAGATTTTCCGCCAGTCGGGACAGAGTGACATTGTTATAAATGCTCACAAGATTCACAGAGGAGAGCACGTTTCCATCGATAACAAGAGCGAGGATTTCTTCCTCTTAAAACGATATCAGGCGGATGTGATTATCAGTGTGGTGTTGCAGCTGGTTCAGCAGAAGCTTCCTAAGTATGTTGGGGCCAGCAGTTATGATATCCAGGTTTTAACGCCTACCAGAAAGGGATTGCTTGGAGTGGAGCGATTAAATGTCATTCTTCAGCAATACTTAAACCCTGCCAGCCCATCCAAGAAGGAGTACCAGTCCGGAGAGCGATTGTTCCGCGAAGGTGATAAGGTGATGCACATCCACAACAACTATCAGCTGGAGTGGGAGATTCGCAGCAAGTACGGTATTCCCATTGATAAGGGCCTTGGCGTCTTCAACGGCGATGTGGGAATTATCAAGGAGATTAATACTTACACCAAACGTGTAACGGTTTTGTATGATGAGAATAAGACGGTGGAATATCCCTTCGAGGGACTAAGTGAATTGGAATTGGCTTACGCTATTACGATTCATAAATCTCAGGGGAGTGAGTATCCGGCAGTTGTAATACCATTACTTCCCGGACCAAGAATGCTTATGAACCGAAATCTTCTCTACACTGCCATCACCAGAGCAAGAAAGTGTATGACTATTGTAGGAGACGAGAATACCTTCTATCAGATGATTGACAACACGGAGCAACAGAAACGATACTCCGGATTGCGAGAACGACTTATTGAGCAGAGGGATATTTGAGATGTTCGTATACTACCTAGTTGAATCTATATATATTTCGTGGTAAGATTTGGTTGTAGAAACGAATGACGACTTTTTTTGACACACGAGAGTTGTACAATCTCTTAAAAAAGGGGATGTGCAATGAAAAGAAAAGGGGTTGATGTAATGACGACAGCCACAATATTAAAAAAAGAAGAATACAAATTTGCAAATGAGATGGAAAAATACGTTAAAGAGCTTAAGAGTATGCGAAAGCGTAATGGAGAAGCGGAATGTAGAGAGGAAGCTCTTGAAGCGTTAAAAAGAACTGGAGTTGTTACGAGAAACGGGAACACAAGAAAAAAGATTGTATCATGGGAATAAGAGCGGATGTATAGAAAGTTACCCAATTTGGTAATAGGATTTCATGGTTGTGAATATAAAACTTTCCAGAAAGTTATAGTGGATGGGCAACCATTAAAAGCAAGTTCGAATGAATATGATTGGTTAGGGAACGGAATATATTTTTGGGAGCAGAACTACCAAAGAGCGTATGAGTGGGCTCGTAATCGATATAAAGACGACGCTGCCGTAATAGGAGCAGTTATCGATTTGGGGTATTGCCTAAATCTTACTGATAGTGCCAGTGCGTCAATATTAAAACAAGGCTATGAGCTCCTGAAAATAAGGTGTGAGATTGTTGGAAACGAATTGCCTAAAAATAGACCGTCCAGCAAGACAAAGGATGTTTTGTTGCGGGATTTGGATTGTGCAGTAATACAACAGATTCATGATTTTCGTAAGACGAAGTTTGGAACAGATTTTGATTCCGTACGAGGTGTTTTTACAGAAGGCGAAGCAGTATATCCAGGTGGGCAATTCCTTGAGAAAACGCATATTCAACTCTGTGTATGTAATCCAAATTGCATAAAGGGTTACTTTGCACCGATGGTTCCGGATGAAGGGTTCCCAATCCCATAAATCAGTAGTTCAATATATAACGAGAGATAAAAAACGGTCGATGTTGATGCATCGACCGTTTGATATTTACTTATTCCTCTTCCTCTGTTATTCTGTTTGTAGAGGAACCGATGACATAGGTTTCTTTGAATTCCGAAATTTCCTGGAAGGATTTCGGGAAGGTGATGCCTAGTTTCTCGGCAATATCTTTATTGTAGAGCTTTATAATATCTACATCTGGTGATGTGATCTTTAGTTCACCAGGTTCATCCCCATTTACTAAGATACGGTATGCCTTTTTGCCGGCGGAATATCCCAGTGCGTAAGGATCCATATAAGAACTGGTAAGGGTTTTCTCCCCCAGAGAACCGTCACCGCTGATGGTGGATACCCCGGCATCTGTGGCAATGGAAACAATGTCATCTAAGCGATTGCCCAAGTAACTTCCTGTTGGTATGAACAGTGCGCTGCACTCTGCTGACGCATAAGTGATAATCTCATCCAAGGAAGCATCCTCTGAAAGGGGTTCTGTGTTTGCCGCAGACAAGTCCTCTGTCCAGAACTGTGATGTCTTGGGTGCGTGAGCGCTGTTAGGAGCAATGATACCGTCAATCAAATTGCCCTCACCAAAGATTTCAACGTTATTGCCACTGCCTTCTGTTACAGAAGGTGCAACGTATTTTGTGTTTTCAATCACCATAGGTGCCGGCTTCTTGACAGCCGTAGCGTCGGATTCACCTGATTCCGGCTTGCCGTCAGTGGAACCGGAAGCGTCCGAATCAGATGCGGCCGATTCATTCCCTGACCCCAAAGGCGCCTCAACCGGCAAAGCATATTCCTTCCAGGGAATACCTGCCTGATTCATATATTTTTCTAAGGTTTCCAGCTGGAATAGAGCATCGCTGTCGTCTGGTGTGTACAAAAGACCTACGGACTTAAGCTCCGGCGTACTCTCGATAATAAGAGATAGCTGCGCTGCCATATCCGGATCAGATGCCACACCGGTTAAATTGGTTCCGGTTTTGTGATTCCACTTGTCTCCAACACCTGCAGTAATGTGAAGCAAATGCTGGTAATCCATGACACCGGCTCCCACAATGGGCGTCTCCTGTGTGGTGTTTGTGGCGTTTGTCACGCTTTCCGGTCCCACTGCAAAAATCAGCTGGGTTTCCCCATTAATGGAGTCAGAAACCTTCACATGCCCCTGGCCAAACAAATCCTCCATGGCATCTGTAATACCTTTTGTGATGTTGTCATAGTAGTCGTTGTCTTCATCCTTTGTAATGCAGACATTGTAAATGGTGGCGTCCTCTTCCGGAAGAGGATCGTACTCCACGTTTTTATCCTTTCCACAGGCCACAAGGGATAACATCATTACCGATGCCAAGCCCAAAGCCAGCGGTCTTTTATATCGATTCATAGAAATTCCTCCAATTAATCATAAAGAAACAACATAAATTTTAATGACAAGGAGTAAGAAAGTCAATGACATTTTTTCGGGAAATGCTTTATCCTACCCGCTGTCCGGGATGCGATGAAATACTTTATCAGAAAGACGTTACCACAGGTTTTTGTGGAAAATGTGAACAGCAAATTATTCGGGTGACAGAGCCCAGCTGCATCAAATGCGGAAAACCCATACAACATTCTCAGGAAGAATACTGCTACGACTGCAAGAAAAAGCACCACTATTTCGTGCAAAATAAGGCGGTCTTTGTGTACCGTGGTCCCATGAAAGAGGCCATGTATCGGCTGAAATACGCCAATCGTCGGTGCTACGCAAAAATTCTGTCCCGGGAAATCTATGACAAATATAAGGATTGGATGATACAAAATCACATACAAGCCATCATACCAATTCCTATGTATCTGCCGAAACAAAGAAGGCGTGGATACAACCAGGCAGCCATACTGGCAAAGGAATTGTCGAAGTATGCAAAATTACCCAGCTATTCAAATCTGGTTTATCGGGTAAAGAATTCCACACCCCAAAAAGAACTGAACGATGTAGAAAGAAAAAATAATTTGAAAAATGCTTTTAAAATCAGAAAAAGTGAGGTAAAATTAAAGAAAATTCTGTTAATTGATGACATATACACCACAGGTAGCACCATGGATGCTGTGAGCAAAGTACTTCTTGATGGTGGAATCCAGGAGGTGTATGGTCTTAGCGTATGTATTGGTGAGGGCAGAGAATAAGCGACGTAGGAGGAAGTAAACTATGGAGGTACGTAATTGCAAAACATGCGGAAGAATGTTTAACTACTTGGGAGGGATTCCACTTTGTCCAAAGTGCAAGGGGGAGTTGGAAGACAAGTTTGCCCAGGTAAAGGAATATGTAAGAGATAATCCGGGGGCAACCATTCAGATGGTTTCTGAGGATAACGATGTATCTGTGCAGCAGATTCGCCAGTGGATTCGTGAGGAGAGATTGGAATTTTCCAAGGATTCTCCAGTTGGGATTGAGTGTGAGGCTTGTGGCGCCTCTATTCGTACGGGACGTTATTGTGAGGCTTGCAAGAAGAATATGTCTGACAGCCTTCGCAGATCCATCACACCTGCCAAGCCTTTGGTGGACCCCAATGCCAACAAGAAGCAGAGAGACAGCGACAAGATGCGTTTCTTGAAGTAATACGTTTGAGGTATATTATGAAATATGATTATTTAGTGGTTGGCGCCGGCTTGTTTGGCGCCACTTTTGCGCAACAGGCCAAAGAGGCGGGAAAAACAGTGCTTGTCATTGACAAGAGAGATCACATTGCAGGTAATGTCTATACGAAAGAGGTGGGGAAGATTCACGTCCATGAGTATGGGGCACATATCTTCCATACCAACAACCATAATGTGTGGGAGTATCTGCAGCGATTTGCCACTTTTAACCGCTTTACCAACAGTCCTGTGGCCAACTATAAAGGAGAGCTTTATTCCCTTCCCTTTAATATGTACACCTTCAATCAGATGTGGGGGGTGACCACGCCGGAAGAGGCAGCGGCCAAGATTGAGGAGCAAAAGCAACAGGCGGGCATTACCGATCCTAAGAATCTGGAGGAGCAGGCCATCTCCCTTGTGGGTAGAGATATCTTTGAAAAGCTGATCAAGGGCTATACAGAGAAGCAGTGGGGCAGAGACTGTAAAGACCTACCAGCCTTTATTATCAAGCGACTTCCTGTTCGATTTACCTTTGACAACAACTACTTTAATGCCCTGTATCAGGGGATTCCTGTGGGAGGCTACACCAAGATGGTTGCCAATATGCTTGCCGGCATCGATATAGAGCTTAACGCCAACTATCTAGAAGATCGGCACAAGTGGGATGCCATGGCAGATAAGGTGATATACACCGGTCCCATTGACGGCTTTTATGACTACAAATTGGGATGCTTAGAGTATCGCTCTGTGCGCTTTGAGACAGAGATTCTTGATATGGCAAATTTCCAGGGAAATGCAGCGGTAAACTATACCGACAGAGAGACCCCATATACCAGAATCATCGAGCACAAGTGGTTTGAGTTCGGCAAGGATGAAGAGGGAAGGGAGATTCCCAAAACCATCATAAGCAAGGAGTATAGCTGGGAATGGAAGCAGGGGGACGAACCATATTATCCGGTAAATGATGAGGCAAACAGCGCCCTCTATCAGCAGTATAAGGATATGGCGGATAGGGAGACAAAGGTGAAATTCGGCGGACGTCTTGGGGAATACAAATACTACGACATGGATGCAGTGGTTGCATCCGCCCTTGAGTTTAGTGAAAAGGAGTTATCATAAGTGTGAGCAGATGGAAAACAGTCCATCTGCTCTTTGTTTGCTTTCAAAAAACAAGTGTGCTAAAATGAATAATAACTATGCAAAGGTGGTGCACTATGCTTTCGGAAGAACGTGTGAAACAAATGACCAAGATGGCGATATACGAGCGCAAAGAGGGCAGGAAGATTGCTCCGGTGCTGAAATATCGCAAGAGAGATTATGTAGAAATCTGCGTCATTTGTAACGTGTTTCTGGGAACCATTGTATATGGCATTTTGTACTTAGGGGTGATTGGAGCCTTATTCTCCACCCTGCTTACCAACTTGCACTTGTTTGGCATTGTGCTATGTCTGGTGCTGGGTTTATTGTGCTATGTTATCTACATGTATTTCTATCTTAGGAGTGTCAAGAAGAGATACGCTAAGAGATATGACGAAAGCGCAGAGGTTGCCAAGGTATTGCGCAGGGAGTACCAGATATTAGAGCAGATATATGAACAGGAAGAATTACAGAAAACTCCTGAGGGATGGTATTAAAGCATGACGGCATTAATTGAATTGCGAACAAGGATTCGACAACTGATATCAAAACAAGAAGGATGGGTGAATGGGGCCTTTCGCTTTGCCCTTTCCCTGGCAGCCCTTCTGATGGTAAATAATAGCCTGGGTTATCAGCCCATTCTTTGTCACTGGTGGGTGGCAGTAGCCATTGCTTTTATTTGTGCCTTCATTCAAATGCAGGGCACCACGGTGATTGTTATCTTTTATACGCTGCTTCAACTGATGACCCTTTCTACAGATGTTGCAGCTGCAGCGTTGATTCTTATTGTTGTAAGCTATGGGGTATGTGCATATTTTCAGAGTAGGGATACTTACAACTTCCTTACCATACCTCTTTGTTACCATATGAATATTCCTTTTATGATGCCAATGGCGGCAGGTCTATCGGGAGGTATCTATGAGCTTCCCAGTGTATTGTTTGGCTCCGTTGTGTCATATTTTTTGCACACGGTTTCCCAGAACGCCTCACTGTTTTTGGAGGCAAATTCTGAGATGAACGCATCGATACTGATACAGACGAAGCTTTTGACAAGTCCTATGTTTTACATTTACATTGCCACCATGTGTGGTGTGTTTATTCTGGCGTATTACATTCGCACCAGCAAGGTAAAATACGCATGGCTTGTTGCGGTGATGGCTGCGGTGATGGCGTCTTTTGTGGCAATGCTTGCCACCCATCTCTTTATTGAGGGTCGTGGAGGGATTCCAAGTCTTGTGATTGGAAGCATAGTTACCCTTGTTTTGGGTGTGGTTATGACCTTTTTTGTGCAGGGTGTGGATTACAACCGTACGGAGAAGGTAATCTATGAAGACGATGAGTACATCTATTATGTAACTGCTGTGCCAAAGGTTCATGTGGCGGAGCAGGAGAAGGAAGTTAAGAAGATTACTGAGAGAAAGGAGTGATTTGATGCGTGCTATAGCAAATTCTATAGATGCGTTCTTCCATGATTATTTGGGACTGAATCTGCCAAATATTCACGGAACAGACATTGTTGAAATCATCATAATCGCTATCTTTTTCTATCAGCTTTTGATGTGGTTTAAGAACACCAGGGCCTGGATGCTGTTTCGAGGCCTGTTGGTGGTTGTTGTTTTCTTTGTTGTGGCAGCAATATTGCAGATGAATACCATATTATGGTTAGGAGAGAAGCTTCTTAACGTAGCCCTCATTATGGTGATTGTAGTGTTTCAGCCAGAGCTTCGAAAGGCCCTGGAGGATCTGGGAAGAAAGAGTATTTTCTCCTTCCTGTCTTCCCTGGGATTTGGTAAAGGTATCAGTGGTCGATTTGAAGATAAGACCATTAGTGATCTGGTTATGGCCAGCTTTGAAATGGGCGCGGTTAAAACAGGGGCTTTGATCGTTATCGAGAATGAAGTGCGATTGGATGAGTGTGAGAGAACAGGTATTATCCTGGATTCCGTATTATCCCGTCAGCTGTTAATCAACATATTCGAGAAGAACACGCCGCTGCATGACGGAGCTGTGATTGTAAGAGGTGATCGGGTGGTGGCAGCCACATGCTACCTGCCCCTTTCTGAGAACACGGCTCTTAGCAAGGATCTCGGAACTCGTCATCGGGCCGCTATCGGCATGAGTGAGGTGTGTGATGCCACCATTATTGTGGTATCGGAAGAGACAGGTCAGGTCTCTGTGGCACAGGGTGGCCAGCTTAAGCGCAATTTAACAGATGAGCAGCTATTAGAGATTCTTCGCAAAATGCAACACTCGGTGGAAGAGGAGAATCCTCACGGCAAAGCATTTGTTGGAAGGAGGGCAAAAGATGAAACCAAGCATAAAGCTTAAGATCAAAAGAGCCTTTACCGACAACATTGGACTAAAGATACTTGCAGCTGTTTTTGCTGTTGGACTATGGCTTATTGTGGTAAATGTAGATAACCCGAATCAGACCAGAACCTTTTCTGCACCGGTTACGGTGATTAACGAGGAGGTCTTAACAGAAGCAGGACGATACTACACCATCCCGGATGGGAATAATATGGTGAAGTTTCGTGTTACCGCCCGCCGTTCTGTGATTGAGCAGCTCTCCAGTGCTGACTTTACAGCCACGGCAGATATGAACTTTTTGGAAAATGACAGCCGCATTCCGGTGATGGTTACCTTTAACGGACAGTCTACCGGTGTGACCATTTCCGCTAAGCGACTTTACCTGCAGGTTGTGGTTGGGGATGATATGATGATGAAGCACGAGGTGGTTGTGGAGACCAAGGGTGACTTGGCAGAGGGTTGCGTGGTACAATCTGCAACAGCAGATCCAAACAATGTGACTTTAACTGGTCCGCAGGAAGTGCTAAGTCAGGTGACACGGGTAGTTGCCTATGCAGATGTCACCGATGCCGGTGATGATTTTGAATTGGAAGATGTTGTGCTTCATTTCCTGGATGAGAAGGGCAATGAAGTGGATAGAAGTCGCATTAAGGTGGATCAGGACGTGGCGAAGGTTAGCGTCAAGATTGCCAGACAAAAGCAGGTGGATGTAAATGTATCTACCAGTGGCAGCCTTGCAGAGGGATTATATCTGGATAGCGTTACCGTAAATCCTTCTAAGGTGACCATTATGGGCGATGCGAAGACGCTTAACGATATCACAGCCATTACCATTCCGGGAAGCGTTGTTGACTTGTCTCAGATTCAGAGCAGCACCACAACCACGGTAGATTTGAATACCTACCTGCCGGAAGGGGTAAAGGTAGCGTCCGGAGAGAGCTCTCAGGCAGAGATTGTTATTAAGGTTTCCGGGGATACAACACACAACTTTGAGCTGTCTACTGCTAACATTACCGTGCGCAATCTTTCCGATGGATTGGCGGCAGAATTTGATGATGCTAAGGTTACGGTACAGATTAAGGGCAGTAAGGAAGACTTAAATGCTTTGGATGCCAAGACCATCACAGGATATGTGGATGCCAGTGGTCTTGGAGCCGGTAAGCACACATTGCAGTTAAATCTAGAGTTGGCAGATACCTATACGGCATCGCCGGCCACAGTTAAGATAACAATTAAGTAACAGAGAGGATTTATTATGGGTAGAATGTTTGGGACGGACGGTGTCCGTGGCGTTGCAGGCGAAGAACTGACCATAGAATTGGCCGCCAAGCTTGGGCAGGCAGGAGCCTTTGTTCTTACGAAGGAGCAGGCTCACAAGCCTACCATTATTGTGGGATGTGATACACGAATTTCCGGAGGAATGCTTGCCAGTGCGTTGATGGCAGGAATATGCTCTGTGGGAGCCAACGCTATTTTTGCAGGCGTACTTCCCACCCCTGCCATTGCCTACCTTACCAGAAAGCATAAGGTGGATGCAGGGGTTGTGATTTCCGCTTCTCACAATCCAATGGAATTTAATGGGATTAAGTTCTTTAACGGAGAGGGATATAAGCTCTCTGACTCCTTAGAGGATGAGATAGAAAGCCTGATTGCTGGCGATATGAAGGATATTAAGTTGCCAACGGGTTCTGCCATTGGCAAGATTGAGTACCGCTTTGACTTGGCCAGAGAATACATTGATTTTATGAAGAAAACCGTGCCGGTGGATTTGTCCGGTATGAAGATTGTCATCGACTGCGCAGAGGGAGCGTCTTACGAGACGTCTGTAGCCACACTGACAGAGCTGGGGGCAGATTTGGTGGCAATTCATACAGATCCAGATGGAACCAATATCAACGCCAACTGTGGCTCTACACATATGCAGGAGTTACAGGCGAGAGTGGTAGCAGAAAAGGCGGCTCTTGGTCTTGCCTTTGACGGAGATGCCGATAGAATGCTTGCTGTTGATGAGAATGGTAAGCTGGTGGACGGTGATGAGATTATGGCAATCTGTGCCAACTTTATGAAATCTCAGGGCACCTTAAAGAAGAATACCGTTGTTGTTACGGTAATGACTAACCTGGGCTTCACTCTGATGGGAGAGGAGCAGGGATTACATATTGAAAAGACCAAGGTGGGGGACCGCTACGTTCTTGAAAATATGCTTGAGAATGGATATAACATCGGCGGAGAACAATCCGGCCATGTGATTTTCTTAGACGATAATACAACAGGAGATGGGCTGCTTAGCGCACTTCACCTGTTAGAAGTTATGGTTTCTACAGGTAAGCCTCTATCGGAGCTTGCTCAGGTGATGGAAGTCCTACCACAGGCACTGGTAAATGCCAAGGTGCCTAACCATAAGAAAGAAAGCTTTATGGAGTATCCGGAAATTGCCAGTGCCGTTAAAGAACTGGAGGAGAAATTTGCTGGAGAGGGAAGGGTCTTAATTCGCCCATCAGGTACAGAGCCCTTGGTGCGTGTTATGATTGAAGGAAAAGATCAACAGCAGATTGAGACAGAAGCAAAGAAATTAGCAGAATTTATCACTCGAACAATGTTATAGGAGGACATCATGGTTGAGCAGAAGGTTAAGATTACAAATCCTACGGGGTTACATCTTCGGCCGGCAGGGATTTTTTGCCAGGAGGCAATGAAGTATACATCCAAGATTACATTCCGATATGGCCTAAACTGTGAGGCAAATGCCAAGAGCGTCTTAAGTGTGCTGGGGGCATGCATTAAGTCGGGAGATGAGATTGTGATTGTCTGTGATGGAGAAGACGAACAGGTTGCCTTAGATTCTCTGGTGGCATTGGTTGAGAATGGATTCGAAGAGTAGGAAAGAAGGTATTATAAAATGTTAAATTATTCCAGATATAAGAGAAATCCTGTATTAGAGTTTCCACAGAGACAGTGGCCAAATAAGCAGATTGAGAAAGCGCCTATCTGGTGTAGTGTAGATTTGCGTGACGGTAATCAGGCGTTAATCGAGCCTATGAATGTAGACGAGAAGATGGAGATGTTCGAGCTTCTCTTAAAGCTTGGCTTTAAGGAAATCGAGATCGGTTTTCCGGCAGCTTCTCAGATTGAGTACGACTTCTTACGCAAGCTTGTGGCAGAGAATAAGATTCCGGATGATGTGAAGGTGCAGGTGCTGACTCAGTGTAGAGAAGAGTTGATTGATCGCACCTTCGAAGCCATTCAGGGTATCAAGAACGTTGTTATGCACATTTACAACTCCACATCAACCTTACAGAGAGATGTAGTGTTTCATAAGAGCCAGGATGAGATTATCGATATCGCCGTTGCGGGAACCCGTATGGTAAAAGAGCGCTTAAAGGACTTCGATGGCAATATTCAGCTTGAGTATTCCCCAGAGAGCTTTACGGGAACAGAGGTGGACTTCGCTCTTCGCATCTGTACTGCAGTGCAAAAGGAGTGGGATCACGCCACCGATGCGCCAATTATCTTTAACTTGCCGGCTACCGTTGAGATGAATACACCCAATGTGTACGCAGATCAGATTGAGTGGATGAGCACTCACTTTGAGGACAGGGACAACATTATCTTATCCATCCATCCACACAATGACAGAGGTACCGGTGTTGCCATTACAGAGCTGGCTCTCTTGGCAGGTGCAGATCGAGTAGAGGGAACCCTTCTTGGAAATGGAGAGCGAACCGGTAATGTTGATATTCTTACCGTTGCATATAACATGTTCTCACAGGGCATCAACCCTGAACTTGAGATTGAAAATGTAAAGGAAATCGTTGAGGTTTATGAGAGATGCTGCAAGATGGAGGTGGATATGCGCCATCCGTATGCAGGTAAGCTGGTGTTTACCGCTTTTTCCGGCTCTCATCAGGATGCCATCAACAAGGGGGTTCACGCAATGCAAGAGCGTGAGAATCCATATTGGGAGGTACCATATCTTCCCATTGACCCGGCTGATATCGGCAGAAAGTATGAGCCTGTGGTTCGCATCAACAGCCAGTCCGGTAAGGGCGGTGTTGCCTTTGTTATGGATACGGTTTATGGTTACAAGCTTCCAAAGAAGATGCAGAGAGAGTTTGCAGATGTGATTCAGTATATGTCTGAAAAAGAAGGCGGCGAGGTTGAACCACAGAAGATGATGGAAGCCTTTAAGAAAGAATACTTAGAGTGCAAGGACCCATTTGAGCTTGTCTTCGTTGACATTGATGATAACATGGCAAATGATGAAACTCACGTGAAGCTTGACTTCAAGTATAACGGCAAGGAGATTCACTC
>CAMFYL010000032.1 GCA_946002055.1 uncultured Roseburia sp.
CTTGCATTGTGATGCAGGGTTAACATTCCCTCGTCAATGGCAACACGACGAAGCTCGTCGGCAGATGCCTGATTATGAATCAACTCCCTGATGCGAGGTGTGACACGAAGAATTTCATACACACCCACTCGACCGGTGTATCCGGTACGACCACACTTCTCACATCCGCAAGGCTCGTACAAATGGACTTCCTCAAAAGGACCTACTCCCAAGTCTTTGCGATCCTGCTCGCTCACCGGTCGTTCCTTCTTACACTCAGGACACAGGGTTCGAACCAGACGCTGAGCAATAACACCAAAGACGGAATCCGCCAACAAGTAATTTTCCACTCCCATATCCATCAAACGAACAATTGCACCTGCGGTGCTGTTGGTGTGCAGGGTGGATACCACCAAATGACCTGTGATAGATGCCTGTACCGCAATCTTTGCCGTCTCACCGTCACGAATCTCACCAATCATGATAATATCCGGATCCTGTCGCAAAATAGAGCGCAGAGCGTTGGCAAAGGTAAGGTCAGCCTTAGGATTTACCTGAACCTGATTGATACCATTGATATTTGCCTCCACCGGATCTTCAACGGTAATAATATTTACATCCTCTGTATTTAACTCGTGTAACACCGTATACAGTGTTGTTGTCTTACCACTACCGGTAGGACCGGTGACAAGCAAAATACCATTTGGATTTTTCAACAGTTCATCAAAGGTCTGCACATCAGAACCGGTAAGACCAAGCTCTGACTTATCTCTTGCCAGGGCATTCTTCTGGGCAAGACGCATAACACATTTCTCACCATATACCGTAGGCAAGATAGATACACGAATATCAAACTCGTTGTGGTCAACATTTAAGGTGATACGACCGTCCTGAGGTTTTCGCTTCTCTGAAATATCCATGCCGCCAATAATCTTGATACGGGCAATGATGGCAGGAAGCATCTCTATGTCATAGCGGAAGCGCTCATGCAGCACACCGTCAATGCGGAAACGTACACGAACGGCACGCTCCAATGCCTCAATATGAATATCACTGGCCTTTTGTCTGGCTGCCTGCTGCATCATTGAGCGAACAAGAAGTACCACCGGAGAGTTGTCAACCTGCTCGGATTCTCCCTCCTCTGTCTGCTCCTCTAACTCCTGATGCTCCATTTTGTATCGTTCCAGCACCTTAGCCGTCTCAGCATCGGAATAGTACCGATCCAGCGCCGAATCAATTTCATACTTGGTGGCAATCACAGGCTCCACCTGCAGGTTTGTGATAATGGAAAACTCATCCATGGCTCCCATATCCATAGGATCTGACATAGCCACCTGAACACGGTTCACATTTTCCTTATCATAGGCAAGCGGAATCATGGCGTACTTTCGTAAGACATCACCTTGAATCAGCTTTACAAAGCTTTCATCAATGTATGCCTCCGCCAAATGAACACGCTCAATATGAAGCTGATTGGACAAAACCTGGGCAATGGTATCCTCTGTTACATAGCCCAGTTCCACCAGCTTTTCACCCATCTTCTTACCATCCCGACGGGCTGTTGATAATGCTTCCTCGATTTGCTCTTGTGTTACCGCTCCTTCTGCAAGGAGCATATCCCCCATTCTCTTTCGTTCTACTCTCATAGAGTCCCCCTGAAATATGTACCTTCACACAATGTCAAAAAAGAAGCAAGACGATGAGCCGGGTTATGTCGTGAGTAATCATCTATCTAGGACGACTGTCGCCAATCGCCTCAAGCGACCAACCTGAGACTAGCGGGCCACCTTTGTCTCTATTCGGTCTTGCTTCGGATGGGGTTTACATGGCTCCCCCTGTTACCAGAGGGACGGTGGTCTCTTACACCGCCTTTCCACCCTTACCGACAAAAGTCGGCGGTATATCTCTGTTGCACTTTCCTCGGAGTCACCTCCACCGGACGTTATCCGGCATCCTGCCCTGGGAAGCCCGGACTTTCCTCGTCTGCGGCCTTTCGGCACTTGCAGCCGCGATTACTTGTCTTACTCCTTTTTTGACATTGTGTTGCATATGATTCTATTGTACTACACGTTGAAGCAACTTCCACCAATAAATTCTCTTACGATGGAATTATTGCAAATATCGTCTGCCGGAATATTCAGGAAATAATCAAGCAGTTTCAACAAGCGTTTTGCTTCTGCATATTCCTTACATCCCGGCTCGATGGCCAAAAGCTGTGGCTGTGCGTATGTCTTTAGCACTGCCATCTCATAAATAAGAGCTGAGTTAAACATCTCGTCTGCCTCTTCCTGGAACGGAAAAATGTTTTTCTCCTCACCGCGACGTACAGAATCCCACATAGCGATGGTTTCCTGTGCACTGGTTCCTCTGGTTCTGGCGTCACGAACAATGCGGCGAATCAATCGACCATCCGTTGTAGCCAGCGGATTGTGCTCATCAATGTTAAGCTGTGTCAAAGCGCTAATATATATCTTAAACTTGCACTCTCTAGGAAGGGAAGCTGACATTCTCTCATTTAGTCCGTGGATTCCCTCAATGACTAAAATATCCCGGTTACCAAGCTGCATATAGTGGTCCTTATATTCACGCTTGCCAATCTTAAAATTAAAGGATGGCAACAGCACTCTCTCACCGCTAAGAAGCTTCTGCATATCTGCATTGAACAAATCAATATCCAATCCTTCAATGCTCTCAAAATCCTTTTCCCCAAATTCATCTAGAGGAATCTGGTCACGATCCAAATAATAATCATCCAATGGAATCGGATGAGGGTTCACACCCAGCGCCCGAAGCTGAGCAGACAGTCTATGGGAAAATGTGGTCTTTCCGGAGGAAGAAGGGCCTGCAATCAGTACAAACTTCTTATTGGGATCTGCCACAATTTTCTCCGCCAATGCGCCGATGCGTCGTTCCATATATGCTTCCTGTGAAAGGATAATATCACGCATTTTTCCCTGACAAATGGCATCGTTTAGCGCACCAACCGTAGGAATGTTCATATCCTTTCCCCAGTTCTCCGATGCCTGTAGTATTTCAAATAATTTATTGGCAGGAGCAAATTCTGCCACCTCTTTTGTGTTCTTTCCGGGAAACTGCAACACAAACCCATCTGCATATGGATGCAGCGAAAAATAAGGAAGCATTCCTGTGCTTGGCGCCATATAGCCATAGAAATAATCGATGCAACCATCCAAGTCGTACACATTAATATTGGAGCTGGTGCGATATTTCATCAAATTTTCTTTTTCCGACATTCCCCGAGAAGCAAAGATTTTTCTTGCCTCTCTTGTTTTGATTGTGCGCTTTTTCAGTGGCAAATCTTTCTTTACAAGAGAGCGCATTTCTCTTTCCAGTGCCCACAACAACTGTTCATCTACCACATCCACATTGATTCTGCAAAAGTAACCCTGTCCCAAGGAGTGGTCCACCTTAATGTCCACACCTCCTGCCGGATAAAGCGACATCAGCGCCCGCTGCATTAAAAACACAACACTTCTGCGATAGGCACGTCTTCCATTCTTGTCATCTGTTGTAATAAAGGTTAGCTCTCCATCCTCAAAAAGCCTTCCATGAAGCTCCATCAGTCTGCCATGAAAGGACGCCAGGATAATGTCGTCCTCATACTGGCTCTGCATCTCCTCTGCAATGTCCATTAGGCATACGCCTGATTCATATTGTCTCTTTTCTCCCTGAATGGTAACAGTAATCATTTCCCCCATATTACTTACCCCCTGCGATTTATGAGAGCACCCAGAATGGCTCTTTTGCCGGTGCTGCTTCCACAATTAGTTCCGGTGCAATTTCCTGTAAAAATTGCTTCATATATTCCACATAAATATGCTCCAGACCATAGTGACCTGCATCAATAATGGCAAGCTCTCTGGCCACTGCATCGATGCCGGTATGATGGTCGATATCTCCTGTGATTAACACCTGTGCCCCTGCTGCAATTGCGTTATTTACTTCACTTTTGCCTGAGCCCGGTGATACAGCAATACGGCTCACCTTCTGCTCCGGTTCACCAAAGACTTTCACACTGCTGATGGCAAAGGTTTCTTTGCACATTTTGGCCAGGGCTTTCAGATTGGTTGGCGTAATGTCTGCCACACAGCCGATGCCCTTTACCTCTCCTGCATCATCCAAGGTGGGTTCTAACACTTCCACCTCAGTAAGTCCCATGATTTTGGCAGCCAGATTCCCCATAATCTCCACGTCAAAGTTGGTGTGCATCGCATAGCAGGACACATTACTTGAAATCATCTGCATCACACGACGTCCGATAAAATCACTTGCAACTACCTGCTTTAATCCTGAAAACACAAGTGGATGATGGGTCAGAATCAAATCGGCACCTTTTTCTGTGGCATCCTCCACCACCTCATCGGTAGCATCCAGCGCCACGTACACCTTGTGAATCTCCTGATTCTCATCTCCAACGAGAAGCCCCACATTGTCCCATGACAAGGCGGAGGTTGTTGGAACTCTTTCCTCGATTTTATGTATTAAGTCCTTTAGTTTCATACCTGCATTCCTCTATGATTTGTAAATACGCTTTTACCTGTTTGATACGCTCATGGATAGCTTCCGTTGGCTGCGCAGCCGTTAACTGTTCTAACACCTGGCGCTGTATATCCTCTTCTCTCAGAAGGTACTCACCAAGCACGGGATGCTTGCGCTCCAATAGCATTTTCCCAAAATAAAGCTCTGCCTCACTTGGTTTTTGACCTGCCGGATGCTTTCCGGTAGGCTTTACCTTCATCATGAGATAGTACTTGCCGTCTTCTTTTACCATATCTTCCTGCAAAAGCTGATAGCCATTTTCCCACAAGAACGTTCGCACCTCATAAAGCTCCGACTGGGGCTGCAAAATCAGCTCTTTTATGGAGTTTGTCACTTCTGGATGTGCACTTAAAATGTGCATCACTAAGCCTCCGCCCATACCTGCAATGAGAATGGTATCTGCCTCCCCCGGCACTAGCTTTTCCAGTCCATCGGATTGTCTGGTTTCGATGAGGCCATCAAGCCCATGCTGACTGATATGTGTCTTTGCCGCCAGGAGTGGACCTTCGGCCACATCCATAGCAAAAGCTCTTGGAACCACTTTCTTTTGCACAAGATAAATAGGCAAATAGCCATGGTCACATCCCACGTCACAGAGAATGTTTCCCTGAGAAACCATGCGGGCTAAAGCCTCCATACGCTTTGATAATCGAATCATATTTACTCCAAATAATCCTTAAGCTTTCTGCTACGACTAGGATGACGAAGCTTGCGAAGGGCCTTAGCTTCAATCTGACGAATACGCTCTCTTGTTACGTTAAACTCTTTACCAACCTCTTCCAAGGTACGAGCTCTTCCATCTTCCAAGCCAAAACGAAGGATCAACACCTTCTGCTCTCTTTCCGTAAGTGTTCCAAGGACTTCCTCAAGCTGTTCCTTTAACAAGGTAAAGGTTGCAGCCTCTGCCGGTACCGGAACATTATCGTCCTGAATAAAGTCACCCAAGTGAGAATCTTCCTCTTCACCGATAGGCGTTTCCAAAGATACCGGTTCCTGAGAAATTTTTAGGATTTCTCGAACACGCTCTACCGGCATATCCATCTCTTCAGCAATTTCCTCCGGAGAAGGCTCACGTCCCAACTCCTGAAGCAACTGACGAGACACACGAATTAATTTATTGATGGTTTCAACCATATGCACCGGAATACGAATGGTTCTTGCCTGATCGGCAATGGCTCTTGTAATGGCCTGACGAATCCACCATGTAGCGTAAGTAGAGAACTTGTAACCCTTGCGGTAGTCGAACTTTTCTACAGCCTTAATCAAACCAAGGTTACCTTCCTGAATCAAATCAAGGAATAACATACCACGCCCCACATAACGCTTGGCGATACTTACCACCAGACGAAGGTTTGCCTCAGAAAGACGCTTCTTGGCCTCATCCCCCTCACTGGCGATATTCTTCAAGACCTTGATATCTTCATCTGTAAGAGCACCTTCCTGCACCTTCTTGGCATAATCAATAATACTGTCAAGCACCTGATCTGCCTCTGTTGGCTCGCCCTCTCTCAACTCTTTTTCCTTTTCCAAGGTGCTGACATATTTGAAGGTAAGCTCTTCCTCTTCTGCATCTTTCTTGTGAATCAGATCCATGGCATAGTTGCCTGCCTCCATATGCTTGGCAAGCTCACTCTCTTCTTCCGCAGTAAGAAGTGGTACCTTACCGATTTCCTTCAAATACATACGAACAGGGTCGTCTGTGGAAACACCATCAGGTACTGATAAGTCAATGGCCTCTACTTCGATTTCCTCTTCATCATCTAAAATGATATCCTCTTCTTCCATATCATTGAGACGCATGATATCTACGCTGTTTTTTTCCAAATAATCTAAAACAGTTTCCATCTGATCAGGTCCCAGCTGCATTTCTTTGAAATGATCACTGATTTCCTGATACTCAAGAACGTTTTTCTTGTCCTTGGCCAAGGCTAACAATTCCTGTAATTTTTTCTGAAATTCTTCCGGGTTCAATGCAACTTCTTTTGTTTCTACTTTGCTCTCGCTCTTCTTCGCCATTTTTTATATCCTCTCTCATGTATTCTGCCCTTATTTTAGGGAAATATGCAGTTTCTCCAGCTCCTGGAGTCTGCGCTTATCTTCTATCATTTGGCTCAGACCCGCCATATCCGTTGGGTCTAAGTTTCTTTGTTTCTGTTCCATACTGTTTTGCTTGATGCGAAGCAGTGTCTCCTTAATTGCCTTTTCAAAATCCGCCTGCTTTTCTATGCCATCTACGGAGGTGTTAAAGATTTCTGCCACCTGGCGCTGCTGCTCCTCATCGGCAAACATGCTGACAATCTTAGCCGGATTCACACCATCAGCTTCCTCAAACTGGGAGAATAATTCTCCCGCCACTTTAGCATAAATGCCTTCTGTGAAGTCCTCCGGCACAAGATAGGCTTTCACCCCCTGATACAAAGAGGGTTGTTCCACCAGCCAGGTCAACATCAGTCGCTGGGACTTCATCATACCGTCCTCTCTTGTCTGCTTCTTCTGAACGCCTGACTTTAATGGTTTTGGCTCACTGGCCAGCCCCACCTTGGTGCCCATGCGATTTACCATCTGTCGCATCTGTTCAAAGCCAACCTGGTATTTACTTGCCACCGCTTCAATGTAATTGTTTCGTTCCAGTTCATCCGGAAACTCCAGAATCCGGTTGGCCACTTCATGATAAAACTTGGTTTTGCTCTCAGGGTCCTTCATATTGTAATCCCGCTCTAAGATGCGCAGGGTAAACATGAAGCTGTTCTCCGCCTGATCAATGCGCTGTTGGTACGCCTCCTGTCCAAGATTTTTGATAAATTCATCCGGATCCTTATAGGGATGCATATTGATGACCTTACAGGTGATACCGGCTTCCTTTAAAATAGGAATGGCTCTTAGTGCCGCCTTGGTACCGGCACCATCGCTGTCATAGCTAAGATATACATCCTTGCCGTAGCGTTTAATCATATTGGCATGTCCACTGGTTAGGGCCGTACCTAAGGATGCAATGGCATTGTCAAAGCCTGCCTGATGCAGGGCAATCACATCCATATATCCCTCACACAGAATAAACTGCTCTTTCTTGGTTCTTCTTGCAATATGAAGTCCGTAGAGGGTGCGACTCTTGTTAAAAATCATGGTCTCCGGAGAGTTTAAATACTTAGGCTCTCCCTCTCCCATAACACGACCGCCGAAGGCAACCACCTTGCTGTTGGGATCCATAATTGGAAACATAGCCCGATTCCAAAACTTGTCGTGGGCGCCCCGCTTCTCATCTATGGTAATCAGACCACTGTCCTTTAACACATCATCGGTGTAACCCTTCCCCCTTAAATAGCGATATAAATCGTCACTGTATTTATCAGAATAACCCAGGCCAAACTTCTGCATAGTCTCAGGGCTCAGTTCTCTTTTGACAAAATAATCATGGGCAAACTTCCCTTTTTCGCTGCGAAGCAAACTGTAAAAGTAAGTTGCCGCTTCCCGGTTAATCTCAAAGAGCTGGTTTCGCTTATCTGCCTCCGCTCTGGCAGCACCCGTCATCTCCTGTTTTGGAAGGGAAATGCCTGCCCGATCTGCCAAGGCTTCCATAGCCTCTGAGAAGGTAAAGTTCTCATAATTCATCAAAAAGGTGAACACATTTCCACCGGCTCCACAGCCGAAGCAGTAGTACATCTGCTTACTTGGTGTAACAGAGAAGGAACCTGTTTTCTCATTATGAAAAGGACAGAGTCCAAAGTAGGACGAGCCTTTTTTTTGTAAGTGCACATATTGGGATATCACATCTACGATGTCATTTCTCGAACGCACCTCTTCAATGATATCGTCAGAATAAAAGGGCATAGTTCCTCCTAAATTCCGTCTACCTGCCATGCCAGAGGCATAAAGAGCTCATTGAACTTGGTTACAGCATACTGATCCGTCATACCGGAAATGTAGTCGCAGACCACTCGGTCTACATCTTCATTTTCCTGCTCCACCATACGTCTGTACTTTGCAGGTATCTCATCTATATGTTCCATATAATACTCAAACAGCTGACTCAACATACGTTGCGCTTTGGCTTCTTCTGCTTTTGCAACGGGATTCTTGTACACGTTGTCATACATAAATCGCCGTAGCTCAAACATTGCCTCCTCCATCTCCTTTGACATGGCCACAGGCTCTAAATCATTGCGGCATTCTTTGTCCATAATGTCAATGTTGTGAAGGCTGGTCATCACCACGTCGTGTATGATGTTGTCCAAACGCTCCTTGGTACTGTGACCCAAGGTATCTCTAAGTTCCTTTGGAATATCCTCCTCTGTCAAAATCAACCCGCGAATGGCATCATCAATGTCGTGATTGATATAAGCAATCTTATCAGACAGCCTTACGATTCTTCCCTCCGGTGTTGCCGGCAAATTTTTGGATTGATGGTTTCTGATACCATCCCGGACTTCCCATGTAAGGTTTAGTCCCTGACCGTCCTTTTCTAACTTCTCTACAATGCGGACACTCTGGTCGCTATGTACAAAGCCCCCTTGGCAGAGCTCGTTTAGCGTGCGCTCTCCCGCATGGCCAAATGGTGTATGTCCCAAGTCGTGTCCCAAGGCAATAGCCTCAACCAAATCCTCATTTAACCGAAGGGCTTTGGCAATGGTTCTGGCATTTTGGGACACCTCCAAGGTATGTGACATTCTTGTGCGATAATGATCTCCCTTGGGAGTCAAAAAGACCTGCGTCTTGTTCTTCAAACGGCGAAATGCCTTACAGTGAAGAATACGGTCCCTGTCTCTTTGAAACAGTGGGCGGATGTCGCACTGTGGTTCATCCACTTCTCTTCCACGGGAATTCTCACTCAACGTGGCATAGGGACTCAAGTTCTGTCTTTCCATATCTTCGATGGTTTCTCGAATGGTCATATAGGGCTTCCTTTCATAGAATAAAAACACTCTCAATAATATATTTACGGAAATGTTTTAAATTTCCTTTATTTTTTATTTAATTCATAAAATGGGAGCCATTAGACGGTTACTAATGGCTCGATGGTCTGTCCCTATTGGTGCTAATGTCTGTCCCCAATGGCTCATCTGAATTCCTTCAGGTATTCCCCCACCGACCTGCTCATTTCACGTGAAAAATCGGAATTGTACTTGCGGTTGCAGAAAGCCTTGCACCAATCCTCAAAGCTAGACTGTCCCGTCTTATTCTCAAACATTTTCCGCAATTCTGCCCCCTCCATGCTTCGATATGTATTCTCATGCACGATGTGTTTCATAGCACATCGCTCCGGTTTCTTACGAATCTTCTGCTGTTCTGTTGGAAAACCAAACACCACCATAGCCGCCGGAAAAACGTACTCCGGCAGGTGCAACAACTCACGTTGCATTTCACAATTTTCCATAATATCTCCAATATAGCAGGAGCCCACTCCATAACTCTCTGCTGCCACCACAGCATTCTGGGCCGCAATATTAGCATCCGATACTGCCAACATCAAATCCCCTACTCCTGGTTTTCTCGGGTCACACCCCGCTTCCAGGTATGCGTCATACCATTTTTTACAGTCCGCACAAAATACCAACACCATAGGCGCTTTCGCAATAAATGGCTGGTGATCGCAACTATCCGCCAAAGCCTGTTTCAAATCCTCCTCGGTAATGTCAAGAATCGTGTACAGCTGTTGGCATCCTGCGGTAGGAGCCTGGGTGGCTGCCTCCAATATTTCCTGCTTGATTGTCTCCGGTATGGGTCTATCCTCATACACCCGCACGGATTTTCTCTCATATAAACTCTGTATTATTTGATTCATATATATCCCCCTTTTATCTTCTTTCAAAAACTCATTGTAACCATCCTCCCCCAAAAAACTCTTACCACTATCGAGCCAATGGGGACACTCCTTCGAGCCATTGGTAACCGTCCCTAATGGCTCGAAAAAAGGCCCCGCCGGTAACAATACCGGCGAGGCTGTATCACTTTCTGCTATTCCCTTCCCAAAACATTCATCAGGCGATGGAACATCAACAGAAATTCTTCCTCCACATCCGAAAACGGTCTGGTGTGAAAGGCTGGTCTGGTTTTTAACTCATGCTCCGGCAAGTCCAATTCTTCCCCTGTAAAAAATTTAAACTCATGATACAAAATGGCATCGTCAATAGCCTTTACCTGTGCCGCCTCTTCCTCCGTCAAAGGACCACCCAAAAACTTCTCGTAAATCAATGTCTGCATCCGCTCTTCCGCTTTTATATATTCGGGCATCTGCTTCTTTAGGGGTCTTGGAATATCGCACAGATATGCCTCGCTTCCGTCATGCAACAAGCAGGCTAAAACCACCCGGTTACTATACTCTCTCTCAACGGCTTCTGTGGCACATCCCACACAGTGCTGCCCCACAGAATAAAACTGTCCAAAATGACCGTGGGCTCTTGTCAGCATAGAAAGTGCATGCCCAATATCATTGATATCGATATCCTCAGGTTTTGGGTCCATCACCGTAACATGTTTCTTGGTATACGTTGTAATATAATCCTTCATCGTCTTATCCTTCTAGTAATCAAATTTACAATATCACTATACGTTTCCTTGGGGGAAATGTCAAAGTCCCCCAAGGTCATTTTTTACCATTTCGAAAAGAAATATCCACCCAGACCCCTGTCAGGGTGACCGTTTTAAAGATGGCTGATGTATAAATTAATTGAATCTGTTTCTTGATATTCATAACAAAAAATCTCCTTACTTATTTCTTCTATGGCAATCATCTTTGCCATTCATAAAAATAAATAAGGAGATCAATTGTTACCATTTTTCAGTTGAAGGTTTACCGTTTTCCAGCTCATATCTTCTTCCTTCAAGTTCGTTTTAAATACGTCAATATACTATATTAGACCAAACGTATTGTCAATGGACTAATTCTCTTCCCGCTCTCTGGATCGATGCAGCGTTTTCATCAGCTGCTTTTCAAACCAATTTGCTTTCACAAGTGCCAAACCACTCTTTTCATCTGCCAATACAATCAAATCATCCCCGGGGGAGATGTCAAGAACATCTCTTGCCTTTTTAGGAATCACAATCTGGCCTTTATCATTGACAGTAACTGTTCCAAACATATGCTTTCCTTTCGGTGCCGGCATCATATCTCTCCCAGCTGGTGACTTTTTTTCTTTGTACAAATCATTTAAAGTCGTACCATAAAGCTCCGCTAATGCTGCACACTTTTCAATGTCCGGGATAGTTTCCCCTTTTTCCCATTTGGCATAGGCCTGCCTTGAAATATTGATTTTCTCTGCAACCTCCTCCTGAGAAAAATTGTTGGCCCGTCGTAACATAGCAATGTTATCTTTAAACATTTTTCTTTCTCCTAATTCCAAACAGTAACCATCTAAGCAGCGGTATTCTTCTAAGCACTTCCCATAATAATATACTTACCAGCAATCCAGCAACTATTTCCATGAAATAAATAACTGCCATAGGAAGTGTTGTAACTACAGGTTTCAGCAGCGTGTTGGTAAAAAGAAGCACATTAATGTGTACAATGTAGATTCCCCAACCTGCCTTGTTCATATATGTGGTAAATGTATTGCTAAAGTTTAGCACTCTCTGTCCTACTCCGAGAAGCCCCATCACCATAAACCAACCTGCCACAACGGCTATAGGGTCATTTTGAATTTCATTGCTGGCATAGTACCGCCCGTAGTCCTTCACAATGTATAAAATATCTGCAACCACACCTACGATAAGTAAAAGCGGTCCATATTTCTTTAAAGTTGCCTGCACGTTTTCCTGCGCAAAAACGTAATAGCCCAGCAGAAAAGCCACGGGATAGAAGCACATTCTATATGTGGTAATTGGAGCATTAAAAATTTGTGCAGCGCCTACCATAACCGGCGTCAAAAGAATAAGCACCAGCAAATTTGACTTGCTCCCCAAAAATAACAGGCGATTCTTCTTGTCAATTTTCTTAATAAATGCCAGCAGAAGGCAGTTTAAAAACAGTACTTGACAGAACCACAACGCACCTGTACCAGAGCCGCAATAGATAAGATATCGAACAAAAGCTGGTATTTCTTCCCCATTGGTCAAAAAGTTCTGGGAAATCAAATATCCACCCAGCCACTGAATCGTGAGAATACCAAGGGTTGATGGTACCAAGAGCTTATGTACTCGCTCTGATAAAAATGCCTTCATCTCCTTTTTTTGCAATACAATATTTGCTACTATGCCACTGATAATAAACAGAATTAACATAAACCATGGATATACAAAATACTGCAACAACGCCACCCCAGTAACTGTTGCCTTTGTTCCTTCCACAGCAGGATTTGCCTCTAGCCCTGCAAACATGGGTGTAACATCGATATTATTGTAGTAGTAAAATGCATGATAGATGACCACTAACACAATAACCATCCATCTGATATTATCAAGCCATATTTTTCTTTCTTCCATAATGCCTCCTTATGATTACATTTCTTATGTTTCCTACTTTTACGAATATTGTAATCTTTAGTTGCACTATGGTCTACCAACCATACGTAACATAATAAAAGGATTTTTGTTACATTTAGTTACCAAAAAGCTAGTTTCTTAGCAATAATTAGCGGCAGCAAAGCCATACACTTAACTACCGCTAACAACAATATAATTATTTATATATTAATCAAATCATCTTCTGATACATTTTTTGAAATCATTGTCCTATTTTGCATTTTTCTCATGACCCAGTCGCAGTATTCCAACCACCAAGAGAACCGGGAAAATAGCACCGGCTAAAATACCCTTCTTCAAATCATCTGATGCCAGTCCGGTAACAAATCCCACCAGAGTAGGACCTCCGCCACAGCCCACATCTCCTGCCAATGCCAGAAATGCAAACATAGCTGTCCCACCATTTCGCAAGGCTACCGACGCCTTGCTAAAGCTTCCGGGCCACATAATACCTACGGATAAGCCGCAGATTGCACACCCTATAAGAGAAAGGAATGGTGATGGAGAAAAGGAAATAAATACATACGACAAAACACAAAGCACACTGCTGCCAACCATAAATTTATTCAGGTCAATCTTATCTCCAAATTTTCCGTAAAACGCCCTCGCACTACCCATTAAGATAGCAAAGGCCATTGGTCCGGCAAGATCTCCCACAGCCTTTGTAACGCCCAGTCCCTTTTCCGCGAAGGTAGATGCCCACTGGCTTACCCCCTGCTCACTGGCACCAGCGCATACCATCATAAGCATCAGTATCCAGAAAGTCTTGTTGTGACAAAGTTCTCTGATGGTCATTCCCGTCTCCCCTTCCTGGATTAGCGAAGCAATGGGGACCTTGGTAAAGACAAGGGCATTTGCCATAGGAACAAGGGCCCAAATGAGAGCTAACCATTTCCAGTTCCGGATGCCACACAGCTGAAAGAACATGGTAGAAAGAAGAACCACTGCCACATGTCCCCAGCAATAGAAGGAATGAAGTAGACTCATGGCCTTCTCCTTGTTATCACTGGGACAGCTCTCCACAATAGGGCTGATGAGTACTTCAATCAGTCCGCCGCCGATGGCGTATATCATAATGGAAATCAGAAGTCCTATCAATGCATTTGGCAAAAGTTCCGGCAAAATGGTAAGGCAAATAAGCCCCAAAGCAGAGCATATATGGGCCAACACAACTGCCACCCGATATCCGATTTTGTCTACAAACTTGGCCGACAACAAATCAATCAAAAGCTGCATTCCAAAATTAAAGGTGATCAGCATGGTAATCTGACTGAGAGGAATGTGATAATTCTTTTCAAAGGTCAGAAATAACAACGGCACAAAATTATTAATGATTGCTTGTACAATGTAGCCCACAAAACAGGCATACATCGTGTTTTGATATTTATTCTTCATACACACCATATTCACAGCCGGCATTGAACACTTCCATATCATCTACCAAAGACCATTTTCTGAAAATGACATGCTTTGCTGCATCATCCTTAAACGTAACTTCTTTTTTGTATAACTTAATTCGTCCAACACCGTTTCCCCCGTTCCACAGACGGGTATGCTTTTTGCTTTCGTCCGGTTTTTACAACTCATAGAATCTTAACTCTTATGCACATTTTACCACATTCTAGTATTTTCATATATAACAAATCTCCCTTTGTACATCATCCATACAAGGTGTAAATTCGAGATGACTTCAGACTCAATATGTGGTAGAGTCACTCGTATACTTGTCTTGATTCGTGAATTTACGATTACCGTAACGGAATATCAAGACAACTCGAGAAATTTATTTTAAATAAAGGAGAAAACAGCAATGAAAGAAAGATTACTTAAAGCGGTATTTGTGGCAATTTCAATTGCGTTAGGAATTACTTTGGTGACATTCATAAACGGTGAGGAATTCTCTCTTGTTAAGCCTGCACTCTATGCGATTATCGCATTTGCAGTTGATTTTATCTTTTCGTTAATATTTGATAGAAAGAAAAAAGCCTAGAGCTGGCACCTCTAGGCTTTTTGTGACTCCTATGGAATCATAATCGCTTTTCTTAGCTAAATACATATTACTATCATTCTTTCAAAAAATCAATCCCTTAGTATCCCTTCCTCTAAAGAGCTCGGTCAGTTCCGATTTGTACCACTGGTGGACCACTCTGCGCCAGCAGAAGCGACGGCCAAGCCGGAGGCGAGACCTTGAACCCCAGTTCAAGGTCTCTTCTGCTCATAAAAGAAAAAGGTCCATCCCATTGGGATGAACCTTTTCTTTTATGTAATGCGGAAGATGGGACTTGAATGAATTTGTACCTAAAAAAACACGATAGAAAGGGGCTTTTCAGCACATCATCTTCAAGTGTAACAAAAGTGTAACAAACTTCCGCATGACTTTTATAAACAACACTCCATTAATTGTTATATATACGAACACTTGTCTCTACATCATCAATTCTATCTTCAATACGTTTAAGTTCCAAAAGAATTTCAACAAGCAATTCCTTTTCAGATAATGCTAATAATCTATTTTTTCTTCTCTAATTTGTTGTTCTCTTTCTTCCTGTCGCTGACGCATTTTTTCTTTCATTCTCTCAAACATCAACATTCCCCACCTTATCTGTATTTTTTCATAATAATAGAACGCATTTCTTCTGTTTTCCTAAATAAGTCATATGTCCTATATTCATCATAATGCAATTTTTCTGCAACTTTTTGAAATGCTTTCTCTCTTTCATAATCATTTTCAATATAGATAAAATCTAAGTAGCACTGATGACACCAATAATTTCTTATTTCTCTAATTTCATCAATCGTATTATATTCTTCTTCGGAAAATTCAGGCATATCATCACTATTATCAAGTTTTTCAAGTTCTCTTGCTATCTTACCTAAATTCATCTTTTCAACATTCTTCAAATTATTCTTAAAATTTCCTTTAAGCATTGCTGCATATATTATCTTTAAATTATTTTCCACACATTGAACTTGTTGAATTAGTTCGCTATGTATAAGCTTAAACTGATTTCTATCCATAAAACTTTCCCTTTTGTTATTATACACATTGGTGTACTTTTTCTAATTTATCCTTATTTATCATTATATCATTCTTTCCAACATGAGCAATTAATTTTTATTCTG
The DNA here is from genome assembly GCA_946002055.1 of uncultured Roseburia sp. Classification (GTDB taxonomy): domain Bacteria; phylum Bacillota; class Clostridia; order Lachnospirales; family Lachnospiraceae; genus Pararoseburia. The sequence continues at coordinate 16,117 of CAMFYL010000032.1, forward strand.
TTCTCTTAATTGTGATTGTAGGGTTACAATTGATGTGACACCTACAACTATACAAAAACGGTTGAGTCCT
>CAMFYL010000033.1 GCA_946002055.1 uncultured Roseburia sp.
GCAACTCCTACAGAATTTCAACTTTCTCATCCGGAATGGTATCTTTCACAATAACCGCAGTCTTCACCTTATGAATTCTTTTCATCGGACTTTTTATAATATAATCTTCTTCCTCCAACCAAGAAAAGAAAGTGGAAAGGCTTCTACGAATATTATCAATAGTTTTCTTTCCAGTGATAGCACTGTAGGCTTCTTTGATGCCATTTTTCACTGCCCATTTGATAACGAAATACAGCGCAATCAAAATAACAATTGCGGTTCCTCCACTTATACCTAATTCATTCCACATAATTCAATCCTCCAAATTCAAATTAATGCGAGCTTTCAGACTCACTATAAGCCTGAAAGTTGTTTGGTGAAACCGGCACTTCACCCAACATAATCTTATCATTTCACCTGCATTTATGCCATTGGGGACAGACATGGGTGCCAATGGGGACACTTCTGGGTGCCATTAGGGACTGTCCCTAATGGCACCCAGAAAAAAAGCCGGAGGCAAATGCCTCTGGCTTATGATACTTATTACGCCGGTATCTCAACCTGCTCCGGCTCGATGTAAATCTTGTGCCATACCAAGAACACATAAATCGCCCAAATCTTGCGGCTGTTGTCTGCCTTGTCTGCGCGGTGATCTTCCAACAACTGCATAAGCAGTTTCTCATCGAAGTACTGCTTTGCCACATCAGAAGAGAAAGCCTCTGCGATGCGGTTGTAATACTTGTCCTCTTTCAGCCATACGCGAATCGGTACCGGGAAGCCCAGCTTCTTCTTGTTGGCTGTAAATTCCGGCAAATGACGCTTGGCAGCAATACGAAATGCACGCTTGGTGGCCTCATCTGTCACGCGATAGTCGATTGGCAAATTCTTTATGTATTCGAAAACCTTGATATCAAGGTAAGGAACACGGGCCTCCAAAGAATGAGCCATACTCATCTTATCCGCCTTCAAAAGGATATCTCCCTGAAGCCAGAAGTTCATATCAATATACTGCATCTTAGCAATGTCGCTTAAGCCCTTGCACTTCTCATAATATGGGGCACAAAGCTCAGCCGGTGTCACGTGAGTAAGCTTAGACTTAAGAATAGCCTCTCTCTCCTTCACAGAGAAAAGATTGGCATTGCCGATAAAGCGCTCCTCCACACTCTTGCTACCACGAATGATGAAGTTTTTACCCTTGAAGTTAGGAAGCTTCTCCACAAACTTAGCCAGGGCCTTACGAAGTCCCAGTGGCAGCTTCTGATAACCTGCCAGGGACAATGGTTCGTGGTAAATGTTATAGCCGCCAAAGAACTCATCTGCCCCCTCACCGGAGAGAACAACCTTAATATCCTTTGCTGCCAATTCATCTACGAAATACAGTGCGATGCAAGATGGATCTGCCAAAGGCTCGTCCATGTAGTACATTACCTTTTCAATGCTGTCAAAATACTCATCACTACTGATAGTCTTACTGATGTTCTTCTTGCCCAGTTCTTCCGTCAAACTCTCAGCATAACGAATCTCATTGTACTTGCTTTCCCTATCAAGGAATCCAACGGTGTATGTCTTCTCCCCCGGAAATTCCGAAACAAGATAGCTGGAATCCACACCGGAAGAAAGGCTGGCACCAACCTCCACATCGGCAATCATATGTGCCATAGTAGACTCGTGAACCACCTCTTCAATCTCAGACACTGTCTTCTCCAAGGACTCCGGGTTCTTAGCTGGTACAAATAATGGATCATAATACTGATGGACGGAAATCTCTCCATTTTCCATCAACATATAGTGACCGGCCGGGAGCTTGTAAATTCCCTGAAAGAAGGTCTCAGGAAGTACAGAATACTGGAATGACAGATACTGCTCCAAGGCTTCCTCATTTACCTTGCGTTCTATGCCGGGATATTCCAAAATACTCTTAATCTCAGATGAGAACACGAAATTCCCATCCTGATTGCTATAATAAAACGGCTTGATACCAAAGAAATCTCTGGCTGCAAAAATCAAGTCCTTCTTCATATCATAAATCACAAAGGCAAACATACCACGGACCTTAGAAAGCAGGTCTACACCGTACTCCTCATATCCGTGAATCAAGCTCTCTGTATCTGCATTGTTGGCAAATACATGCCCCTTTGCCATCAAGTCCTCACGAAGCTCTAAGTGATTATATATTTCTCCGTTAAAGACAATAACAACGTCCTTTGTCTCGTTAAACATTGGCTGCAAACCGTGATCCAAGTCGATGATACTCAAACGACGGAACCCAAGGGCAACCTGCTCATCTACAAACATACCTTCCTGGTCAGGACCACGATGAATAATCTTGTCCATCATTGCTTTTAGGATAGCTTCCCTATCCTTATCCGGGCTGGTTTTTCCAATAAATCCGCTAACTCCACACATACTGTTCTTCCTTCTTGTTCTATATTGCCAAATAATCTACTTGATTATACTTGTTTCTTCATCCGAAATCAAGAACCGGCAATGGTCTGCTACCTGACAGTCCCTGCCACATAATTGATAAATTGCTGAGCGGTTCTTCCGGAAATTCCTCCGTGAGATAGTTCCCACTTGTTGGCCTCAGCCTTTAACTCTTCATCGCTCATCTGCTCCGGAGTAATCCCCTGTTTTCTTGCCAACTCAATTACAATATGGAAATATTCCTTCTGACTTGGTTTAGAATAATTAATGGTAACGCCAAAGCGGTTCACGAGAGATAACTTCTCCTCCATGGTGTCGGAGCGGTGCATACCATTTTGCACCTCCACGTCATTTCGATCATTCCAGGTCTCTTTGATGAGATGTCTGCGGTTACTTGTGGCGTAGATTAAAATGTTATCCGGCTTTGTCTCCACGCCACCTTCAATGACAGCCTTTAGGAACTTGTACTCAATCTCAAATTCCTCAAAGGACAAATCATCCATATAAATAATAAACTTGTAATTGCGGTTTTTAATCTGGGCAATCACATCGGAAAGATCCTTAAACTGATGCTTGTAAATCTCAATCATACGAAGGCCCTGTGGGTAAAATTCATTGACGATGGCCTTAATACTAGTAGACTTGCCGGTTCCACTGTCACCGAAAAGCAGCACATTGTTGGCTGCCTTGCCCTCCACAAATGCCCTGGTGTTATTCACCAGCTTTTCCTTCTGAATCTCGTAGCCAATCAAATCATCAAGCATCACCTTATCCATATTGTTGATAGCCTTAAAGTCCACGCCACCAGCAGGCTTCTCCTGGATGCGAAATGCCTTGTTAAGACCAAACATACCAACACCATAGTCCTTGTAAAATCCCGTGACACAGTCAAAGAATCCCTGTGCATCCGATGCCTTCTCTAGGGCAGCACTCAACGCAATAATCTTCTGGCTGACATTCTTGTTGTACATCAGCTCCTTCTTGCCAATGGCCTGATAGTGGGAAAGCTGCGAAAAGCAATCTGTTCCCAATGCCTCCTCAATTGGTGTAAAGTCAAACTCAAACAATTTCTTAAATACTGCGAAATCATTCATAGCAAAATGATTTACACTTCCATCATTTGCCCCCACCTTTTCACAGGTAATGCTAAAAGGATTCTCGTTTGTCACCAGATAAAAGGTCAAATAGTTGTGCCATAAATTATGGTCAAAGCCGTAATCTGTTGCCACCTCAAGAAGTCTTTTAACCTGGGTGTAAATATCGGAAAGCAGTTCCGAATTGCTCTTGCTCTTCTCGTCAAATGCCAGGAACACTTCTCCTAACTGATATAGAATACTGTCCTTTTCCTTGTCTCCATAGATGATTAATTTTGCAATCTCTCTGTACATTGTCCACTACTCCTTACTCGTAACGTAACGCGTCGATTGGATTTAGCTTGGCCGCCTTGTTGGCTGGATAGTATCCAAAGAACACACCAATAGCCATGGAAAATCCAAGGGAAATCAAAATACTCTTTATGGATGGAACTGCATTAGCTCCAATCATCTTAGCGGCGGTGATCCCACCTACGCATCCTAATACAATACCAATAGCTCCACCGATAATACAAATCACGATGGACTCAATAATAAACTGGGCTCGAATCGATGAATTTGGCGCCCCAAGAGCCTTTCTGGTACCAATCTCTCTGGTTCTCTCCGTAATGGATACCAGCATAATATTCATAACACCAATACCACCAACCACTAAGGCGATACCACCGATAATAGCAATGGCTGTTGTAATGGTTCCCATCATTTTCTCGGTGATGGATACCATAGCAGACAAACTCTGAGCGGTAACTTCAAAGTCTGCGTTGTTTCTATAAATATTTGAAAAGAAGGACTGAATCTTATCCGCGCACTCATCCGGATTAGACTCAGGGTTAACAACAGCCGTCAAAGTCTGATACCCAGAAGTATGGGTAATGGACTGGGCAGTCTTCAGCGGAATGTAAAAGCTGGTAGCATTTCCATTCATCATCATATTATACATATTCATACTTGGGTCATCCTTTTCCTTAAAGACACCCTCAATGATAAAGTTGTAATACTTCTTATCCACGCAGACTGTCACATACTGTCCCAAGGCCTTATCAGGGTCCCCCTGGAAAAGGTCATCAATGGCATTTTCCGAAATCAGAGCCACCATAGCCCCTTCCTGCAGCTCTTTCTCGCTAAAATAAGCACCGGAGGCAAGCTCCACATCATTTCCCAGAAAATACCCGAGAGAAGTACCATTCACATTCACCTTCTCTGTAATATTTCCCTGCTGAATCTCTCCCATACCCACACTCTCTGTAATGGAAAATGCAGAAATATCCTCAGGGTAGGTCTGCTGTAGCTGGCGCAGCATATCCGCTGTGATATAGTCCTCAGGAGCCGGTTTTTTGGCATCATCATCGCTGGCCCACATAAGACCAAACTCTGACTCCTCCTCTTCCTTTCGCTCCTGCACCATAACGGTGATGTTGTTGACGCCCATAGAGCTCATAGACTCTGTGACCGTTGCTGTGACAGAATCCCCCACAGTCATAATGGCGATAACGGAACCTATTCCGATAATAATGCCCAGCATAGTAAGCAGGGCACGCATCTTGTTGGCCCTCAAGCTAAAGAGTGCCAGTCGAATATTCTCATAAAGCATTGTCATCGTCCTGCCCCCTTTCGCTCACCTATGATATTGCCATCCTTGATGGTGATAATGCGCTGTGTCTCCTCTGCCAGTTCCGGAGAGTGGGTAATGAGCACAATGGTCTTCCCCTCCTCCTGGTGAAGCTTGTGGAAAAGGTCCATTACCATACGACCCGTCTTGGAATCCAGGGCACCGGTGGGCTCGTCCGCCAAAATAATGGCAGGATCATTTGCCATAGCTCTGGCAATGGCCACACGCTGCTTTTGTCCTCCGGAAAGCTCCTCCGGTAAATGGCGCATACGCTCCTGCATCTCCACCAGCTCCAACAACTCTTTGGCCCTGGCAATGCGTTGTTTGCCGGGCATACCTGCATAGAGCATAGGCATCTCCACATTTTTCAAAGCATTGGTCTTAGATATTAAGTTATATGTCTGGAATACAAATCCAATCTTGCGGTTTCGAATGGTGGATAGTTCCCTATCCTTGGCAGCAATCACATCCACCCCATCTAAGGTGTAGCTTCCCTCCGTTGGCCGGTCCAGGGCACCGATGATATTCATCAGGGTGGATTTACCGGAGCCGGAAGCACCTACGATGGATACGAACTCCCCTTCTGATACGGTGAGGGAAATGCCATGAAGCACCTCCAGTTCGTTGGGAGTGCCAATGTAGAACCGCTTGTAAATATCCTTCAGTTCAATAATGGTCTTACTCATTAGATTCCTCCCATGGAAGCAGATCCGTTGATCATATCCTCCAAGCTGGTTCCCTTCTCTGCCTTTGGAAGGAGAATCTCATCTCCCTCCTTCAAAGGAGAATTCATAATCTCGGTGTAGTAATCACTCTCGATTCCCTTAACCACCTTCACCTTCTTGGTCTTGTAGTTTCCTTCCTCGTCCTTACCGGTAATCTTCTTTACATAATAGGTCTCGTTGTCGTCTGTCAAAACGGCATTGTAGGGCAAGGATAACACGTCCTTATTCTTCTGCTGAATAATGTTAATCTTAGCTGTCATACCGATGCGAAGTTTATCGCATGGTGTGTTCACAGAAATCGTTACGGTAAAGGTCACATCCTCTGACTTTCCAGAAAGACCTGACATAGTACTGTCTCCCAGCATTCCATCAATATCAAATCCAAGACTGTCTCCAATGGCATTGCCACCTTTTCCTGTAGCAATAGGAGAAACCTTCTTTACCACACCTTCCAATTCATCATCGCCGGTGGCGTTGGTCTTAATCACTACCTCCTGGCCCACTTCCACCTGGTTAATATCATACTCTCCGATTTCTGTGGTAACGTCGAAGGAATCAACATTTTCAATGACAGCAATGGCCTGTCCGTTGTAACGGTCACCTACAGCAACATTTACTGCAGTCACAAGACCGCTGGAATTGGCCTTCACAACAGCCCCTTGAATCTGCTTGTTCAACTCGTCGATTCTCTCCTGCTGACTCTCACCGGAGTTTTTGGTGGAATCTATGGTGTTGTTATAGGTATCAACCTGATTCTGATAATTCTCGTTGATTTGATTGATGGAATCTGCCCGATTCTCCACCAATCTGTCGTACTGCGTCTTATAGGCGTCTGCCGTCTGACGATCCCCGTCCAACTGGCGCTTTAAGGTGTTCACCTGTGTGTTGGCACTGATGTACTCTGCTGATGTGGTATTGCCGGCACTAACGAGAGCATCTCTGGTGGCTACCGCATCATTATATGCAGCCAGAGAAGTGTTATAGTTGCTCTCTGCCTTCTCCCAATCCGCCTTGGCATCTGCAATATTCACATCCACCTGCTTCAAATTCTCGTCCCGATCCGTCTTGGCTCTATCTAAATTGCGAGTTGCCTGGTCTCTGGTACGAGCTGCCTGATCCTGGGTAGTCTGCAGGCCTTCTTTTGCATTTGCCAGATCCTCCTCTAAATCCTTGGTGTCAATGACAGCAATCACATCTCCTGCAGCAACGGTATCTCCCACTTGTACATTCACAGCCTTAATCTCAGCCCCAACAGTATCTGTGGAAACCTTATCCTCATCAGCGGCCACAAAGCTTCCGGTGGCAGAAATACTCTTCATGAGAGTACGGCGTTCAACAGTAGCCGTCTCCTCCTTCACGTTACTTTCCTTTTTATTTCCCGTGGCAACTGCTACCACAACAATCACAGCCACCGTAATCAGTACCACCGCTGTAATCACAATCTTCTTATGTTCTTTGAACCAATTCATCGTTTTCTCCTTACCTCTATCCTTAATGCCACTATCTTAAACCTTAAAGACCCTATTTACAAGGCATTTCTTGTATTCCCTTGCGCATTTTCAGCAAAACCTTCTTTTCCATTCGAGAAACCTGAACCTGGGTCATCTCCATCAGTTCTCCCACCTGACTCTGGGTTTTGTTTTCGTAGAAGCGAAGCTTAATCATCCGTTGCTCCCTGCCATCCAATGTGGAAAATGCCTGTTCTATCAGCTCACGCTCCACGACTTGCTCCTCAATGGGCTTTTCCTGTTGTTCAAGCTTGTCCACCAAGTAGACCTGGCTTTCCCCGGAATCATACACCGGCTCATAAATGGATTCCACCGGCTTATCACTTTCCAACGCTAAAATCACATCCTCCATGGAAATGTGAAGACGGGCCACAATTTCTTCCACATTCAAATCACCCTCAGCATCCATAAGCTCCCGAATCCGTTTGCGGTTTTCCATGACGGAGCGGGTGATTTTCACCGGGGCGTCGTCCCGCAAAAATCTGCGAATTTCCCCAATAATTAAAGGTACTGCATAGGTGGAAAACTGTACACCGAAGCCTACGTCAAATCGATCCACCGCCTGCATTAATCCAACCATGCCAATCTGAAACAATTCATCCTTGTCCCGGCCCAAATAATGAAATCTCCCCACCATACTCCACACCAGGGGTATATTATCTAAAATAAGCTGTTCCCGCTCCTTTACATCTCCTTGCTGTGCCCGCTGTATTCTCTCCTCAAGCAGTGGCATATTCGTGGTCGTCCTTTAGAATTTTCTTCATAATCACTGTGGTGCCCTGACCTACACCGGAGATGACTTCCACCCCGTCCATAAAGGTTTCCATAAATGCAAAGCCAAGGCCTGAGCGCTCTAACTCCGGTTTTGTTGTGTAAAATGGCTCCCTTGCTTTATGTACATCTGCAATGCCTTTGCCGTAGTCTTGAATGTAGATGACAAGGCCTGGCCCCTCCATGGCGCAGGTCATGGTAACACTCCCTTTTTTCTCCTCATATCCGTGAATGATGGCGTTGGTTACAGCCTCCGAGACTGCCGTTTTCACATCAGTAATATCCTCCACTGTGGCGTTACCGCCAGCCAAAAATGCGCTTACAACCATTCTGGCAAATGCCTCATTTACCGAGATGGCATCAAATGTAACTGTAATATGATTTTTCAAAGCTTTTCCTCCCATTTTCTACTTCTCATTTTCCACTTGTATGATGGTATGTAATCCTGACAAGCGAAAAATCTGTTCTACCCTAGGGCTTAGATTGGTGGCCACCACCTCGCCCCCGGCAAATGCGATATTGCGGCTTCTTCCAATGAGCACCCCTATGCCGGAGCTGTCCATAAACTCCGTGTTGGAAAAATCAAACACCAGCTTTTTCACATGATAGGCATCAATGAGCAAGTCTGCCTCCTCCTTTAGTTGTGTGGCTAAATGATGGTCCAGTTCTCTTGGCACACACACCTTTAGCCTGCCTTCCTGCATTTCAAATTTGTATTCCATTTCCTACCTCCTTGCACAAAAAAAGACGTATGGAGAATGCTCTCATACGTCTTTGGTAATTCTATCTATTTCGTTTTTAGCTTTCGTCTTCCTTACTTCCCGCTTCCTCTAGTCGCGTTCTCGCCTGACGTGCCAAGTCACTGTCCGGATGCAACTCTATCACCCGCTTGTAGGATTTGATGGCATCGTCTCTCTTGGACAATTTCCACTGGCACTCTGCCTGATTAAACAGCGCCTGGCCTTCTCCATAATCCTCCTCAATGGCAATAATCTGTGCAAACACCTCAAGGGCTCCCTGATAGTCTTCTCCCGACATCTTTTGATTGCCGTCAGCAATCAAGCCGCCTAGGATTTCAGAGTACACCGCTTCGTGAATGGTGGTGTACAATGCCTTACCCTTATCAGAGAGAAGCTCCGGATTCACCTTGTCAATGGATTCCGCTGCACGGGTTGTATCTGATGCATCCATGGCTTCCTTTGCCTTCATCAGCTCCTCATAGGAATTTACTGCGTCAGCCTTTCCTGTGTACTGAGCAAGTTCCTTCTCTAAGCTGTCCACCTTTTTCTTCAACTGACTCACATTGGTTGAGCTGTTTGTCAGTTCCTCATTGGTATCCACAAGAGCCTGAGCTGCACGTTCTGTAGCCCGCTGCTTTACGGTAGGCACCACTAAAAAGAAACAAATCAAAAGGCCGATTACCAGGCCCGTTAGAATATTAAAAATACTGGCCTTGGATGCGTCCAATATATCCATAAAAGAACCACCGGGCATCATCACCATATCATTTCCATCCTGAAAGGCAATCAAGTCGTCCTTTTTCTTCTTCTTATTCTGATTTTGTTCCTTAAGTCTTTCCCGCACTTCCTTGTTGTAGCGCAGGGTAATGGTATTTCGCACATCAATATGACCTGCTGCACTCAGGGCTTTTCGAGCCTCGTTGTACTTGCCATCCTGAATACACAAAAGTGCCAAAAGCTGATGGCCGGCCACAAATTTCGGATTGAGGTTTAACACCTTGCGCAACTGGATGCTTGCCATATCCCGGCTACCCTGTCTGCAGTAAGCAAGAGCCTGATTGTACTTCTTGGTGGTCTGATTCAGCTTATCTAACATACCCGGCGTATTTTGAATCATATCCAGGTAGCGGTCTGCCAGCTCATTGTCCGGATCTAAGTTTTTGCTGATGACCCACTCGCTTAAAGCCATAACCGTCTCGCCAATCTCAAAGTACACAAGCCCCAAAAGGTTTCTGGCCCTGGTATTGTACTTGTTGTAGCGAAGGGCTTCTTTTAAGGTTGCGATGGCGCCGGATAAATCTCTGACCTCAGCCTGCTCCAGGCCGCGATTGTAAAGAAGGTTGGAAGTACTTATGATTTTTCGATAGGTTCTCTCCTTATCCATCTCTCCTACCTCTTACCGCCTTCTGTCATTTGGAGCAAAAGATCCGTCAGATCCGTCAAGTCTCTCCGGGAAATCTCTGCTTCCGCCTCTTCCACCTCCATACTTGGGGAAAAGTTTTTCAATTCTTCTTCAAAATCTATCATAGGTTCCTCCTATGTTTTCCAATGTTAACATACTATCTCAAAAAAAATCGTCATTTCTTGTCGCGATTATTCATCCGGAATCGGCTCATCTAACGGCTCCATGCGAATACCGGTATCTGTCTTGACAAATTCAACCTTCTTCTGATAATCCGACATCTGCACATTCTGTTCCAGCATTTTGATGCGGACTCCGGCATACACCGTATCATATACCTTTACGGTGGCCCTTCTACCGGCTGCTATCATCTCTCGCAATTCCTCCAGGCGAGTTCTATCCTGGGCAACTAAGGCCTCATCGCGAATCTTAACACGGAGAAGCTGCATACGTCTCGGGTCATCACGATTAGAAATGCCCTTCTTCTCTGCCAGGGCGTCGAAGTCTTCCACACCCTTTTTGATCTTGGCAATGTTACTCTCCAAGGCCCCTATCTTCTCCGTTAATTGCGCCGTCTCCTTCAGGCGTTCCTCATCTACCCCCACCACAATTCTGGTAACAGTTCCGAACTTGTTACCAAGACTTAGGGCTGATAATCCCTGAACAGCGGTAATGTTACCACCAATAATGGCTGAACGCTTGCCGGAGGTTGCAATGATTTTGCCTTCACAGTTAACCAGGCAATTAAACAGCACATCCACCCGCAAATCCTTCTTGCAGGAAACCATAGCATATTCGATAAACTCTGCGGTAATGGCCCCCTCTGCGTGAATTGTGGTTTTCTCCGCACCTTTTACACCACTTAAAAGGAAAATGTCCTTTCCTGCTCGAATGTCGCAGTGCTCCACCAGTCCGTCAATGGTGATAGAACCGGTAGCATGGATATGAATGCCGTGCTTCACACCGCCGTGAATCACCACATCTCCCTTAAAGTCGATGTTACCCACATTCATATCTGCATCCTGATCAATCTCATAAATGGGAGAAATCAGGATACGATTTCCCTGCATAGTAATCTTGCCATCCATCTCAGAATAGTAAGTTAGATTATCCTCACTACGACGGAATCCTCTTCCACCCAAAGGTGGCATCTCTCTTACCGGCTTTGGCTCTAAGTCAATGCCCTTTACGTTTTTGCCAGGCTTCCCCTGAATGGCTGGATGATAGGTGACAATCAAATCGTTCTCGTGGACTACCTCAATGACCTTAATACTAAGGAAATCTGCAGAACCATCCGGTCGAATGGTTGGCTTTTTGGAGAAGTCCTGACTAAAATGATACTCAAAGTAGCCATTCTCCCCAAGGGTTGGCTCGGTACCTACAGCGATAACAACATCCGTATTATAGATGATATCTGCGCACAGCGAAGCAACCGCTCTCTCATCCACCCCGTAGACGATACCGGCACCTTCAATAAAGTCCATCATCTGGGCAATGGTAAAGTGGGCTTCTTCCTCCCCCGCATCCGGGGAAGTGATGCGAACTGAAGCAAACATCCCTTTGCTATCAATCATAATATGCGGTTGTTTTGAATATGGTTTTAATTCTGTATCCATATCTGTTATCCCCCGCCAAGCTTTCTCTTATTGTAATCTAAATCTGCAAAAAATTCTACTATCTTAATGGTTTATTACTTCATCTGATTTAAACGGGCAACCACCTCGTCCATCATCTGCTGATATTTTTCCATTTTTGCTCGCTCCTCTGCCACCTTTTCTGCCGGAGCTTTGCTGATAAACTTCTCGTTAGAGAGCATACCCTTAGAACGGGCAAGCTCTTTTTGTAGTTTTTCTTTCTCTTTGGTAAGTCTTTCCTTTTCCTTCTCAAAATCCACAAGGTCTTCCAAAGGAATATAGAGAACTGCATCCGGAATCACAACAGACACTGCATCTTCTGAGATACCGTCCTTGCCAGCCTGAATGCTGATTTCGGTAGCACCAGCCAGAGTCATATAAGTATCCTGAATTGCGGTAAATGTATTTCTCACATTTTCATCATCGGAAGTGATAATAATCTTAGCCTTACGACTTGGTGGTACCTCCATATCCGTGCGAAGGTTACGCATACCACGAACCAGATCCTTTGCTCTTGCAATCATTGCCTCTTCCTCAGGGAAGTGTCTTTCTTCGGAGTAAACCGGCCAGTCAGAAAGCATAATGGTTTCTTCCTCCGGACGAAGTGTGCAGAAGATTTCTTCTGTGATAAATGGCATATATGGATGCAACAGCTTCAAAGCGTCAGAAAGAACTGTCTTCAAAGTCCAAAGAGCTGCATTTGCAGAAGCCATATCGTTGTCTTTGTTATACATACGAGGCTTGACAATCTCAATGTACCAGTCGCAGAATTCATCCCAGATAAAGTCATATACCTTCTGAACTGCAATACCCAGCTCGAACTTATCCATATTCTCGGTAACATCCTTTGCCAAAGTATTTACCTCAGACAAAATCCACTTATCTGCAATGGCAAGGTCTTCCGGCTTAGGCTCTACCACATCAACGCCTTCTAAATTCATCATAATGAAGCGAGATGCATTCCAAACCTTGTTGGCAAAGTTGCGGCTTGCCTCGATACGCTCCCAGTAGAAGCGCATATCATTTCCGGGAGCATTTCCGGTAATCAATGTAAGACGAAGGGCATCTGCGCCATATTTATCAATTACCTCAAGTGGGTCAATACCATTTCCCAGAGATTTACTCATCTTGCGTCCCTGAGAGTCGCGAACCAGGCCGTGAATCAGTACCGTGTTAAATGGAGATTTGCCGGTATGTGCATAGCCGGAAAATACCATTCTAACTACCCAGAAGAAAATAATGTCGTATCCTGTCACCAGCACATCTGTTGGATAGAAGTAGTCAAGGTCCTCTGTGTTATCCGGCCAGCCCAGGGTTGAAAATGGCCACAAGGCTGATGAGAACCAGGTATCTAAGGTATCCTCATCCTGTTTCATATGGTCGCAGCCACACTTAGGACACTTGGTGGGAACCTCTGTGCTTCTGGCAACTACCATTTCCCCACAATCCGGGCAGTAATATGCAGGAATACGATGTCCCCACCAAAGCTGACGGGAAATACACCAGTCACGGATATTTTCCAGCCAGTGCAAATATGTCTTCTCATAGTTCTTAGGAACGAACTTCAAATCGCCGTTTTTGATTGCCTCGATGGCCGGCTTAGCCAACTCTTCCATAGACACAAACCACTGTGGTTTTACCATAGGCTCAACGGTGGTCTTACATCTATCGTGGGTACCAACGTTGTGTACGTGATCCTCAATGCGAACCAAGAGACCCATCTCATCCATTTTCTGAACAATAAGCTTACGGGCCTCATAGCGATCCATACCAACAAACTCCCCACCGTTGGCGTTGATGGTTGCATCGTCGTTCATAATATTAATCACCGGTAAGTCATGACGCTTTCCAACCTCAAAGTCGTTAGGGTCATGGGCTGGTGTAATCTTAACCACACCTGTACCAAATTCCATATCTACATATTCATCAGCGATAATGGGAATCTCACGGTTTACAAATGGAAGCATAACCGTCTTACCAATGATATCCTGATATCTCTCATCGGCCGGATTTACCGCAACAGCAGTATCACCCATCATAGTCTCGGGACGGGTGGTTGCAAATTCAACGTATCTTCCCGGTTCCCCAACAATCTCGTACTTCATATGCCAGAAATGACCGGCCTGCTCAACGTGCTCAACCTCAGCATCAGAAATAGAAGTCTGGCAAACCGGACACCAGTTGATGATACGGTTGCCCTTGTAAATGTATCCATCCTCAAAAAGCTTAACAAAAACTTCCTCTACAGCCTTGGAGCATCCCTCATCCATAGTAAAGCGTTCTCTCTCCCAGTCTGCAGAAGAACCCATATGCTTCAGCTGCTTGATGATACGTCCGCCGTATTCTTCCCGCCACTCCCAGCATTTTTCCAAAAATCCTTCACGACCAAGGTCGTTCTTGTCGATGCCCTGCTCCTTCAAATGCTCGATAACCTTAACCTCTGTGGCGATAGCTGCGTGGTCTGTACCAGGCTGCCAAAGGGCATTGTATCCCTGCATTCTCTTATAGCGGATTAAGATGTCCTGCATAGTATTATCAAGGGCGTGACCCATGTGAAGCTGTCCTGTAATATTTGGAGGTGGCATCACAATGGTAAATGGCTTCTTGCTGCGGTCTACCTCGGCGTGGAAATAGCCATTCTCCTCCCACTTTTTGTACAGTCTGTCTTCCAACCCCTTAGGGTCATAAGTCTTTGCCAATTCTTTACTCATCTTTATCTTCCTTTCTAAATAAAAAAGCGCCCTGTGCACACATATGCATAGGGCGTAATACGCGGTACCACCTTGCGGTTTACTCATCTTATCCTTAACGGGGACGACGCGGGCTTTCGCCGGCTCCAAAGCAACCTTCCACATATCGTATATCAAATGGTCTTTCAGCCTACGAACCATTCTCTCTGAGACTCGTATATGTGTACTCCTCTTCTTCATAGCCTTTATTCTTCTTTATCTTAAAGGGAAACGGACAAAAAGTCAACCGTTCCCCGGAGAATCCTGCCACAAGCTTTGTTTACGGTGAACAATCTCCTAAAAGCTCTTACTGTACTTTTTCCCGAAAAATTTGGCACCAAGGAATGCCGTTCCCTTTTTCACCCAATTCACAGACCCCATATGCATGGTAGGGACTTCTGCGATTTTTGGTGCATCTGTCTGGGACTGCATATAACGAATCCACACGTTAAATAGGATTTCGCTAACACGACCGAAAAGTCTGGCGTCAAAGGCAGATAGTTTGTCCAAATCACCAGCCACTTCCAAGCGCTGTTCCAGTTCTTCTAAGATGGGGAATAACCACCGGCAATATTGGTCCATATAATTCTTCTTCATGATGCACATATTGAACATGTATCCCCAGGTGCAGGTGTATGCCGCCACACAGGCCGGCAAATACTCCGGGTATTTTTCTGCAATGATCTCACGAGCCATATCCAAATGCTTCACATCAAAGGTATGTCCATAATGTGAATACAGCGACTCAATGTAATACTTGCGCTTAGATGGGACAAGGATGTCATTGTCTTTTAACAGATCTTGAACTTCTGCATCTGTTAATACCTGCTGCATCTTGTTTGTGCCTTTTGTCTTGCCCTTGAAATACCTGCGATAGTGCACAAGACCAATGGCATCCGCATCCAGATTTTTCCAAGCCCAATACAAACCCGTCAGCTCGCAGTATCTGGGATTCTTGTCGGAAATTTCATCCCCTGTATTGTCGCCTTGGATCTGGCTGCCATGTCCGTCTTGGATTGGCTCCTTTCCCTTAGCTCCTACGTGCAGGGGAAGATACAAAGCATCCTCTGGCGTCTCATAAGGCTTGTGCATTGCAATCACTACATTTATTTTCATGATTCTTCTTCGTCTTCCTCATCATCTACGATAGCTGCCGTCGCCCCTGATACAGCAGAAACTACTGCCACCACAGCTACGATCACCACCAATAAAATAATCAATACAAAGAAAATCCAAAATCCTGTTTCTGTCATTTTGACCGCCTCTTTTCTTTACAAATCTATGGGAATTGTAGCACAATTCCCATTCACGTTCAATGGGGAATGGGTGAGCCAGTGG
>CAMFYL010000034.1 GCA_946002055.1 uncultured Roseburia sp.
TTGGTTCCGTGACAAACCACATCAAAACCTGCATTCACCAGTGCATCTGCCATTTCATAAGGGGCGTTAAAGGCAGGATATCCCCCTACGCCGATTTCTTCTCCTCCGATAATAACTTCCTGATTTACCAGAGCCAGGTCAGCATTTTGAATCAAGTCCTTGGTGTTTGCAAATATGGCATCATAATTGTAGCTGCCATCTGATTGTTTGGCGGCAGCCTCCACTGGATCGTGTAGAAGAATGTCACCAACCATAATGAGGGTTAACTGGTCCTTATTCTTGTTAGCAGTTGACTGGTTAGTCTTTTTCTTAGCATTCTGTTTGTTCTGGTTTTCTTTATTGTCTTCGACTTTGATGTGTCCATCTTTGATATTTGAGGTCTCATGTACTCCACAGCCCGAAAAGAACAGTGTGATTCCAATTTGAAGGAACAAAATCAGGGGCATGCCAACAACAAAGTACCAGTGTTTGGTCTTGTGTCGAAAGACGTACATACCTATCCATGCACCGATAGCGCCGCCGAAAACAGCCGATAGAAACAGTACTTTTTCCGGAATACGCCAGGCACCTCGGATGGCTTTTCTTTTATCCACGCCCATAAGTGTGAAGGCTATGAAATTTATGATTATCAAATATATCATTACAAGTTTCATCATTTTGTTTCCATTTTCCCAAGAAGGTAGCGTTTGCGGTATTTCAGTTGCACATAGTTTAGAACCTTGTTGTAGTAAAGAGGATTGGTGACACCTCCAATGACTCCTACGATTGGAAGACTTTGAATGAATTTTGCAACCATAACATCGGTGGCAAAAGCATCTGCTGTTTTGGAAATCTGTTCTTTTAGCGCGGTATTATCTGGAATCATATGGCCGGACTGGGAAATGTAGTTGTCAATTTCCATATTGGCCTTTACCCATTGCCGATCCTTTAACATGGCTGTCTCTAACATTTTAAGAATAAAAAGCTTCTCTTCCGGTGTATCGTATTCGAAGCCATATTGGGTGGCGGTTTCATACACTCCTCGCAATAGCATTCCAACCCAAAGGACAATATCAGGTAAGCCAACGCCCAAGACACCCAAACCAATGCCTTCCACAGAGGTGATCACTGTATTTAATGTATGGCTTAGCTTAGCATCTTTTTTGATAGAAAGTAGCTGCAACCTGCTGCCTTTTACGTCGACAGCGTAATCCTTAACTTTGAAATCTTTCTTTTTGGCTTCTTTATTGTATGTCTTATCGATAATGATGTCTCCCTTTTCAAAGGTTATCTCAAAGGCTTTGTGAAAGGCTTTTCGAACACCGTCATTTACTTTGGGCGGTATTTTGTTTTCTAATTCTGTCTTCCAGGGGATTGGATTTTTGTTTTGGGTTTGTGCCCTGAGTTTTGCTTCTTCCTTGTAGACTCTTGCAAGCTCTTTTTCAAGAGCACGTTGGGTAGAATGAAATTTTCCCATATAAGACCTCCTTTTAAGGTGCAATCCAATAGTCGTCAACTCCATCATGTTTCCATTGATTATTTGCTTCTGTGTAGTCCTCAATCATAAGGTACTGGAACTTACTTGTTGTTTTCAGTGCATCGTAGATGTATTTCAGTGGCACGCGGGTTCGATTTCTCGTAGGTGATCCGGGATCCCCCAGGAATATATCGTCCCCCAATTCGTCATAAAGTGAAATGGTAACGTAGTGTCCGGGAACCTTTTTCCATAGAGTGTCGTCGTTGGCACTGCTGACTAGGACAACGGCAGTTTTGCAATCTTTTATTTGTTCTCTAAATTCTTCGTAGGTGGCCGGCTTGTAATACACGTCGCAAGAAAACCCCATTCTCTGCAGCAGAACCTTTAAGTTTCCCCAGTCAATGGCTGCGTTCTTTTTGGTAGGGGCATATCCGGTGACTTCCATGGCATAGTCATATACATCCAGCGGTGAACACTGGTAATCGGAAAATGTACTATAGATATTTGCAATACAGCAAAAACCACATCCGAAGGAGCCAAAGTATTGTCCCTTTGCATAATGCAAACTCCATTCACCGGACCATGGCACACCACGATTCCATGACTTAGGACCCTGCAAAAAGGTATAGACATCATCCTCTGTAAGCTCCGGTGCATACGATAAGATTTCGCCGCTTGCAATCATGCACTCATAGGTGTGTATTTGTGCCGAAATGCCCGCGTATCGGGTGTTTTCTACCACGGGCTCTTTCAGCCCTGCATTTGTTAGTGTCTGATTTACTTGCTTTTGTATTTTATCTTGGAATATCACCACCAGTATCACTAGAAGCAGGGTGATGATTCCGCTTATCATATTTCTCTTTTTCATACCGCCTATGATACCACAAATCCTGCCGGAAGAGCAATTTCCAAAATTGCCGTATAAATTGTCGGAAAATAGAGCAATAAATTTGAAATTTTGTGCAAAATCTTTTGAGAGATCCTCAGAATCCCGATGCATTTGCAAAGGCTCAGAGCTTTACAGAGCAATTTAGTGCTGACAGGGAATCCTTAGAGGGTATCTATGCCGGGGAGTGGAATACACACGTGTTGGCACACACGAATCCGGCAGTTGTGGGTATTACCACTCGATTTTAAATCTTAATGAAAGAACCAAACGAAAGCCTATTGTCTAACGATAGGCTTTTGTATATACTAGAGTTGTTGTGAATAATTTGTCAGGAGTAAAATTATGACAGAACTTACTTTAAAAGGAAAAACAATTGTTCTTGGAGTCACAGGCAGCATTGCAGCCTATAAGATTGCATCCCTTGCCAGTGCATTGAAGAAGTTAGAGGCAGATGTTCATGTTTTAATGACCCAAAATGCCACCAACTTTATCAATCCCATCACGTTTGAAACGTTAACAGGAAACAAATGTCTTGTGGACACCTTTGACCGCAATTTTCAGTTTAACGTGGAGCATGTTTCCTTGGCTAAGTTAGCAGATGTGGTACTGATTGCTCCGGCTACGGCAAATGTCATCGGAAAGCTTGCAAACGGCTTGGCAGATGATATGCTTACCACAACCGTTATGGCATGCAAGTGCAAAAAATTCATTTCACCAGCTATGAACACTAACATGTTTGAGAACCCAATTGTCCAAGATAATTTGAAGAAATTGGAGCAGTATCAGTATGAGGTGATTCAACCGGCTAGTGGCTATCTTGCATGCGGAGACATTGGGGCCGGCAAAATGCCGGAACCGGAAATACTACTTTCCTATCTTTTGCGAGAGTGTTGCTGTGAAAAGGATATGCTTGGCAAACGCGTGCTTGTTACAGCGGGGCCTACCCAGGAGGCCATCGATCCGGTGCGCTATATCACCAATCATTCTTCCGGAAAAATGGGCTATGCCATTGCAGAGATGGCTATGCTACGGGGAGCTAAGGTTACATTAGTTAGCGGACAGACGGCATTGACGCCGCCAATGTTTGTTGATTTTGTGCCGGTGGTTTCGGCCCGGGAGATGTTTGATGAGGTGACTGCCAGAGCAGAAGAACAGGATATCATCATTAAGGCGGCAGCAGTGGCAGACTATCGTCCCACTACTGTGGCAGACCAGAAGATGAAAAAGTCAGAGGATGAGATGAGCCTATCCTTAGAGCGCACAACAGACATTCTGGCCTATCTTGGTCAGCGCAAAACTCCAAGTCAGTTCCTGTGTGGATTTTCTATGGAGACGGAAAATGTAGTAGGTAATTCTAAGGCAAAATTGGAAAAGAAGAATCTGGATATGATTGCTGCAAATAGCCTATGTCAGGCAGGAGCAGGATTTGCCACAGATACTAACGTTTTGACTTTGATTACCAAGGATGGTCAGCGAGAACTTGCCCTTATGAGCAAGAAGCAGGCGGCCATGGAACTTTTGACGGAGATTCTCAAAAAACTAGATTAACATGGAGAATCGTTCAACACCGTATTGTACCCTGGATAGGGACAGAAACAAGGAGGAACAAAATGAAAACAAAGAAACTAACAACAAAGCAAATCACAGTCTTGGGTCTTATGATTGCAATCCTAATTTTGATGTCATATACTCCACTTGGATATTTGAACATCGGACCACTTGCAATCACATTTAACATGATTCCAGTGGCAATTGCAGCCGTAGCTTGCGGACCTATGGGTGGCCTTATTGTAGGAGCTGTCTTTGGTCTTACCAGCTTTGGCCAGTGTATTGGAATTGGTGGTGTCAGTGCTATGGGTGCTACTCTTTTTAGCATCAGTCCGGTACTTGCATTTATCCAGAGATTCATTCCACGTATCTTAGATGGTTTGCTTTTGGGATACATATTTAAGGGCGTTAGAAAAGCCACACAGAAGGTTTCTGTTGCCAGCTTTGTCACAGGATTTTTCGCTGCATTCTTAAATACCCTATTCTTTATGATAGCCCTTGTATTGCTCTTTGGTAATACAGAGTATGTGCAGGGATTAATTGGTGGAAAGAACATCATTATCTTCGTTTGCACATTCGTTGGAGTCAATGCAGTATGTGAAATGATTTCATCCACACTTTTGACAGGTATTATTGTAATGGCGTTAAAGAAAGCACGTCTGATTTTGCAGGACTAGACAAATTCAACAAAGTTTTAAAACATAGCGCGGAGGGTGTTTTCATCCCTCCGCTTTTTTGGTATAGTGGTAAATGGAAAAAAAGAAAAAACGGGAGGATACCAATATTATGCCAAAGAGAACAGACATCAATAAAGTGTTAATCATCGGTTCCGGTCCAATCGTCATTGGACAGGCCTGCGAATTTGACTATTCAGGAACACAGGCTTGTAAAGCCTTAAAGAAGTTAGGGTATGAGATTGTACTTGTAAACTCTAACCCGGCTACCATTATGACAGACCCGGAGACAGCGGATGTAACTTACATCGAGCCACTGAATGTGAACCGTTTGGAGGAGATTATTGCTAAGGAGCGTCCGGATGCGTTGCTTCCAAACCTGGGCGGTCAGTCCGGCCTTAACCTTTGTTCTGAACTTTATCAGGCTGGTATTCTTGATAAATATAATGTACAGGTAATCGGTGTCCAGGTAGACGCCATTGAGCGAGGGGAAGACCGTATCGAGTTTAAGAAGACCATGGATTCTCTGGGCATTGAGATGGCTAGAAGTGAGGTTGCCTACACAGTTGATGAGGCTCTTGCCATTGCGGATAAGCTTGGTTATCCTGTGGTACTTCGTCCGGCTTATACCATGGGTGGAGCAGGTGGCGGTCTTGTTTATAACAAAGAAGAGCTTAAGACCGTTTGCGCCAGAGGTCTCCAGGCCAGCTTAGTAGGTCAGGTTTTGGTAGAAGAGTCTATTCTTGGATGGGAAGAGTTAGAGCTTGAGGTGGTTCGTGATAGCGAAGGTAATATGATTACGGTTTGCTTCATTGAGAACATCGATCCGCTTGGAGTGCATACAGGTGATTCCTTCTGTTCTGCGCCAATGCTTACTATCTCAAAGGAGTGTCAGAAGAGATTGCAGGAGCAGGCATATAAAATTGTTGAGAGCGTACAGGTTGTGGGTGGAACCAACGTACAGTTTGCTCATGACCCGGTATCTGACCGTATTATTGTAATAGAGATTAATCCGCGTACATCCCGTTCTTCAGCCTTGGCATCTAAGGCTACCGGCTTTCCGATTGCATTGGTATCCGCAATGCTGGCAGCAGGCTTGACACTGAAGGACATTCCTTGTGGTAAATATGGAACACTGGATAAGTATGTTCCGGACGGAGATTACATTGTTATCAAATTTGCTCGCTGGGCATTTGAGAAGTTTAAGGGTGTTGAGGATACTCTCGGCACACAGATGCGCGCCGTAGGCGAGGTTATGAGTATCGGTAAGACCTACAAGGAAGCATTCCAGAAGGCTATCCGTTCTTTGGAGACAGGACGTTTCGGTCTTGGCCACGCAAAGGATTTCGATTCTCTTTCCAAGGAAGAGCTTTTGAATAAGCTCATCACACCTTCCTCAGAGCGTCATTTCATTATGTATGAAGCCTTGAGAAAGGGCGCAACAGCCGATGAGATTCACGAGATTACTAAGGTAAAGCACTATTTCATTGAGCAGATGAAAGAGCTTGTAGAAGAGGAAGAAGAGCTCCTTAAGAGCAAGGGAAGTCTTCCGGCTGATGATTTGCTCATTCAGGCCAAGAAGGACGGCTTCTCTGACAAGTATTTGAGCCAGATTTTGGAAATTCCGGAGGAGGACATCCGCAATCGCCGCATTGCCCTTGGTGTGGAAGAGGCATGGGAAGGTGTTCACGTATCAGGAACAGAAGACAGCGCGTACTATTATTCAACCTACAATGCCGAGGATAAGAACCCTGTCTCTGACAACAAGAAGATTATGATTTTAGGCGGTGGTCCTAACAGAATCGGTCAGGGTATTGAATTTGACTACTGCTGTGTACATGCTGCATTGGCACTGAAAAAGCTTGGCTTTGAGACCATTATTGTCAACTGTAACCCAGAGACAGTATCAACGGATTACGATACCTCTGATAAGCTCTACTTTGAGCCACTTACCTTAGAGGATGTACTTAGCATTTACAACAAGGAGAAGCCACTGGGCGTCATTGCACAGTTTGGTGGACAGACACCTTTGAATCTGGCAGCAGATTTGGAGAAGAACGGTGTTAAAATTCTTGGAACCTCTCCGGCTGTTATCGATTTGGCAGAGGATAGAGACCTTTTCCGTGAAATGATGGATAAGCTTGAGATTCCTATGCCGGAAGCAGGCATGGCAACAACAGTTGATGAGGCAGTGGAGATTGCCAATAAGATTGGTTACCCGGTTATGGTTCGTCCATCTTATGTACTTGGCGGACGTGGCATGGAAGTGGTATATGATGATGAGGCAATGGCTGATTACATGAAGGCGGCCGTAGGTGTCACACCAGATCGACCAATCCTGATTGACCGTTTCCTGAACAATGCCCTAGAGTGCGAGGCGGACGCAATTAGCGACGGCACACACGCTTTTGTTCCTGCTGTTATGGAACACGTGGAGCTTGCAGGTGTTCACTCCGGTGACTCTGCTTGTATCATTCCTTCTGTTCACATTTCTGAGGAAAATGTAAAAACCATTAAGGAATACACCAGAAAGATTGCAGAAGAGATGCACGTCCGGGGCTTGATGAATATGCAGTATGCTATCGAGAAGGGCAAGGTATATGTTCTTGAGGCAAATCCTAGAGCATCCCGTACGGTGCCATTGGTATCAAAGGTTTGTAATGTGCGTATGGTGCCAATCGCCACCGATATTATTACCAGTGAACTTACAGGAAGACCTTCACCGGTTCCACAATTGAAGGAACAGGATATTCCATACTTTGGTGTGAAGGAAGCGGCCTTCCCATTTAACATGTTCCAGGAGGTTGACCCGATTCTTGGACCTGAGATGAGATCTACAGGTGAGGTCCTTGGTTTATCTCCGGATTACGGCGAGGCATTCTTCAAGGCTCAGGAAGGTGTTGGCGCAACACTTCCAATGTCCGGTAAAGTTTTGATGTCTGTAAACCGCAAGGATAAGGAAGAGATTGTAGACCTTGCCAAGAGATATGCTGACAATGGATTCGAGATTGTGGCTACAGGTACTACATGTGACCTTATCAACGAGGCTGGCATCAAGGCTGAGAAGATTAAGAAGTTGTATGAAGGACGCCCAAATGTATTGGATGGTATCACAAACGGAGACTTCGCACTTATCATCAACTCTCCATGTGGTAAGGAAAGTGTTCATGACGACAGCTACCTTCGCAAGGCAGCCATCAAGACCAAGACACCTTATATGACAACAATTGCTGCAGCAAAGGCGACCATCGAAGGTATCGAGTACTTGAGAAATAACGCATCTTGTGAAATTAAGTCTTTGCAACAGTTGCACAGTGAGATAAAAAATAAATAATTTATAAATTTTAACCCCTAGGGGGGCTTGTGCATAACTTTTCCTCTCTGATATAGTAAAGTACGAAATGGAATTCCAAGTATTTTATTGTGATTACAAATCTAACACAGTGGTGTAGTAAACATCATCACAGCTGGGGCACTTCTGGCGCGGTCGGTACTTATGCGGTGCGTAAGCAGCGCATTATGTACCGCTACCAGCGACCAGGTAGCGCAAGCGTGCCCATGCTGTGATATATGTTTGTCTACACCACGGAAGTTATATTGAGGGAGGAAAAAATTAATGCATATGGCAGACGCGTTGCTTTCACCGGCAGTGGCAGGTACCATGTATGTGGCTTCTGCAGGTGTGGCAGCATATTCAATTAAGAAGATTAGAGAAGAGGATGACAACAAGAAGGTGCCGGTCATGGGTGTTATGGGAGCTTTTGTGTTTGCAACACAAATGTTAAACTTCACCATTCCGGGAACCGGTTCATCAGGTCACCTTTGCGGAGGTATGTTACTTTCTGCACTGCTTGGACCTTATGCTGGATTCTTAACTATGATAGGAGTGCTATTGGTACAAGGCTTGTTCTTTGCCGATGGCGGATTGTTGGCACTGGGTGCCAATGTTTGGAATATGGCATTTTATGGATGCTTTCTTGGTTCCATGTTAATTTGGAAACCAATTATGAAGAAGGGGGCAAGCAAAGCAAAGATTATTGCGTCTTCTATTTTGGGATGTGTGTTGACCCTACAGTTGGGAGCGTTTTCTGTAACACTGGAAACATTGGCATCCGGCATTACAGAGTTGCCCTTTGGTGTATTTGTTGCAACCATGCAGCCAATTCACTTGGCAATCGGATTTGTTGAAGGACTGATTACAGCAGCAGTACTGGTATTTATCCATGAGGCGAGACCGGAGTTCCTTTGGGGCGTTGGTGCAGAGGATGAAAGGGCTGGTAAGCTTTCAAAGAAGGCAACCATTGGTGTGATTGCCGTTGTTGCAGCACTTTTCGCAGGCGTTGTTTCCCTGTTTGCATCTGCATTTCCGGATGGACTGGAGTGGTCTATGGAAAATGTTGCAGGAACAGCTGAGTTGGAAGCAACTGGTGGAATCTACGACATTGTGGCTTCCATCCAGAACATAACATCCTTTTTACCGGATTACGCCTTCAAACATTCTGAGGCAGCAGCAGGAACCTCTGTTTCCGGTTTGGTAGGTGGTATCATCGTAGTAGCACTTCTCGTGGCAATCAGCTATGTGGTACGCCTGGGATCTAAGAAAACAAAAAGTGAGTAAAATACATAATGTCAGGTATCGAGAAACAATTAAGAGAAATCGATAAACTGAATACGTTACAACAAAGAGACCAGTGGATGTGTTTGATGCATCCACTGGTCAAATTGTGTTTAACCATTATATATATTGGCTTTGTGGTGTCTTGTCACAAATACAGCCTATCCACTGTGGTCATATTTGCGGTGTATCCCTTTATGATGTTTAATTTTGCAGACCTTTCCCTGAGGGATGCCATCTATCGCATGCGCTTGATTCTGCCTATTGTTTTGGCGGTGGGAATCTTTAATCCTATTATGGATAGAGAAGTGGTGATGCATCTGGGAAATGTAGCTGTAAGCGGCGGTGTTGTTTCTATGATTACCCTGATGTTAAAGGGCTTTTATGCGGTACTGTCTGCATATCTTCTCATCGCAACAACCACCATTGAGGATATCTGTTATGCCTTGCGCAGGCTTCATGTGCCAAAGATTTTAGTGACGGTAATTTTGCTGATTGACCGCTACATTTACATCTTAGGTCGGGAGGCAGAGCGCATTATGACAGCATATAAGCTTCGGGCGCCATCTCAGAAGGGTATTCATTACAAAGCCTGGGGTCCACTGGTTGGACAGTGGCTCATCCGCAGTATGGAGCGTGCCCAAGTAGTATACGAGAGCATGACCCTGCGAGGGTATCGGGGTGAATATGATTACGGGAAAAAGAGAAAACTTTCGGCCAAAGACATTTTATTTTTCACAGTATGGTTGGTGGCGTTTGTAGTAATACGAAGGGGTTTTTAACATGAAGACAGGAACAGAAAAAGAAGTATTACATATTGAGGATTTATCTTATGCATACGAGAAGAATGTTCCCGTGCTCAAGCACATTTCTATGGATGCTAGGCACGGAGAGAGCATTGGCCTTATCGGTGCCAATGGAGTGGGAAAGTCAACATTCCTAAAACTGTTGGTGGGACTGAACTTGGGGTATACCGGAACCTTAGAGGTTGCTCATCACACCATGACCAAGGAAAATCTAAATCACATCCGCGAACATATCGGCTATGTGTTTCAGGACTCTGATAATCAGCTCTTTATGACAACAGTGGAAGAGGACGTGGCATTTGGTCCGAGAAATTATGGACTTTCAGAAGAAGAGGTGGAACGCCGCGTGAGTGAGGCTTTGCAAAAGACACATATCGAAGAACTGAGAGGCAAGCACATATACAAGATGTCCGGTGGAGAGAAGAAACTTGCATCTATTGCAACCATCTTAGCACTAGAGCCTGATATCGTTCTGATGGATGAGCCTTCTGTGGCACTGGACCCAAGAAATCGTCGCCATCTCATCAATCTTTTAAATGAGATGGAGCCTATGAAGCTGATTGCCTCCCACGATTTGGATTTTATCTTAGATACCTGCGAGAGAACCATTCTTATGTGGCAGGGCACCATTGTAGCGGACGGCCCAACCAAAGAAATTCTCTGTGACAAAGAGTTACTGGAAAGCCACGGTCTGGAACTTCCACTTCGCTATTATGATAAGAATGTATAAGAACATATAAAACTGCACATAGTAGCACCAGGTGGTGAAATGATATGGAATCAATCTGGCAAAAAACGCAAAAACTCCCATCCTTTGGGAGTTTTTCCAGTAATAAGAGTAAAAAAGCAAATCAGAAATATGATGTACTTATTGTAGGTGGAGGTTTGGCAGGAATCTTGTGTGCCTATAAGATGCAACAGGCAGGCATAGATTATCTCTTAGTGGAGGCTGATGAAATCTGTGGTGGTATGACAATGAATACCACAGCTAAAATCACATCCCAGCATCGTCTCATCTACGGAGATATTTTGGAACGGTATGGCGTGGAGAGGGCACGGATGTATTATGATGCCAATGAGCATGCACTGGATGATTATGCCAGACTGTGTGAATCCATAGAGTGTGATTTTGAAAGGAAAGATTCCTATGTGTATTCTGTGGACCATCCCAAGAAACTGTTGCGGGAACTAGAGGCTCTGGAAAAGATGGGGCGACCTGCCGCATTTGTAAATGATGTGTCTTTGCCCATAGAGACGGTAGGGGCAGTAAAGTTTGAACTTCAGGCCCAGTTTCATCCATTGAAATTTGTGGAGCGGTTGGTGCAGAACCTAAACATTGCAGAACATACCAAAGTAAAAGAGTTTGGTGTCCACACGGCAGTGACAAATCACGGCACCATTTTTGCTGACAATATCATCATTGCTACGCATTTTCCAATCATCAATAAGCACGGTATGTATTTCTTGAAAATGTATCAGAATCGGTCCTATGTGATTGCCTTGCAGGCTACGAATCATCAGGAGAGAGAGGCCCTGCAGATAAATGGCATGTATGTAGACGAAAATGACAAGGGTATGTCCTTTCGGAATTATCAGGATATGCTGCTACTTGGGGGCGGTGCCCATCGCACGGGAAAGTCAGGGGGAAAGTGGCAGGAACTGGAAAATTTTGCCGCAGAGCATTATCCGAAAGCTGAGGTGGCATATCGTTGGGCGGCTCAGGATTGTATCACTTTAGACGGAATCCCCTATATTGGAGCGTATGCGAAAAACACCACAGGTCTATATGTGGCAACAGGATTTAACAAATGGGGCATGACATCAGCTATGGTGGCAGCGGAGATTCTCACCAATAAAATCCTAAAAAAACACACCCCTTACGAAGAGGTGTTTGATCCCAGTCGTTCTATGATGCATCCCCAACTGGTATGCAATGCATTAGAAGCCACCTGCAACCTGCTCACACCATCAACAAAGCGTTGCCCTCATATGGGCTGTGCTCTGAAGTGGAACAAGGAGGAAAATAGTTGGGATTGTGCCTGTCATGGCTCTAGATTTACAGAGGCGGGAAAGCTAATCAACAATCCCGCCTGTGATGATAAAGATATGTAAGTAGGAAAAAACTACTTGGGATCTCCCTTGGTAAGCATATTGTGAAGAAGCTTCAAGGAGCCCGGTCGAGTCATTTTAATCTGGTTTACGTCCCGAACAATGTGAAGCGCCTTGCTTTTGCTCTGCTCCCACTGAGGAAGACCGGACTTATTCGGATTACCGGTCTTGGCAAATTGCACAATGTAATCCATCATCATATTGGAGACAGCCTCGTCCGCCTCTGTGTATGGGCGATGGCTGTTTTGCAGTGTGCCAAACACATAGCGAATATCCGCTGAGTGGAAAGCGGCGTTATCATCATCTCCAGGTGCATCCACATCGAAGTAATACAGATAGGATGGTGTGTGCTTTGCATACTTGTGGGCAATTTTTGCCATAAGGAAAGCAAACATATCGTTGTTGGTATATCCAATCATATAATCCACTGGCAACGGCTGTTCCATCAGTTCCCCAATGGGCTTTGTAATGTGATAGCCGTCAATTACCGGCATAGTGTTGTAGGTGTTATCCTTTCTGCGAGCCTTCACTTCCTCTAAGGCATCGAAAATCTTCTTGGCATCCAACTGTTGAAACTCTTCAAAGGTAGTTGCCCCTGCGGTGTTCATCACATCAAGCCAATATTCGTGGGTGTTAGCGGCAGGCTTAGGAAGTGCAAAGCTTGGAAAAAGTCCTGCCCCGGACATCATAATGGCGTGGGAGAAGAGACTCTTGCATTTTTCATTGAGACAAAGATATTGGATGGAAATGGCTCCGGCACTTTGTCCCATGACGGTGATATTGTTGGCATCTCCGTAATAATCGGCAATGTTATCTTTAATCCAGGTCAGGGCAGTGTACTGGTCGTCTAGACCGAAGTTGCCGTCGTGATGATATTTCTTCTGAATGGCTTCATTGGTAAAATAGCCAAACACTCCAACGCGATAGTTAATGGAGACAGCCACAACACCTTTCTTGGCAAGCTCTACTCCTTCAATGGCACTGTCGTAGTTGGAGCCGGAATCAAAGCCTCCTCCGTGAATAAATACCACAACCGGATAGCAGCCGGCTTTCTTTGGCGTGTAAATATTTAAGTTCAAACAGTCTTCACTGTAGTTGAAATCCTGTCCTTTACGAAATTCATTATGATAAAACAGTCTTTCTGGAATCTCTAGATGTGCATACCAAACTCGCTTTTGTACACAAACGTCTCCGTGGTGAGTGGCATCATAGGTGCCTTCCCAGGCTGTCACTGGCGTAGCATATGCAAATCGCTTTGCCGTTGCGTAACGCACTCCTAAAAACTTTGTGTAATCTCCACAATCAACACCGGTGATAGCACCGCATTTCGTGTTAAATGTAATATTTTCCATGAGTTATCCTCCCAACTATGTAGTTACATTGATTATATCACGAAAGATAATACCCAAAGAAAGTGCGGTGTGCACAAAATAAATGTGTATTTTTTGTAACATCTGTATAAAAACTTTGTGAAATATTTATTTTAACTGTGAAAAACGAAAAAACTCTAGACAGGATTACAGTTTTTAGGATATAATTAACATACTTCATATAGAACTAGAGGAGGAGGATAAGTTATGGAAAATGAAGTAAAGAAGTCAGCTGGCAAAGTATGGCTCATCCCTACTATTGTAGCTGCAGTTTTACTTATTGGCCTTGTGGTATTTATGGTTATCATGGGCAAGGGTACTTCAGCATTGGCTGACGGTACTGTTACATTATCAGAGGCAGTAGCTCCTATGCAGGACGGTACAGCTCAGTTATCAGAGGGTGTAGATGCATACACCGATGGTGTTGATCAGGTTGCAGATGGTATTGAGCAGTTGAATGAGAATGTTCCAGCGTTGGCAGATGGTGTTCAGCAGTTACAGGATGGTTCTGCTTCTTTGAGAGATGGTGTTAAGGCATACACAGAAGGAACAGACAAGGTTGCTGATGGTATCGCACAATTACAGGGAAATGTTCCAGCGTTGGTTGATGGTGTTGCTAAACTTGATGCTGGTGCCGCACAGGTTGCTGGTGGTTTGACAGCATTAAACACAGGTTCAGATGCTATCGCTAAGATGATGTTGGCGGGAATTCAAGCTAATCTTGATGCAGTAGCTAATAATAATCCTCAAGTATTAGGATTGCTGACCCAGCTTAGTGAAGGAAAAATAACAAAGGTTACAACAGCAAATATAGGTGATGTTGTGACATTGTTTGTTGCAAAGAAAGACGATATTCTTGCGGCGTTTAAGGCACCAGCACCTTATGGTATGGGTCTTACTGAAGAAGTGGCACAGAAGAAGTATGCAGAATATGCTGCGGCTTTGGGTGCTGCACAGCAAGGTGTTGTTACCGCAAATGCATTGCCAGGTCAAATCGGCGCATTGGCTGGAGGCGCTCAGGGTGTTTCTGATGGTTTGAAGGGTCTTAATGGAATGATTCCATCACTGTCAAGTGGTATCAAGCAGTTATATGATGGAACACAGGAGTTAAAGAAGAATAGTAAGGCACTCAGAGATGGTGCTAGTCAGTTGGCAGATGGTGTTGCTAAGTTGAACGGTAGCGTACCAACGTTAACAGATGGTATTGGTAAGTTGTTTGATGGTTCTCAGCAGTTGAAGGAGAACAGCCAGGCACTTAGAGATGGAGCTTCTCAGTTGAAGGATGCAGCTCCAGCATTGATCGATGGTATCGGTCAGTTAGTAGATGGTGCTAAGAAGGTTAACGGATTTACACCAATCCACTAATTACATATTTAACAAATAAGATTAAATTAAATTTTTCCGGAAAAAATAAAAATTTAGTTCAATATTGAAGTAACTTATCAGAGGCTGTTTTTATAACAGCCTCTTTTCTATTGCTCGAACCATTGGAGCCATTAGTGACAGTCCCCAATGGCACCCAGATGTGTCCCCAATGGCACCCAGATGTGTCCCCAATGGAACCCATGTCTGTCCCCAATGGCTCTATTCCAAACAATTTGTCATTTGTGATACTTTTTCTTGTTTGAAAGTAACATCCGTGATACAATACAAACGGGTGCTACCAAGCGGTAGGCGGTTATATCCTCTGAAATGCAATCTCAAAGAGAATACATATGAAGGGGGTGGTGCTTATGTCCGTGGTTGATTTCATGTGTGTAATTGCATTTGGAATAACTTGTTTTGAGTTAGGCATTGCCTACGAAAGAACGCATAAGAAAAAGAAGTAATCGCCTCACCCAAAGATTCGATTACTTCTAAGCTAAAAATCTGAGGGCATACCGTCTATTCGGTAGCACCTTTTTTATATGAGTATTATAACTTCATTAAAACGTACTGTCAACCATGAAACATGTCATTCGTGATACAATACAAATATGGAAGGGAGCCATTAGTGACAGTCCCCAATGGCACCCATGTCTGTCCCCAATGGCTCGAATTCGAAAAAATAGTAATATACATTGAAACGTGTACTTCCAGGTGATATAATTCATTTACACTTTTCGTAT
>CAMFYL010000035.1 GCA_946002055.1 uncultured Roseburia sp.
AGCACAATTCCCATTCACGTTCAATGGGGAATGGGTGAGCCAGTGGAGCCACTGGCTCGCCCTTCTACCTGTTAAATCCGTACGGTGTCTTACTTCGCAACTTAAAGATTACATTAGCAACGAAAATATCCAAGTTCTTCACCGTACTTGCCAGCTTTGTTCCAATGCCGCCTTTTCTAAACTCTGCCTTATACTCAATCTGTCTTCGCAAAAGTTTCAATTCTTTCTCACTAATAATGGTGTCCTGCTTCAGCATCTCAATAAACTCATAGACAGATGCGTCGGTGTTTGTGGTATCAGCCGACAGATTCTGTCCTGTGTACTTATGAATATAGAGAGGCTCGTCCAGCAGTAAAAATGGAATTCGTCTCGACAAGAGCAACAGCCATAAGTAATAATCATCGGAACCATTGGCCTTGCAGATATTTGTGGTCCAAATCACCGGAATCATTTTCTTTGGCACAAGACACTGGCCCGGAGAAATGATTTGAACCCCCACCTTAAGGTATGTCTTGTAATCCCCAATCTTATTCTTATGATACTGGCTGCGATACCAAAGAAGTTTCTCACCGTCTGCCTGCTCAAGAAGTGCATTTGCCACACTGACCGGGTGCAACATCAACTGCTCTAGACCTGTTCCCTGAACAAAGCTATTGCCATCATTCATCTTCGAAATCTGCTGCTGCCACTGCTTCACCTTTTCTGCGTGCTTTGCAATGGCATCCTCTGCAAGGATATCATCCTGGTCTAAGAACATCACATACTCGCCCTTGGCTTCTTTTAAACCTCGGACTCTGGCACCGTGAATGCCCTGATTCTCCTTCTGATCCACAATAGTGATGTTGTAATCTGTTCCGTCTATGGGAAGTTCAACAGCCTCGCCCGGGCTGTCATTTACCAGAATCACTTCCAGTTCATCCTCTTTTGACATATGCTTTTGGTTGGCCAGAATGCAATCTGTGTATTGTTTCATATAGTCATTGCCGTGATAAAAGGCAGTGATAATGCTTACTTTCATATTCTTTCCCCGTTATCGATGTTGTTTTAACTTGGCAAATAATCCTGCGAAATGCTTCTGCACAAAGCAGATCAATCTGCCTCTAACATAGGCCTTGGCAAAATTTCCATTTGCCAAAGGTGCATAAAGAAGCTTTGCCATCTTACTCTTACTGTTGAGATGGTTTCGGAGCTGCCGGTACAGGGGCTCATGTTTCTCCCCCTCTGCCATAGCAAGAACATCTTTCTTGCTTGTCCCATGATTGATTTCTCTTGTGATTGCAGACTGGAAGGTTCTGAAATATGCCGCCGCCATGGTCTCCATCACTTTCTGCTGCCAAAGATGGATTTCCTCCGGAGATATTGGCTGATCTGTTTCTTTTGCCCAGTTGATTTTGTTATTCTGCAAGGTCAGAAATTCTGTGAATCTCTTCTTCTGCAGTTCAAAGTATTCCGGTAAAAACTTTGAAGTGAGTCTCGCCTGGCCTCTGTTGATGTAGTGATACAGGTTGTCCTCTATGCATAGCATACTTTCCATATGCTGTGCCACCTGTAAATTAAAAAGCACATCTTCCACGTGGGTGATGGTTTCATAGCGCAGATTGTGTTCCAATAAGAATTCTCTGCGAAAGACCTTGTTCCAAGCGTAGCCAAACATGGTTTGATGTTCCAGGTTGGTGATGTAGGGGAAGGCTTTTGCCAGGGGCTCTTTGGCCGGGGAATTCATTGCGACTTGCCGAGCTTTTTCCTTTGCAAAATGGAGATTTTCCGGTGACTTCTCCACCCGGTAGGATACCTCATCACCCTTGTAATAATCCTCTGTATATCCATAAACCGCGAAATCTATATGATGTGCTCCAATTGACTCTTCGATGACCTCTAGCGTATGATCCTCTACAAGATCATCCCCATCCCAGAAGAGGACATACTCGCCCTTGGCGCATTCCAATCCCGTATTTCGCGCCATGCTAAGACCTTCATTTACCGGCTTATGAATCACCTGATACGGGATGCATTTTTGTTTAAATTTGCCAGCAAACTCATCCACTCGTTTGCCCGTATTATCTGTTGCACAGTCATCCACAACAATCACTTCAAAATCAGAATAAGACTGCTCCAATAAACACTGCAGCAAATTTCCAATATAGTTTTCCACATTATAGGCTGCAATAACCACCGAAAATTTCATACAAAACTTTCCTCCGTTAGTCCCATCATACACAAAATCCATATCACTGGCAAGGAGGCCGTAGTTTGCAAAGAAAGTGGCGTAATTTCTTACGCCACTTTCTAAATCATAAACTTCTTTACTTCTTCTTGTGTAAGTTCCACCAGCTTCTTACCACGTTTTTTTGCATATCTGGACAGTTCAAGCAAATTAACATGACAAGATGGTGCATTTATATATGGATTCGGCTTTTCATAATAACTTTGATCGACCACTGAGCCCTCCATAAATCTAGGTTTCATTCCATTCATAGTGATACACCTCCAATAGATTCTTTGCTTGTTCCTCATCAATAAAAAACTGGTACTGATGAAGCATTCCCAAGTATTCAGCCTTAAATACATCTATATAGTGATTTAATAGTTCTTCACTTAATGCGAATCCGTGAACTGCTCCTTCATATCCCCATTCAATAGATTTATCGGCGGCAATTGCAAAAAGATGCCCTCCCACGCCAACATACTTCTGACTACCAATCTCCAATTTGTTATTATGAGGTGCAGTGCATGCCCAATGAAGATACGCAGCGTGTGAGTCCATATCATCTCTGACTCCCACCAACCCTTGAATAGTATTATCATCCTTTAATGCTAGCGCATATACTTCGACATCATCTGGTATCTCATTCCAATTAATATGCCATCCATTACTCTTTTGGAAGCTCTTCAAATACTTTCTACTCTCGATCTTAAAGACAACTGTTTCTTTAATCTCTCCTGTTTCTGTATCTTTCAAACAAGGTACAATTTCATCTATCCAAATATCAATACAGCCTTGTTCTATTGTCGCCATACTTTCCCTCTCCCATAGCATATGTGCGCAACAAAAAATTATATCTGTTCATATTATAGCATGTTTCTTTTGCATTCTCAATGTCAAAGGCCTTTGAAACACTGGAAGAGTGAGCCAATGAAGGAACAAATGCCAATAGCTCAATTCTTAATCTGTCTCCCTTCATGGTCCATATGGTAGTCCTCACGGATAATGAGCTTTGAAATGGGCACAATCTCATACCCCTGCTTTTTTAGATTGGTAATCAAATCATCCAAAGCATCCGCTGTGTACTTGGCACCATTATGACATAGGATGATGGAACCATTTCCCAGATGCTTGTGATTACACACCGTATTGATGATGGAAGAAACGCCGTAATTCTTCCAATCAAGAGAGTCCACATCCCACTGAATGGGATAATATCCCATCTGTCTGGAAATTAACACCACATCATTATCATAATCCCCATAGGGCGGGCGAAACAGGAACATATCGTAACCTGTCAGTTTCTTTACCTTGTCGTGAACCTTTTGGATTTCTTCCTTGCACTCTGCTTCAGACAGCTGGGACATATTTTTATGATTCTCACTGTGATTGCCCAAGTCGTGCCCCGCTTCGTACAGAGCTTTCACATCATCAGGGTAGGCGTCTACCCAGCCACCTGTCATAAAAAATGTTACATGGACATCGTGCTTTTTTAGAATCTCCAAAATCTTCTTAGTATCCTCATTGCCCCAAGCCGCATCGAAAGATAACGCCACCTGTTTCTTATTTGTCTCCACACAATAAATTGGCAGTTCCTTTCCACCCACACTGCTGCTGGTAAATAGCCCCTCATTGAAATATCCAATCATCCCTATACTAAAACAAAGCAGACCTACTGCCAGTAAGCCTGCTTTTATCCAATTTCGCTGTCTATCCACTTGATTCGCCACACATATCTCTCCCGGTACTGATTATTATCAGTGTATGCGAGGTTTGGGTGGATTATGAGCATTTACTGCGCAACCACAAACTCTATTTTTCCCAAATCATCCGACGCAAGAATATCCAGCAAACGAAACACCGGTCCTGTAGGGTGTGTTCTACCGCACTCCCACGCTTCCACCGTCTTTTTAGAAACCCCCATATATGATGCAAAAACACTTTGCGTCATACCAGCTCTCATCCTTATTTCCCGGATCTCTGTATTGGTGTATTCTTTAACAGGTAATATTGTGTAAGTTTTTACATTAGCTTCACCTTCACCTTTTTCGAAGGCTATTGCCTCCCCTAATCCTTGTTGCAAATCATCAAAAACTGAACTCATCTCATCATCTCCTATTTTTGGCAGATTCATTCCTTAGGGTTTTCACCAATTTCTTAAGAACGTTCTTTTCCTCATTCGAAAGATTAACTTGTGCTGACTTTTCGAATACAGTGATTAAGTACACCTTTTCGTATTCAGCAAAATCAGTATAGCACACTCTGACGCCACCACTCTTTCCGCCGTTCTTTATCGGAAATCTCATTTTACGAATTCCACCTGTTCCCTCCATTATCGGTCCAATTTCAGGGTCCTTCAGTAGCATAACTTCTAGCGCTTGTAACTCGTCATCTCCTAGCCCTATTTCTTTCCAACGCTTCGAGAATAATGGTGTCTCTATAAACGTTCTCGTCATTCGTATCCCTTCCTTTATTATATTATACCCTATTATATAGGGTGTCAACTTTCTGTTTTTTTATTTAGTAATCGATGTATTTCTCTTGTATTAATTATACCACCAGAACATCTGTTCGTCTATTCAAATACTAAACTTTCTAAATTTTCCAACAAAAAATAGCCCTGCGCCAGCAGAGCCATTTTCACTCAACACACTTTCGAGCCGATAGGGACACATCTGGGTGCCATTGGGGACTGTCCCTAATGGCACCCCTAATGGTTCGCTAGATTCTCTTGATAAACTCGACTACCACATCAATGCCGATTTGAGCAGCCTTTTCAGCAAAGGTTGCGTAGTCCATTGCGCCGCCTTCGCCGTCAGAAATAGAACGGAGGATGGCAAATGGAACTTTGTTGATATAACATACCTGACCGATGCTGCCGCCTTCCATCTCGCCGGCAATGGCTCCAAATTCCTCGTTGATTTTGTCCTTGGTGGATGACTTATGGAGGAACAAATCGCCAGTTGCAATGGTACCTTCCAAGAAGTTGATTTCCTTCTCAGCAAGAATCTCTGTCAACACTTTTCTCATACTCTCGTCTGCCGGAAGATAGATTTCATTGATTCCGGAAATAAGTCCAACCGGATCACCTAAGGCAGATGTGTTCATATCATGCTGAACAACCTGAGTTGCCACAGCCACATCCATGACACCAAGTTCCTTACAAAGGGTTCCGCCAACTCCGATGTTTACAACCTTATCAACTTTGTAGTTTAGAATCATAGCCTCTGTACAAATTGCGGCAAATACTTTTCCAACGCCACAAACTGCAGCTACTACTTCTTTACCATCAATGGTTCCGGAAACAAATTCAACACCACTGATAACTTCTGTTGTCTGATTTTCAAGAAATGACTTTAAATTGTCAATTTCCATTTGCATTGCGCCAATAACACCAATTCTCATTTTATTCTAACCTCTCTATTATTTCACCGGATATGCAAATGTCATATCTGTCTGTTTCTCAAACACATTTAACATAAATGTGCATTCTTTCTTTGCCTTATCAATATCAAGATTCTCATAGTGACCACACTCAATGGCAGACTTACCAAACACGTCTCCCTCATGATTTACGATCTGAGAAAGAACCTTCTTCGACACCTCAAATACCTTTGTAGGCTCCTGGTTTCTAATCAACAGATAAAATCCGGTCTGACATCCCATTGGTCCAAAGTAAATCACATCATCTGCAATTTCCGAATTACGAATATATGTAGCAAACATATGCTCAACCGAATGCATTGTGGAATCACTCATATAATCTCCTGCATTTGGTTTACGCGTGCGCAAATCGTAGGTCGTAATATCTCCGTCGATACGCGAAATATAAAACCCCGGCACAAGAACATCATGATCAATTGTAAAACTTGCTATTCTTTCCATAACTTGTCTCCTTGTAAATATTTATAGGGCGAGCCATTGGCTCGCCCCGTCCCCATTGGCGTCACCGATCAAACAATCTCCGCCTTAATCAAGTTCGTTGTTCCCGCGATACCAAGAGGTACACCTGCAGTAAGAACCACTGCGTCACCTTCTTCAAGCAAGCCTTCCTCCTTACAACGAGAGATAGCGTGTGCGAACAATTCGTCTGCGTCCTGCTTCTCGTCAATCTTGAGAGGAATCACACCCCAGCAAAGATTCAGCTGGCGACATACCTTCTCGGAAAGTGAGCCACCGATGATTGGGCTCTGTGGACGATACTTAGAAATCATCTTAGCAGTACGTCCTGACTTTGTAACTGTCACAATAGATGTAGCATCCAAATCCCCTGCCATCATACATGCGGTATGGGAAATAGCATCTGTGATGCTTGGCTTACCTGCCGACTCTCTCGTCTTCAGACGTGACAAGTAGTTGATATCTCTCTCTGTACGCATTGCGATACGATCCATTGTCTTAACAGCTTCTACAGGATAACTTCCTGCAGCGGTTTCCCCGGACAACATAATGGCGCTGGTTCCATCGTAGATAGCGTTGGCAACATCAGTAGCCTCTGCTCTTGTAGGACGAGGATTGTTCATCATGGAATCAAGCATCTGGGTTGCAGTAACAACTACTTTACCGGCATTGTATGCCTTCTTAATAATCATCTTCTGGATTACCGGAACTTCCTCCATGGGAATCTCCACACCCATATCTCCACGGGCAACCATAATTCCATCAGCCGCCTCGATAATCTCATCAATATTTTGAATACCCTGATTGTTCTCGATTTTAGCGATAATCTTGATAGCCTCGCCACCGTGCTCACGCAGGATTTCTCTCAACTCATGTACATCAGCTGCAGTGCGAACAAAGGAAGCTGCGATAAAATCAAAATCTTCCTTTACTGCAAATACAACATCCTTATAATCCTTAGGGCTGATGTAGTCCATAGACAACTCTACGTTAGGTACGTTTACACCCTTTTTGTTGGATACCTTACCACCGTTGATAACATCACAAACGATATCGTTTCCATCAACCTTAGTAACCTGCATCTCAATCAAACCATCGTCAATCAAGATATGTGTTCCAACAGATACATCCTTTGGCAAATTCTTGTAGCTGACAGATACGCGGTTCTCATCACCCATCACGTCTTCTGTCGTAAGGGTAAATGTCTGTCCAGCCTCAAGCATAACCTTGCCTTCTGCAAATTCCTTCAAACGAATCTCCGGACCCTTGGTATCCATTAGCGCAGCTACCGGCAAGCCCAATCTCTCACGGGTCTCCCGTAACGCCTTCAAACGAGAAAGCTGCTCTTCGTGGTCTCCGTGGGAAAAGTTAAATCTTGCCACGTTCATTCCAGCAAGCATCAACTGCTCTAATACTCCCGGCTTCTCAGTGGATGGTCCCATCGTACAAATGATTTTTGTTTTTCTAACCTGATTCATATATTCTACAAACTCCTACTTAAGATTATTCCCCAAGAATAGCCCCAATATTCTCCTATTTACCAATCATGGTTCCCATCTCTCCCCCTAAGGTATTGCCCTTATCGGAAAGCTTTGTAATGAGTACTTTACGGATTGCAGAGTCACCAATGTAGTCAACTGCCGCCTGAATTTTAGGAAGCATTGTTCCCTCTTCAAACTCCCCTGCCTCCATCAGGCTGACTGCCTGCTTTACAGACAAATAGTCAAGTGGTTTCTGCGCCTCTGTGCCATAGCCTGTGCAGACCTTCTCTACACCAGTTAAAATAACAAGCATATCTGCATCCAGCATATCTGCCAGGCGACCGGCAATGGTGTCCTTCTCGATGACTGCGCTTGCTCCTCTTAGGTGATGATCCTGTGGTAAAACAGGAATTCCGCCACCACCGCAGGCAACAACAATCTCTCCTGCATCACAAAGTGTCTTAATGGCATCAATCTCAACAATATCCATTGGCTTTGGTGTAGCCACGATACGGCGATATCCACCTTCCACCTCCACCACATGATTGCCCTTTTTCTCTTCCTCTTTGGCTTCTTCCTCAGTCATAATACGACCGATGACCTTTGTTGGCTTGTAAAATGCCTCATCGTATGGATCTACCGTAACCTGTGTCAAAACGGTGGCTACCGTCTTATAGATTCCATGGCTGATAAGCTCAGCACGAATGGCATTTTGCAAATCGTATCCAATATAACCCTGGCTCATAGCAGAACACACAGACATTGGTGTTGCTGTATATTCTGGGTAAAGTCTACAGAACTCAGCCATGGCTGTATGAATCATACTCACCTGCGGGCCATTACTGTGGGTAATTACCACCTGATAATCCTGCTTGATAAATTCTGCAACAGCCTTTGCTGTCTTCACTAACGCCTTCTGCTGTTCCGGCAATGTGGTGCCTAACGCATCGTGACCTAAAGCAATTACGATTCTTTTCTTCTCCATAACAACCTCCGTCCGCCCTGATAAATCCTTGAGAGCCTAGTTTAACGAATATATTCTAGCACACTCTTTTCTATCTCACAAGAAAGATAATTGCCCTCAGGCACAAATCCCACAAAAAAAAGAACTGTGCACTAAGGCACAATTCTCTTAATGACAGGTATTTTTTGCATGACTTTTACAATCAATGCGGACACCACAAAGATTCCCACCGAACCAAATATGCGATAAGAAAGGGATGTAGTATCTACCGGAATAAATCGATACACTATTTCAAGTACAAAGCGGTGTAACAAATACACCCCAAAGGTGGCTCCCACAAATGGCTTTGTCAAAATCACAAAGAGCTTCTCCACCTTGCTTCCCGACAACTGTTTGAAGGCCAGAAAGACAGCACTTGCATATAGAAGCACCGGGAAATTGATAAAGCCTTTATATCCTGCGTACACCCAACCCAGAGCATAGGATGTTCGGATGGTTCCCACCACAAGCAGCAACACTCCCATAAGACCCAATCCGTAAATCACCCATCGCGCTGCCACAGGAAGATCGAAATGCGAAATATAGTATCCCACAACAAGATAGAGAATCCAGCCGCTAAACATTGGCAGGCGCACATAATCGTTATATGGCACTCCTTTGACCATTGAGAGAAATGGCAGCAAAAACTCCACTACAGTTCCCGCCAAAATCATATAGCCAAACACCTTCTTCTTGTCCTGAATAGCCGCCAGAACCGGAATGGTGAGATATGCCATAAACAGGGGGATGAAAAACCAGTACAGATTTGCATACTCCACGTTGATCATCCCAAGCAAAAGACGAGACACCCTATAATCTGTCACCTGTCCTGTGTAAATACAATATATCATGGCAAACAAAGACCAAACAACAAAAGGAACCACCGTCTTCAAAAATCGCTTCTTGAAGAAGGTGGCTGTGTTATATCTCTGATGATAATCTATCAAAGTCGCCCCTGAAATCATAAAGAAAAGAGGCACTGCACAATTGCAGATTCCTTCGATGATAATACCGCTTATCCAATAGGGCTCCGTGCTAAATACCATCCAGCATTTGTTCACATGCATCATGACAACAGCCAGACAAGCAATCACACTTAACACAGAAATATAGTCCCTTTTACGATTCATAAGAACACTCCTCCATACAAGAGTATTCTAACATTTATTTCTTATTGGTCAAGGTAACCTTTAGGGTGGCTTCCTCATAATTGTTCTTGGCCTGTGCAACGACAACATCCACTTCGGATCCTGCAGGAATATACTGCATCATATCAGAAATCTCCTCCATAGAAGTGATGCTTCTGCCATTAAAAGATGTAATAATATCTCCCTTCTTAATGCCTGCCTTGCTGGCACCACTGTTAGCTGCCACACGTGTTACATAGATTCCGGTTGGCATATCATACTGGCGGGACACTTCCTGTGTTACATCCACACCTGCAATACCAAAGTATGACGCTTTCTCCTGAGATACCACTTCCTGGTTAATCAAGGTCTCAATAATACTCTTAGCAGAAGAAATCGGAATTGCATATCCCATGCCTTCCACCTGGGTGTCGGAATACTTGGCAGATACAACACCTACCACTTCACCCTTCATATTAAGGAGTGCTCCGCCGCTGTTGCCGGGGTTAACGGCCGCATCTGTCTGAATCAATTTATTCTTAATGGTCTTGCCACTATCATCCTGCAACTGCACTTCACGCTCCATAGCGCTAATAACACCGGTGGTCACAGACTGTCCATATCCCAAGGCATTGCCAATAACAATGGCAGACTCGCCAACAGTTAAGCCACTGGAGTCTCCAATGGTTGCAACCTTAATCACTTCCTTTGTCTTATCGCCGACATCAGACCAGGAGACTGCCACAACCGCCAAATCCACGGATGGATCTGTACCCTTTACAATACCGGGAACTGCCTCATCATCACAGAAGGTAATGGTCAGGCTCTCTGCTCCGGATACCACGTGGTTATTGGTAGCAATGTAGAGATTGTCCTTGTCCTGGCTGATGATAAATCCAGAACCTGCAGACTCACTCTCATAGGTCTGGGTTCCCCCAAAGAAGCTATGATACTCTGTGTAGGAAACATTGGTAACTGCCACAACCGCCGGCATAACATTTTCCACAATATCAGACACATCTGTAACTGTGGTGGCTGTGGATACTGCCGTGCCGGAAATCTTTCCCCCTGTGGAGGTCTGGGTCACTTTGGCTTCCTCCTTACCATTTCCAGTGAATCTACCAACCAAATAATATGATCCCTGAAATGCTGCTCCTGCCACCAGTCCAAAAACCAAGGCAATGGCCACTACTTTAACAAGTTTTTGTCCAAAGCCAGAAGATTTCTTTTTATTATACTGATCTCCACTGTACTCATACTCGTTCATTGGTAACAACTCCTTCCAGTCTTTCTTTGATGTTACAAAGTTTATCTCTGATTTGTGATAACTTTGTGATAATTTTATTGAAAAATTGCGAAACAAAAAGCGGGCCATATCGACCCGCTCCTAAGATAAATCACCTTATTCTACTGTAACGGATTTCGCCAGGTTTCTTGGCTTATCCACATCACAGCCTTTGCCCACAGATACATAGTAACTAAACAACTGCAATGGAATGATTGCCAATGAGTTGGTAAAGTACTTATTGGTCTGTGGAATGTATACTACATAGTCTGCAGCCTTCTCAATTTCTGTGTTACCCTCGTTGGTAACTGCCATAACAAAGGCTCCACGGCTTCGAACCTCAACAATATTGCTGATGGTTTTCTTATACAAATCCTCCTGGGTCACAACAGCAGATACCAGAGTACCTTCCTCAATGAGGGAAATGGTTCCATGCTTTAACTCTCCTGCCGCATAGGCCTCAGAGTGAATATAGGAAATCTCCTTTAATTTCAATGAGCCCTCCAGGGAAATGGCATAGTCAATGCCACGACCGATAAAGAATACATCCTTAGCGGTGACATAACGGTTGGCAAATCTCTGAAGACGTTCTCTGTTGCCAAGAAGAAGTTCAATCTGATCCGGAAGCTTCTTCAAGTCTGAAATATATCCTGCCATCTCCTGCTCTGTAATGGTTCCGCGAACACGGGCAAACTTAATTGCCAAAAGATAATGGGCAATCAACTGTGCTGAGTATGCCTTTGTTGTTGCAACGGCAATCTCAGGTCCGGCCCAGGTATAAATAACCTTATCCGCCTCTCTTGCAATGGAGCTTCCCACAACATTTACAATACCAAGGGTCATATTGCCCCGCTCTTTTGCCTCCCGAAGCGCTGCCAAAGAATCAGCGGTCTCACCGGACTGACTGATGATAATCACAAGTTCCTTCTCATCCAAGATAGGATTGCGATAACGGAACTCAGATGCCACGTCTACTTCCACCGGAATACGTGCCATGCCTTCATATACATACTTGGCAGTAACTCCTGTATGATACGCAGAACCGCAGGCAACGATACGGATACGGCTAATGCCTCGAATCTCCTCGTCTGTCATCCCCAGCTCTTCGATTACAATTTGGTCATCCTTCAAACGTGGGCTTAAGGTATCGCGGACAGTTTTCGGCTGTTCGTACATTTCCTTTAACATGAAGTGCTCATAGCCGCCCTTTTCAGCAGCGTTTTCGTCCCACTCAATGGTCTTATATGTTTTCTCGATAGGCTCCCCATCTACATTAAAGAACTCAATAGCATCCTGGGAAAGTCTTGCAATCTCTTCGTTCTCGATAAAGCAGACTTCTCTTGTGTACTTCAGCACTGCCGGAACGTCAGATGCAATTAAGTTGCCATCCTTACCCTTTCCAACAATCAGTGGACTGTCCTTGCGAACAGCGTATACGTAATCCGACTGTTCTGC
Organism: uncultured Roseburia sp.; assembly: GCA_946002055.1. GTDB lineage: Bacteria > Bacillota > Clostridia > Lachnospirales > Lachnospiraceae > Pararoseburia. The sequence continues at coordinate 12,455 of CAMFYL010000035.1, forward strand.
AAAGATAATGCCAAGGGCATAGGAACCATCCACACGGTGCATCACCTTAGTCACTGCCTCAAGGGGATCCCCCTTGTAATAGTAATCCAAAAGATGAGCAACAACCTCTGTATCCGTCTCTGACTGGAAAGTATATCCCTTATCCAACAACTTGTTCTTCAACTTCAAATAGTTTTCAATGATACCGTTGTGTACAACGGCAATGGTCTCTTTCTCATTGAAATGAGGATGAGCATTCTCATTGGTTGGAGCACCATGGGTAGCCCAACGGGTATGGCCGATACCAACGGTACCCGGCATCGTCTCGCCATCGTGGGTCATCTCACTTAACACCTTAAGACGCCCCATAGCCTTCTTTCCAATAATATTCTCTCCATCGTATACTGCAATACCTGCAGAATCATATCCACGATACTCAAGCTTAGCCAGACCATCCAAAAGAATTGGTGCCGCCTGTGCTTTACCAATGTAGCCTACAATTCCACACATTTAGTCTTCCCTCCATTAATATCCATAATCCAGCGCATCTCCCTCGCCATAGCCGGAGAAGTTTTGAATCTTGCTACTAATCTTAGAAACTTCACTGGACACTTCCATCTCTTCATTGCCGAACAAATCTGCGTGAAGTTTCTTGACATTACTCTCCAAGGTACATGGAATATTCATACTTCCCTGAGAGCCAAAACTTCCTGTCTTCATATCAAATGGGAAGCCCTTTGTCTCCACTAACTTGTAATCCTTTACGTAGGAAGCCATCTCAATAATCTGGCTCAATTTGAGATTCGTACCAACGTCATCAAAGACTGCATTTACCAATTTATTCAAATCACTTACACTGGCACCACTCAACTCGTCCACCATAGCCTGCAATACCTGACGCTGTCTATCTGCTCGTGCAAAATCACCGCCTGCGGTATATCGAATTCGACAGAAGGATACCGCCTGGGTACCATTTACTCTCTGAACGCCGGCAGAAACGTTGCCTCCCTTCATACCTGTCACTCTGGCAACCTCAGCTGTATATCCGGCATTCATATAAGAAGCCACATCTCCCGGAATATCCAAGGTGATACCACCCAGGGCATCAATGGCCTCCGCCAGCGCGTAGAAGTCAACGGTCACATATTTCTGAATATTCAAATCCATGTTACGATTCAACATCTCAATGGCCTGTTCCGGTCCACCGTGATTGTATGCATAGTTACACTTGCGGAAGGTTTCCTTACCATCTACATCAAAGCATGTATCACGGTATACAGAAATCAGCTTCACTTCCTTGGTATCATTGTTAATACTGCATACCATAATGCTATCGCTGTTACCGCTGTCGTAATTACCATTGGAACGATTATCCACACCAAAGAGGGCAATATTGGTATAGCCATCTAACAAATCTGCCGTCTCATCATCCAGTTTATTTATACGGAGATTCTTTAAATCATCCCAATTAATCTTGCCAAGCTTTAACCACACAAACAAGAATGCCAAGACCAGCAGAAGCAAAATCACCTCAACAATTAAGAGTGTCTTTCTTCTCTTTCTGCGCATCTGACTTCTTGTCATTTTCTTCTTGCCACCTGACTTACCGCCACGTGGTGCTGTTCCTCGCGATGAAGTCCCCCGGGATGCTGCATTTGTCGAAGTAGCACGTCTCCTATCAGCACTTGCTCCCGAACGACTGGTTCTTTGTCCACTTCCATGGGACAAATCTATATTATATACTTCCTTATTTGCCATACTTTTCTCCTTATTTCTCTTAGGTCAACATATGCTAAATTCTAATTATAATGTAATACTACACAAATGTCAAAATTCATTGAATCCATAATTTTCTAATCCCGTACCCGTATTGGGATTATACATAGGATCCCCCAAGGATAGTACTTCACCCCAGCGCTGCTGCAGCAGCTCTCTGGATTCCTGAGAGCTATCTATACTCTTGGCGTTATTTCTGACAATCACCTCCGGGTTCACCACAACGCGAAGCCCCGCCTTTCTTACCCGCAGGCAGAAGTCAAGCATCACATCTCGCCCGGAAAGCTTTGGATCAAAGCCACCCAGCTTCCGATATACCTTGGCATCTATCATACAGTAAGCTGCATCCACCATACTCACATCTCTGGGAATCTGTGCCATCTGCTCATAGGTGGGACGGAATAGCTTCTGATTATAAAAGGCAGGATAGGTTCCTCCCTCCTCATCATAGATAAAACCACAGTTATCTATGGTAAAACCACTCTTGATAAAGCGGGCTCCCACCACAGCCACATCCTTTTGTCGAAGCAAGCCATACATCTTCTCCACATTGTGACGTGTTAGGGGTCTGACTCCCTGGCTTCGCAAAAGCATATAATCTCTTGGATGGGCATAAGCATCTTCACCATAGTAATTTACTTTCCAGTAGGAGCGATCAGAACCTGTCTCCAGTGTAGCCAAGACATCTCTCCTTCTCAATGAGGCTTCCGCCACCATCATATGCTCCCGCTTCATCTTCTCCTGTAGTTGCTGATAGGCCTTCCGATTCTCCACAGGTAGCACACGCTGATGGTAAATAAGCGCAGGCACTCTAACAAAGGACATCTCCCGTTCCATTGCCCGAAGCAAATAATCGTAGACGGTGGCATAGGTTAGTTTTTCCTGAAATTCTCCAATGCGCCTGGCCGCACTATGGGAGATAGCAATAAACTCCCCAATATAATTGCGACGTATCAAAAGTTCCTTGTTAAATTCCGGCTTAAAATGAGGAGACATACGATCCACCCCCACCAGCTCATCCTGATCTGCGTAGATGACATCTGGTGAAGTCTTGGCATACTCTGCCATCAGAGCCAGAGCATTGGGGCTAAGGCGGTCGTGTTGATCTGACACTAAAATATAGCCTGCTTCCTCTCCACTCTGACTTCGTTTCGCACCATTTACCAGCGCAAAATGAAAGCCT
>CAMFYL010000036.1 GCA_946002055.1 uncultured Roseburia sp.
AATACAAATCTTTATCTTCTTCTAACATCTCGGCAATGGCTCTTTGGGTGTAAGCACCCAGGTGCTTCTTATCATCTCCCTCTAACTCATTGGGATAGATTGGCTTGCCATAGTGAATGACAGCTGTCGTCTTCTTAATCCAAGGGAAATGTCCTTCGAAGATATCCTCTGTGTTGGAAAATGCCACTGGAATAATAGGGCAACCGGTCTTGCTGGCAATCTTAAAGGTACCCTCTTTAAATGGTGACATCTCGCCGGTTCTGGTTCTGGTTCCTTCCGGGAACACGTAAATGGAAATTCCCTTTTTAATGTATTCAATGGATGTCAGCACCACCCGAAGACCGTCTCTTGTGTTGGAGCGGTCCAGAAACAGGCAGTAAAGACGCTCCATCCAAAGGTTTAAGATTGGCACCTTCTTAATGACGTCCTTGGAGATAAAGCCTGTCAGGTTAGGACAACGGGAATATCCGATGACAGTGTCAAAAAAACTGCGGTGATTTCCGATGTATAGCACAGGTTCATCCGTAATCACATTTTCCTCACCCTTCACAATAACGTTGGTTCCGCAAATGAGCAACACCATACGAAATGCCCACTGCACAATGCGAAGGCTTGTGATGTCTGCCCTTTTCTTATTGACTTTCTCGTAGAGATACTCCAGACCAATAATTGGCAGACTGAAAATCAGGAATAACGCCACAAAAATAATGGCACCAAGCATACGAATCATATTCATTACCACGCTTTCTTTTCTTTTCTTCATCATAAATCAAAAACGTGGAAAATACAACGTCTCAATTGGGAAAATCCGCATAAAATGTAAGGAAGAATTCTGCGGAGATTGTATGAAGAAAAGAGGAATGTTTCTGGCGGCGGCGCTTATGTGTGCCCTATGGATACAAGGCTGTGAACCCTTTGAGAAGGAGGAAAAACTTCGGGATGTGGATTACACCGTCATTTGTCCCGAGGATGTGCCCCAGGAGCTGGCCGATGAGATCACAAATGTAAAGGAAAAGGAGTTTCAGCTCTCCTACGATGACGGGGAGTATCTGTACGTGGCCAGAGGCTATGGCAGTCGCGACACCAGCGGCTACAATATATCTGTGAAAGACATGTACATAACAGAGCACACCTTAGTCCTGGATACGGAGATTACAGGACCCAGAGAAGGGGAGGATGTGGTAGACAAAAAGACCACTCCATACATTGTTGTAAAGACCGAACCAATGGACAAACAGATCGTTTTTGAGTAAAATTTTCTTTGACAGCGCACTAAAGTGGTGATATAATTTAACGGATGCGTTTTTAGGCGCAATCGGGTAGGAGGTACATTGTTCATGGAACATTCAGATTTTGATAAAGTGCGAGCATCCGTAAAGCAGCAGTGCGGAAGCAGAGTTGTCATTCAGCTGGACAAAGGACGTAATAAGGTAGATATTCAGGAAGGTGTGATTCAGGAAGCATACCCAAGCGTGTTTACCATTTTGACAGAGGACACAGAAGAGAGACCAGCGCAGTTGTTGTCTTTCAGTTACACAGACATCATCACAAAGGAAATTCGTATGAAGCTCTGCTAATTTCATAAGATGTATCGAAGACCGGACACTACGTCTGGTCTTTTTTCTCGAATAAATCTGTGATCCTCATCATATGATGACATATAGGAAATTGCGAAAGTAGTATCAGATTGTATTTCGCAATTGTATAGATATCCAATATGACGGGGGATGGAGATGGAATTAGAGACAAGAGTCATACATAAAAACAGAACGCCACTTACGGCATTTACCCAGATGGTAACCGAGGAGGATCACAACCTGCCTGAGTATAAGCCGGACATTATGAGCATTATAAAGAGCCGCGGTGTTGCCAGCATGGAAGAGATTATGCCGGAGGAGGACCATGTAATTGTACAGGGCCGCCTTACCTTTGAGGTATTATATCAGGGAGAGGGCAATTCACCAACCATTGATTGCATCAAGGGCAGTATGCCCTTTCGGGAGCGGGTAAATGTGGAAGGGCTTCGCCCCACGGATCACGTAGTAGTCAGTGCAAATGTGGAAGATTTAGGGGTTATTGTCATTAACTCAAGAAAGCTATCCTTAAGAGGCTTGACCGACATTCATGTTATTGTCACAGGCTCTGAGGAGACAGAGTTTCCGGTGGTATCCACTTATCCGCAGCAGTATCAGATTCGCCAGGAAGAACACACAGTGTTAAAGCTGATGGAGCAAAAGCGAGATCGTATGCGCTTCAAACAGGAGATTAGCCTGCCAAAAGAAAAGGACGCCATTCAGTCACTTCTTTGGCAGGATGTTCACTTAGAGCAAATGAGCATCAGACAAAACAGTGACGGCATTGAACTGGCGGCTATGATGTGTATCTTTGCACTGTACCGCTCGGAAAATGAAGAGTTCACCTGGCATGAAACATGCGTCCCGGTAACGGATCATATTGATTGTGATATTCCCGGGTCTGACGGCTTTTATCAGATGAAGCTGGTATCCATGCAGACCGCCGTAGAACCCAGAGAGGATCTTGATGGGGAAATGCGTAATTTGGCGGCGGAGTGTTTTGTGGACGTGGAGGCTACCATTTGGCAGGAGGAAAAGATTGAACTCCTGCAGGATGCATATTGTATGACAGGGGAGCTTCATATGCATCGCCACAAAGAGGATGTTTGGCAAATGGCTATGAAAAATGAAGCCCAGCTGACAGGGGAGGCCAGTTTGCAGCTGCCGGACACCAAGGAGGCTTTATTCCTTTGCCATGGGCAGGGTGATGTGCAGATAGGAGAGGTGAAATCTGTGGCAGGAAGCATACATGTCTCTGGCCTTTGTTTCGCAGAAATACTATATCTTACCACGGAAGAATCCGTTCCCCTTTCCTGCGCCAAGGTTTCCATTCCATTTTCCGGGGAAATCGAGGCCGGGGGCATTCAGGAAGGAGATTACATCGATGTAGATGCCACACTGTACCGGTTGCAGAGCTCCCTTGTGGACAGTGGAAATCTTCACTGCCGCGCCGAGATTGCATTGCAGCTGATGGCTTTCCATAAAGAAGAAATGATGATTCCTGATGACGTGGTGGAGGAACCATTGGATTTGGATGCTTTGCAAAAGCAGCCGGGAATGATTGGTTATGTGGTGAAAAAAGGAGATGAACTTTGGGATATTGCCAAGCGCTATCACACCACAAGACAGGATCTGATAGATACCAATCAACTGTCAGGAGAGGAACTTTCCCCTGGACAAAAGCTCTTGATTATGAAGCATATCTACATTTAGAAAATGACAGGCCAAGAAAGAGATGTGAAAAAATTTCCATCTCAAATTGGCCTGTTTTGGGTTGCCAAAATCTATGTTTCAACCGATAATAGATATAGAATTACTGTAAACACACGCAAGGAGAACGACATGATACACAAGACAGGGTCGCATTCCGGCTTACGACGGGGTGTGGCGATGGCTTTGATAGGAGCTATGGTGTTAGGCCAGCCCAAGGTGGTAGAGGCAACACGATCTGTCTCCGAGATAACAAATGAGAAAAACAATTTAAACCAAGAGATTTCCTCTTTGGGAGAAGATATTGCGGCAGTTGTTGCATCGATTGCAGAGCTGCAGGTAGAGATAGACCAGAAGCAGCAGGAGATTGCTGAGGCGGAGATTGCTTTACAGGAGGCTCAGGCCGCTGTGGATAAGCAGTACGCCGATATGAAACTTCGCATCCAGTTTATGTATGAAAATGGTGATAAAGGCGTGCTGGAGATTTTACTTGAGTCGGGTAGTATTTCTGATTTCTTGAACCGATTAGAATATGTAAATGCCGTGCACACCTACGACAGAGACTTGCTTGACAGCTTCGAGGCCATTAAGCAGGAAGTGGAAGCTATGAAGCTTGGCCTTGAGCAGGAGAAAAAGGAGCTTGTTTCGGCAGAGACACAGCTGGAAAATGAAAAGGCAGAGCTGAATTCCATTTTAGCAAGTAAGAAAATGAAGATGGCAGATTTGGATAAGGAACTGAAGCGAGCTCAGCAGGAGGCCATCAGACAGCAGCAGGCAGCACAACAGCGACCATCAGGTGGAGGTTCCACCGGAACAACACAGAATTTGAACCCGCCAAACACCTCAAACATCAGCGGTGCGGCTGTGGTTGCATATGCCAACCAGTTTGTGGGGGGACCATATGTATGGGGAGGTAACAGCCTGACAAATGGCTGCGATTGTTCCGGTTTTGTACATTTGGTATATAAAGATTTTGGTATTTCCACACCTCGCTATTCAGGCGCTTTTGCCTCCGTTGGACGGGAGGTAAGTTACAACAACATGCAGCCGGGAGATATTATCGTATACGAGCCTAAGGCCGGCATTGGTCATGTGGCTATTTATGCAGGTGGCGGTCTTATTGTGGAGGCCCAGTCCTCATCCGCAGGTATCACCAACAACCGTGCAGCAAACTGTAGACCTATCAAGACGATTCGAAGAGTGTTATAATGAAGAAAAAAATAATACGTTTTATGGTTGTGGGCGCATTATGCGCCCTCTTCCTTGTTCTAGGATTTTGGAGCTGGAATAATTCCAGAGATGTGGAGTACAGGGATTGCCTGGACAAGGTGATTTTTACTGCAAATGGACAGGAAGTACAAATGAAAGAATTGGCGTTTTACATTCTCTACGAAGAGAGAGAGGTGGAAAGTCAGGCCATGGTATATAATCCACAGAATACCAAGGATTATTGGAACCTTCACATCGATGGTGTGTTTATGCAGGTTCAGGCAAAGGACACCATTTTGCAAATGGCCATCCACGACAAGCTTTTTTACCAGAAGGCTGTGGAAGAAGACATGACACTTGACGCTGATGAAGAGCAGCTTCTCAGAAATGTGATTAGCGATTTCTGGATGGACCTTCTAGATGAACAAATGGAAAAGATGCCGGTGTCAGAAGAATATATTATGGAAGCTATGCGCCAGATTGCCTTGGCGGAGAAATATCAGGCAAAGCTAGCGGAGAAAGAGGGCAAGGCATATGCATCCTACAACTGGGATGGCTATGAGTATGGCCTGTGGAAAGAAAAACAGGATGTTGACATCAACGAGAAATTGTGGGAAAAAATTGTGGTGGGAGATATTACCTTAGATCACGGCGCTCCCAATTACATGAATGGACATAACAAGAAAGAAGATGAGTAGTATGAAAATAGGAAGAAATGATCCCTGCTGGTGCGGGTGCGGAAGAAAATATAAGCAGTGCCACGAGGCGTTTGATCGCAAGATTGAATCCTTTGCCAGAGAAGGTCATATTGTGCCATCTCATGATATCATCAAGTCACCGGAGCAGATTGCTGGCATTCGCGAGAGCGCCAAAATCAATATGGCGTGTCTTGATGCTGTGGCAGAGAATATTCGCCCGGGTATGAGCACCCAGGAAATCGACGACATTGTAGTAGATGTCACCAGAAAAATGGGGGGTATTGCAGCACCTCTTAACTACGATGGATTCCCCAAGAGTGTCTGCACTTCAGTAAATGATCAGGTGTGCCACGGCATTCCATCTAAGAATGTTATCCTTCAGGAGGGAGACATCGTAAATGTGGATTGCTCCACCATCCTAGATGGCTATTACTCTGACTCCTCCCGAATGTTTCTCATCGGTGAAGTGAGTCCGGAGAAGAAAAAGCTGGTTCAGGTAGCCAAGGAATGTGTTGACCTGGGTCTCAAAGAAGTAAAGCCTTGGGGCTTTATGGGAGATATTGGTGCTGTGATTCTCGAGCATGCAGCTGCCAATGGATACACCGTTGTTCGGGAAATTGGTGGTCACGGCTGTGGCCTTGAATTCCACGAAGATCCATGGATTGGCTATCACACTAAGCGGGGCGAAGAGATGCTTTTGGTACCGGGAATGACCTTCACCATCGAACCTATGATTAACGCCGGAACTCAGAGCATTTACACGGATCAGGAAAATGGCTGGGAAGTCTACACCCTGGACGGCGAACCATCCGCCCAGTGGGAATATCAGGTCCTTGTCACCGAAACAGGCGTGGAGATTCTCACCTACTAGGTGGCGTGCTATTAGAGGACTTTATAGATTAGAAATTCACATTGCGGGTATTTATGAGCTTGCTCATAGATACCCTTTTTTTGGGCGAAATGCCCGAGGGAGCCGGAACCCCCCACCTGCCACTGCATATGATAGATTATGGAGGTGGCCTATGGAAAGAATAGGGAAAGACAAAACCCTGGGGATTCTGGTGGTGGACGGCAGACAGACCTATATGGGGAAATTGCTTTCAGAGAAAGGATACCAGGTTAGGATGTGGTCAGAGGGAGATGAGGGAGTGGGAGATGCCCATGTGGTGATTCTTCCGGTGCCGGTGTCTCGTGTGAGAGATCAGAAGTGGCTGATAGAAGCACTGAGGCAACACAAGGATACCATTGAGCTTTGCTTGGGTGGCGTCTTTGGTGAAGAACTTGTTAAGGCCCTTTGGGAAGTTGAGATACCCTGGTCAGATGTACTGCGGGATCCGGAGGTGGCAGTGAGAAATGCCATTGCCACAGCGGAGGGAACCGTGGCAGAGCTAAGCAAGCTGATGCCTGTGAATATAGAGGGCTCCAATGTGATTGTCATGGGCTTTGGTAAATGCGGAAAACCAATTGCAGAAAAACTATATTGTATGGGTGCAAATGTGTCAGTAGTTGCTCGCAGTGAGAGAGCACTTTCCTTGGCACATTATTTTGGTTTTATGGATTATCCTATGGATGCAGAGATACCCTTTGCAGAGGCAGATGCCGTGGTAAATACCATTCCCGCCCTGGTGGTGAACGAGAGAGAAATTGATTTGTTACAGCCGGATGCGGTTGTGCTGGATATCGCCTCAGCCCCCGGAGGTTGTAATTTCCCATACTTAAAGAAGAAAGGGATTGCCCATAAGCTGGCCCTGGGACTGCCGGGAATTTACTCCCCAAAAACCAGTGCTGAGATTTTGCTTGAAGCAATGCCCTTTGGTTATAAGCCTTCAAAAACAAAGTGGAAATCATAGATGAAAGGGAAAGAAATGGATTTTTCGAAATATACCATCGGATTTGGTATTACCGGATCCTTCTGTACCCATGAAAAAATCAAGGTGGAGATACGACGATTGGTGGAGCTGGGAGCAAATGTGATTCCTATCTTTTCGTATCAGACCCTGAATACAGATACCAGATTTGGAAGCGCGGCGGATTTTGTCCAAGAGGTGGTGGATATCACCATGAATGAGGGGATTCGAACCATCGGTCAGGCAGAGCCCATTGGACCAAATAATTTTCTGGATGTGATGGTGATTGCTCCATGCACGGGAAATACATTGGCAAAGCTGCAGGCGGGAATTTCCGACACACCGGTGCTGATGGCTGCAAAAGCCCATATGAGAAACAACAGACCTCTCGTCATATCCATTTCCACAAATGATGCCTTGGGAATGAACTTTAAGAATATTGGGGCGCTGATGCATACGAAAAACATTTATTTCGTACCATTTGGCCAGGACAATTATAAGGCAAAACCCAGCTCTATGATTGCCAAGACCAATCTAATCCCCGACACCATTGTGAGCGCTCTGGAGGGAAAACAAATTCAACCGATTTTGCAGTAAAAGTCAGAAGCTTGTGCGCAGTGCACAAGCTTCTTTTTAAATGTGGTATTCCACGTGATAATGTTGTAACCAAAAATCGATTTGCAGATAGTAAGCCAGAAGCTGTGGTCCCGCCATAAGCTGGCCGTACCAAGGTTTCCCGTAATCCTTTGGTGCACTGCAGAAATTGTAAGTCTTCTCCGGGTCGATAAAATCCGTAATGGGATGATTTGGCTGTCGCATAATGCGAAGCATTTCCTTGCACAAAAGCTGCTCGTACTCCGGATTGTAATTCTTTGGGTATGGACTCTTCTTGCGCTGGGAAATGGTGTTAGGCAAAATTGGTTTTCCGATTTCCCGTAAAATATGTTTCACTTCGCCATCCTTCGCCTTCATTTCCCAAGGTACATTATAAAGATATTCAGCCAGTTTAATATCTGCAAAAGGACAGATAGCGCTGATGCCGCCGTAGGCCGCTGCCCGGTCCATACGATCCAGCAAAGTCTGCATAAAGTACTGGGTGGTCAGTACATACAACCGGCGATGGTTGCGATTTTCCGGGGTATCTTCCGGCAGGCAGGATACCCCATTGCAGCAGTTGTCATACAGGGCAGATAGGTAGTGCTCCATGCCAAGCTTTCGTAAAAAGGACTCTGATAGCAAGGTGCGACGTGGGCTCAAATCCATAGCCCAAGGGAAGGTGTTTGCCGAGCGCATAGGCTCCTTGTGATACCAGGGGTAGCCGCAGAAGGTTTCATCTGCGCACTCTCCGGTAAATGCGACCTTGGATTTCTTTCCCACCATGTTACAGAAGTAAAAAAGGGAAGAGGAAATGTCTGCCATACAAGGTCCGTCATGGGCAATGACTGCCTGACGAAGAAGAGACGCTTGGTCTTTTGTATTGCATTCCAAAAAGCTGTGATCCGTGTGAAAATGCTCGGCCATTGCCACAACGAAAGGATGATCCAGACTTGGCTGAAAATCATTGGCTGCAAAAAACTTACTACTGTCCGTAAAGTCGAAGGAGTATGTTTTTAGTGGTGCATCATCCCCCATTTCTCGGTGAACAAGGGATGTGACCACCGATGAATCAAGCCCTCCCGAAAGTAAACAACAGTTGGCACTTTCTCTGTGAAATTGTCTGTGGGTGGCGTCCGTCAGTAAATATCGGGCGTGTTCTATGGTTTCCTCGTAGCTCTCATCGTGGCGCGCCGCCTGCAGATGCCAGTAGGTGTATTCGCTGAGGCGACCATTTGCGTAGGTGACACATCTGCCGGGGCGAACCTCATGGACATCCTGATAAGGCGTACTTCCGGGCACATGGGCCGGGCCCAGAGAAAAAATCTGATGCATGCCGCGCAAATCCATCACAGCGGGACTTCCCGTGTAGGCGAAAATGCCCTTGATCTCTGAGGCGAAAACAAAGGTATCTCGATGCTGATGGTAAAACAGTGGCTTTACCCCTAAGTGGTCCCGAAACAGTAGTACTTTATGAAGATGTGTGTCCGCAATGGCAATGGCAAAGCCTCCCTGCAAAATGGATGCAAAACGCTCGCCGTACAGATGATACAAACACAAGAGAATCTCCGGATTGCTCAAATCCTTAGTGCTAATATTTTGCCCCTCCAATTGTCCCCGCAGCTGGTCGTAATTGTAGATGCCGTCTTCGCAGACAATGTAGAGATGTGATAGAGCCCCTGGCCCCTGGGTGGGAACCATGGTTTTGCTGGCGTCATTTGTAAATAATAGATTACCCATAATAATGCCATCAGGGGTGGTCATGCGGTAAGCCGCATCCGGTCCTCGGTGAGATAATGCTTTTAACATATGCTCAGCTTTGGCCTCCAGCGGTCCGATGCGTTCTTCCTGCCTGCATTCCGGGGTAAAAAAACCTGCAATACTGCTCATATATCCTCCTAATATCATTCTAGAACAGTATATGAAGTGAGGTGGAAAAATAGCCCTTTCGGACATTGAGTCCAATATGAAAAAATGATAAACTGATAGAAAAGTTGTAAAGGGAGACTAGGGGAAATGATTTGCAAGAATTGTGGGGCTGAACTTCAGGAAGATGTGAGATCCTGTCCATTTTGTGGCGCGGATAATTTTGAGCAGTCTCTTAAGGAGCATCAGGATACGGTAAATGACAGCAACAGGAGGGCATATTTCTGGAAGAGTTTGCCGGATCGTATGGCAAAAATCAGCGGGAAAGCTGTCATCATTGGATTGGTTCTTTTCTTCGCTGTAGCAGCCATCGTGGCTGTGGTAGGAGCGGGCATGAAAAAGGCAGATGCCAAGAGGCAGTATCAGCGAGAGATGCAGGTGGTAGAGGAATTAGAAACGCTTTATCAAGAGGGAGATTATGATGCTGTGGCCGAGAAATATCTGGAATCCACAGACCGGTATGGCGCTAAATTCGCAAAGTACAGTGAGACGGAATTACTAAATTACTGCTATCATTGTGCTAAGGATTCCATGGAACAGGATATCGCTTTGGCAAAGCAACAACAGAGTGAGGAGTTTTTGTATTCCCAGGTGAGTTGGTTCGAGCTGTTGAGATATTGTGTGACATACGAAAAAGAAGGCTACCGCTATGATGAAGAGGAGATGGTTTCTTACTACCGTCAGGAGGCAATGACAGTACTGCAAGAAGAACTTAAGTTTTCAGGACCTCAGATTGCATTGATACTGGAAGAGTATCAACAGATTGAGGACTACGAAGAGAGGGAAGAATACGAAGAAAAACTACAAAAGTTGATTTATGATTCCGTAACGAGAGCGGAATAAGAGGGAAGAGATGAAGTGTGAAAACTGCGGCGCGGAATATGGCGCCAGAGAACTAAAATGTCCATATTGTGGGACGAAAAATTTGACAGGTGCTCAGTGGCAGCAGGAAGAGGAGCATGCACAGCAGCGTATGAGACAGGAGAAGTCGTGGGCTATTCGAAAAGCACCTATTTATGTGGTGAATCGAGTGGCAAATGTGATATTGCTTGTGTCCTTGGCCCTTTTTGTTCTTTCCATTGTTGTGGTGGCTATCTTATGTAAAGTGGAAGAAATCAGAGATGATCACAAAAGAGCACAAGCAGTTTACGAAGATGCTGAGAAACTTTATCTGGAAGAAGATTTCATTGCTCTGGATCATTATCTGGATGATCACGACTTATATTACAGTCATGATGAGAAGTATGACGTGCTCTGTGAGGCGGCTTTGTTTTATGACAATAAGTTGGATTTCCAAGAAGAGTGGATGCGTTATGACCGGTGGAAAGACGAAAAGGACTACATGGAAGATTATTCGGAATATGGAGCTGCGGCGTATATGCTAAAGCGGTGCTCAGACATCTTAGGCGAAGATGGCTACGGGTACCAGATAGATCATCAGGAGAATCAGAAGTATTTAGATGAATTGCGTGAGCACGCCACCGTATTTTTGGTGAGCGAGTTTCAATACACCGAAGAGGATATAGAGCGTTTAAAGCAGACCAGGAGTTATGAAGATGAATTTGAAAATATTGTTCGAGAGGCATACAGGAGAAAAGGCTGGATATACAGAGAAACCAGTGAATCGTAATTTTATCATCAAATTGGTATTCAAAATTATAGGGTGTATCATATGCGTATTCTCCATTATTATGCTGGTGGTAGGTTACGTGGATGAAGCAATTTATGACGCCTACAGTGAGACGGATGCGTATCGTCTCAGTGACCTTGAGGATGATTATGCGTCCAAAAGATATGACGATATGTATAGCACGATGAATCTCTATGAACTAAATGGAGAGACCTACGAGAAATATACGGAAATCTGTCAGGCATATAATGACTATCTGTTGGCAGATGCCTACATGCAGTCTGAGATAAACGGGACAGAGGAGAATCTAATTACTGAAAACAAGGCGAATGAGTATAGGGATAATCTTGAAAATGCCATAAAAAAGAGCAGATATCCCACAAACCAGAAGCAAATGCAGAAGTGGTTGGATGAATTGGATTCCTTAGGACCGGGAGAAGAACAGACAGAAATTGTAGTAGATTAGTAAATTGGGAGTGAAAAAGAGCCGGGGTTATGCCCGGCTTGCTTCGTATGCTTCTGTGACAGCCTTTGCAAGCTGGTCTCCGCAGGATGTTCCCCGACCGTTGCAAGAGATTCCACTGATGCGGCTAACTACTTCGTCAACGGTCATACCATATACAAGCTTTGGTATAGCCTGCAAGTTGCCGTTGCATCCGCCTGTGAATTTTACGTCCTTTACGATGTTGCCGTCAAGCTCCACTTCAATCTGTGAGGAGCAGGTACCTTTTGTCTTATATATGTATCCCATAAACTACCTCCAAAAATTACTGTGTTTCATTATAATCGCTAGTCAAATTTCTTGCAACCTTTTCAGTTGTTTCTAATGGGAAAAAGTGTTAGAATGGAATTCGTGGTATTCCATTGAAAATACTGCAACAAAAGGCGAGAAGGAGAAGAAGTATGAGCCTATTTGACAAGATATTCGGTACACATAGTGAACACGAATTAAAACGAATTTATCCGATCGTGGATAAGATAGAGGGAATGAGAGACGAAATGATGGCTCTCTCAGATGAAGCACTAAAGAATAAGACAGGGGAATTTAAGGATAGACTTTCTAAGGGTGAGACGCTGGATGACCTTTTGCCGGAGGCATTTGCCGTTGTGAGAGAAGCCGCCAGAAGAACACTGGGAATGGAACATTTCCGTGTCCAGCTGATTGGTGGTATCATTTTGCACCAGGGTCGTATTGCAGAGATGAGAACCGGTGAAGGTAAGACTTTGGTTTCTACCTTGCCGGCATACTTGAATGCCTTGGAGGGACAGGGCGTTCACATCGTTACTGTCAACGACTATTTGGCAAAGCGTGATGCTGAGTGGATGGGACAGGTACATGAGTTCTTGGGCCTTTCGGTTGGTGTTGTGTTAAATGACATGAACAGAGAAGAGCGCCAGGCGGCATACCAGTGCGATATTACTTACATTACCAACAACGAGTTGGGATTTGATTATTTGAGAGACAATATGGTGGTGCACGAAGAAGATCTGGTACAGCGTTCTCTTCACTATGCCATCATCGATGAGGTGGACTCTGTTTTGATTGACGAGGCAAGAACACCTCTGATTATTTCCGGACAGAGCAGCAAGTCAACAAAGCTTTACGAGCTTTGCGATAACCTTGCCCGTCAGCTTCGCCGCGGCGAGGATTTGCCGGAATTTTCCAAGATGGATGCCATTATGGGTATTGTTCAGGAAGAGACTGGAGATTTCATTGTAAATGAGAAGGACAAGGTTGTTACTTTGACACAGGAAGGTACCAAGAAGGTGGAGGATTTCTTCCATATTGAGAACCTTTCGGATCCGGAGAACTTGGAGATTCAGCACAATATCATCTTGGCACTTCGGGCCCACAACCTGATGTTTAAGGATCAGGACTATGTGGTAAAAGATGATCAGATTATGATTGTAGACAGCTTTACCGGACGTATTATGCCGGGCCGCCGTTACTCTGACGGTTTGCATCAGGCGATTGAGGCCAAGGAGCATGTACAGGTAAAGAGAGAGAGTATGACGCTTGCAAATATCACCTTCCAGAACTTCTTTAACAAGTATGAAAAGAAGAGTGGTATGACAGGTACTGCACTAACGGAGGAGCAGGAGTTTAGAGATATTTACGGTATGGACGTTATCGAGATTCCTACCAACCGTCCGGTTGCCAGAATCGATTTAAACGATGCGGTTTACAAGACTAAGAAAGAAAAGTACCACGCAGTTGTTGAGGAAGTAAAGGAAGCTCACGCTAAGGGACAACCGGTTCTTGTTGGTACCATCACCATTGATATTTCAGAGGAAATCAGCCGTCTTCTTTCTAAGGAAGGCATTAAGCACAACGTGTTAAATGCCAAGTTCCATGAGAAGGAAGCTGAGATTGTTGCAGATGCAGGTCGTCACGGTGCCGTTACCATTGCCACGAATATGGCAGGTCGTGGTACGGATATTAAGCTTGATGATGAGGCAAAGGCAGCAGGGGGGCTTAAGATTATTGGTACCGAGCGCCATGAGTCACGTCGTATTGATAACCAGCTCCGTGGACGTGCCGGTCGTCAGGGCGATCCGGGACAGTCCCAGTTCTTCATTTCATTGGAAGATGATTTGATGCGTCTGTTCGGTTCTGAGAAGTTAATTACCATGTTCAATTCTCTTGGCGTTCCGGAGAATGAGCAGATTCAGCATAAGATGTTAAGTGATGCCATCGAGAAGGCACAGACCAAGATTGAGAGCAATAACTTTAGCATCCGTAAGAACTTGCTTGAGTATGATCAGGTTATGAATGAGCAGAGAGAGCTTATCTACGCACAGCGTCGCCGTGTGTTGGAGGGAGAGGATATGAAGGAACAGATTCTCTCAATGGTTGCCGACAAGGTTGCAGAGTGTGTCAATATGTGCTGTTCAAGTGAGGTTGCACCAGAGGATTGGGATTTGAATGAGTTGAATCAGGTCATCCGTCCGATTATCCCATTTGCGCCAATTACGCCGGACACACTTTCCGGTGTGAACAAGCCACAGGATCTTATCGACAAGCTGACAGATACAGCATATGATATGTACGCAGCTAAGGAAGCTGAGTTCCCGGATCCGGAGTCCTTCCGTGAAATCGAGCGCGTTATCTTGCTTCGTGTCATCGACCGTAAGTGGATGGAAGAAATCGACGATATGGAGCAGCTGCGCCAGGGCATCGGCATGCAAGCCTTTGCACAGCGCAATCCAATTGATGAGTACAAGGCAGCAAGTTATGATATGCTTGATGCTATGAACGATGCTATCCGCACTGAGACAGTACAGATGCTCTACCGCATCCGCATCGAGAAGAAGGTTGAGCGAGAAGAGGTTGCCAAGGTTACCGGCACCAATAAGGACGAGTCCGCAACAAGAGCTCCTAAAAAGCGCACAACGGAGAAGATTTATCCTAACTCTCCATGTCCATGTGGCAGCGGCTTGAAGTACAAGCAGTGTTGCGGCCGCAAGGCATAACAACAAAATAGTTACGCATACTAAGGGTCAGACCATTTGGTCTGACC
>CAMFYL010000037.1 GCA_946002055.1 uncultured Roseburia sp.
GGTAAGTTTACAAAGGATTCAGAGGGTAAGATTACAAAGGTAAACGCATTCCCAGGACATAACCTGGCCCTTGGTGCCCTTGGTGTATTTATTCTTTGGCTTGGCTGGTATGGATTTAACGGTGCTGCATGTACATCCTTAGAGCAGCTTGGTTCTGTGTTTGTAACAACAACCATTGCTCCGGCAATCGCAACGGTAGTTACTATGACATATACTTGGATTAGATATGGCAAACCTGATGTTTCTATGTCTCTTAACGCATCCCTTGCAGGTCTTGTAGCTATTACAGCTCCTTGTGATGTGACAGATGCCTTTGGTGCAATTGTCATTGGTGCAGTGGCTGGTCTTCTTGTTTGCTTTGGTGTTTGGCTCTTGGATTACAAGCTTCGCATTGATGATCCAGTCGGTGCCGTGGCTGTCCATTGCTTAAATGGTATCTGGGGAACACTGGCAGTCGGTCTTTTTGCAACACCTTCCGCACCGGGTAATGACTCACTGGTTGGTCTTTTCTACGGCGGTGGCTTTAAGCTACTTGGAATTCAGTTTGTTGGTTTCCTTTCTGTAGCAGCATGGACCACAGTAACCATGATTGCGGTATTTATGGCAATCAAAGCCATTATGGGACTTAGAGTTTCAGAGGAGGAAGAAATTACAGGTTTGGATGCCACAGAGCATGGTCTTCCTTCTGCATATGCAGGCTTCTCTATTATGGATATTTCTAACACCATGACTATGGATGTAAATGAGAATACAGATTTAGGTGAAGGCGAATATGAAAAGGCGTCTGCATCTAAGGTTGATGCAGCTGTTAAGGTGGTAGATACAACAGCTATGATGCCGGCAACCGGAATTAGCAAGGTTGTTATCATTGCAAAGCTTACTCGCTACGATCATTTAAAGAAGGCATTAAACGAACTTGGCGTTACAGGTATGACAGTAACTCAGGTAATGGGTTGTGGTATCCAGAAGGGTGCCGGTGAGATGTATCGTGGTGTTGAAATGGATGCAACACTGTTACCTAAGGTTAAAATTGAAGTTGTTGTAAGCAAGATTCCAGTGGAATCTGTAATCGAAGTTGCCAAGAAGGCTCTTTACACTGGTCATATTGGAGACGGAAAGATTTTCGTTTATCCGGTTGAAAAAGTTGTAAAGATTAGAACAGGGGAAGAAAACTACGAAGCACTTCAGGATGTTGAGTAGTCTTCTACATATAATCATTTTATCGAAGGCAGGCAGAGGTTTTCCTCTGCCTGTTTTCTTGTTTTAACAACTTTTTCACAATAATAGGTTGACATGACTTAGAACAAAGTTTAAAATATAGCAAACGGCAAAGAGGTCGGGTCACGACCCCTTTGCCGCTTTTTTTAGTGTATAAAAGAAGTACAGTCTTCGCAGGCGCGATGAAAGCTTGCTTGCGAAAGCGCCTACGAAGATTGGACTTCCTAACGGAAAGCGAAAATAGTAGTCGCTAAGCGACGGAGAAGCAGCGTTAGCTGCGGATTTGAGCTTGGAGTTAGGGTTTATACCTAATATAGCAAATAAGGGAGGTAGCCTGATATGTGTTCGATTATGGGATATATGGGCAGTAGTCTTTCAGAAGACAGATTTAAAGAATGCTTTGACAAGACCATCTCCAGAGGACCTGACATGCAACGGATTATTTCAATGCCCGGATGTATTCTGGGTTTTGAGAGATTGGCGATTATGGGACTTGAAGAGAGTGGTATGCAACCATTTTCTTTAAATAATAATTATGTTGTATGTAATGGTGAAATTTATGGGTTTCGAGAAATAAAGAAAAATCTTGAGAACGAGGGATATTCCTTTGCTTCCGAATCTGATTGTGAAATCCTGCTTCCTATGTATGAGAAGTATGGTGTAGAAATGTTTGGTATGCTTGATGCTGAGTATGCCTGTGTGATATATGATCACAAGAAAAATAGTTTTATTGCAGCCCGTGATCCCATTGGAATTCGTCCACTGTTTTATGGATATCCAACAGAGGGAGAAATCGTGTTTGCCTCTGAGGCAAAGAATTTAGTGGGACTGGTTGATAAGATTTACCCATTCCCACCGGGACATTATTATGTGGATGGAAAGTTTATCCAATATCGTGATATGACCAAGGTGGATGAAGTCATCCAGGATGATGTGGAGGAGATTTGCAAGAACATCCACGACTTGCTGGTTGCCGGTATTGAAAAGAGACTGGATGCAGATGCGCCGGTTGGATTCCTTTTGTCCGGTGGACTTGACAGTTCCCTTGTGTGTTCTGTGGCGGCAAATCTATTACATAGACCGATCCGTACCTTTGCCATCGGTATGGAAGGAGATGCCATTGATTTGAAGTATGCAAAAGAGGTGGCAGATTTCATTGGAAGCTTCCATACAGAGGTAATGATTACAAAGGAGGAAGTCCTTGCGGCGCTTCCAGAGGTGATTTCCGTTTTGGGAACCTATGATATCACCACGATTCGTGCAAGCATTGGTATGTATCTGGTGTGCAAGGCAATCCATGAAAATACCAATGTTAGAGTGCTGTTGACTGGTGAAATATCAGATGAGCTATTCGGATATAAGTACACAGATTTTGCTCCAGGTGCCAAGGAGTTTCAGGAAGAGTCTGCAAAGCGAATCAGAGAACTTCATATGTATGATGTTCTTCGAGCAGACAGGTGCATTTCAGCAAATTCCTTGGAGGCAAGAGTGCCCTTTGGTGACTTAGATTTTGTGGAATATGTGATGAGCATTGCTCCGGAGAAAAAAATGAATGTGTATAACAAAGGAAAATATTTGTTGCGTCATGCCTTTGAAGGAGAGTATCTTCCTGAGGATATTCTTATGAGAGAAAAGGCTGCCTTTTCCGATGCAGTGGGCCATTCTATGGTGGATTACCTTAAGGAATATGCGCAGGAGAAGTATTCCGACAGCGAATATGAGAAGTTGATTCAAAAGTATGATTATGCAACTCCATTTACCAAGGAATCACTGTTGTATCGAGAGATTTTCGAGGAGTATTACCCGGGCCAGGCTGAGATGGTTACAGATTTCTGGATGCCAAACAGGTCCTGGGAGGGATGTAATGTAAATGATCCATCTGCCCGTGTGTTATCAAACTATGGTGCAAGTGGTGAATAATATAAATGATTATATGAAGTATTTTGACAATGGGGTCAATTAGTTCACAGGCTAATTGTCCCCCTTTTTTGTTGGAAGAAAGGAAGGCTACAACATGGTAAAGTATGTATTTGTAACAGGAGGCGTTGTTTCGGGGCTGGGAAAAGGTATCACAGCCGCATCTCTTGGCAGATTGTTAAAGGCAAGAGGATATCATGTAACAATGCAAAAGTTCGATCCCTATATCAATATGGATCCGGGAACTATGAATCCCATTCAACATGGAGAGGTTTTTGTTACCGATGATGGAACAGAGACAGATCTTGATTTGGGACACTATGAGAGATTTATTAATGAAAATTTGGACATTAATTCCAATGTTACCACTGGAAAAATATATTGGTCCGTATTAAATAAGGAAAGACGTGGTGATTACGGGGGAGGCACCGTTCAGGTGATTCCTCATATTACCAATGAAATAAAGGATCGTTTCCATAAGGAAAAGGAAGGAGATGGGGATACCATTTCCATTATAGAAATTGGAGGAACCGTTGGAGATATTGAAAGTCAACCTTTCCTAGAGGCCATTCGACAGTTTCAGGCAGAGGTGGGAAGGGAAAATGCAGCAATCATTCAGGTTACCTTAATTCCTTACTTAAAGGCATCTGGGGAAATGAAGACAAAGCCAGCCCAGATGAGTGTAAAGACATTGCAAAGCATGGGACTTTGGCCTGACATTCTAGTGTGCCGATCAGATTATCCAATCGATGATGCCATGAAAGAAAAAATGGCTCTTTTCTGTAATGTGAAGAAAGAACACATTTTGCAGAATCTGGATGCACAGTCTCTATATGAAGTTCCACTGATGATGGAAAAGGAGCATTTGGCTCAGGCGGTTTGTGATTGCTTAAAAATTGATTGTCCAAAACCGGATTTGGCAGAGTGGGAAAAGCTTGCTTATGATTTCCACAATCCAAAGCATCGGGTATCTATTGGCATTGTTGGAAAATACATAGAACTGCACGATGCATACCTTAGTGTGGTGGAGGCTTTAAAGCACGGCGGCATTGCCAATCAGACAGAGGTTTTGATTCAGTGGATTGATTCGGAAACCTTGACGGAGGAAACAACAGATGAACTTCTTGGCAAACTGGATGGAATGATTGTTCCCGGAGGATTTGGAACAAGGGGTATTGAAGGAAAAATTCTGGCTGCAAAATATGCAAGAGAACACAAGGTGCCATACCTTGGGATTTGTCTTGGAATGCAGATTGCCATCATTGAATTTGCAAGAAATGTGTGTGGCATAGAAGATGCCACCAGTTTGGAATTCGATGGAGAGGCAAAGAATCCGGTTATCAGCTTTTTGCCGGGACAGGAGGATATTGAAAACATTGGCGGAACCCTAAGGTTAGGAGCTTATCCCTGCAAGCTTGCGGAGGATAGTCTTGCCATAAGCCTCTATGAAGCCTCAGAGATTTCAGAGAGACATAGACATCGATATGAAGTGAACAATGCATACAGGGAATGTCTGGAAAATCACGGCATGGTCCTTTCCGGATTGTCACCGGATGGAAGAATTGTGGAAATGATTGAACTAAAAGATCACCCATACTTTATTGCCACACAGGCACATCCGGAGTTTAAGTCCAGACCGGATATGGCACATCCACTATTCAAAGGACTGATAGGAGCAGCGTTAAATAATTAATATAGGAGAGAAGAATATGGATCAGAGAACTTTATATGATAGCAGTTTTGAACATGACAATTGTGGTATTGGAGCAATCACAAACATTTATGGCAAAAAGAGTCACGAGGTTGTTGCAGATGCCCTTAGCATTGTTGAGAATCTTGAGCATAGAGCAGGAAAAGACGCGGAAGGCAAGACGGGAGATGGTGTAGGAATTCTTACACAGATTCCACACAAGTTCTTCAAAAAAGTCTGTGCAACTGAGGGGATTGCACTAGGCGAGGAGAGAACCTACGGCGTGGGAATGTTTTTCTTCCCACAAAATGAGTTGGCAAGAAGTCAGGCCATGAAAATGTTTGAGGTGATTGTAAAGAAAGAAAAGCTAACCTTTTTGGGTTGGAGAAAGGTGCCAACCTTTGAAAATGTTCTTGGTAAAAAGGCATTGGAGAGCTGCCCATTTATTTACCAGGCATTTATCGCAAGACCGGCAGAAATTACAGACGATCTTGCTTTTGATAGAAGATTATACATCGTAAGACGTGTTTTTGAACAGAGTAATGACAATACCTATGTGCCATCCCTTTCCGGCAGAACCATTGTATACAAGGGTATGTTTCTTGTGTCTCAGCTTAGAACTTTCTTTGCTGATTTACAGGATAAGGATTATGAATCTGCCATTGCACTGGTACATTCCAGATTTTCAACCAACACAAATCCAAGCTGGCTGAGAGCTCATCCAAACCGTTTTGTGGTACATAATGGTGAGATCAATACCATTAAGGGAAATGTAGATAAAATGTGCGCCAGAGAGGAGACCGTGGAGGTTTCTTGCTTTACAGACGAGGAACTTACAAAGGTACTTCCTATTGTTTCAGCTGAAGGTTCTGATTCTGCAATGCTTGATAATGCCCTTGAGTTTATGATTATGGGTGGCATGGATCCGGCCCTTGCTGCTATGGTTTTGATTCCGGAACCATGGGAGAACAATGATACCATTTCCCAGGAAGAGCGTGACTTTTATCAGTACTACGCAACTATGATGGAGCCATGGGACGGCCCTGCATCCATTCTTTTCTCAGATGGTGATGTAATGGGAGCAATCTTAGACAGAAACGGACTTCGCCCATCCAGATATTACCTGATGGACGATGGTCGTTTGATTCTTTCCTCTGAGGTTGGTGTGCTCCCACTAGATGAGAACCATATTTTGAAGAAGGAGAGATTGCATCCGGGAAAAATGCTTCTGGTTGATACCAAAAAGGGTGCGGTGATTTCAGACGAGGAATTAAAGGATCGTTATGCAAATCGTGAGCCATATGGTGAGTGGCTTGATTCCAACCTTTGCTCATTAAAAGATTTGAAGATTCCAAACGAAAAGGTGCCAACTTATTCCACAGAGGAGTTGGTAAAGCTTCTGAAGGCCTTTGGTTATACTTACGAGGATTACAGGGATCAGATCGAGAAGATGGCATTGAATGGAAGCGAAGCCATCGGAGCCATGGGTGTGGATACTCCTTTGGCAGTGTTATCACAGGAACACCAGCCATTGTTCTACTATTTTAAACAGTTGTTTGCACAGGTAACCAATCCTCCAATTGATGCAGTAAGAGAAAAGATTGTGACTGCAACCACTGTATATGTTGGTAAAAATGGAAATCTCTTATCAGAAAAGCCTGAGAATTGTAATGTGCTTAAGATTACAAATCCAATACTCTCAGACTTGGATTTGATGAAGATTGAAAAACTGGATAAGCCAGGATTAAAGGTGGAAAAGGTTTCTATGCTCTATTACAAGAGTACGCCATTGGAGCGTGCCATTGAGCATTTGTTTGTAGAGGTGGACCGTGCCTATAAGGATGGAGCAAATATTTTGATTCTTTCTGATCGAGGCGTGGATGAAAATCACGTGGCAATTCCATCGCTTCTTTGTGTGGCAGCGGTACACAATCACTTAGTTCGCACAAAGAAATGTATGGCAATGTCTTTGATTTTGGAAACCGGTGAGCCAAGAGGTGTGCATCATTTTGCCACATTGCTTGGTTTCGGTGCCTGCGCGGTAAACCCTTACCTTGCCCATGCCTCGATTAAGGAGTTGATTGATGAGGGGCTTTTGGAAAAGGATTACTATGCAGCAGTGGATGATTACGATCATGCCATTATCTCCGGAATTGTAAAGATTGCATCCAAGATGGGTATTTCCACCATCCAGTCATATCAGGGAAGTCGTATCTTTGAGGCAGTTGGTATCCATGAGAGCGTAATCAACAAATATTTTGCGGGAACAGTATCCAGAATTGGCGGTATTACCATAGAAGATATTGCTAAGAATACAGACCTTCAGCATACAAAGGCATTTGATCCACTGGGACTGGAGACAGATAAGACCATTGATTCTATGGGACGTCATAAGATGAGGGCCCAGGGAGAGACACATAGATATAATCCAAGAACCATTCATATGCTACAAACTGCAACTCGTGAGGGAGATTACGAGAAATTTAAGCAGTATACCGCAATGGTAGATGATGAGCAGACAGGATACATCCGCAGCCTGATGGAATTCAATTATCCGGAAAAAGGGGTGGCACTGGAAGAGGTTGAGAGTGCCCGTGATATTGTAAAGAGATTTAAGACAGGTGCTATGTCATACGGCTCTATTTCCGAGGAAGCACACCAGACCTTGGCAATCGCTATGAACAGACTTCACGGAAAGAGCAATTCCGGAGAAGGCGGAGAGTCAGACGAGAGAATTCTTAGTGCTGGAACAGACAACGACAGAAGCTCAGCCATCAAACAGGTGGCCAGTGGACGATTTGGTGTTACCAGCAAATACTTGGTAAGCGCAAAGGAAATTCAAATTAAGCTTGCCCAGGGTGCAAAGCCTGGTGAAGGTGGACACCTACCTGGAAAGAAAGTATATCCATGGATTGCTAAGACAAGACATTCAACACCCGGAGTAAGCTTGATTTCACCACCACCTCATCATGATATTTATTCTATTGAGGACTTGGCGCAGTTGATTTATGACTTGAAGAATGCCAATAAGGATGCCAGAATCTCTGTAAAACTTGTTTCGGAAACAGGTGTAGGTACCATTGCAGCAGGTGTAGCCAAAGCCGGTGCCGGTGTTATCTTGATTTCCGGTTACGACGGAGGTACAGGTGCAGCACCACTTAGCTCTATTCACAATGCAGGTCTTCCATGGGAGCTTGGCTTGGCAGAAACACATCAGACCTTGATTCAAAATGGACTTAGAAATCGTGTCATTATTGAGACTGACGGTAAGCTCATGAGTGGTAGAGATGTTGCCATTGCTGCAATTCTTGGTGCGGAGGAGTTTGGTTTTGCCACAGCTCCACTTGTAACCTTGGGATGTGCTATGATGAGAGTATGTAATCAGGATACTTGTCCATTTGGTGTTGCTACACAAAATCCTGAGCTTAGAAAGAAGTTTGCCGGAAAGCCGGAGTACGTAGAAAACTTTATGCTCTTTATTGCGGAAGAGTTAAGAGAGTATATGGCAAAGCTTGGTGTGAGAAGCGTAGATGAGCTTGTTGGTAGAACCGATTTGATTAAGAAAAAAGATGCATTAGAGGGTGCTAAGAAGAACATTGATTTGAGCAGAATCATTGATGCAGATGCATCCGAAGCGTGCGCATATGACAAGAAGATTCCTTATGATTTCGAACTTCCTTCTAAGAAGGATCAGCAGTTGTTAGACCAGGATAAGACTTTGATGACTGCCATTAAGAATAAGAAGTCAAAGAGCTTTGAGGTTCAGGTGACAAATACAGATAGAACCTTTGGTACCTTGATTGGTGCTGAGATTACAAGACTTTATCCAAATGGCATAAAGGAGGATACAATTACAATCAATTGTACCGGTGCAGGTGGACAGAGCTTTGGTGCCTTTATCCCGGCAGGACTTACATTAAATTTGGTTGGCGATAGCAATGACTACTTTGGAAAAGGCTTATCCGGTGGAAAGCTTGTTTTGAAGGCTCCTGAAAATGCCACTTATGATGCGGAGACGAATATTATCGTGGGAAATGTTGCTCTCTACGGTGCAACCAGTGGTGAGGCATATATTGCCGGTATGGCCGGTGAGCGATTCTGTGTAAGAAACTCAGGTGCAAAGACGGTTGTTGAGGGTGTAGGAGAGCATGGATGTGAATACATGACTGGTGGACTTGCAGTTGTTTTAGGACCTACCGGCAAGAACTTTGCAGCCGGTATGAGCGGCGGAATTGCCTATGTACTGGATGAAGAAAACAAGCTCTATCGCAACCTGAATAAGGAAATGGTTTTGATGGAAAAGCTTGAGAGCAAAAACGACCGGGAGGAATTAAAGAGAATGCTGGAAAAGCATGTGAAGTATACAGGTTCTTCAAAGGCTAAGGCAATTCTTGAAGATTATGAAGATTATCTTCCTAAATTTAAGAAAATCATTCCTGCTGATTACAAGAAAATGATTGGACTGACAGCGGAGTATATGGAGCAGGGAATGAGTAATGAGGAAGCCCAGATTGAAGCATTTTATGTAAGTCTTGGTAAGGAGGAGAGATAATGAGTAATTATGTATGTGCAGAGGAGAGAATAAAAAGTTTTGAAGAATTTCATAGAAGTCTTCCAATAGATAAGCAGCAGGAGCAGGCTTCCAGATGTATGTCTTGTGGTGTTCCATTTTGCCAGTCAGGATCGATGATTTCAGGTATGGCGTCGGGATGTCCACTTCACAATTTGGTTCCAGAAACCAACGAACTTGTTGCAAGAGGAAATTTGGAGCAGGCATACGTAAGACTCAGTAAGACACACTCTTTCCCAGAGTTTACATCAAGAGTTTGTCCGGCGTTATGTGAAGCGGCTTGTACCCAAGGCTGTGTTTCAGAACCGGTTTGTACCAAGGCGGATGAGGCCACCATTATTGACTACGCATATGAACACGGTCTCGTAACAGAGGTAACCCCTGAGGTTCGAACCGGAAAGAAGGTGGCCATTGTTGGTAGTGGCCCTTCCGGTCTTGCGGCAGCACAGCTTTTAAATAGAAGAGGACACAGCGTTACTGTCTTTGAGCGAAATGACAGAGTTGGTGGTCTGCTTCGCTATGGCATTCCAAATATGAAATTGGATAAGAGAAGCATTGACAGAAGAGTGGCACTGATGGAAGAAGCCGGTGTGGAGTTTAAGACCAGTGTAAATGTGGGTGTTGATGTGAAGGCAGAGGAACTGATGAAAGAATATGATCGTGTTATCCTTTGCTGTGGAGCATCCAATCCTAGAAATATTGATGTGCCGGGAAGAGATGCAAAAGGAATCTATTTTGCAGTTGATTTCTTAAAAGAGGTTTCCAAGAAGCTGATGGATCATGATTACGATTCTTCTTATATTATGAAGGCTTCCGATTATTCCTTTAAGAGTCTTAAGGGAAAGCACGTCATTGTTATCGGTGGTGGAGATACAGGAAATGACTGTGTGGGAACCAGTGTGAGACTCGGGGCAGCCTCAGTGACACAGCTTGAGATGATGCCGCCCGCCCCGGAAAAGAGAGCAGAAAGTAATCCTTGGCCAGAGTGGCCCAAGGTCTTAAAGACAGATTATGGCCAGGAAGAGGCAATCCTTTCCTATGGTCACGACCCAAGAATCTTTGAGACAACAGTGACTGAATTCTTAAAAGATAAGAAGGGGAATCTCAAGGGTGTAAAGACCGTTCGTTTGGGAAAAGGCTTTAAGCACATTGAGGGAAGTGAACAGGAATTAAAAGCGGATATAGTGTTGATTGCAGCGGGATTCTTGGGAAGCCAAAGTTATGTGACAGACGCTTTTAAGGTTGCCGTTACACCTAGAACAAATGTAGAAACAAAAGAGGGAGCATATGAGACCAGCGTGCCAAGAGTATTCACGGCAGGAGATATGCACAGAGGTCAGTCCTTGGTTGTCTGGGCAATCGCAGAGGGAAGAGCTGTGGCAAAGGAAGTAGACGAAAGTCTTATGGGTTATACCAATTTAAATTAGTACTTGTCAAATTTGATTTCCTTAGTTTATAATTATCTGGAACAAAGGCGTTCTAAAGGAGTGTTACTACGCTCGTTTAGACGTCTTTTTTGATTATGTGTAGAGGAGAAGTGTTATGAACAAGCAGGAGATTTTGAGTTTGATTGAGGAAGAGGATGTGGAATTCATCCGACTTCAGTTTGCTGATGTATTTGGAAATTTAAAAAACATTGCTGTAACTCCAGAGCGTTTTGAGAGAGTTTTGGATAATCGTTATCCTTTTGATGGCGCGGGCTTTTTTGGAGGTCGCTATGATTTTGATGAGGATTTGTATCTTTGCCCAGACCTGGATACCTTTGTAATTTTGCCATGGAGACCTCAGCAGAGTCGTGTTGGAAAGTTCATTTGTGATATTTGCTATAGTGATGGAACTCCATTTGAAATGAGTTCCCGCTATATTCTTGAAAAAATTGTCAAGAAGGCCAAGGATGCAGGATATACCTTTGTGGTAAATCCGGAATGCGAATTTTTCCTGTTTCACACAGACGATAACGGCTCTCCTACCACCATTTCCCACGAAAAGGCAGGATACTTAGAGGCAGGTCCTTCTGATTTTGGTGAGAATGCAAGAAGAGATATGGTTCTTATGCTTCAGGATATGGGATTTCGAATTGAGGCTTCTCATCATGAAAAGGCCCCAGGCCAGCATGAGATAAGCTTCAGCGAGGGAGAAGCATTTAAAACAGCGGATGATATTATGACGTTCAAGTTTGCAATCAGATCCATTGCAAAGAGATTTGGCCTATACGCAACCTTCATGCCAAAGCCTTTGCAGGATGTTGCAGGCTCCGGAATGCATTTGGACTTCTCTGTTTTTAAAGATGGAAAGAATATTTTTGAGGATGAAAATGGTATGCCAGATGAAGCAAAATACTTCATTGGCGGAATTATGAAATATGCACCTGCCATGTGTGCCATTACCAATCCGATTGTAAATTCCTACAAGAGAATTCTCACAGGTTTTTCTGCGCCACGTAGCATTTACTGGGCTAAAAGAGGTGAAAAGGCTCTGATCAAGTTCCATAAGGACGTGGAGGGAACCAAGGTAGAACTGAGACATCCGGATTCGGCATCCAATCCATACCTGGCAATTGCAGTATGTATTGCGGCAGGTATGAAGGGTATTGAAGAAAAAATGGATCCGGGAGAAGAAAATGTTATTTGCGATGAGCTTCTTCCCGGTGACTTAAATTCTGCTATTGCACTTTTTGAGAAGGATGCACTTATGAAGGAAGTCTTAGGTGAGGAATTCGTTAAGATTTATTCTCAGATTAAGAAGAACGAGTGGAATGATTATATGATGCAGGTTTCTGACTGGGAAATTGATAGATACCTAGGTAAACTGTAGGAGGAAGCATAGATGGGCACAGTTTTAATTGCGATGCCCAAATCAGACGATTCATTACGCATCGAGGGTCTGATTCAAGGATATGGTCTTATGGTTGATACTAAGGTTTGCAACACCGGAGCAGAAATCCTTCGAGTTGCCAACGACAGGGATGCCGGAGTGGTGGTTTGTGCCAAACGTATGCGAGATATGTCATATGGGGAACTGATGGACTATTTGCCGGAAAGCTTTGGCATGATTGTCCTGACCAAGGATGCTTCCATTGAGACATTTACCCAGCGAATGGTGAAGTTAATGTTGCCAATGAAAACATCGGATTTGGTATCTTCCATAGAGATGTTTCTGTATGACTGCATCAGGCCGAGAAAAAAGAAGAAGCCTCCTGCAGAAAAGAGTGATGCGGATAAGCAGATTATTGAGAAGGCAAAGCTTGTGCTGATGGACAGAAACGGCATGACGGAGCCGGAGGCATTTCGCTATATTCAGAAGGTCAGTATGGATACCGGCCGAAAGTCTGTGGAGACAGCGGAAATGATTCTCATAACGAATGACGGATAGATTTGGGAATAGGGAGAATAAAGATGGTTAGTGTAAACGAGAATTACTTAAAACTGAGAGGAAGTTATCTTTTTTCCGAGATTGGAAGAAGGGTAAATGAATTTGCTGCGGCAAATTCTGAGGAAAAGATTATTAGACTGGGAATTGGTGATGTGACAAAACCACTTCCAAAGTCCGTGATTACGGCACTACATCATGCAGTAGATGAGATGGCAGAGCCGGAGACCTTCCGAGGCTATGCACCGGATTTGGGCTATGATTTTTTGAGAAAAGCCATTTCTGACTTTGACTACAAGCGTTTGGGATGTGACATAGAGCCGGACGAGATTTTTGTCTCTGACGGTGCCAAAAGCGATTCGGGAAATATTCAAGAAATCTTTGGCCAGGACAATGTGATTGCTGTGTGCGATCCTGTGTATCCTGTGTATGTAGATACCAATGTTATGAGTGGCAGAACCGGGACTTTTATGGAAGAGACAGGCACTTGGTCTGATGTGATTTATATGCCTTGTACCAAG
>CAMFYL010000038.1 GCA_946002055.1 uncultured Roseburia sp.
GCAGGGGAGAATGATATTGCAGTGAATTTCATCATTCTTCCGGAGTTTTTTGACGAGGGACTTCAAATGATTGGCACAGAGGAAAACCTGCTTCGAGACTTTATCATCAATTGCTTGAGAGGGGATCAGGATTCCTGCGGCTATCTGCACTTCAAAGTAGCAGATGTTTTGCCCATTCAGAATTTAATAGAAAATCTGATTTGGACTATCCAGAATAAACAGCCAAATAAGAGACGAACCAATCAGATTACCATGGGGCTCCTGTTCCTTCAGCTTATGAACCACATGGATAAGCTGGATGCCAATCAGGAGATAGCGGAAGAGAATTTGATGATTCAGGTGCTCAGCTATATTGAAGAGCATTATCGGGAGGGCCAACTGTCAGATTTGGCAGAGGAATTGCACTATGATTTGTATTGGCTATCCAGGGAGATTAAGCGACAGACGGGAAAAACTTACACGGAATTATTGCAGACGAAACGCCTCAACCAGGCTGCCTATCTGTTGCAAACCACAACGATGTCTGTTATGGACATTGCCATGGCAGTGGGATATGACAACATCAGTTATTTTCACCGGATTTTCCAGAAGAAATATGATATGACACCCAGGAAATACCGACTGCAAAGCAGAGAATAATATGGAAGATACAAATTGCAAATAAGGACACTTTTTCAAACAAAAGGTGTCCTTTTTTTGTGGCGAAATCCCTCCTATAATGAAGGTAAATTGGAGGAGTGATATGGAAAAATATTATTTAGCAATTGATATTGGGGCGTCCAGTGGCAGACATATTCTAGGCCATCTGGAAAATGACAAAATGGTATTAGAAGAAATCTACCGATTCCCAAATGGAATGAAAGAAGTGAACGGAGAGAAGATTTGGGATATTGATGAACTATTCCGGGAAGTCATAAACGGAATGAAAAAGTGCAAGGAGTTGGGAAAAATCCCTGTAAGCGTTGGCATTGACACCTGGGCGGTGGATTTCGTTCTTTTAGATGAAAACAATAAGCGACTTGGCAATGCGGTGGCTTACCGGGATGAACGAACCAAAGGGATGGATGCGCTGGTTTACAACAAAGTCCCACAGGACGAGTTATATGCCACAACAGGAATTCAAAAGCAAAGCTTTAACAGCATCTATCAGTTGATGGCTCTGAGGGCAAAGCGACCGGAACTGTTGGAAAAAGCGGACACATTTCTTATGATTCCGGATTACTTGAATTTCCTGCTCTCCGGCGTAAAGGCTCAGGAGTATACCAATGCCACAACCACACAGTTGGTTAACCCTGCAACCAGAGATTGGGACAGAAAGCGTATGGAAGTCTTGGGATTTCCAAGGAATATTTTTCTGCCTATACAGGAGCCGGGAACCGTCCTTGGCAGTCTGACAAATAATATCATAGAACAGGTGGGATTCGACTGTAAAGTGATTCTTCCCGCCACCCACGATACGGGTTCTGCCGTGGTGGCGGTGCCAAGCAATGATGAGCATGTTCTGTACATCAGTTCCGGCACATGGTCTTTGATGGGGACGGAATTGGCAAAAGCAAATTGTGGCAAAAGTGCCATGCTTCATAATTTCACCAACGAGGGCGGATACAATCAAACTTACCGCTTCCTGAAAAATATCATGGGACTGTGGATGATTCAATCTGTAAAAAGGGAAATTGCTGAGGATTTGAGTTTCGCAGAAATTTGTCAAATGGCGGAAAATTGCCATATTTCATCCCTTGTGGATGCCAACGATGACAGATTTCTTGCACCGGACAATATGACGGCTGAAGTGCAGAGGGCTTGTGAAGAATCAGGCCAGCAGGTGCCTCGGGGCATTGCAGAGGTAGCCGCGGTGATATATAACAGCCTGGCCAAGTGTTATGCCACTACTTTAGAGGAACTGGAAGAACAGACGGGATACACTTATCAAAGCATCCATGTGGTAGGGGGCGGAGCAAATGCAGATTATCTGAACCGGCTTACTGCCCAATATACACAAAGAACAGTGCTGGCCGGACCCACAGAGGCAACAGCTATTGGCAATCTGGCAGTACAGATGATTGCTAAACAGGAACTTAAGGACTTATCAGATGCCAGACATTGCATCTATCAGTCCTTTGAAATCAAAGAATACCAGTAAGGAGGGCATTATGTTAGTTGAAACAAAAGCAAAAGTAGGTGTTTTTTCCATTGCACTTGGTGCATACCTTCCACAGTTTCCGTCTCTTGTGCCGGAATTTGAGGCCCAGTATGAGGCATTTAAGAAAACCATTCCGGACACTGTGGAGGTGATTGACGGTGGAATAGTGACCACCAAGGAATTGTCTATGGCGGCAGGAGACAAATTCCGTGCTGCGGATGTGGATTTGGTGATTTTGCAGTTACTTACCTATGCAACAAGCTACAATATGTTGCCGGCAATCAGAGATTTGAATGTGCCTGTTGTTCTGGTAAATGTTCAGAAACTCAAAGCACCGGATTATGCCAACACAGACACACCAAAGTGGCTTGGCGAACTTTATGCTTGTGGCGCTGTGGGAGAAATGGTGGCGGATTTGGAGCGGGCCGGTAAGAGACACGCAGTAGTTACCGGTGTGGTTGAAGGCGGCGACGATTATGTGGCCAAGGAAATAGATGAGTGGTGCAGAGCTGCTCAGGTGCGCAGACGATTCCGTTATACCAATATCGCCCAGATTGGAAGACCTTATCCAGGCATGATGGATTTGTACATAGACGAGACAAATCTGTACAACCGAATGGGACTCTACACCAAGCAATTTGACTGGGAAAAAATGTGGGCCATTGCAGACCACATCACAGATGAGGATGCCATTGGTGCAAAGGCAGAAGATATTCTTAACACCTTTGACATCGAAGGTGGCGCAACGGTAGACACAGTCTGGGATATGGCAAAATATGTAGTTGCCTTTGAGGAATGGGTTAAGACAGAAGACCTTTCTATGGTGGCTTCCCACTATGACGGATTCGCCCAGGGGGTAGCCGGTAAACTTGACAGTATGCTGATTCCTGCTTTTTCCATGCTGATTAAACAGGGAACTGCCTGCGCGGTGGAAGGTGACATGAAGGTTGCCATGGCTATGAGCATCTTAAAAACCATTGCAGGAACCGGCCAGTTGTCGGAAATGTACTCCATCGACTTCAATGAAGACATTTGTATTATCGGACATTCCGGTTCGGGAGATGCGGATATTTCCCAGGCAAGAAAGCCTACCATGAAAATTGTAGATGTGTTCCACGGCAAGACAGGCGGCGGCTATCTGACCCAGTTCTATCCACCGGTGGGAGATGTTACTTACCTTGGCATTACCCAGGACAAGGATGGCTATTTCAAGTTCGTAGTGGCTGAAGGTGTCAATGAGGAGGGACCAATCTTTATGTTTGGAGACACCAATATGAGAACTCGCTTCTCTATCGGTGCCAGAGAGTTCTGCAACAGATGGAGTGAGGCCGGTCCGACGCATCATATGGCAGCAGCCGTGGGACGGCACATTGATACCATATTAAAGGTGGCTAAGATTTTGAATGTACCGGTAGATATTATCTGCCGTTAAAATGTTTGAACACGGGTCAGTAGAAAGAATGAAGAAAGGAACAAAATTATGAATTTTTTAGATGCAGAATTTGTACAGGGATTTATCCGTATGGCCAACGACGGATGGGAGCAAGGCTGGCACGAGAGAAATGGTGGCAACCTCTCTTACCGCGTAAAGCCGGAAGAGGTGGAAAGTGTTAGAGAAAACTTTGAAGCAAAAGAATGGCAGCCCATTGGCACCACCGTTTCACATCTTGCAAATGAGTATTTCCTGGTTACCGGAAGTGGCAAGTTCTTCCGCAATGTGATCTTAAAGCCGGAAGAGAACATTTGTATGATTGAGCTGGATGATGCAGGAGAGAACTACCGCATTGTCTGGGGACTTGTAAATGGTGGTCGCCCAACCTCAGAGCTTCCAAGCCATTTGATGAACTTAGAGGTGAAGAAACTTCAGGATGAGAACTACAGGGTGGTTTACCATGCCCATACTACCAATGTGATTGCGCTTACCTTTGTGTTGCCACTGGAGGACAAGGTCTTTACCAGAGAGCTCTGGGAAATGGCAACGGAGTGTCCGGTGGTATTCCCGGGTGGTATCGGCGTTGTGCCTTGGATGGTTCCCGGTGGAAGAGAAATCGCTGTTGCAACAAGTGAGCTTATGAAGAAATATGACTTGGCTATCTGGGCCCATCACGGCATGTTTGCAGCAGGGTATGACTTTGATTTAACCTTTGGCCTTATGCATACAGCAGAAAAGTCCGCAGAGATTCTTGTTAAGACCCTTTCCATGCAGCAAGGTAAGCGCCAGACCATCACACCGAATGAGTTCCGCCATCTGGCAAAGGACTTTGGCGTTACCTTGCCGGAAGAATTTCTCTATGAGAAGTAGTCAGTTTTTGGTACATTGCTAAGGCAATCGGTATTATTATTACCAATCCTGAACACCTCCCTGACATCCAGGGAGGTATTTCATTTACGGAGACGCTAAAGTCCTTTGAGGAACAAGCAGCCAGTGCAAACGAAATATATATTGCGAGCCAACGGTTAACCCAAAAGATTGATGAACTGGAAAGTATTATTCAAAACTTTACAATCTAGTTTTTTTGGCTGCAACAAGTAAGTGGTCTGACGAAATAATGTGAATACAACTACAGCGAAGAGCGATATGCGGATGGAGTCATCCCATATCGCTTTTTGAATACTTTAACAAAATAATTACTGTCAGCATATCCTACATACATAGAAATCTCAGAAATGGATAGTTTGGAACTTTTCAATAACTCAGCGGCCTTTTTTGTACGCAGGTCACTGATATAGTGAATAAGTGTTGCTCCTACCTCGTGCTTAAACTGTCGTGACAAATGCTCCGGACTTACATGGTGGATGTGGGCCAATTCCTGAAGCGTTATATTTTGGGTATAGTTAAGAGAAATAAAGGACAATACATCACGAATTACAGGAGAGTATTGAGCCATTTCTTTTGCATCCGCCACAGCTTGAGTAAGACGTATGAGCATATCCTTTTGGATGGAATCTAAATCTGCACTGCCTCGGGCACTTGCAAACCGTTGGATGCATTCATGGGTGATTTCGTCGATGGTGACCACAGGACAACCACCATTTTCTGCTGCCTTTCGCGCAAGAGTACGGAGGATGGCAAACCCATTGCTGTCTGTGGAGTACAAGGAACGCTGGGATGGATTGGTTCTTGCAAAATAACTGCTGGCAATATTTTCAAATGCCAGACGAACCCCTGTCACATCCCCATCTGAAATTTTCCTGAGAAAAAAATTCTCCATTTCGTATTGTTCCACAATCTGTGCATATGTTCTATGGGATTCCACCACCAATGTTTCCTTTTTTAATTCCTCGTGAAATCCGGCAAGGCTGCGGTAGGAGTATTCCGGTGTATTGGGGACAAAGGTGCGCATAGCGGCCAGAACTGTTCCGTGAATCATTTGGTAACTTAGCTGGGGAAAATGGTTGTAATATATCTTAAGGGAAAGAAGGATGCTGGCAGGGAGTTTGTGGGTGGCCAGAAGTTCCTGCATTTCTTGATTGGAAAACATGTTTTTGACATATGGACCAAGCAGATAGTGTTTTCCTTCAAACATAAACAGACACAGATTGGTATTCAAGTAATCTGTTATCTCATAAAAGATTTCCGGCGCAGTGTGATCCATGAGATACTCTAAGTATTCGGCAGTGTACATAGGTTGCAGTGTTTTTTCAAAGCAACATTCCTCTTCAAAGACAATCAGGGAATCATCATGTTTGGAAATACAACAGGCCCGTATTCCAAGGATATTCGATATAAAATTTATAAATAATACTTCATTCATATGCTCACCAATTATGAAAATGGACAAAATATTTCTAATATAATCAATTATATTCTAACGATACCATAATGACCGTGCTATTGTAAAGATAACAAAAGACAAAGCCTTATGAGGCCTATAAGAAAGGGAGGTTATTATGAGTAGAAAGAAAAGAGTCAGCCAGAGCGAGATCGACGGTGTACAATATCGCCGTGCGAAAATGTGGCAAATTATTTTGGTGGCGTGTAATGCGCTGGTGGGAATGTCAGTGTATTCCCTGATTGGTATGGCAAGCTATAGTGCCAGCATTGGGTATGGAATTTCTACAGCAGTGGTGGGTGTTATCCTTACTTGTACCCGTATTTTAGATGGTGTTACGGATCCCATTCTTGCATTCATTTATGATAAGGTTGACACAAAATTTGGACGGCTTCGCATTCTATTGATAGGTGGATTTGTAATCGAAGCAATTGCGTTACTTGCAATGTTTGATTTCTGCTCTTCAAAGGGAATGGGAATCGTAGTGTTTACACTTCTTTATGTGGTTTATGTCATTGGTTATACCATTACAAATATGACAGCTCAGACATTACCCGCAATTATGACAAACGACCCAAAACAGCGTCCTACCATTGGCGTATGGCAGACAGCTTTTAATTACATGGTTCCAATGATTATGACAGTAATGCTAAATATGGTATTGCTTCCAAAATTCGGTGGAAACTATAATCAGGATTTCCTGTCTGCAGCGGTTAGATTCTCTATGTTAGTTGCAGCTATAGGCATCGTTCTTGTCAGCATTGGTGTGTCAGAGTATGACAAGCCGGAGTTTTATCATGGTATTAAAAAGCAGGAACCACTTAAGATGAAGGATATGCTTGAGGTATTAAAGGGAAATAAACCACTTCAGGCTTATATTGCAGCTCAGGCATCCGACAAGATTGCCCAGCAGACAGCTTCACAAGCGGTTATCACAACAATGTTATTCGGAATCATCATTGGTGATATGAGTATGGCTACTATGCTTTCTGTTATAAGTATGCTGCCATCTATTGTATTTGCAGTTTTTGGTGCAAAATATGCCGGTAATCACGGAAGTAAAAATGCCATTGTAACCTGGACGAAGGTATGTATGGTGATAGCAACACTGATGTTGGTATTCTTTATCGTGATTGATCCAAATACCATTTCCAGCTTTGGCGTGACAATGATTGTATATGTACTTTTCACACTTGCATTGAATGGCGCAAAGATGTGTGTTACAACAGCTGATACATCCTTTATGGCAGATATCATTGACTATGAACTGGACCGAAGTGGAAGATATGTTCCCGCAGTAGTAAGCGGAACTTACAGTTTGATTGATAAAATCATTTCTTCTTTGTCAGCCCTGCTTGCAACAGGAGCTGTGGCAATCATTGGGTACACAAAGAGTATGCCTCAACCGGATGAACCACTGACAACACCGATTTTTGTGGTAACTATGATTATTTACTTTGGACTTCCACTTATCGGTTGGGCAATCACACTCATTGCAATGAAAAATTGTAAATTGACCAGGGAAGAGATGGTTGAGGTACAGAAGAGAATAGCAACAAAGAAAGCAGAATTAAAAGAAAACGCATAGTATATAGGAGCTCGACAGGTGGTATGAGAAAAGTATGTATATTTAATGATAATTATGTATTTGAAAAAGAGGGGGGAAGAGAACAGGTAGCCCTTCCCCATACATGGAATGCGCTAGATGGTCAGAGTGCATCTGATTATTATAGAGGTGTGTGTACATACACCAAGAACTTTCCAAAGCCGGAGTTGGTTGATAGAGAACAAATATATTTAGAAATCAATGGAGCAAATGCTTCTTCTACCGTGAGTCTGAATGGAAAAGAGTTAGCACATCATGATGGTGGCTATTCTACCTATCGGGTCAATTTAACAGAGGAATTATTGGAAGACAATGAACTGATCATTGAGGTTGATAATTC
The DNA here is from genome assembly GCA_946002055.1 of uncultured Roseburia sp. Taxonomy (GTDB): domain Bacteria; phylum Bacillota; class Clostridia; order Lachnospirales; family Lachnospiraceae; genus Pararoseburia. The sequence continues at coordinate 7,860 of CAMFYL010000038.1, forward strand.
GGTCAATGACTATGTATACCCGCAAAGAGCAGACTTTACATTTTATGGTGGTTTGTATCGTGATGTAAAGCTAATAACTGTTCCGGCAAGTCATTTTGATTTGGACTATTATGGTGGAAAAGGATTCTTTGTGACACCAGAAGTAAAAGAAAATGAGGCATTTATTGGATTCGATGCCTATGTGACCGGGGATGCAGATAAGGTTGTTGTGACGGTGGATGGTGTGGGAGATGTAACACTGGAAGTTCCACAAGAAGATAACCAGACTCTCTATGAAGATGAGGCGATGGCTTTGGTTACACATTTTACAGGAACTATGACCATTACGAACCCACACTTGTGGGATGGCCTGAAAGACCCATTTCTCTATATGGCTACAGCAAGGCTCTACCAAAATGGTGAAGTGATAGATGAGGTGGCAAGCAAGTTTGGGTGCCGCACATATCATTTCGATCCAAAGGAAGGCTTTTTCCTGAATGGTAGAAGTTACCCACTTCGTGGTGTGTCTCGTCATCAGGATCGTTTGGGTGTTGGAAATGCCTTGACAAAGGAAATGCATGAAGAGGATATGGAGTTGATCCTTTCCGTGGGAGCGAATTCTATTCGACTTGCTCATTATCAGCATGATCAGTATTTCTATGATTTGTGTGATGAAAAAGGAATTGTGGCCTGGGCAGAAATTCCATACATTACCGTTCATATGGAAGGTGGAAGAGAGAATACCATTTCTCAGATGAAGGAACTGATAGTTCAAAACTACAACCATGCATCTATTATCTGCTGGGCAATATCCAATGAGATTTCGTTGCAGGGAGTGACAGAGGATTTACTGGAGAATCATAGAATATTGAATGATTTGATTCATAGGATGGACAAGAGTCGTGTGTCGGCTATGGCAAACCTGTTTATGTTAGAAACAGACAGTCCACTGGTGAATTTGCCGGATATTCGAGGTTACAATCTATACTATGGCTGGTATGTTGGAGAAATGGAGGATAATGATGCCTTCTTTGACAAGTTCCACAAGGAGCACCCTGATACTGTTATTGGACTTACGGAATATGGTGCAGATTCTGTCATTACCTTGCAGTCTCCAAAGCCGGAAAAGGGTGATTATACAGAGAGCTATATGGCCGTATATCATGAGCATATGCTACAGATGATCTCTGAGAGACCATATCTTTGGGGCACCTATGTGTGGAATATGTTTGAGTTTGCTGCGGCGGGACGAGATGAGGCGGGAGATCCGGGAAAGAATCATAAGGGGCTGATTACCTTTGACCGCAAGCAGAAAAAAGATGCTTACTACATTTACAAAGCATGGTGGAGCGATGAACCATTTGTCCATCTTTGTGGAAGCAGATATGCAGACCGTGTGGAGCCTGTAACTGAGATTAAGGTATACTCAAACCAAAAGAGAATTGCTCTTTATGTGGATGGTGAATTATTCAAGGAAGAAGAAGGAGAACATATCTTTACTTTTGAGGTACCAATCCAAGGAGAGCATCATATCAAAGCAGTGTGCGTAGATGATGGGGCGTTGCAGGATGAGATGAACATTCGCAAGGTGGAAGAACCAAATCCAAGCTACTTTATGGATGCAACCAAGGTGCGAAACTGGTTCGACGAACCCGCAGATGACCAAATGCCAGAGGATGACAAATATCTTTCTTTAAACAGTACAATGGCAGAGATTAAGGCTACACCGGAAGGGGCGGCTCTTTTGGAACAGATGATGTCACAGATGCAAGGCTCTGTTGCCGGAGGTATGGGAGAAAATGTTGAAATACCGGAGGCTATGATGGCTATGATTGCAAGACAACCATTGAAGAAACTTTTAGCACAAGGTGGTATAGATGCCGATGGAGAACAGGCGAAAATGTTGGCCATGGCTCTTTCAAAGATTCCAAAGAAAGGAGAGTAATCATGGGAAGATTTCCAAATGGTTTTATGGTTGGCGCATCTACTGCGGCACATCAGGTAGAAGGAAATAATATACACAGCGATTATTGGGCTATGGAGCATTTAAAACATACAAACTTTAATGAGCCATCTTTAGATGCGGTGGATCATTACAATCGTTATGAAGAAGATATCCGGCTCATGGCTGAGGCCGGATTAAATACCTATCGTTTTTCCATTGAATGGGCTCGCGTGGAGCCAAGAGAGGGAGAATTTGATGCGTCAGAAATCGAACACTACAGAAAGGTGCTGCAGTGTTGTAAGGATAATGGAATTGAGCCTGTCGTAACTATGATGCATTTTACTTCTCCTGTATGGGTAATCCAAAAGGGAGGATGGGAAAGTGACTCCACAGTCGAAGCTTTTGCTAACTATTGCAGTTATGTGGTAAGACAACTGGGAGACTTGATGCACTATGTCATTACCATCAATGAAGCCAATATGGGTATTCAGGTGGCAGCTATTGCCGAGCGTTACAAACGACAGATGATGGCAAAGATGAAAGACAAAAAGAATAAAGACCAAGAAGAGAGTATGGAAGGTACCGCTCAAGTAGGTATGAACTTCAACTCTATGCTAAAAAATATGTTCTGGCAGGGATTTGAAAATAAGAAGGTATTTAAAACCAGAAAGCCCCAGACATTTGTAAGCGCAAGAACTCCGGAAGGAGATATTCTTGTGATGCGGGCCCATTTGGCAGCCCGTGATGCCATGAAAAAGATTTGCCCAAATCTTATGATTGGTCTGTCGCTATCTCTTCATGACATTCAGCCGGTGGACGGCGGAGAGGTAGTGGCAGAAAAGGAATGGGCGGATGAGTTTACGCATTATCTTCCATATATTTTGGAGGATGATTTCTTCGGACTCCAGAATTATACCAGAAGCTTGATTGGACCCGATGGAATTCGTCCGGTTCCAAAAGGAGCGGAGACAACCCAGATGGATTATGAATATTATCCCCAGGCGTTAGAGCATGTGATTCGAAAAGTCCATAACGAATTTGCCCAGGCTGGCAAAAAGGCAATGCCAATTATGATTACGGAAAATGGAATTGCAACGGAAGATGATACCAGAAGAGTTGCTTTTATTGATGAGGCAACCGGAGGGGTGGCATCCTGTCTTCAGGATGGAATACCTGTCATTGGATATTGTCACTGGTCTTTAATAGATAACTTTGAATGGCAGAAAGGTTTTTCTATGAAGTTTGGATTAATCTCTGTGGATCGAAATACCATGAAACGGACACCGAAAGAAAGCCTTAGTTTTTTGGGACAACTGTAGGTTTGCAGAAGGGGAAAGGACTTTTTTATGAAATATTTTTGTAATCCGATTAATGTAAATTATCGCTATCAGTTCAATGCTGACCAGAGAAAAAACAGAATCTCTATTTGTCGTGAGGCGGCAGATCCTTCCATGATTTGCTTTCAGGGTAGATATTATATTTTTGCTTCTATGACCCTTGGAGTATGGGTGTCAGACGATTTGGCTCATTGGGAGAATCACAAATTGCCATCGGACCTTCCGCTCTATGACTATGCTCCGGATGTTCGTGTGATGGGTGAATATGTTTACTTTTGTGCCTCTAAAAAAGGTGAAATCTGTGACAGGTATCGAACAAAAGATATCTTAAAAGGTCCTTATGAGAAGATAGAGGGCACCTTTGACTACTGGGATCCCAATGTGTTTGTGGATGATGATGGTCGCGTTTATTTTTATTGGGGATGCTCTAACGAGACACCCATCTGGGGAGTGGAATTAGACCCTGAGACCATGGAGCCAAAAGGAGAGCGGCAGGAACTTGTATTTGGTCATCCCCTGCAGTATGGATATGAGCGAATAGGGGATGACAACAGCAAATTGCCTAGGACGGATGAGGAAATTGAAGCAGCATTTCAGCATTTCATCCACTCCCAAAACACTCCGGTGGAGCAGATACCTGCTCAATATCTTCCACTCATTAGGGGGATGTTTACAGACAAACCATATATAGAAGGTGCTTGGATGGATAAGCATCAGGGAAAATACTATCTCCAGTATGCATTTGCCGGAACCCAATATAACACCTATGGTGATGGAGTTTATGTTTCCGAACATCCGCTGGGACCATTTACGCTTGCAAAGAACAA
>CAMFYL010000039.1 GCA_946002055.1 uncultured Roseburia sp.
AAGGGTTGATGGTGGGAGACCACCATCAACTCTTCTTTTATTATGTTATTTCAACATATTTCGCCCTGCCTTATGTGGTACATGTAGGATAGACAAATGGGAGAAGGAGAAGGAAATATGATTGAGATTGTAAATGAGCCAAGACCAGTGGATGAGGGGGAAGTATGTGAACCTAGAAATATTAGGCAGATTGGGAATGTCACAGGAAAACACGTGGTGTATATGGAAGACTACGTATACCGGTTTTTAAATAGAAAAGACAGAAAAATTAGTCGCACAGCGTTTGTATTTCTAGGGGAAATGAAATATTCCACAACCCGGAATGTGATTTATATCAAAGGGGCATTGGAGCTTACGGATATTAGCTTTGGTGGAGGATTTCCCGTATTCTCGGAAGACATATGGGATGAGATTTACCGACAGAGCAGACAGTACTTTCCACAGTGGAGCATTGTGGGATGGGCAATGCAGACCTTGGGAATGCAAGGGGATTATGAAGAGGATTTGCGAAAAATCTGCAATCGACATTTCCCGGCAAATCATGGAAATGTGTATCTATATGACGCGTATGGTGAATGGGAAAAGATGTATATGGACGTCCAGGGAAAGCTGACGCCACAGGAGGGATTCTTTATCTACTATGAAAAGAATGCACCTATGGGAAGTTATCTTAGTGCCTACCACAATAAGATAGAAAAACAGCTGACAGAGAAAGATTTTAGAAGCAATGAAAAATTCCTGATACACGATGAAAGCAAATACACAGAACAAATTCGTCAGGACGCAGAGGCCATGGCAAGATATCGTTCCTATATGAACGGTCAGAGTGAGAAAACATACAAGTATCGTATGAAGGCGGCCATATCTATTGCGGTGGTGGTTATGGTGTTACTATCCGGTGTGCTGTTGCAAAATTATGTAAAGCTCTCTGATATGCAGGATGCGGTGCAGACCCTTTCCAATGAGGATGCTGTAAAACAGGCTCAGGAGGATGTCATAAAGCAAACCATTGAAAAGAAGGCGACGGAGTTGGCAGAGCCAGACCAACCATCTGATGCAAATCAAGATCAGAACCCATACCTTGCCCAAGGGTATTATATCGTTGAGCAGGGAGATCAACTGACGGATATTAGCAGAAAAGTATATGGAAACGAAGATATGGTTCAGGCAATTTGCCAGAAGAACCAACTAAGTGATGGAAATCATATCGAAGTGGGCGACAAGCTGTTGTTGCCATAAATCTCTTAAGTTTTGTCTCGATAAAACCGAAATAATCTACATCAGGCGAAGGAGGCCGCATATGCAGATTGAGCAGATTCGGGGAACAGACATTATAGTAAACGACACCAATTCCGGTGTAAATTCCCAAAAGAAAACAGAAAAAACAGAACAACCTCTTCGGAGTATAGAGATGGATACTCCCTTCTATAATAAAAGCGCATTAAAGCAGGACACGGTTGCAGATAAGCTGGAAAAGGATATGCAACGCGGGACGGATGCCATGAGTTTAAGCAATCAGGCAGCAGTGTACGCAAATACCACTTCAGCAGAAGACTTGCAGAAAATGCAGGAGGATGGCTTTGACCCAATGAGTACGGATGTGAAGACCATTATCACTGTTGTGGACCGCATAAAGCTGGCCCTGGCAAAAGGTGGCGCGGATATCTCATCTATGGGAGGTCTATCCAGTGATAAGGTGGAGGCCATGACAGGAAGTGTTTCCACTGCCAATGTGATCAAGCAACAGCTGGAGCAGATGGATATTCCTGTAGATGATGAGCTAATGCAAAAGATTGAAACCGCTGTTGCAAAGGTAGATGAGTTACCGGAACAGATTCCTGCAGACAGCGTGAAGTATTTATTGTCCAATGAATTAGAGCCTAGCATTGATCATGTGTACCAGGCTAGTTTTGCTGTGGGAAAGGGCGAGGATGCATACACTGTGGAAAATATAATCCCAGAGGAATTGAAAAGTTCCTTTGAATCTGTCATTGAAAGAGCGGGACTTGTGGCAGATGATGCAACCATGAAGGACTGTATGTGGCTTATGGAAAACAAGCTTCCTGTGACAGAGGAGAACCTTATATATTTTCAAGAACTTGAAAACTTGAATTTAGATATTTCCAATCAGCAATTGGCTGACCTTATCACGGACGGCGTCATGGATGGAAAGGAACCAGGCCAGGTGATTCTTGGCGGCGAAGAAACAACCTACCAACAGGCGAAGGCAGCTTATCATAGACAGCAGCAGGAATTATCCGGCGTCACTGCCGAAAGGGTGCGTCAGGAGGCAAGAATGCTGATGAGTGTTCAGGCAAATTATATGCTGATTAAGCGGGGTGTGGCCATTGATACTATGGGTATCCAAGAAACGCTGGATCAGATTAAGGAAATGGAACGCCAGCTGTTGTCTCAGGCATTAGAGGGAACAACCACAGAGGAGACGGAGGCCAATGTAGATACTTTTGAGACCTTTACATCTCAGTTAGAGGGCTTAAAGATGACGCCGGCAGCAGTGCTGGCTCATGTGGAAAATGTAGAGCAGCTGACGGTGGATGATTTACGTCAGAAGGGGGTAAGTTATCAAGATGCCTTTGCAAAGGCAAATGAGCGGTATGAGACTTTGTGGACAGCTCCAAGAAAAGATATGGGAGATTCCATCCAGAAGGCATTTGCCAATGTGGATGATATTTTAGAAGATTTACAGATGGAAACTTCTGAGGCAAATCGTCGTGCTGTGAGAATTCTAAGTTACAACGAAATGGAGCTTTCCAAGGAGAACATAGAAACGGTAAAAACTGTGGACGAGAAGGTGCAGAATCTATTCCGTGCATTAAAACCAGCAGTAGTTACTGAGATGATTAAGTCAGGGTACAATCCGTTGGATAAGAGTATCGGCGAACTCTCGGATATGGCTCAGGATATGAATCAGGAAAATGGTCAGGAAGAAAGTGAGGAGAAATTCTCCAAGTTCTTGTGGAAATTAGAGCAGACAAAGGATATTACTCCAGAGCAGAGAGAGAGTTATATCGGTGTCTATCGCCTGATTCATCAGGTGGAAGCGGGAGACGGGGCAGCCATCGGAGCACTTCTTTCCCAGGGCACAGAGGTGACGCTTCGCAATCTTATGATGGCAGTTCGTTCCGGAAAACATACAGGTCGAGAATATGTTATTGATGATTCCTTTGGTGCTATAGAATCTTTTGATAAAGAGAGTCTTTCCATAACAGATCAGATAGAGATGGCTTTCCAGAGAAAATGTTTGCAGCAGGCAGGAGAGGAGATAACCCCTGTGAAAATGCAGCAGTTTGAAAAGGAGTCTTCCTATATGGATTTAACGCCGGAACAGTTTAGAGATAAGCTTGTGGAAATGAACCAAGAGCAGGTTGTTGTGGCAGAAGAGCATATGGAGGCAGAGTATCAGAGGCAGATTCAACAAGAGGTGTCAAAGGTACTGCAGAGTGAGGAACAGGTTTACGAACTTTTGAACCGATATGATGTTCCATCAACACCAGCATTTCTTTCGGGTGTTCGCCAGATGCTTCAGGATCGCAACAGCGTATATCGCAATCTGCTCAAGTTTTCCGGAAAAGAGGATGAGTCTAAAATTACCATCCGGGATTTGATAGAACAGGTTATTGAGGATTACGGAGAAGCAGTAAAGACGCCGGAAGAGATGGCTAAGGCACAGCGAAAGCTAGAGGAGACAGCAGAAAATGTCATGAAAAATATGCTGACCCGGCAGGATGTCAGATCGATCGATATTAAGGGAATGAAGCTTGTGACAACGCAAATCAAAGCTCTTGGTGTTATGAGCAAGAAGAGTGAGACTTATCATATTCCAATTATGGTGGAGGATCAAGTGGGTAACCTTTCTCTGAAAATTGTGCGTGGAACAGAGGAGAAAGGACTTGTGGATGTGGCCCTTGATACAGAGACAACAGGAGTGATTCGAGCTTCCTTCCGTTATGAAGCAGGAGAGGTCAAAGGAGAAATGGCCTTTGAGAGACAGGCTGTTAGAGATGGATTTGCTGAACATGCGCAGATGTTGGCTGAAACTATGGGGGAGGAAACAGGATTGCCGGTATCCTTCTTGTTTGGAGTAGATGGTTCCTTGGATGCCAATGATATTTATCAAGACAATAACGTAGACTTCTCTGTTGCAGAGGAGAAAAGCGAAGTATCTACAAAGGTGCTTTATGGCATTGCGCGAAGTTTCATTGCTACAGCTACAGAAATTATTTAAGGATAAATCCGTTAATTAATAGGAAAGATATCCGATATAAAAAGTGTGACAAGGATGGTCCAAATTACCGCACGGATGCAAGAAGAAACCCGTTGGGTGAACTAGGTTAGTGAGGTAACACAAATGAAAATTAACAATAATATTTCCGCTGTAATTACAAATAAACAGTTGCTTGGTACCGAAAATAATTTAGCAGCTTCTATGGAGCGTCTTGCTTCAGGACTTAAGTTGAATCACGCGGCAGACAACCCTTCCGGAATGGCAATTTCCAGCAAAATGCGGGCTCAGATTCGAGGCCTGGATCAGGCTTCTCGCAATTCTTCTGATGGAAATAGTGTACTGCAGACAGTAGATGGAGCTTTGAATCAGGTTACCGATATGATTCAGCGTATGCGTGAGCTGGCTATTCAGGCAGCTAACGGAACAAACTCTGTGGCAGAGCAGAAGGCTTGCCAGTTAGAGATTGCATCACTAAGAGACGAGGTAAATCGTGTTTCCCAGACAACAGAGTTTAACACCAAGTCTCTTTTGGATGGCTCTTTGGATGCAAGAGTATATACAGATACAACAAATGTGAACAATGTGTCTCGTATTTCTGTTTCTGATTCCGTGCCGGAGGGAACATATTCCATCAATGTAAAACAAGCTGCAACACAGGCGGAGTATAATTTGGGGATAAAAAGAACAGATATTGATGGATGGGTCGGAACCATTGGAACAGGAACGGTTTCTATTAACGGATCCACAGTTGAACTTTCAGAAGATATGACCGCTACAGAAATGTATGAAGCTCTTAGGGATGCTGCAGAGTATGGTGAGTGTGAAATTGTGGAAGACCCTGCAACAAGAGAACTTTCTCTTCGTTCCAACATCTATGGAGCTCACGCTAGTGTGTCTTTGATACAGAATTTTAAAGATGGAGACCTTCCGATTGGAGATCCTCGTGTGCCAAATGTTGGTGTGAATAAGAATGCTGTACCAGTTGTAAAAACCGGAACAGATGCAGAAGTGGAACTTACCGGAGGGTTTGGTGGCAATGCAACAGTTTCTTATGAAGGAAACCGCATCAGCATTACCAATACAGACGGATTCAGTATGTCAATGTTATTAAAAGAAGGATTTGAGAACGATGCTGCTGCTAATCCGAAGATTTCCTTCGAAGTTACAGAGATTGGTATTATGGACTTGCAGATTGGTGCAAACGAAGGTCAGACCATGCAGCTTCGCATTCCGGCAACGGATGTGGAAAGCCTTTACTTAGATGATATTAACGTGGCAACCATCAATGGCGCCAAGACCGCAATGGCACGTCTTGATGAAGCCCTTACAACCATCAATGCCATTCGTTCCCAGATTGGTGCTTACGAGAATCGTTTGGAATATACCGTAAACAGTTTGGATGAGACAGAGGAAAATATGACAGCTGCTATTTCACGTATTGAAGACGTGGATATGGCAGAAGAGATGGTAGAGTATACAAAGAACAATGTATTGGAGCAGGCAGGAACAAGTGCTTTGGCCCAGGCAAATTCTTTGCCGGAACTTGCACTGCAGATTTTGGGAAGTAGGTAAGAGTGATGACAAAGGAAGAGATGGTTGCGTTTAACACTCGCATTACACAGAGTAATCCATCCCAACTGATATGCGTGCTCTTTGATATGTATTTCGCTTATGAAAAGGATGCGCTTACAGCGCTTGAACAGGATTTGCAGCAGGAGTACATCTATGCCACAAGACAATGTGGACAGGTGGTGGAGCATCTTCGCAGCGCGTTAAATTTTGACTACGAGATAGCATACAATTTATTTTCCTTATATACCTTTGTGGAAGAGTGTATAGCTAGGGCTATGTACAGTAAGCAGAAAAAGGATTTTGCAGATGCTTCTAAAGTGATGAAGACTCTGCAGGAAGCCTTTGAGAAAGTGGCAGAGGAAGATGGACGAAAGCCCCTTATGACAAATACACAACAGGTCACAGTGGGGCTTACCTATGGCAGAAACCGGTTAAATGAATCTGTTGCCAAGGATATTGGAACCAGAGGGTATTGGGTATAAGTAGATGGAAAAAGAGTCCTAGCGAAAAGTTCTTGAGATAATAAGCCTTGCGCGATATAATGATACTTAAGATTTGAAAACCGAGGCAAGGTTAAAGGAGAGAATTTGGTATGAAGGTTCTTATTGAGTTAGTAACAAGCGACTGGATGTTTGTATGGCTTGCTGTTATCATAGCTACCATCGTCATCGAGATTATTACCGTTGGATTGACGGCTATCTGGTTGACAGGTGGAGCCTTAGCTGCACTGTTTGTGTGTCTTCTCGGAGGACATTGGGGATTGCAGCTGGCAGTATTCTTTGCCGTGACCTTTGTGTTGCTTTACTTCACAAGACCATGGGCATTGAAATACCTGGAAAGTAAAAAAACGGCAACCAATTATGAAGAAACCATTGGCAAGACGGTTCGAGTTACAGAGGCTGTTGACAACAAAAGGGGACTTGGTAAGGCGGACTATAATGGTATGGAGTGGACAGCAAGAGCTAAGGATGATGATACAACATTTGCTGTTGACGAACAGGCCGTTGTTGCCCAGGTTTCCGGCGTAAAGCTGATTTTGGAAAAAATCCATTCGTAACACAGAAGATAATATGCTACGAGCATAATCCTGGTAGAGAAATCTATCAGGATTTTCTGCGTCTACCATCCTAGAAAAACGGCGACAAAGAGACACTTTTGTTAATGGAATTATACAAAACAGCAAAAATGTATAATCGTTTGTTACATAAAAATTTGATTGTATATGTTCTTTCATCATATAATTTCATATACTTTCAAATGACGATAAGAATGATTAAGAAGTTGAATTAGGGAGGAACTGAAGAATGGCTTCGCTATTACAAACAGCCCAGCATAAGGCAGAGAGAAAAGTATTTGAAAAAATGATTGATAGCATTGTTGGTAAGCTTCAATCTGCTGATAGTGCAGAGACAAGACAGAAGGTTTATTTGGAGCTCATTGACAAGGCTGAAAAATTCTGGGGAGAGAGCGGAATTGATGATGAGAAATTTGCTCATGTAAGGGAGTACGTTCAGAATCCAGAGAATAGATGGGTGAAATTTGTGAATCGTGTGTTGGATGAGACCAATCCACAGTATGCTAAGAAATTCCTTTTGAACTTGGGATATGAGGCATTCTTCCGCGGAACAAAGACAATCCGTGAGAACCGTAAGAAATATGACTGCAATATTCCTTGGCTGATTCTTTTTGATCCAACAGATGCATGTAATTTACACTGTGTAGGATGTTGGTCAGGTACATACGGACACAAGAATAATATGTCTTTTGAAGATATGGATAAAATTGTTACCCAGGGTAAGGAGCTTGGAACACATCTTTACTTTATGACAGGCGGAGAGCCTACCGTTCGTAAAGCAGACATCCTTAAACTTGCTGAGAAGCACAATGACTGTATGTTTGGCCTTTTCTCAAACTCTACGTTGATTGATGAAGAGCTTTGTGAAAAGATTGTTGAATTAGGAAATATTACATTCCTTCTTTCTATTGAGGGAACACCTGAGACCAATGATGGCCGTAGAGGTGAGGGACATTACGCTGCTGTTATGCGGGCAATGGACTTGTTAAAGAAATATGGTATTGTTTATGGAACATCTATCTGCTATACAAGAGCGAACATTGAGGCAGTTACAGACGAAAGCTTCCTTAGAATGATTGCAGATAAGGGAGCAAGATTTGGATTCTACTTCCACTATATGCCGGTAGGACAGAATGCTGCACCTGAACTTATGCCTACACTTGAGCAGAGAGAGGAAATCATCAGAAAGATTCGTTGGGTGCGTACAGGTGACAATGATATTGGATTCTTCCCAATGGATTTCCAGAACGATGGAGAGTATGTTGGTGGATGTATTGCAGGCGGAAGAAACTACTTCCATATCAATGCACAGGGATATGCTGAGCCTTGTGTATTTATCCACTTCTCTGATTCTAATATTAAGGATAAGTCAATTCTTGAGATGCTTCAGAGTCCATTGTTTAAGGCATACCACGAAGGACAGCCATTTAACAGAAACCACCTTCGTCCATGTCCAATGCTTGAGAATCCACAGCTTCTCCGTGAAATGGTGGAAAAAACCGGTGCTGTACAGACAAATGCAGAGTGTGAAGAGAGTGCGGAGCAGCTTTGCTCTAAGTGCGATAACTACGCTGCAGAGTGGGCTCCGGTAGCTGATAGAATCTGGGCAGAGCAGACACATAGAAAGCCTGCATATGAGAACTATACAGAAGAGAAATTAACACATCCGGAGCTTGCTGCCTTCGAGCATGCTGACGGAACTGTTGGTCTTCGTGAAGAAGACTTGAAATAGAACAGCCCAACCCGAAAAAAGACCCGTTCAGATTTGAACGGGTCTTTTTTTGCTTCCAGGAAATTATCTTGCAGCATCTTCAATGAGTGACATAATAGTTGCAATGGCATCCATCTGGCCGCTGGCTTCCATAGCATGGATATATGTTTGGCGATTTGCCATGACATCTGTAATGGTTGTCTTTAAAGATTCGGAAGTGACATTTTCTTCCTCAAGCACAACAGAGAAGCCTTGCTTTGCAAAGGAGTTTGCATTTAAAATCTGATCTCCCCGGCTTGCGTTTCTTCCTAATGGGATTAAGATGTTAGGCTTTCTTAATGCCAAAATCTCGCAAATGGAGTTTGCTCCTGCTCTTGCTATCATTAAATCTGCAGCGGCAAATAAGTCTGGCAGATTATCGCTGACGTATTCAAACTGTGCGTATCCTTCTTTGTTTGTCAAAGATTCATCCAGATTGCCCTTACCACACAAGTGAATGATCTGGAACTCTTTTAGCAAGTCATCCAAGCATCCGCGAATGGCATTGTTGATGTAAACAGAACCAATACTTCCACCCATAATCATAAGCACCGGTAAATCTTTTGTGAAATGGCAGAATTCCTTGCCTTTTGCTCTGCTTCCGTGGAGTAACTCCTGGCGAATAGGAGAGCCGGTAAGTACTGCTTTGCCAGCTGGTAAGTATGGAACTGTCTCCGGGAAGTTACAGCAAACCTTTGTGGCGGCTGGAATGGCTAATTTGTTGGCAAGACCCGGAGTCAGATCAGATTCGTGAATAATGGCTGGGATTCCCTTTGTCTTTGCCGCTAAGATAACAGGGACAGAGACGAATCCACCCTTGGAAAATACCACATCCGGCTTGATGCGGGCCATAATCTGCCTTGCCTCAAAGAACCCTTTCATTACCTTAAAGGGATCTGAAAAGTTCTTCCAGGAATGATAACGGCGAAGCTTTCCGGAAGAAATGCCATAGTATGGGATTTTCTGGTCTTCAATCAATCCTTTCTCGATACCATCCTTGGATCCAATATAGCTGATTTCATAACCGGCTTTTTGCAGAGAAGGCATTAGCGCAATATTAGGGGTGACATGCCCTGCGGTTCCGCCTCCTGTCATAACAATCTTTTTCATAGAAAACTCCTTCTTTGTTTTTCATAAATATCTTACCGCCCTATGGGGAATTGTCAAGATTTAAGTACTTGTTTCTCCATTTTTCGCAGAAATCAAATTTTATACTTATGAAGTATATTCAATTGGGAGGAATAGAATGCATATGGAAATCCTTTGTTTTATAGTGATTATTGCCATTCTGTTGGCACAGCTGATCAGTCAATTGTTACTAAACCGTAACGTGAAAAAGGCTTTTACCAAAGTAGAGAAATACGTAAATTATATTGTGGAAGAAGCAGATGGGACAAGGGAGCATATTAATATAGAAGAAACAGCTCCAAAAACTATGGATAAGAGGCAAAAAGAGCTTCTTTTACAGGAAATGTTAGAGGGATTTTTGACATAGCAAATAGAAAAAAATTACAAAACTTGACAAATTTATTTAGTGTGTTATAATGCTTGCGTAACAAATTTGTAACAAATGTAACAAATTATGAATAAAATATCATACAAACGCAATACTCTATAGTAGAGCGCGAATATGGAGGATTATTTATATGAATACTATTTGGAAGAAGCGTATGGTGCAGGGCTCAGCCGTTGCACTTTCACTGATGGCGATGACAACGACTTCCGTTCTTGGAACCAGAGGTGGCGCGGATGCCTCTCTTGCGGGATTACGTACAGCAGGCATTGTTACTACAGTAAGTGGTATGGAAGCAAAGGCTTATGCTAATGCAGATGTCCAGAAGTCGGAAGTGACAACCGTAGCAGCAGCTAAGGTTGCGAACCCGGAATGGGAAAATCGTTTGATGGCAAATGTAGACGAGTTCTTGTATGTAAGAGCCGCTGCAAATCCGGAAGCCGACATCGTAGGCAAGATGAGAAAAGGGGATGTGGCTGATGTGACCGGCGAAGAAAACGGTTGGTATCAGATTTCATCCGGCAATGTAACAGGTTTTGTTTCAGCAGATTATTGTGTGGTAGGTGATGATGCTTTTACACTGGCAAGCACCGTATGTAAAACATATGCTAAGGCAAACGAAGGCGGAATTCGAATCCGCAAGGAAGCCAATGCCGATGCAGCTATTCTTACTGTGTTAGCACAGGGAGATGTTGCGGAGGTTAATACCGAAGCTGCTGAAGTTACCGGATGGGTAGCTGTTATAAGTGGTGGAACAACAGGATATGTAAGTGGCGATTATGTTACTGTTTCTATGAAGACAGGCAGCGCTATTACCATTGAAGAAGAGCAGGAAGCTATCGCAGCACAGAAGGCTCAGGAAGAGGCTAAGAGAAGACAGGCAGTAGCAACACAGAATGCAGCCATTGCAGCAAGCTGTGATGAGACAACACTTCTTGCAGCATTGATTCAGAGTGAAGCCGGCAACGAGTGTTACGAAGGTCAGGTTGCTGTTGGTGCGGTTGTTGTAAACCGTGTGAGAAGCGGAGGCTATCCGGGAAGCGTACAGGGTGTTGTATACCAGAGCGGTCAGTTTACACCAGCTGGTTCCGGAAGAGTTGCAGCCATTGCAGCAGCAGGTCCTAAGGCATCATGTATGCAGGCAGCTGCGGCAGCATTATCAGGATATGATAATACAGGCGGATGCTTAAGCTTTAGACCAGTATCAAGTGGTCGCGGTGGTGTTGTGATTGGAAATCACGTATTCTTTTAACATGTAAAATGCAGGAGTCAGATGTAAACAATCTGACTCCTATTTTGTTGCGAAAATAACAGTTGTGATGTAATACTGTCTCTTATACACATCTGACGCTGCCGACGACTCCTTACGTGTA
>CAMFYL010000040.1 GCA_946002055.1 uncultured Roseburia sp.
CAGTGCTTACCTGGATGGTTTTGGAAAAGAATGGAACTGTTGTTGAGAGAATTAAAGGAGTTGAGTGATTTTGGAGCAATACGGAAATTAAAAATTTATGGAATTTACAATTGATTTTTTGAAGAATACTGCATATAATATAGGTGACAGAAGACTGTCAGGTGTGCTGACACCTTAAAAATCTGACATTTATGTCGCACATTATGAGGCGAACGGTTGGAGAGCAACAGAAAAACTCTACATTTTTGCCGGTGTTATTGACCGGACGGTTGGCAGACAACAGAAAAATCAGCATTCTATAGTTTTTAAAGGGTTGTCCGACATGGGCAACCTTTTTCTGTATCGTAAGAGGTGAGTTACTAATTAATGAAATATGATAAAAAGAAAGCACTGGAAATTATTGTTGAGGCGGCTAAACAGTATGATAAATGGTTGAAATCAAATCATTTTCTAATTTTTTATCAAAAAGGGAAAGAACAGGATTTTGTGGAAGTAGGTTTTCGAGATCTGAATTTCCTTCATTTCACTGGGATAAAAACCAAGTTGTCAGCACAAAGATTTTTCTCCTTATGTATCGATGGAAAACTATCTGAGAAAGATTTTGATTTAGATACGAAAGGAAAAGCTCAACAGAAATTAATGGTGTTACCATTTTTGCATGAATTATTATATCATAATTGCATGATCGGTGATTTTATTAATAGCGGTATTCTAATTAAGTCGGACTATTTTGTTGGAGATACAAAGGCGGTTCTAAGTGTTGGTTTCAGATCTGGTAAAACGGTAGATATGCCAGTCACACTGTATAAAGAAAATGTGAAAAAACTGATTAAACCGGTGTGCAAGGTTCTTGCAATATTCAAGAAGCCTTATAATCAGCAGTCTTATACAGAATGTACATATTGCTCAAAGGGAATAAATTTATCAGAATTATCATTACCAGACAAGGTTGAGGTGGTTTCTCCTCCGCAGAAGAGGAAATGATAAAGAGGTGATAGTATAAGAAGAGCCAGATACCATTTCTGATATCTGGCTGTGAAGAGAAGTGCTCAGTTGTGATAGGATGCTGTGGGTTTGTAGCAAGTATGCAGCACATATATCCACAGAACCTTATTTTACGGGCTCCCACAGTTTCGCAAACGTTAATTTCGGTTCACAAAGAGATAATTATATCTGCGATGGCAGAATATATCAAAGAGCTTCCGGGTTTACCCGAGAAGCTCTTTTTATATTCTGACCATCATGGAATGACTGAGATGACCGAGTCGAAACTGAGCGGAGACGAGGTGCTATCTCCAATCTGCATATCCCTTAATCACACCACAGGCAATTTTTTTGCCGGAATCTCCGGAGGGCTGACTGGTAAAGTCATCCCTTTTTTCGTGTATCACAAGGGAACGACCGATGATATCTTCCAATGAGAGATACTTGTCATAGAAACATAGATAGGCATATCCGTTGTTATTGAGAAGCGGCGGCAAGTCTCCGGCATGGCAGGGGTGAGCTTGATTCAATGGGTTAAAGTGAGTTCCCGCTTTGGAAAAATTATCGCTACAATCATCATTTTCGTGGATATGCATACCCAGAAAATGGGGACAATCCGGTGTGGTGGCAGGGAGATAGGAAACCTCCACTTCTATCATCAAACCTTTGGTGAAGGGATTTTCATAGAAGATTGCCATACCATATATATCAGGATACTTTTCGCCGCCGGAAATCATAGCTATGGCGTGCTGCTTGTAATGTTGGGAAAGTACAAAGGGAGAAATTGGACTTGTCATAGGCCCTCGGATATTTTTTCCTTATCTCTATATAGGTATGCGTATCTTAGAAATGTGTGTTACATTGCTGACCGGCGGGTCTTGATGGGCAACTTATCGGTAAAAAAGTGCATCTTGGCCGCCAACGGTTGAAGTGACAAGGTGGTTTGCTATAATGAAGAAAAGACAGAGTCAAAAACAACTGATAGGGAGCACTGCCATGAAGTTACAGATGAATCGAATCTCCCAAGGAGAGGACGAAGTGATTATCCGTTATCAAGAGATGACGGAGCAAATTGAGGCTATTGCAGCTATGGTGGATGGGGAGCAGAGGAGAATTCTTGCCCAGTGGGAGGATAGACAGGTTGTCTTGCGACCGGAGGAAATCTTGTATTTTGAGAGTGTGGATAATATCGCTTTTGCCTACCTTACTGACAAGGTGGTACGGGTAGATGGCAGTCTGACAAAACTGGGGGTACAGTACAGTGACCGGGGGTTTTTCCGCTGCTCCAAATCTATGGTTCTAAATATCTACAAGATTACATACCTCAAGAGCGAGCCTAATCATCGGATACGGGCCACCATGGAAAACGGAGAAGAGATTATGATTTCTCGGAAATATGCAAAGGAGCTTCGACACATTTTAAAAAGGGGTCGTGATGATGAAGATGAGTAAGTTAGACAAATTCAAACGCTATCTCAGTATTGAGATTGGAATTGAGTATAAGGCGTGTTTGTATTTTTACTGCATTATGGTATTTTACTGTATCTATCTGGCACTACAACATACCTTTTCTGCCAGTGTTTTATATATGTGTGAGATGATATTTACAGCATATATCATGGGATATCTCCAGGTGATGCTTCTGAAGAACTTCGATGAGGCAGAAAACATCACCGGGCGAGAGTTTTTGTCCATGTTATTGTGCACCGCAATCTACACAGGATGTTCCTATCTCTTTTGCTGGTTCGACAGGAGTTTACTGGCAACAGGAGTTTTTTTTCTGTTCATTCTGTTCAGTTACTGGTGCGTGTACCTCATTAATAAAATCAAACGAAACATTGATACTAACCAATTAAACGAAATGCTGACAGCATTCAAACAGGAAGATATAGAAAAGGAGTAGCATATGGGAAATGTGATAGAAATTCAAAATTTGACAAAAACATATGGGAAAAGCAGGGGCGTAAATGACATTTCTCTTACCGTGGAGCAGGGAGATATTTTCGGGTTTCTTGGACCCAACGGTGCGGGAAAATCTACCACAATTCGCAGTATGCTGGGAATGATTCACTATCAGGCAGGGAGTATCGAGCTCCTGGGATTAGATGCAAAAACGCATCAGAAAGATATTCTGCGTCAGGTAGGTTATATGCCATCGGAGGCTATGTTTTATCCGTCCATGAAAGTGAAAGATGTGATTAAGTTTGCTGCAGATGCTCGAAAGATGAACTGTGACAAGGAGGCAGAGTACCTATGTAAAAAACTTGAAGTAAATATAGATAAGAGAATTAGTGAACTGTCTCTGGGTAATCGAAAGAAGGTTAGTATTGTCTGTGCCATGCAGCACAAGCCAAAGCTTTTTATATTTGATGAGCCCACATCCGGTCTAGACCCGTTGATGCAGGAGGTGTTCTTTGATTTGATTTTAGAGTATAACAAACAGGGGGCCACTTGTTTTCTGTCATCTCACGTGTTGTCGGAGGTGAAACGATACTGTAAGAATGCCACGATTATTCGTGAGGGGAAAATCATTGCCACAGACTCTGTGGAAAATCTGTCTCATTCCGATGTTCGCCACATCAAACTGTGGAGAAACGGAAAGCTGGAAGAGTTTGTCCATCAGGGTGACATCAATGAACTTCTTCAACAACTCCAAGGTACCAAAATTGACGACCTTCTCATTGAGCAACCGTCCTTGGATGAAGTCTTTATGCATTATTACGAGCAGTAAGGAGGAAAAGAAAATGACATTATGGAAACATGAGATGAAGATGAATCTGAAATCGTTGCTTATCTGGTCCATTTGTGTGGGGGCGAGCTGTTTTGGATGTTTGCTTTTGTTTAAGGGATTGGAATCCACTATGGACGAGATGGCGGGAGCGTACGCAGATATGGGGTCTTTTTCCGTTGCACTTGGCTTGGATAAGGTGGCAATCAACACTGTGGAGGGGTTCTATGCTACGGAGGTTGCACTGATTTTTGCCATCGGCGGTGCTATGTTTGCTGCTATGTGTGGTGCAGGAATTTTGGCCAAAGAGGAAGAGGGGCACACATCGGAATTTTTGAGCACTCTTCCTATGGGAAGAATTAATATTGTGGGTGCAAAATATGCAGCCTTTGCAGTGCTGGTATTTCTGTTTCAGGTGATTTGCATTGGGTGGATATTGGTAGGTTTTGCAGGGGCAGGAGATTTTCCGCCGGCAAAAGAGTTTATGATGTACCACGGCTTACAGTTTGTGATGCAGCTTGAGATTGGAAGCGTCTGCTTCTTGATTTCGGCATGTTGCAAAAAACGTCAGACCGGAGCAGCTCTTGGATTGGCACTTCTTTTGTATATGGTAGATTTAATGTGTCGGATTCTGCCCGACATTAAAAACTTAAAATACATAACTCCTTTTTATTATTCCAACGCATCGGATATTTTTACGGACCCAAATCCGGAACCGGTAATGATTGGAATTGGTATGGCAGTCACATTGGCTTGCGCTGTGATATCCGGGATTGTGTATAGCAAAAGAGATTTGGCGGCTTAAGGAAAATGCACCTATACATTCTTGCACTCCTGTTTTTAATATACTATAATCATAGACGAAAATGTATAAAACACAGGAGGCAGAGGGTATGAACGTTACGATTTCAGATGCAATCCGCTATATTGGAGTGGATGATACTACCATTGATTTATTTGAGAGTCAGTATGATGTTCCGGAGGGGGTATCTTATAACTCTTATTTGATTTTAGATGATAAGGTTGCTTTGATGGATACCGTGGATATGCGCGGTGTGGAAGAGTGGGAGAAGAATCTTATGGATACCCTTGCAGGACGCAAGGTGGACTACTTGATTGTATCTCACTTGGAACCGGATCACGCTGGAAGCATTGCTCGTCTGGTAGAGCTTTTCCCAGAGGTTACCTTGGTGGGAAATGCAAAGACATTTTCTATGATGCCACAGTTCTTTGAGGGTGCAGTGGATGCTTGTGAGAAGCTTGTGGTAAAGGAAGGGGATGAGCTTTCACTTGGAAGTCACACCTTAAGCTTTTATATGGCGCCAATGGTTCACTGGCCAGAGGTTATGGTTTCTTATGAGTCTAGCGAGAAGGTGCTCTTCTCTGCAGATGGATTTGGCAAATTTGGTGCATTATCTCTCACTGAGGATGATGATTGGGCATGTGAGGCCAGAAGATATTACTTTAACATTGTTGGCAAGTATGGAAATCCGGTACAGGCGTTGCTGAAAAAGGCGGCTACCCTAGATATTGCAACCATCTGTCCTTTGCACGGTCCGATTTTGAAGGAGAATCTCGGATATTACATAGGCCTTTATGATACATGGAGCAAGTATGAACCTGAGAATACAGGTGTCTTGATTGCCTATGCATCGATTCATGGTAATACCGCAAAGGCAGCTGAGAAGCTGGGCGAGATGCTTCGCGCCAAGGGTGTGGAGAAAGTAGTTGTCAGTGACTTGGCAAGAGAGGATATGGCTGAGGTGATTGAGGATGCCTT
Organism: uncultured Roseburia sp.; assembly: GCA_946002055.1. Lineage (GTDB taxonomy): Bacteria > Bacillota > Clostridia > Lachnospirales > Lachnospiraceae > Pararoseburia. The sequence continues at coordinate 5,493 of CAMFYL010000040.1, forward strand.
CCGCTATGACCGCATGGTGCTTTGCGGAGCCAGCTACGACGGAGGAGTATTCCCTTGCATGCAGGATTTCTTACATCACTTACAGTCAAAGGCATATCAGAAACGTACTGTTGGTATGCTGGAAAACGGTTCATGGGCTCCATGCGCAGCAAAGGCTATGAGAGAAATCGTGGATACTCTGAAGGATGTAACTGTGGTTGAACCTGTCGTTACCATTCGCTCTACGATGAAGGATGCAGATTTGGAAGCTATGGAAGCGTTGGCAGAGGTTATTGCAAAAGCGTAATTTGGTTTTTATGAATAACAAATATAATCTTACAACAGGAAGTGTAAGTAAGTGTTTATTACAATTCGCTATGCCATATTTATTGGCCTGCTTCTTGCAGACCTTTTATGGCATAGCGGATTTGTTCGTTGTGGGCTTATATCATGGGGCCTCAACAACTGCGGCTGTTTCCGTGGGAAGTCAAGTGATTCATATGCTCACTGTGATTGTGGCGGGCTTTGCAATGGGGACTACCGTACGCTTAGGTCGGGCAGTGGGAGCGCAGGAACCCCATGAAGCCAGCCGTACTGTTGGCACAGCAACGCTGATGTTTCTAGCCTTGGCTGCACTTCTCACAATGATTCTGGTGTCTCTAACCAGTGGGATTGTTGATGTTATGATGACACCTGTGGAGGCCAGACAGGAGACAATTTCATATCTTCGCATATGTTTTTTGGGCGTGCCGTTTATTGTTGCCTACAATGTGTTGAGCAGCATCTTTCGTGGCGCAGGAGATTCCAGAGGGCCACTTGGTTTTGTTGGCATTGCATGTGCCATCAACGTGGCGTTAGATTTTCTGCTGGTGGGTGGATTCCACCTTGGCGCTGTGGGAGCTGCACTTGCCACAGTGATAGGTCAGGCAGTGAGTTCGGCGGTTGCGATTGTAATGCTACTGAAAAGGGATATGGGTTTTGTGGTGGCAAAGTCCGACTTTCGATGGGACAGAGGTGTGGCTCGGGAAATGCTTTGGGTAGGTGGACCTATCGCATTACAGGATGGGTTGATACAGGTATCCTTCATTGTAATTACCATCATTGCCAATAGTCGAGGGCTCATTTTGGCAACCGGTGTTGGTATTGTAGAGAAAATTATTGGATTTTTGTTTTTGGTTCCATCAGCATTTTTGTCGGCGATTTCTGCTATTACTGCACAGAACGTAGGGGCAGGAAAACCGGAAAGAGCCAACAGGACTTTATGGATAGGAATGGCGATTACGGTATCATACGGATTTATTGTGGCGCTTTTTAATCAGTTTTCTCCGGGGACCTTGGTAGGACTTTTTACCCGAGAACAAGGGGTGTACCTTGCTGGATGCGAATATATGCGTTCCTATGTGTGGGATGTGATGTTTGCTTCCATTCATTTTTGCTTCAGCGGATATTTTTGTGGACGCCAGAAGTCATTGGTTTCCTTCGTTCATAACATCATATCTATTATACTAATTCGCATTCCCGGAGCATATTTGGCCAGTGTATGGTTTCCGCACACCCTATATCCTATGGGATGGGCGGCACCGATAGGTTCTATATTGTCCGCTATCATTTGCGCAGGAGTATATTGGTATGGTATACTTAGACCAAATTTGTCGGCGATGAAAACAGAAAGGAAAACAGATGAGTAAGAAAGCTTCAAATGTCTTTGCTACATTGATGATTCTTATTGTTATCGGCTCCATAGGGTTATTCTCGTTCCTGTGTGCAACGGTAAAACAGGAACGCTATCGAGGCAGACCGGTATCATATTATTGGCAGATAACAGATTACGAACATACCCAGGAAAAAAGTGATGAATACCCGGTGGGGGTAGCTGATGTGGTGACCTTTTCCTTGGATAGAGCTCTGGTGGGGGACGATAGTCTTGTTTTTTTTTCCATCCATCAAAATGTAGAAGTGTACGTTGATGATGAGCTGGTATACAGTGCTTATGTGAGCCCAAAGAATCGTATTGGGAAGACGCCGGGCAATAAATGGAATGAGATTCCGATGTACAACTCTGACGGAAGAAAGCAGGTGACGGTTCGCTTTATTCCGTCTTATAAAACCCACATAGGCAATGTGCCGGAGATGATGATGGGGAATACTTCCCAAATTTATTTCCACTATATTGCAAAGCAAATGATTCCATTTGTATGTGCCGTTGTGGCTATTGTACACGGTGCAGTTTTTGTTATTATGACCTTCGCTCAGTATCGCGGCTATAAGAATCGAAACGAATTGTTATATCTGGGGATTCTTGCTATTGTCATTGGGGCATGGAAGCTGGCGGATTTGAGTATGATGCATATGTATATTAAGCATCCCATCGAAATGACATATCGAGCACTGGTTCTTGTGATGTTTTTGCCCATTCCCTTTGCGCTATACGAAAGGGAACTTTTACAATGTGAAAAGGCGAAATATCTTTTGTATGCCGCAATCCTAAGCCAGTTGGCCATTGCATTGTCATGGATCCTACAATTCCTAAATATAGCTGATTTGCGTGAAACCTTATGGATGCATCACGTGGTGGTGGCTCTGGTGATGGCACTTAGCGTGATCTTGTCTGTTTACGATATTAGGAAATTTGGCTGGACGAGAAAGCGTCGCTTGACAGCCATTAGTTTTTCTATCTGTGTGATAGGTCTTGTGGGCGATTTGATTATTTTTTATCTTGCAGTTGGAAAGATGACCTACTCTCTGGGGATGGTTGGCTTTTTGATTTACATTGCAGTTATGGGTGTACTTGCCATGAGTGAGGCTAAGTCTTGGATGGAACTGGGACAGCAGGCAGAAGGGTTCAAGAATATGGCGTTTCACGATCAGTTGACGGGAATGTTTAACCGACACGCATTTGCCCAACATACCACTGACCAGAAGTTTAATCCATCCGGATGCACTCTGGTGATGTTAGACTTAAATGATTTGAAAAAATGCAATGATACATATGGACATGACGTAGGGGATCGCTATATTACTTTGGGAGCAAAAGTGATACAGGATACATTTGGTGAATATGGAAATGTTTATCGAATGGGTGGCGATGAATTTTGTGTTTTGATGCAGAATACAAACATTGCTGTGGTTGAGAGTGCGTGTGCGGCGTTACAGCACAGTACTGATGTGTTCAATTCCACTGCAGAAGAAGAATTTCAAATGAAAATTGCCTGCGGATATATGCCTTATGTTGCGGAGCGAGATTTTAATATTGAAGATACGTTGCGTCGTGCAGACCACAAAATGTATGAAAATAAAATTGCGATGAAACAGTGTGAAGATTAAGAAATGAAACAACGAGATTTTCTGTTTGACAATTATAAAGCTTTTTTGATTATTTTGGTTGTCATCGGTCATTTTATTGAGTTGACTTCCGAGGATAATAATTTTCTGATTGCTATGAAATGGATAATTTTTTCCTTTCATATGCCGGCTTTTGTGTTTATATCCGGATATTTTTCCCGGAAGAAACAGGATTTGTATCGCATGATACAACAATTACTGATTCCGTATTTGATTTTTGAAGTGCTTTATTATGTGCTGTACACGGTGATTTTGGGAAAGGACACCAGTTTGGCTTTGTTGTATCCCAAGTTTTCCCTTTGGTATCTGTTGGCTATGTTTATGTGGAAACTGGTGACACCTCTGGTGAAGAAGATACCGGGGTATTTATGGATAGCCTTTGCTGTTGGATTGGCGGTGGGTGCATCTTCTTTGGATGATAACTATCTGACCTTACCGCGAATGCTTACCTTTTATCCCTTCTTTTTGATGGGAACGGATTTGGATCGGGGGAGCATTGACAGACTTCGGACTCGATTTAGCAGGGGGCAGGCATTGATTTTGTTTACGCTAATCAATGGTATCCTGGCTTGGGTGGCTCTCGAAAGTGATTTGTCTGTGAAGATTTTCTATGGACGTTATGACTATGAATATTTGGATTTGACCAATACAGAGGGAGTGGCGTTGCGGATTATCTGCTACCTGATTTCTGCAATCATGATTTATGTGGTGGCGATTTTGATTCCCGGGGCTGAGAACAATTTTTCCTCTCTGGGACAAAAGACTATGTCCATTTATCTGTTTCACGGCTTGATTTTTGCTGTTTTTCGTCGTGGGGAAGTGTGGTATCAAAGCCTTGGCAACATCGTAGAAAATGTGATACTATTGGGTGCAAGCGTGATTACCATATGGTTGCTGTGTCAAAAACCGTTTATTGTGTTTGTGGACAAAATTACACATATACCAATGCCATGGCTGGAAAAACTATGTAAGGCTTCGGCATTTAAGCATAAGGAGGATTTATAATGGAACAGAATACAATTTGTGTACAGGGTGGTTATACACCGGGAAATGGGGAGCCACGTCAGATTCCTATTATTCAGAGTACAACATTTAAGTACGACACCAGCGAGGAAATGGGTAAGTTATTTGACTTGGAAGCCTCTGGATATTTTTATACCAGATTACAGAACCCAACCAATGATCATGTGGCTGCCAAGATTGCTGAACTTGAGGGCGGTACAGCTGCCATGCTTACCAGCAGTGGACAAGCTGCCAACTTTTTTGCATTGTTTAATATCTGTGGTGCGGGGGATCACATTGTTGCGTCTTCCAGCATTTACGGCGGAACCTTTAATCTGATTGCTGTTACTATGAAGCGTATGGGTATCGATGCTACATTTGTAGATCCGGACGCAACAGAAGAAGAATTGATGGCGGCATTTCAGCCCAATACCAAGGTGATGTTTGGTGAGACCATTGCCAATCCGGCTTTAACAGTACTTGATATTGAAAAGTTCGCAAAAGTTGCACATGCCAATGGCGTACCACTTATCATTGACAATACATTTCCTACACCGGTAAACTGTCGCCCATTTCAGTGGGGCGCAGATATTGTTACTCACTCTACAACAAAGTACATGGATGGACACGGAGCAGGTGTTGGTGGCGCTATTGTAGATAGCGGTAACTTTGATTGGATGAAATATGCCGATAAGTATCCGGGGCTTTGTACACCGGATGACAGTTATCATGGTGTGACATATGTGGAGCGCTTTGGTAAGGAGGGAGCCTTCATTACCAAGTGTACCGTTCAGTTAATGAGAGATTTGGGGTCTATCCAGAGCCCACAGAATGCATACCTTTTGAATCTTGGTTTGGAGAGTTTGCATGTGCGTATGGCCCGTCATTGCGAGAATGGGCAGGCTATTGCAGAATTTTTGCAGAACCATCCAAAGGTGGCATATGTGAATTACTGTGGCTTGCCGGGAGATAAGTATCATGAGCTGGCTCAGAAGTATCTGCCAAACGGAAGTTGCGGCGTGGTGTCTTTCGGATTGAAAGGTGGCCGTGAGGCGGCAAGCATCTTTATGAAGAACTTAAAGTTGGCTGCCATTGAGACACATGTAGCAGATGCCAGAACATGTTGTTTGAACCCGGCATCCAGTACACATCGTCAGATGACGGATGAACAGTTAAAGGAGGCTGGTGTTCCGGCAGAACTTGTTCGTATGAG
>CAMFYL010000041.1 GCA_946002055.1 uncultured Roseburia sp.
TATATAGGAGGAAAAGATCATGGGAAAAATTATTGGTATTGATTTAGGAACAACAAACAGTTGCGTAGCCGTAATGGAAGGTGGTAAGCCAACCGTTATCGCTAATCAGGAAGGAGCCAGAACAACACCTTCCATCGTAGCATTTACAAAGACAGGTGAGAGATTAATCGGTGAGCCGGCAAAACGTCAGGCTGTAACAAACGCTGAGAAGACAATCTCTTCTATTAAGAGAGATATGGGTACAGACAACGGTCGTACCATCGACGACAAGAAGTATTCTCCACAGCAGATTTCAGCTATGATTCTTCAGAAGTTGAAGAGCGATGCAGAGAATTATCTTGGTGAGAGTGTTACAGAAGCAGTTATCACAGTTCCTGCATATTTCAACGATGCACAGCGTCAGGCAACAAAGGATGCCGGTAAGATTGCAGGTCTTGATGTTAAGCGTATCATCAACGAGCCTACAGCAGCAGCACTTGCATATGGTCTTGACAACGAGCAGGAGCAGAAGATTATGGTTTACGACTTAGGTGGTGGTACTTTTGATGTATCTATCATTGAGATTGGTGAGGGCGTTATCGAAGTTCTTGCTACATCCGGTGATAACCGCCTTGGTGGTGATGACTTTGACCAGAAGATTACAAACTGGATGTTAGAGGAGTTCAAGAAGGCAGAAGGTGTTGACCTTTCTACCGATAAGATGGCTCTTCAGAGATTAAAGGAAGCAGCAGAGAAGGCTAAGAAGGAGCTTTCAGCAGCTACAACAACCAATATCAACTTGCCATTCATCACTGCAACAGCAGAGGGACCAAAGCATTTTGATATGAACCTTACAAGAGCTAAGTTTGATGAGTTGACACATGACTTGGTTGAGAGAACAGCAGTACCTGTACAGAATGCACTTAAGGATGCAGGTCTTACAGCAAGCGAGTTGTCTAAGGTACTTCTTGTTGGTGGTTCAACACGTATTCCAGCTGTACAGGATAAGGTTAAGGCTTTGACAGGTCACGAGCCAAGCAAGACCTTGAACCCAGACGAGTGTGTAGCAATCGGTGCTTCTATCCAGGGTGGTAAGCTTGCCGGTGATGCAGGCGCAGGCGAAATCCTTCTTTTGGATGTAACTCCACTTTCTCTTTCTATTGAGACTATGGGTGGTGTTGCTACAAGATTGATTGAGAGAAATACAACCATTCCTACTAAGAAGAGTCAGATTTTCTCTACAGCAGCTGACAACCAGACAGCCGTTGATATTAACGTTGTACAGGGTGAGAGACAGTTCGCTAAGGATAACAAGTCTTTGGGACAGTTCAGACTTGATGGTATTCCTCCAGCACAGAGAGGTGTTCCACAGATTGAGGTTACTTTCGATATCGATGCAAATGGTATCGTAAATGTATCTGCTAAGGATTTGGGAACAGGTAAGGAGCAGCACATCACAATTACTGCTGGTTCTAACATGTCTGATGAAGATATTGAAAAGGCAGTAAAGGAAGCTGCTGAATTCGAGGCTCAGGATAAGAAGCGCAAGGAAGCAATCGATGCAAGAAACGATGCAGATTCCTTCGTATTCCAGACAAAGAAAGCACTTGACGAGGTTGGTGAGAACATCGACGCAGCTGATAAGTCTGCAGTAGAGGCTGATATTGCAGCAGTTCAGGCTATCTTAGATGCACATCCGGAAGCTGAGGTTATGGACGAGGCTACTGTTGGCGAACTTAAGGCAGCACAGGAGAAGTTGCAGGAGAGCGCTCAGAAGGTATTCGCTAAGATGTATGAGCAGGCGCAGGCTGCTCAGGGTGCAGGTCCTGATATGAGCGGTATGGGTGCTGGCCCTGATATGGGTGGCGCAGCTGCTAACGACGATGTTGTAGACGCAGACTTCAAGGAAGTGTAATTCCTGACATAAATAAAGTGTAAATCCGATGTCCTTCCCTGAATTTTTGGGGAAGGATATCGTTGTAGAAAGGTATTTTCAATGGCTGATAAAAGAGATTACTACGAGGTACTTGGTATAAGTAAGGGAGCTACAGATGACGAAATCAAGAAAGCATTTCGTCAGACTGCAAAGAAGTATCACCCTGATATGCACCCGGACGACCCAGAGGCAGAGGAGAAGTTTAAGGAGTGTCAGGAGGCATATGCTGTACTGAGTGACCCGGAAAAGAGAAGACAATATGATCAGTTCGGTCATGCTGCATTTGAAGGCGGCATGGGTGGCGGCGGCTTTGATTTCTCCGGCATGGATTTCGGCGATATCTTTGGGGATATTTTTGGTGATTTCTTCGGCGGCGGTTCCAGAAGAGCCAACAATGGTCCAATGAAGGGGCAGAATCTTCGTGCCAGAGTGAACATCAAGTTTGAGGAAGCTGCTTTTGGCTGTGAAAAAGAGATAGAAATTGTTCTTAAGGATGAGTGTGAGACTTGTCACGGAACTGGTGCTAAGCCCGGTACCAGCAAGGAGACCTGTTCTAAGTGTGGCGGACAAGGTAAGATTCGCGTAACACAGCAGTCCTTCTTTGGAACCGTACAGAACATAACTACTTGTCCCGATTGCCAGGGAACAGGCCAGGTAATCAGGGAGAAGTGTCCGGATTGCCATGGTTCCGGATACATTGCAAGAAAGAAACGCATTTCCGTTTCTATCCCGGCAGGTATTGACAACGGACAGAGCGTCCGTATTCGCGAGAAGGGTGAGCCGGGCATCAATGGTGGCCCAAGAGGCGATTTGCTTGTGGAAGTTCGCGTACAGCCACATGCTATTTTCCAGCGTAGTGAGTATGATATCTATTCATCTGCTCCAATTTCCTTTGCACAGGCTGCACTTGGTGGAGAAGTGATGATAGATACCTTGGATGGCAAGGTGGTATATGAGGTGAAGCCGGGAACACAGACAGACACCCGCATTCGTCTCCGTGGCAAGGGAATCCCATCCCTGCGCAATAAGGCTACCCGTGGTGACCACTATGTTACTCTTGTGGTACAAGTGCCTACCAACCTAAGCCATGAGGCTAAAGAGGCATTGCGCAAGTTTGACGAGCATGCAGGTAAGACCTTAAAGGCCGGTGGCACTACCGTTAAGGAAGAAAAGAAGAAAAAGGGATTCATGGATAAATTAAAAGACGCCGTGGATGATTTATAAGATGCAGAGCACATCCTTGTGGGATGTGCTCTAATAAATTTAGTATTAGTCTTTTTTCAATGTTATTGTCTATTTTCTGATTTATTATACCAAATACTTTAGAACTTTAATTCTGGTATGAACAATCCATTAGCTTTTGTAAGAAAATCATTGTGAATTTATGGAAATTTATACTAAGTTGTTTTTTGTCTTGTATTTGGTATGAAAGAATTCTTGTTTTTTCACAGAAAGTTAGCACCAATCAATTAAGTTATATCCTTTTGGAATGAAAATTTCTCTGAGACAGTACAAGTCTATCTATTTTATTCACACTTAAATCTATCATTGCCCCAATTTGGGAGAAAGGAATCTCTATGGAAAAAATAAAACAAATGATAACAGACGAAATCAAAGAACTTGAGCAAGTGCAAAATCGAATCAATCAGTTCTTAATCAACGCACCAAAGGGGACGTTAAAAATTCAAACAAAAAACAATAGGCCTTATTATTATTGGCAATATCAGGGGGAAGACGGTCGAATGCAGCAACAATACTTGCCGAAGAACCAGATGACAGTTACAGAGCAACTGGCTCAGAAGCGATATTATGAAAAGATCAAACCAATGGTGAAGGAGAATCTTGCCGCACTTTACCACTTTGAAAAGAATTATCATTTTCACGAGATAACGGAGGCATTTGACAGTCTTTCCAGTGCCCGAAAGGAACTGGTTATACCCTGCAGAAAGACTGTAAAGGAACTTGTCAGAGAATGGGCGACGGAAGAATACGAACCATATCAAGCTCATCCGGAAAGCCTTCGTTTTGAGACGGAGAATGGAGAAATGGTGCGATCGAAATCAGAGTGTATTATTGCGAATCTGCTATACAAACAGAGAGAAAATCTTCTGTACAAATACGAACGACCGATTGATTTGAGCATATATGGGAAAGACTATACGATTCATCCGGACTTTACTGTGCTGAATACCCACACAGGAAAAATAACATACTGGGAACACGCGGGCTTGATGGATGATCCTAAGTACGGGTCGGACTTTGTTTGGAAATATAATCTTTATCAAGCAAATAATATCATTCCCGGAAAGGATGTGATATTCACCTGTGAGTCACAGCTCAATCCTCTGGATATTGGTCTCGTTAAGAAGATGATAGAGAGACTTGTGGGAGATGTATGAGATGGTATTAGTATGGACAGTATTATTGTTGGGAATACAATTACCACTTGACGTACGACAAGTAGTAGAACAAAATCAAGATCCGCTCAAGACATCTGACAAAAATACACTGTAGTTGAAAAGTGAGATATTAAAGAGAAATTGGCAATAGGATAGACAGAGTGCTTCGCTCTGTCTTTTTATAAACACTTGACGTACGTAAAAACGTACGTTATAATAAGTGCAAAGACATAAGAATCTCGTCATTCATACGGATAAAAACATTATACATCATACAATATTATTAAAGAAAAGAATTAGTATAGAGTTTTATAAAAGGATGAACGAGAAATCTTAAAAACATATACGAAAGAAATCAAAATATTGAAAATGAATTCATAAGAAAGAATACCAAGGGAGATTATTATGTCAACGATTAATATTACAAACGCAAGAAAGGATCTTTATAATCTGGTAGAGTCTGTAAATTTGTATCATGAACCAACATTGATTGTTGGTAAAAAGGCAAATGCAGTTCTTATATCAGAGGATGATTGGGGCGCAATACAGGAGACGTTATATTTAGACTCCATTCCGGGAATGACGCAATCTATTTTGGAAGGAGCAAAAGAGACGCTGGATGATTGCATTTCAGAAGATATGGTGAAGTGGTAATGTACAAAATTGTATTTACGAAGCAGTCAATGAAAGATTTGGAGAATTTGAAGAGGATGGGTATCTCACAAAAGGCAAAGGTCTTGGTTGATATTATTAGAGAGGACCCCTATCAAAATCCTCCAAGATATGAAAAACTAGTAGGAAAGCTGGATGGTATCATATCCAGAAGAATTAATATTCAACACCGACTTGTGTATCAGGTGTACCAAGAACCGGTTACTGAAAATGATATGGAATACGATGGTACCATAAAAATCATTCGTATGTGGACTCACTATGATAATGTAAGGTAACATTCAAGTGAAAAAACAGACCTCCAATTGTTAGATTTTTAATCTGACTTTTGGGGGTCTGTTCCTTATGCGCGAAAAATGATATCATTCGCGCAATTTTTATGAATAACCACAGAAATTATATTACAATATGCCAATGCGAAGATGGTCGTTCTCTTTTGAGGGAAAGGAATGCGCCATAAAGAGGAGTATATTAAGGGAGTGTGGGAAAATGAAAAAAATATCGCTAAAAAGAGGAATGGCATTGTTTTTAGCAGTATCTTTGATACAGGCTATGATGCCATTTCCTTTTGTGCAAGCAGCTGAGAATTCATTGGAATTGGAAATAGATTTTACGGCTGCAACATATGGAACAGTCACATATTCTGTTTCACAGGATGGTACAACTATTGATAAGAATGCTAGCGAATTACGAGATGTGTACACGATTGATAATGGGAAAGAGGCAGAAAGAGTATTTAATGGTAAGAGTGCGGTTGACTATTTAAAGGAAGGTGCAAATAATTTGTGGGATATAGGTGAAGAGGCTGTTCAAAATATACAGCAAGCTATTAATAATACATGGAATCAAGGAGCAAAGTATTCTAAAGAATTATTCTGTATGACGGCGGAATAGAAGGGGAGGAGAGATTAGTATGAAAGAGATAAGAATAAATGCAGAAGAAGTAGCTGCTCTTATGATGCTACATTGGCCAACGATGTTTCCGGGAGGAAAAGGAATAGGTGGAATTATTCCATATGGTGTGAAAAATGTTTTGAAATGGAAAAATAGAATAGGATTAGATAATGCAATAAAAAGATTCAAAAAGAAGATGAACAATCAAAAATGTTGGAATGTATCAGAGTTGGCAAATCTGGCAATACCAGTTTTATATTACGAGAAGGCTATTACAATACAGAGAGGAAAGGAACTGGTATTAAGTATATATTTAGGAAAAGAAGAATATTTCGTAACTCTTGAATTCAGCGGAAATGATGAGTATGTCTTTGCGGTAAAAGATTCATTGGATGATGTTAATTTAGAAAATTTTTTGGGGAAAGATGATAAAGTCATCTTTTGGAATAGAGATAAAAAGAGAAAGACAGTGAAAGAAAAAGAATTAACATCAATCACTGAACAAGAAATAAAGGATTTTTTTACCTATTAACTATTGATAAATAATATAAAAAAACAGTACAACTTAGAAGATATCAAACATTGTTTGGGTTGGCTTTTGGTGATTGCGGGTTTGTATTAGAGACTGTAAAAAATTTTGTGTTAACTAGAAATAGCAAATGGCGTTAAAAATGCGAAAGCTAATTTACAAAAAGAACTGCATAAAGCAAATAAGTTTTTTAAAGAAAGTATAAAGGGTATAGAGTATATTGAACAAGAGTTTAGAAAGTTTGATGCCTATATGTTTGGAAGGGACCAAGTGATAGGCGAAACGGTAGATGCTATTGAATGTATTATTTTAGATTAGGAAAGGGGAATTATGAAATGAAATTTGAGGTAAAAAGCAATAAAGAGTATAGAAAACAGTTTTTCCCGATTGTAGGCACTTTAATAGGAGTAGGGTATCCGTTGTTGATTTCAGGTGGAATCTTAACGTTTTTTGCCTTCCTTGATGGAGATAAGGGAGGGATTGTTGCGGTGATAATGAGTATAGTTGGCATTATTCTGTTAACTCCTCAAGTTGTAAAAGAATTACCTAAAGTCCTTGACAAATATGAGTTCGAAGAAAATTGTTTTACCGTGAAAAAATTTTATGGAAAAAGTAAGAGATATACTATTGAAGAAATTACGAGGTGCCAGTTTTATCCGCAATGTACTGCATATAGGGGAATGTATTCGGATGCGGTTTTATTTGCAATCAATAATAATCTGAGAAAACCTATTATTATATTTAGAGACTATCATAATAATTTTTCTATGGTTCGTCAGTGGATTTTAGATAATGATATAAAGGTTGAGGTTCATGATAACCCATTAGGAGAAAATCATCCTAAGTATTTAAAATTCATAAATAAGGAGCTCTAAGAATGACCATAAAAAATCAAAAGAATTGGATGTTGAAAAGATATTTTATACCATGTATTTCCTTATATGGAATCATATATTGCCAGTATATTTTCCCGATAAAATCGATAAAAGAATTGGGCGAAAAAATCATGTTGTGCCTACTGATAATTTTGTTGTCTGCACTTTTTATTACTGTAATTGAAAGACTTATAAACAAAAGCATAATGGTTGACGAACATAATATAATTATCAAATCTACGTTAAAAACGCGAAAGTATAACCTTCTTGAGTTGAATAATATTGAATACGAAAAAGGAAAAAGAACAAGATCGGGACACTATGGTAATCAATTAAGATTTGTGGCGGGAAGAAAGCAATATATCATTAACAGTACCGAATATGATGACTTGGATGAGTTTGTAGATTATTTGAAAAACAGAGTGAAGATAGAATACATATAACAAATCGAAGCGATTCATTAATTTAACAATTAGTATAGAGAGAGGGAAATATGGTTGAAGATAGTGCAGTAATTATATTTGAAAATCGAATGACGGGATGAGAGCAGACGATATCAGTATGATAAGAGAGGTAATCTGTTACAAGTGTCCG
>CAMFYL010000042.1 GCA_946002055.1 uncultured Roseburia sp.
TGCTCCACTAGGGATACATACACTGATACGAGGCTTGCGGTAGCTCTTCTTGCCCATTGCCTTCTGAATGAAGTATTTAATCATCTTCTCTGTGACTGTGTAATCAGAGATAACACCCTGACGCAGAGGACGAACTGCTACAATATTACCAGGAGTACGACCAAGCATGAGGCGAGCCTCCTCGCCGATAGCCTTAATGCGGTTGGTGTCTCTGTCAAACGCCACTACTGATGGCTCCTTGAGAACTACTCCCTTTCCCTTTACATACACCAAAATGCTGGCTGTACCCAAATCAATTCCGATATCACTTGAAACCATTCCGTTTCTCCTTTCCGTCTTACATTTATGTCAAGTGGACATAGTCCACCTAATGATAGTTTTGCATTCTAATTTCAATTATATACAAAAGTTACCATTTTTCAATAAAATTTTGTTGACGGAGGGCTTACAATTTCTGTGGGCAGACCACTATCTATCTCGGTTGACAGATACCTTACTGCCTCTCTAATTCACGCTTAACGTAATGACCTGTGTAGGAAGCCGGATTCTTGGCCACCTCTTCCGGTGTTCCCTGGGCCACCACCGTACCTCCCCGGTCACCACCTTCCGGTCCCATATCGATAATATAATCGGCTGTTTTAATCACATCTAAGTTATGCTCAATAACAACCACCGTGTTGCCGCCTTCGGAAAGCTTTCTGAGGATTTCCACCAGCTTACTCACGTCATCAAAGTGAAGACCTGTGGTAGGCTCATCTAATACATAGATGGTGCGACCGGTGCTACGTCTACTCAACTCTGTGGCAAGCTTAATTCGCTGGGCCTCTCCACCGGAAAGGGTGGTGGATGGCTGTCCCAATTTGACGTAGGACAATCCCACATCATAAAGAGTCTGTATCTTGCGATGGATGGATGGCACATTTTCAAAGAAATGAAGCGCCTCTTCCACCGTCATATCAAGCACGTCGTAGATAGATTTGCCCTTGTATTTCACCTCCAGGGTCTCCCGGTTATATCGCTTGCCGCCGCAAACCTCACAAGGCACATACACATCCGGCAAGAAATGCATCTCAATCTTAATGATTCCGTCACCGGAGCAGGCCTCGCAGCGGCCTCCCTTCACATTAAAGGAGAAGCGCCCCTTGTTGTAGCCTCTTGCCTTGGCGTCTGCTGTGGAGGCAAACAGGTCTCGAATCATATCGAAGACACCGGTATAGGTGGCTGGGTTAGAGCGGGGTGTACGACCGATTGGCGACTGGTCGATGTCGATAATCTTATCCAACTGTTCTATACCCATAATGTCATCGTGCTTGCCGGGAACCTTGTGAGCCCGGTTCAATTCCTTTGCCAGAGCCTTGTACAAAATCTCATTGGTAAGAGAACTTTTGCCGGAGCCGGATACACCTGTGACACAGGTCATAATACCAAGAGGAATCTGAACATCAATGTTCTTCAGGTTGTTTTCCTTTGCACCCTTGATGGTAAGAAATCCGGTAGGCTGTCTCCTCTCTGCAGGTACCGGAATACGCATTCTTCCACTGAGGTATGCACCTGTGATGGAGTTTGGATTGTCCATAATCTCCTGTGGTGTTCCAATGGCCACCACTTCTCCACCGTGCTTGCCTGCACGAGGTCCGATATCCACAAGACAATCTGCCGCAAGCATGGTATCCTCGTCGTGCTCTACTACAATAAGTGTATTTCCCAGGTCTCTTAATCCCTTCAGGGAGGCAAGGAGCTTGTCATTGTCCCGCTGATGAAGACCTATACTTGGCTCATCTAGAATGTAAGCAACGCCAACCAGTCCGGATCCAATCTGTGTGGCCAGACGAATGCGCTGGGCCTCTCCGCCGGAAAGAGTTCCCGTGGCTCTGGACAGGGATAGGTAATCAAGTCCCACATCTACTAAGAATTTCACTCTGGCGCGGATTTCCTTCAAAATCTGGTTACCAATCTTTTCCTGCTGTGGGGACAGCTGCATTTCATCTAAATACTTCTGCAAATCGCAGATTGGCATCTCTGTCATTTCAAAGATGTTCTTATCTGCCACAGTCACCGCCAGGGATGTGCGCTTCAAACGCTGACCCTTGCAGATTGGACACTGGGTGATATTCATATACTCTTCGTATTCCTTCTTCATAGTCTCAGAGTGTGTCTCCCGGTATCTGCGATTCACGTTGCTGATGAGGCCTTCGAAACAGATGTCATATACCCCTTCTCCACGCTGTCCCTTGTAATGAACAGGAATGGTTCTGTTAAATCCATAGATAAACTGATGGCGAATATCTTCCGGCAGCTCCCGATATGGGGTATCCAGCGAAAAGTCGTATTCTCTTGCCAAAGCCTCCAGGATTGCGTGGGTAAAGCTCTTAGGGTCTGAGGACGATTGCCAGCCATTGACGCAGACGCAGCCCTCATTAAAGCTCAGCTTCTTATCGGGAATCATCAGTTCCTCGTCAAACTCCATCTTAAATCCCAAGCCATAACACTCCGGGCAGGCGCCAAAAGGATTGTTAAAGGAGAAGCTTCTAGGCTCCACCTCGTCAATGCTGATACCACAGTCCGGACATGAGAATCCCTCGGACATGGTGATGGGTTCCCCGTCAATCACATCAACAATTACAAGGCCTGATGTAAGCTGTAAGATTGTCTCAATAGAGTCGGTGAGACGCTTCTCGATGCCTTCCTTAATCACGAGGCGATCCACTACGATTTCAATATTGTGCTTAATGTTTTTCTCCAAGGTAATCTCCTCGGACAAATCGTATAAATTACCATCCACAATCACCCGGACATAGCCACTCTTCTTGGCTTTGGTAAATAGCTTCTCGTGTGTTCCCTTGCGACCTCTTACCATAGGTGCCAACAGCTGAATCTTCGTGCGCTCCGGAAGGGCCATAATGCGATCCACCATCTGATCGATTGTCTGCTTTTTAATCTCCTTGCCACACTGGGGACAATGAGGTACACCGATACGGGCATAAAGAAGTCGAAAGTAATCATAAATCTCTGTCACCGTTCCTACGGTAGATCTAGGGTTGTGGTTTGTGGACTTCTGGTCAATAGAAATGGCCGGCGGCAACCCCTCAATCTTCTCCACATCCGGCTTGTCCATCTGTCCCAAGAATTGTCTTGAGTAGGAAGATAACGACTCCATATAGCGACGCTGTCCCTCCGCAAAAATGGTATCAAAAGCCAGAGATGACTTACCTGATCCACTAAGGCCGGTGAGCACAGTAAAAGAATCTCTGGGAATCTCAAGGCTGATATTCTTCAGATTGTGCACGTTGGCTCCTTTTATTTTGATGTATTTTCTGTCCTGTTGTTCTGCCATATTCTGTCCTTTCTTACATATCACGAAGCATTTCTTTTAACTGAATCAATCGGTCGCGGTATTCGGCTGCCGCCTCGAAGTTCAAGTCTCCTGCCGCCTTCTCCATCTTCTTGCGGATGTCTGCGATATGTTTCTCTAATTCGTCCTTTGTCATCTCCTCGGCGCCCCGCTCTAGTTGCATCTCCTCCTTGGCGATCTCCTTGGAAATGCTAATCAGCTCACGCACAGACTTCTGAATGGTTGTTGGCGTAATGCCGTGTTCCTTATTATATGCCTGTTGAATCTGGCGGCGGCGTGCTGTCTCTGTGATGGCAAGGCGCATGGAATCCGTCATATTGTCAGCATACATAATCACATGACCCTCAGAATTTCGGGCTGCTCGTCCAATGGTCTGAATGAGGGAACGCTCGGAGCGAAGAAAGCCCTCCTTGTCTGCATCCAAGATAGCTACCAGAGTTATCTCTGGAATATCCAGGCCTTCTCGAAGCAGGTTGATACCCACCAATACGTCGAACACATCCAGACGCAGGTCCCGGATAATCTCCGCTCGCTCCATGGTGTCAATATCGGAGTGCATATATTTCACACGGATACCAAGCTCCGCCATATAGTCTGTCAAATCCTCTGCCATGCGCTTGGTGAGTGTGGTAATCAGAACCTTATGTTTGTTCTTGGTTTCCTTGCGAATCTCCGCGATAAGGTCGTCAATCTGCCCTTCGGTCGGTCGCACCACAACTTCCGGGTCCAGAAGGCCGGTAGGACGGATTACCTGCTGAGCCCGGAGCATCTCGTGCTCCTCTTCGTACTCTGCCGGTGTTGCGGATACAAAAAGAACCTGATCCAGCTTGGTCTCAAACTCCGAAAAATTCAGCGGACGGTTGTCCATAGCCGATGGCAGACGAAAACCATAGTCTACCAAGGTTGATTTGCGGGCCCGGTCCCCGGCGTACATACCGCGGACCTGTGGAAGGGTGATGTGGGACTCGTCCACAATTAATAGGAAGTCGTCCTTAAAGTAATCCAGCAGGCACTGTGGTGGTTCTCCCGGCTTCTGATTGGTTAAGTGGCGGGAGTAATTTTCGATACCGCTACAAAAGCCCGTCTCTCTTAACATCTCCACGTCAAAATTGGTTCGCTCTGCAATTCGCTGAGCCTCGATAAGCTTATCCTCTCCCTTAAAGAATCTAACCTGCTGCTCTAACTCATCCTCTATCTCCCGGCAGGCCTTCTGTATCTTCTCCTGGGGCACTACGTAATGGGATGCCGGGAAGATGGCAACATGCTTCAGCTCGTGGCGCACCTCCATAGTCATAGCATCTATCTCTGTGATGCGGTCAATCTCATCTCCAAAAAATTCAATGCGATAGGCGTAGTCCGTGGTATTTGCCGGCATTACCTCCAGCACATCCCCACGCACGCGAAAGATGCCTCGGGTGAAGTCCATATCATTTCGCATATACTGCATATCCACCAACTGGCGAATCACCTCGTCCCGGTCCTTCATATCTCCCGGGCGAAGGGAAACCATCATATTCTGGTAGTCGTCCGGGCTACCAATACCGTAGATGCAGGACACAGAGGAGATGATAATCACATCCTTGCGCTCCGCCAGTGCAGCTGTCGCCGACAACCGCAACTTATCAATCTCGTCGTTGATGGAAGAGTCCTTGGCAATATAAGTATCTGTAGATGGCACATAGGCCTCCGGCTGATAGTAATCATAGTAGGACACAAAATACTCTACTGCATTCTCAGGAAAAAACTCCTTAAACTCTCCATAGAGCTGAGTGGCAAGCGTCTTATTATGAGCCAAAATTAAGGTTGGCTTATTCAGTTTTGCAATAACATTTGCCATAGTAAAGGTCTTACCGGAACCTGTAACACCCAAAAGGGTCTGGCACTGATTCCCCTCCTGAAATCCCTGCACTAATTGTTCAATTGCCTGTGGCTGATCCCCGGTTGGTTCATAAGGGGAATGTAACTTAAATGTATCCACCTGCACCTCCAAAAGCTATCATAAATTATTACTTACTGTATCCAATGGTATGGCTTATTATAGCAGAAGCCCGACAAAATGTACAGATATTTTCGAATATATGTTCGATTTGTTACCTTGTGCCATTGGGGACAGACCTGGGTGCCATTAGGGACTGTCACTAATGGCACCCAGGTCTGTCCCTATTGGCCCCGCTTTATTGCATTAAAGCACTTGCTTGTTAATTCTATTTTATTTGCATATAATAATTTGCGTGCTGAAATAATGCAATTCTTGAATTTGGAGATGGAAGTATGAGTGGAAAAACAAAAGAATTCATTCGAATTATGATGATTATTGTGGGCAATTTGATAGATGCCATCGGATTTGTGTTGTTTGTTGACACATCCGGTCTGATTATGGGTGGTAGTTCCGGTATTGGTCTTTTGATCGCTCGTCCAACGGGCATTTCCACCTCAACCGTTGTGTTCTGTGTAAATGGCGTTATGCTTTTACTTGGACTTGTGGTTTTCGGAAAAAAATTTGCCTTATCTACAGTATTAAGCAGTTTCTGTTATCCAGCCTCTATGGCCATTGTGGAAAAGTTTATGGCAGGACGTATTGTGACAGATGACATTTTCCTCTGCACCATTATGGGTGGTATCCTCATTGGTCTTGGTGCTGGTATGGTGCTTCGTGCCGGGGCATCCTCCGGTGGAATGGATGTGCCTGCTCTAATGCTGAACAAGTATCTGCGCATCCCTCTTTCCACAGCAGTATATATCATCGATATCGCCATTTTGATTCCTCAGATGTTCCAGACTCCCGGGGACAAGGTTTTATATGGTATCGTTTTGATTCTTGTTTATTCAACAATGATCGAGAAGGTCAGCCTGATTGGTCGCAACCGAGTGGAGGTTCAGATTATCAGCAACAAGAGTGATCTGATTCGAGATGCCATCATCCGAGATTTGGATCGTGGTGTTACTATGATGAAGGGTCGTTCCGGTTACTTGGGCAAAGATATCGAGGTTGTGATGTCAATCGTCTCAAGCCGTCAGCTCAGCCGCGTGGAGCGAATTGTTCACAAGATTGACCCAACTGCATTTCTTGTGGTAAATCGTGTAAGTGCCGTTGTGGGAGAAGGCTTCACCTATCCCGCTACTCCCGACCCTGTGGTGGAAGAAACAAGTGCTTCTTAATATGTGTTTTATTTACCTGCGTCACCTTTGGGGCGCAGGTTTTTTTGTGGCAATCCCGAGGCAAACACAATGCCCAGGGCAATGGCCACCGCCGTCTCTAAAGTCTTCATTCCCTCTTGGGAAAATGCTTCCATATCCCCCGCAATCAAATAATATGCTGTGAAATAGATGCCTGCTCCCGGCGCCAGAGGAAAGATTCCCGGCATCAAATAAACGGTCACCGGCTGCCGTCTAAGAACAGCCAGCATCCGAGACGATATGGCAAGAGCCATTGAGGCACCTAAGGTTGCCAAGATTTGGTGTATGCCACTGGTTAATATCAACTGATTTACCAAATAACTTACAATGCCAGATATTCCACAAAAAATCCACTCCGATCTTGGTGCTGCAAGAATGACGCAGAAACTGACAGTCAGCATGAAGGTTGCCAGAGTTTGCAGTAACATCTCTATCATACCATTTCTACCTCAACGTCTGCGTCAACATAATGACAACTCCCACGCCCGCTGCAATACAAAGGGCTGTCAGCAAAGCGTCCACAAGATGAATCACCCCAGACAGGTGGTCTCCATTAAAGAAATCTCTTATGGATGTGGTAAATGCAATTCCCGGAAACAGCGGCAGGGTTGCGCTGATAATTACGTTATCCTGCGAAATAGGGAGTCCCAACAAGATCAGGCCAAGACAACTGACAGTGACAAGCATACTGCCAAAAAGACTTCGCACCAGGCGGGTCATATTCCGCTTACCCATCCAGAGCATAGCAAGTTCTAGTAGAGCGCCGATGAGGAAGGCGGCAAGGAGGTTGGGGAATAATTGTCTAGCGAAAACTTCTGAGACACAAATAAATCCTATTCCCCGCTCTGTCTCTAACACTGTATCCGTCTGCACGGATGGAAAAACATCTTCTCCACAATTACTCATCCACAATAAAAAAGAATACATCCCACAACCCAGACCACAGCTTAGGCAGAGGGTAGCGGTTCGCTCACCCAATCCACTTTTGATTGCATTTAGCCTCTGCTCCCCTTCCACAAGTGAACATTCGCCCGTCACCACATCTCTTGAAAGCTGATTTAGTACAGAAATCCCTCTTAGATTAATTGTCCCCAAAGAAACCTGCCTCACTAGACAACATGGTTGGCCATTCTTATTTCTTACACTTATAAATATCCCATTTGACAGCACATACACACTAGCCTGGTCCACCTGATACGCCTGCAGGATTCTTCTCACCGTATCCTCCACACGATAAATCTCTCCACCATACCGCAACA
>CAMFYL010000043.1 GCA_946002055.1 uncultured Roseburia sp.
CACATAGAAGGTTACATTATCCATGTGATTGTTGAGGGCATTGCGTCTGGCATCTGCAATGGCCTCCGGCACAATCTCCACACCATAGACGTGCTTGGCCGCCTTTGCCAGAAACAAGGAGATTGTTCCGATTCCACAATATAAATCCCAAACAATTTCTCCACCGGTCAGTCCGGCATATTCCAATGCCAAACTATACAATTTTTCTGTCTGAACCGGATTCACCTGATAGAAAGACTTTGGCGAAATCTCAAAGGAAACCTTTTCACCTGTGGCAATAAATTGGCCGCTGTAAGTCTTTTCTTCCTGCACTCTGCAAATATCGTCGGTGATGCAAGGTTCTCCCCAGAGAAGTCTCACTTCATCGCCAAGAATGCGATTCGTATTTGCTGTATTGATATTAATGGAAATGCTGTGCATTCCCTCTATGCTCTGCAATTTTTCAATCAAAACATCTTCCTGTGGCAGTTCTTTTCCATTTACCACAAGACATACCATCAGCTGTCCACTGTGAAATCCCTTTCGAATCAACACATGACGAAGCAGCCCCTTGCCTGTCACTTCGTCGTAAGGCTTCACGCCACACTGCTGCATATACTCCTTAATCTGAGAAAGAATGAGTCCATTCTCCTCCACTCCAAGTAAGCAGTCGTCTACCGGAATGACCCGATGGCTTCTTGCTGCATAAAATCCAAAGACAATCTCTCCATTCTTATCATACCCCACCGGAAACTGTGCCTTGTTGCGATAGCGGAACGGCTCTTCCATTCCCACAACCGGCTCCATCACCCGCTGCAGTAGTTCTTCTGAGAAGCCACCGATGCGCCTCAGGTTGTCTCGCACCTTGCGTTCCTTCAACTGCAATTGCACATCGTAGCGCAAGGTCTGCATCTGACATCCACCACACTGTCTTGCCACAGCACAAGCCGGCTCCACTCTCCTATCAGAAGGCCTTAACACCTCAATCATTCTGGCATAGCCATAACCTTTTTTTAGTTTGGTCACCCCGGCAAGAATCTCGTCTCCCACTACTGCGTCCTTAATAAAAAAGGTCATACCCTCATACTTGCCAATGCCTTCCCCATTTACTCCCATATCTTCAATTGTCACAACAAAGGTATCGTTTTTCTTCATATCATCCTCTAAAACTCTTCCGGACTTGTTCTTCGAATGTTGGAATCAAACAAGCGGTTGAAGCCTTGCCAGCGCACATCATTTGGTGCCACGTTGCCCAAAGCTTCTTTCATTGTCTCCATCTTAGCGTCTAAATTATCTGCGAAAGACAATGCAACTGCCTCGGCAATGGCAGGCTTCTTAGGTGAGCCGTACTCTAACTCTCCATGGTGAGCCAAGATACAGTGTATCAGTTCTCTTTCCTTCACTGCCGGGAAATCAGGAATGGTGGCAATGCGCTCCTCCACCTGCTTTGCACCGATCATAATATGTCCTAACAACTGTCCCTCATCGGTATAATCATTCTGCGGAAACGGTGAAAGTTCCGTCATCTTTCCTATATCATGTAAAACGGCTGCTGCCAGTAATAAATCTCTATCTAACATAGGATACATCTGGGCATAAAAATCACAGTTTTTTGCAACACCTAAGGTGTGCTCTAAAAGTCCACCAACAAATCCGTGATGAACACTCTTTGCTGCTGAGTGAAACTTAAATTTGTCAGCAAATTTCTGCTCCTCAAAGAAGCTGAAAAGCAAATTCCTCATATACGGAGCCTTGATAGACTGTACCAATGCCATCAACTCCTGATACATCTCATCCACATCCCGCTCTGAGCAAGGCAAATAATCTGCTGCTATGTACTCTCCCTCTGACGCAACGCGAAGCCGCTTGATATTGAGCTGCAATGCTCCCTGGAAAGATGTAATCTCTCCTGTGACAAACACGTAGTCTAATTCGTCATAGTCATCAATTCCCATAGAACCCGGTTCCCAAATCTTGGCATCCAGTGTTCCTGTCTTATCCTGTAAAGCAAGACTCTCATATGGCTTTCCCGCCTTCGTGAGAGCTGTCTGTTTCTTTCTACAAAGATATACCTCGTTAACTCTCTCTCCCTCTGTCAAATCCTTGATAAAACGCATATTTTTTCTCCATTCTATTTTCACATATCTAGAATCCATTATACTTGGCAACTCCAAGGGTTTCAACCATTTCCCTTTTTATTTCCTCCATAAATGTGTATAATTAAGCTTATGAATAAAAAAGTTTTATACACACTGGAATACAACAAGATTATTGATTTATTGGAGGCACATGCCAGCAGTGAACAGGGTAAGAACTATTGTCGAAAGCTATTGCCTGTCACCGACATGGAGCGCATTCTTAAAATGCAACAGGAAACCAAAGATGCCCTTAGCCGCATTTTCAAGCGAGGCAGCGTATCCTTTTCCGGGATTGCAGACATTCGTCCTTATCTGAAGCATTTGGAAATCGGTGGTGTACTGAACATTAGCGAGCTCTTACACATCGCTTCTCTTTTAGAAGTTTGTAAGCGGGTCAAAGCATATGGCCGCAGCGAAAATGATGCTTCTCTGGATAGCGATTCTTTGGCAGGATATTTTCAGGACTTGGCACCACTGACCCCTGTCTGTGAGGAGATTCGCCACTGCATCATTTCACAGGATACCATTGCCGATGACGCCAGTGCAGGTCTTAAGAATGTGCGTCGCCAGATGACTGTCATTGGAGAGCGGATTCGCACCCAGATGAATTCTATGCTCAATAACTCCACCACAAGAGGCTATCTCCAGGATGGAGTGATTACCATGCGAAATGGAAGATACTGTCTTCCTGTCAAGGCTGAATATAAATCCCAGGTACCCGGAATGGTTCACGACCAATCATCAACTGGTTCAACGATTTTTATTGAACCAATGTCTGTTGTGAATATGAACAATTCTCTGCGGGAGTTGCAGCTCCAGGAGGCAGAAGAAATTGAGAAGATTTTGGCCACGCTAAGCAATATGGTGGCAGAACACACAGATGAGATTGAACAGAACTTTTCCATTCTATCGGAACTTGACTTTATCTTTGCAAAAGGTGAACTAGCCAAGGATATGAACGCAGTGGAGCCAATGTTTAACACTGACGGTATCATTCACTTGCGCAGTGCCAGACATCCATTGTTAGCAAAGGATAGCGTGGTACCTATCGATTTAACCTTGGGGGAAGATTTTGATCTTCTCATTATCACCGGGCCAAATACCGGCGGTAAAACAGTTTCCTTAAAAACCTGTGGTTTGTTGACGCTGATGGGCCAGGCCGGACTTCACATTCCTACCAAGGATCGCAGCCAGTTGTCCATCTTCGATGATATTTATGCGGACATTGGTGATGAGCAGAGTATTGAGCAATCCCTTTCTACCTTCTCATCTCATATGACCAACATTGTACGTATTTTGAGAAATGTAACCAAGAACTATGACAAGCGTTACCTGTGTCTCTTCGATGAACTTTGTGCAGGAACCGATCCAAAGGAAGGTGCTGCCCTTGCGACTGCTATCTTAGACCAGTTGCATAGGATGCATGTACTTACTATGGCAACCACCCACTACAGTGAACTTAAGATGTACGCCTTATCCACAGAGGGTGTGGAAAATGCTTGCTGTGAGTTTTCACTGGAGACATTAAGCCCTACCTATCATTTGCTCATAGGTATTCCCGGGAAAAGTAATGCTTTCGCCATTTCCAAAAAACTGGGATTGCCGGATGATTTGATTGACGTGGCAAAGGAAAAACTTGCAGATGAAGATCAGAGCTTTGAAGACTTATTTGTAGAATTAGAACAGAAGCGTGTAGCTATGGAAAAGGATCGCCAGTTTATCGCTGCTGAGCGAACCAAAATTGAGAATCGGCAGAGAGACTTATCTCAGCGGGAGGAAAAGCTAAAGGAATCCAAGGACAAGATTCTTCGACAGGCAAACGAGGATGCATCTCGCATTTTACAAGATGCAAAGCGCGTAGCCGATGAAACCATACGAGACTTTAACAAATATAGCAAGAGCAATCTTGATATCGCTAAGATGGAGGAGAAGCGCGCCAATATTGGTAAGAAATTAAAAGATGCCCAGGGAAAGGCTTCCGTTGCTGCAAAGAAAGAACCTCCGGCAAATCATAAGGTTCCAAAGAGCCTGCGTGTTGGGGATCATGTTAAGGTATTAAGTATGAATCTTACCGGAACAGTGTATTCCCTTCCAAATGCCAGAGGTGATTTGCAGGTGCAGATGGGAATCATGCGCTCTAACGTTAATATAAAGGATTTGGTACTCTTAGAGGATAACGATACCGCCGCTCAGGCAAAGAGCAAGCATCCAAAGTATTCCGGTTCTTCCGGAGGATTGAACAAGGCAGCCACCATCTCCCCGGAGATTAATTTACTGGGATTAAACGGAGACGAGGCTGTAGCTAAGCTGGATAAATACTTAGATGATGCCTATATTTCCCATCTGAAATCTGTTCGAGTAGTACACGGTAAGGGCACAGGTGCACTGCGAAAGGCTGTTCATCAATATCTTCGCCGCCAAAAGATTGTGGATGAATTCCACTTGGCTGAATTTGGGGAAGGGGATGCCGGCGTGACGATTGTGACGTTTAAATAACAAAAAAGAGGTTGGACAAAAGTCCAACCTCTTTTATTAAGCACTATTATACTAACTCAAGAACTACTTCCATTGCACCGTCACCCTTACGTGGTCCAATCTTTACGATTCTTGTGTAACCACCGTTACGGTCAGCATACTTAGGAGCAATCTCCTCGAATAACATCTTAGGCATATCAACTTCCTTGATATCCTTCTTTGTTGTACCGGCAGTCTTAACTGGGTACAATACCTTGAGCATTTCTCTTCTGGCATGAAGACGTGAAGGCTGATCCTTCTTAATCTTCTTGTCAACAGTATCGTATACAGTAACCTTCTTACCATCTACAATTTCTTTTACTCTCTTGCCATCCTTGTCCTTGCGGGCAACCTTAGCCTGAACAGTAACCTCGTCAAAGTTGTCCTTTTCTCTAACTGCCATAGCAATGATGCCTTCAGCAATCTTCTGAACTTCCTTAGCCTTAGCCTCTGTTGTGATGATTCTTCCATGATACAAAAGGTTAGTTACCTGATTTCTAAGTAATGCCTTTCTCTGTGAAGATGTTCTGCTTAACTTTCTATACTTTGCCATTTCTTTTTCCTCCTACGAGATGGTTCGCTCTGCTACGCCTTTTGGTCTTACTAGCAGGGTGCATGGTCCACCATCCTCAAAATACTAGTTCCCCACGCCTTTTGGTCTTACTGGCAAACCGTTACTATATTACTCTTCTCCAGCCTTTAACTGAAGACCTAACTCTGTGAGCTTAGCCAATACTTCTTCCAAAGACTTGCGTCCAAGGTTACGAACCTTCATCATATCGTCCGCTGTCTTGTTACACAATTCTTCTACGGTATTGATTCCTGCTCTCTTCAAGCAGTTGTATGAACGAACTGACAATTCTAACTCGTCGATGTTCATATCCATAACCTTACCCTTAGAGTCGCTTGGCTTCTCAGCCATAACGTCAGCCTGAATACCACGCTCAGACAAATCTACAAAGAGACTTAAATGCTCGCTCAGTACCTTAGCAGCCAAACTTACTGCTTCTTCCGGCTGAATTGTTCCATTGGTGTAAACATCCAATGTAAGCTTATCATAGTCAGTAATCTGACCCACACGAGTGTTTTCAACCTTAAGGTTAACTCTCTCGATTGGTGTATAGATAGAATCTACAGCGATAACACCAATTGGTGTATCTTCTGTCTTGTTCTTATCTGAACTGATGTATCCTCTACCTTTCGTGATGGTGAGTTCCATATAGAGTTTGCAATCTGCACCACCATTTAAGTTAGCAATTACAAGGTCTGGGTTCATAATTTCAATATCAGAATCCACCTGGATATCACTAGCCTTTACAACGCCTTCGCCTTCAAACTCGATGTAAGCTGTCTTAGGATCGTCTGATGTAGAGTTGTTGCGAATTGCCAAATTCTTGATGTTCATGATGATTTCTGTAACATCTTCCTTAACACCAGGAATAGAGCTGAACTCATGCAATACGCCTTCGATTTTCACCTGGCTAACTGCAGCACCCGGCAATGAAGAAAGCATAATTCTTCTAAGTGAATTACCAAGTGTTGTACCATAGCCTCTTTCCAAAGGTTCTACAACAAATCTTCCGTATTTCTTGTCTTCTGAGATTTCTGCAATCTCAATGTTTGGTTTTTCGAAATCGAACACTAGGTCGCCCTCCTTATAATGTTTACTCTATGAATAGTTGCTATTTACTACAATTCATTACTTAGAGTATAACTCGACGATAAGCATCTCATCAACTGGAACATCAATCTGATCTCTGTTTGGCAACTCTTTTACAGTTCCCTGCAACTTCTCAAGATCAACATCAATCCACTCAGGAACAAGTCTTCCGTTTGTTACCTCTACGATATCCTTGAATCTCTGAAGACCTTTCTTGTTCTCACGAACTTCGATTACGTCACCAGCCTTAACAAGGTATGATGGAATGTTAACTGGCTTACCATTTACCAAGAACATCTTGTGATCAACAACCTGACGTGCTTCTCTACGTGTTCTTGCAAATCCCATACGGAATACTACATTGTCCAAACGGCTCTCAAGAATAGTCATGAGGTTCTCACCAGTCATTCCCTTCTTTTTGTCCGCAATGTTATAGTAGTTACGGAAAGGCTTCTCTAATACACCATAGATGAACTTAGCCTTCTGCTTCTCTCTCAACTGAAGACCATATTCAGAAGTCTTCTTTCCAGATCTCTTTAACTGTCTATTTGATTTCTTGTCAACTCCCAAGTAGACTGGGTCCAAACCAAGTGAACGGCATCTCTTGAGAATTGGAGTTCTATTTACTGCCATCTTAGATAATCCCTCCTATTAAACTCTTCTACGCTTTGGTGGACGACATCCATTATGTGGTACTGGAGTTACGTCTGTGATGCTTGTTACATCAATTCCGCATGCAGAAAGTGCGCGGATTGCTGCCTCTCTACCTGAACCAGGTCCCTTAACCATAACATCTACTGTCTTTAATCCATGAACGAGAGCTGCCTTTGCAGCAGTTTCAGCTGCCATCTGAGCAGCATATGGAGTAGATTTCTTTGAACCTCTAAATCCAAGACCACCGGCACTTGCCCATGATAAAGCATTTCCCTG
>CAMFYL010000044.1 GCA_946002055.1 uncultured Roseburia sp.
GTATTCGGGCCATATATCGGTGCTGTTCCTACGGTTATCATCATCTTCTTGACGGAACCAATGCAGGGAATTTATTTCCTTATTTTTGTTATCATTCTTCAACAGATCGATGGTAACATCATTGGACCAAAGATTTTGGGAGATTCCACCGGCTTGTCATCCTTCTGGGTGGTAGTGGCCATTGTTGTTGGCGGTGGTTTATTTGGCATTCCCGGTATGCTTGTTGGTGTTCCAACCATGGCTCTTATTTACTACCTTGTTGGAAGATATACAAAGTACCTTCTTCGCAAAAAGCATTTGCCGGAAGACACCGCGGAATATATGGACTTGGATCGAATACGACCCACAGACGGAGCAATGATTCCTCATGGCGAGAATTATTACAACAAGAAGAAAGTAAACATTTTTAAAAAGAATAAAAGTCTCAAAGAGAATCTTCCGGTGGAAGAGAAGAAATAAAACCATACGGAAGATGTAATGTTGCGCGAGAAGCTAAAACTATTGAGGTGGACAGATTGGATAAGGTAGAATTCAAGACAAAATACGAAGAAATGAAAACATTGGTTGCCCAGGGTAAAGGGGAAGAGGCCATGGATTTGGTTGACAGTATTAACTGGCGAAAAATTCACAATGTGAATGCGCTGGTTAAGGCAAGTGAAATCTGTGTGCAAGCCGGACGCCTTGATGAGGCCAAAGAGCTGCTTTATATGGCACACGAGCGCTCGCCGATTGGACGAATGATAATTTATCATTTGGCAATGCTATGTGTGAAGATGGGCGACTTGGAGGAAGCCAAGGAGTTTTATGAAGCGTTTGTAGAAATTGCACCTCATGACAGCTTGAAATATGTACTTAAGTACCATCTGAGCAAGGAAAAAGGCGCAGACGACACCACCTTGATAGCTATTTTGGAAGAATTAAAGGACCACGACCTGACAGAGGAGTGGGCTTATGAACTGGCGTACTTGTATCACAAAACCATGCAGGTGGACAAGTGCATTAATCTGTGTGACGAAATAATTTTGTGGTTCGGTGATGGACCGTATGTTGAGCGTGCCTTGGAAATGAAAATGATTTATCAGCCTCTTGATAAGGTGCAGGAGGAAAAATATCGTCATTTTCAGCAGAAGCGTGATGGCATTACAGAAATTCGTGCCAACGAGATGCTACAGTCCGGGGAAATTGTGCCGCAGACCATTGCGATTCCTCAGGTGAAATTGCCGTCAGAGAGATTTAACACCATTAATCTTCAGGCGGAGATAAAGAAGAATATTGATGAGATTATGCGTGCAACCGAAGAGCAGGCTGTATCAGAGAATATGGAAAATATCAAGAGTCTGGTAGAAGAGATTCCGTATTTGCAGGTAAGCGAACAGGAGGAAGCACTTGCTTTGGAGAAGCAACAGGCAGTACAAGAACTGGATGCCACCATTGCGGATGCTTTCCAGGAGTATTTGGCAGAAGAGTATGATGGTCAGATTAGCTTACTTGTTCCGGAGCAGAAAGAAGTTGAAGAGCAGATTCTGGGACAGATGACCATTGAAGACGTTATGGAAGAGTGGGAAAAGACAAGACGTGCTGCAGAGGCAACCTTGCAGGATGCCCAGCAGTTAAAGCTTGAGTCTGCGAAAAACATTGCTCTTATGGAGGCCAGTCAGATTATGGATCGCCTGGAAGAGGCCATTCCAAAATTAGACGCAGGCGCAACACCTACAGAGCTTCTCAAGGAAGAGTATATGTCAAAACTTCCTGAAGAGGATAAGACCGCAGAAGAAGTTGCAGAAGAAACACCTGCAGAGGACGCAACCAGTGAGAAAGTGACTGGTTTTACCATTCCAAAGCTGGAGGCGGCCGGAGTGGTTGCGGGAGTGGGACTTGAAATTCCTGTAGTTGATCCGGAAGGCGTCAAAGTAATCAAAGAGGAAAAAGGAGCTGAGGGTCCAGCCGTCACAAAGCCAGAACAGCAGAAAGATACAAAAGATTGGCAACCGCCAGAGCTAGAATCAGAGAAAGAGGATGTGACAGACGTGGATTTGAAAGAGGCTAGCAAGATTGTGGCAGATATGAACAATATGCTGCAGCAGGAGATTGACCGTATTTTGCAGGACGAGGATACAAAAGAAGTGGAGATTGACAACCAAGCGGTGGAGGTTTCCCTTGAGATAGAGCCGGATGAAGAGGCGGTAGAGGATGTAGTGGAAGAAGAGGAGCTTATCCCTGAGGAAGAACCGGTTGAAGAAGCGGACCGGGAAGAAACGCAGGAAGAGTCAAAAGAGGAAGAGCCAAAAGAGGCAGAGATAGAACTTCCTGAGATAGAAGAGATTACATTAGAACCGGAAGAGGTGGTAGAGCTTTTAGATGAAGCGGTATTAGAACAGGCTATTTCAGAGGAAGTGCCTACAAAGCAGCTGACAGAGGAGGAAAAGGAAATCTTTTCATACTTTATGCCAATTGCAGGTATGGAGAGCTCCATTTGTCAGGCGCTGACAGGTGCCAAGTATCATCTGGAAAATCGCACAGGTTCCAGCGCAGGTAATATTATTATCCAGGGCGGAATCGGAAGTGGCAAGACTATGCTGGCATCAAACCTTATTAAGGTGTTGCAGAATGAGACAGGCAGGCTTGCGGGAAATGTTGGAAAAATCGACGCTGCTCAACTTAACAACAAGGATGTTAAGGTGGTATTTCCAAAGGTGGAAGGCGGATGTCTTATCATAGAACAGGCTGGTGAATTAAGCGAAGAGACCATGGAGAATATGCGACAGCTAATGTCTCAGAAGGATAGCAACGTAGTGATCTTCTTAGAGGATAAGAAGGACAGAATCGAAAAGACATTTTCCAAGAACACGGCCTTTGCAGCAATGTTTACGGAGAAAATCACAATTCCAATCTTTACCATTGATGAACTCGTAAACTTTGGAAAGGTATACGCTTTGGAAGAAGGATATGCGCTGGATGAAATGGCAATCCTTGCCATGTATAATCGCATAAATCTGATACAGAGACTGGATCACCCAACATCTCTAATTGAAGTGAGAGATATTATGGAAGGGGCTATTGACCATGCAGAAAAGGGTGGCATTCGCGGCGCGCTTAGCCGATTGGGTTCAAAGCGCTACGACGATGAGGGGAACTTGATTTTGCGGGAACAGGATTTTGAGATTTAAGAGGGGGTAGAGTAATGAGCAATTTCACAGACTTGGATATGTACCTGTTTGGCAATGCAACACATTACGAGATTTATAAGAAGCTTGGAGCACACGTAATGGAAAAGGATGGCGTGGAAGGTGTGTACTTTGATGTGTGGGCACCTCACGCAGAAGCGATAGCTGTTATTGGAGAGTTTAATGACTGGAACGAAACATCTCATATGATGGAAAAGCTTCCCGGTTCTGATATTGGGATCTTTGAATTGTTTGTTCCAGAGGCGAAACCGGGCCAATTGTACAAGTACTTAATCTATGCAAAGGATGGAAGAAAATTGTACAAGGCAGATCCTTATGCCTCTGCAGCTGAGCTGAGACCCGGGACAGCATCTAAGATAGCACCACCGGATACATTTCTGTGGTCCGATGAAAAATGGATGAAAGCACGCAGCGAACAGAAAGAATTTTGGGAGCAGCCGGTATCCATTTATGAGGTACATCCGGGATCTTGGAAAAAGTATCCAACAGAGGAAAACGATGGATTCTATTCCTACCGCCAGCTAGCTAAGAGCTTAGCTGACTATGTCTGTGAAATGGGTTATACACATGTGGAGTTGATGGGTATTTTGGAATATCCATTTGACGGCTCTTGGGGATATCAGGTGACGGGTTATTTCGCACCAACATCCCGATATGGCAGTCCGGAAGATTTTATGTATATGGTTGATTATCTCCACAAGAAGGGGATAGGAATTATTTTGGATTGGGTTCCGGCACATTTCCCAAGAGATGCCCATGGCTTAGCAGACTTTGACGGCGCTCCGCTCTATGAATACGCAGATCCAAAGAAAGGCGAGCATCCGGATTGGGGAACCAAGATTTTTGATTATGGCAAAAACGAGGTGAAAAACTTCCTGTTGGGAAGTGCCTTGATGTGGATTGAGAAATATCACATCGATGGCCTTCGCGTGGATGCGGTTGCCTCTATGCTGTATCTTGATTATGGTAAGGATGATGGCCAGTGGATTGCAAATCAGTATGGCGGCAATGAAAATTTGGAAGCGGTTGAACTGTTCCGCCATTTGAACAGCCTAATTCGTGGAAGGAATCCGGGTGCGGTTATGATTGCAGAGGAATCCACTGCATGGCCAAAGGTAACCGGTGATGCAGAAGATGGCGGACTGGGCTTCTCCTATAAATGGAATATGGGATGGATGCATGACTTCTTAGATTACATGAAACTCGACCCATATTTCAGAAAAGATAATCACAACAAGATGACATTTGCTATGAGCTACAACGAATACGAAAGATATATTCTTGTGCTATCCCATGACGAAGTGGTTCATCTGAAGTGCTCTATGTTAAACAAAATGCCCGGGCTTGAATTGGATAAGTTCAAAAATCTAAAAGTCGGCTACGGATTTATGATGGGCCATCCCGGAAAGAAGCTGTTGTTTATGGGACAGGATTTTGGACAGCTTCAGGAATGGAGCGAGAAGAGAGAACTAGACTGGTATTTGCTGGACAATCCAAATCACAAGCATTTGTTGGATTTTGTAAAGGACTTATTACATATATATAAGAAATATCCTGCCATGTATGAACAGGATGTTTCTTGGGCAGGATTCGAGTGGATTAATGCAAACGACAGCTATCGCGGAATTTTTAGTTTTGTCCGCAAGTCTAAGAGCGGTAAGAATAATTTGCTGTTTGTATGTAACTTTACGCCGGTTGCATATGAGGATTATCGCGTGGGCGTGACTGCAAAAAAGAAGCACAAGCTGATTTTAAACAGCGAGGATGTGAAGTTTGGCGGAACCGACGAGAAGCGCCAGGTCACATATACCCCGGCGGCAAAAGAATGTGATGGAAGAGAGTACTCTATTGGCTATCCATTGCCGGCCTACGGAGTGGCGGTATTTGTATTCTAATAAAAGGAAGTTGTAGAGACATTGATACAACAAAAAATTGTAATCGGAGAGATGGAAGCTCCTGAAGAAAAGAGAAGAGAGAGGGTTCCAAAGAGAAAGAAGGCGCTGATTATCCTTGGAGTTATATTGTTGATTGCTATCATACTATATAGCAATTTGAGACAGTACAAGGATTTTGCAGAGAAATCCTCTATTCAGAGGGGAGATGCAACGGAGACCTGCTATGTGGGATTTCGCGGTAATCTCCTAAAGTATAGCCGGGATGGAGCTTTTTACACCAAGTATAATGGTGAATTGATTTGGAACTATACTTATGAAATGGCGGATCCACAGATTGATGTGTGTGAAAACTATGTTCTGATTTACGACAGAAAAGGAACTCAGATTGCCATTCTCACAAACACGGGATTTAAAAAGAGTATAAAAACATCTATGCCCATTGTGGATGCCAATATTGCCAAACAGGGAACGGTGGCTGTGTTGATGCAGGAGGAAGATACCGGATATGTTCAGCTGTTCAACGAGCAGGGGGATGTGCTTGCATCCGGCGAGCTTCATATGGGAAACAATGGTTATCCCCTATCGCTTGCTATTTCCGGTAATGGTGAGAGAATGGTACTCTCTCAGTTGGATTTAAATGGCGGTGATATCAAAACAACCATTGCCTTTTATGACTTTGGTAAAGAAGGAAAAGGCAAAATCGATAATATTGTTGCCAACTACAGTTTTTCCAATCAGATTTTCCCTCAGGTTGAGTTTTTGGAAAATGGAAAAGCTGTTGCGTACGGAGACAAGGAATTGGTATTGTTTGAGGATAACACCAAAGCGAGCATTGCCAAGGAGATATTTGTTGACGGGCAAATCAAAAGCGTATTTTCCAATGGAAAATTCTTTGGAACCATTTGTGATGTAAATGATGATAACGGAAAACTGATACATCAAATGAAAGTATATTCCGGCAATGGTCACGTGAGATGTAAACGCAAGGTGGCAGGGAATTATTCAAAAGTTGATATGCTTTCCAATAATGAAGTTGTGCTTATGGATGGAGAATCTGTGAATATATATTCTCTTTATGGCATCAAGAAGTTTGCATACAAATTTGAGGCAGGCATATATAAAGTAATACCAGGAGATAGTGACAAGAGATACTATTTCGTGCTGGATAATAAAATAGCAAATGTCCGAATAAAGTAAGACAAAAAAGGACGCACAAAATGAATGTAGTTTTTATCGTAGCATTGTTTATATTGTTTTTCTCTATCCTACAGGGATGGAGAAAAGGAATTCTTGGAATTGTATTTGGATTTCTTTCGTGGATATTTATTTTTGTATTTATCGCATTCTCTCATAATTATATTGAAGAGTATCTGCGAAGCAATACAAAGGTATATGATAAGGTATATGAGAAAACAGTGGAGCATATACAGAAAAAGGCTCAGAATGGAGTGCAGCCAGATTCCTTAGATGGATGGTGGGACGATTTGACTGACGGTATGCCAAAGAATATTTCCGATGGCATTCTGATAGACGTAGAGAAGAATCTATCGGAAAACGTTGAAGATGCCAAAGTGGCTATGCAAGAGCAGCTGGCGGTTCGTATCGCAGATTTTATCCTGCAGAGCATAGCAGTACTGATTGCTTTTATACTGGCCTCTATAATTGCTACCCTCGTGGGGGGAGTAGTAAAGAGCGTGGGTAAGGTTCCTGTGATAAAGGAGATTAATAGTCTCCTGGGAATAATAGCAGGAGCGGTAGAAGGTATGCTGATCATATGGATATTGATGTATGTGGTGGTTATTATCTGTGGAACATCCTTGGGAGATCGGATAATATCAGATATTAATGCCAGTGCATTCTTATCTTATTTATATCACCACAATCTGGTTATGGCATTTATTGCTACTATATAATGAGAAGAGATAGAGTATAGATGTTGGGGTCAAAAGGAAACCTACCCCAACATCTATTTTTTATGTAAAATCTACCAAAAAAAGATTTAAAAATATGGGAAAAACGCCTTGACACTCAGAAGTGATTTTGCTATTATAAACATCGTTCCGTAATTCTACGGACGCGAAGGAAACACCTTCAAAAACAAACAAAAAAGTTGTTGACAC
>CAMFYL010000045.1 GCA_946002055.1 uncultured Roseburia sp.
ATGGAGAAGGTATCTAACGATGGCGTTATTACAATCGAGGAATCAAAGACAATGCAGACAGAGCTGGACCTTGTGGAAGGTATGCAGTTTGACAGAGGTTATATTTCAGCATATATGGCAACCGATATGGATAAGATGGAAGCTGTATTGGATGATCCATATATCTTGATTACAGATAAGAAGATTTCAAATATTCAGGAACTTCTTCCTGTATTGGAGCAGATTGTACAATCAGGTGCGCGTCTTCTTATTATCGCTGAGGACATTGAGGGCGAAGCCCTTACAACACTGATTCTTAACAAGCTTCGTGGAACATTTAACGTTGTGGCTGTTAAGGCTCCCGGCTATGGAGACAGAAGAAAAGAAATGCTTCAGGATATTGCCATCCTTACCGGTGGTCAGGTGATTTCTGAAGAGGTTGGCTTGGAACTGAAGGATGCCACATTAGATCAGTTGGGCCGTGCAAAATCCGTAAAGGTTCAGAAAGAAAATACGGTTATTGTTGATGGTGAAGGTGATAAGGCTGCAATTGAGGCTAGAGTAGCACAGATTCGTGGTCAGATTGAGGAAACAACATCTGAATTTGACAAGGAAAAATTACAGGAGCGTCTTGCTAAGCTTGCCGGTGGCGTTGCCGTTATCCGCGTTGGCGCTGCCACAGAGACAGAAATGAAGGAAAGCAAGCTTCGTATGGAAGATGCGTTAAATGCAACCAGAGCTGCCGTTGAGGAGGGTATTATTGCAGGTGGTGGATCTGCATATATCCACGCTTCCAAGGAAGTTGCCAAGTTGGCTGAGACCTTGGATGGTGATGAAAAGACTGGTGCAAGAGTCATTCTTAAGGCGTTGGAGGCTCCATTGTTCTTCATTTCTGCTAATGCAGGATTGGAAGGTCCGGTTATCATTAATCATGTGAGAGAATCAGAGCCGGGTATTGGATTTGACGCATACAATGAAGAGTATGTAGATATGGTTGCAACAGGTATCTTGGATCCTGTTAAGGTTACACGTAGCGCATTGCAGAATGCAACTTCTGTAGCATCTACACTTCTTACAACAGAGTCTGTTGTTGCTGATATTAAAGAGCCGGCTCCAGAGATGCCGGCAGCACCTGGAATGGGAATGATGTAAGATAGATGAAGGTATAGAAACGGTGTCTTTATGAAAGACACCGTTCTCTTTATGTTTGCTGGTTTTTCAAAGGCAAAATTATGGCTATTCTGTTGCCACATAAAGGAATGTATGATAAAATAATTCTCGTGTGTGGACATGTGAAAGAATCATGAAGAACAAGGTGAGGATTTATGAGTAGAGTAGCAATTTTAACAGATAGTAACAGTGGTATTAGTCAGGAAGAGGCTAAAGAAAAGGGACTGTATGTACTTCCCACACCCTTTTATATCAATGATGAAATATTCTATGAGGGCGTAGACTTAACCGTGGAAGAATTCTTCGCAAAACAGGCAGCCGGAGCAGATATGAAAACATCTATGCCTGTGGTTGGAGATTTGATTGACCGATGGGAGAGCCTTTTGGAAGAGTATGACGAAATCGTTTATATTCCGTTATCTAGCGGACTTAGCGGTTCTTGTAACACTGCCATGATGATGGCGGAAGATTATGACGGCAAAGTACAGGTGGTAAATAATCAGCGTATTTCCGTTACCATGAAGATTTCTGTATATGATGCCAAAAGACTTGCAGATGCAGGTAAGAGCGCCGCAGAAATCAAAGAAATTTTGGAAGATACAAAGTTTGAATCCACCATTTATATTATGGTTGACACTTTAGAGTATTTAAAGAAAGGCGGTCGCATCACACCGGCAGCTGCAGCTATAGGGTCAATGCTAAAGATCAAACCTGTGTTGCAGATTCGCGGTGAGAAGCTGGATAGCTTTGCTAAGGCGCGTACCATTAAGCAGGCTAAGCAGATTATGATGGATGCCATTGCTAAGGATATGGCAGAAGAATGGAATGATCCTACAGGAGAAAACACCATCATTGCTATGGCCCATACCCAGAATGAAGAAGAGATTCTTAAGTTTAAGGAAGAAGCTTTGGAAAGATGGCCTAACCACGACATTTTTGTGGACCCATTGTCACTTGTGGTTTCCACCCATATTGGACCTGGAGCATTGGCTATCACATGTACAAAGAAGTTAGATATATAGATTAGGAGGATAACACATTATGGTTAAAGCTGTTGTTGGCGCTAACTGGGGCGACGAGGGAAAAGGAAAGATTACAGACATGTTGGCGAAAGATGCCGATATTATTGTGCGCTTTCAGGGAGGAGCAAATGCCGGACATACCATTGTAAATAATTATGGTAAGTTTGCATTACATACATTGCCTTCAGGTGTGTTTTATGATCATACAACAAGCATAATCGGTAATGGTGTCGCATTAAATATTCCAATCCTTTTTGAGGAAATCAAGTCGATTACAGACAAGGGTGTACCTACACCAAAGATTCTTGTTTCTGACAGAGCACAGATTGTTATGCCATATCACATTTTGTTCGACCAGTATGAAGAGGAACGATTAGGTAAGGCTTCCTTTGGATCTACAAAGTCTGGTATTGCACCATTTTATTCAGATAAATATGCTAAAATCGGTTATCAGGTTAGCGAGTTATTTGACGATGAATTGTTAAAGGAAAAAGTAAAGCGCACCTGTGAGACCAAGAATGTCTTGTTGGAGCATTTATATCACAAGCCATTGCTTGACCCGGATGAGCTGTTGGAAACATTACACAGCTATCGTGATATGGTATCTCCATATGTATGTGATGTTTCTGCATACTTGTGGGAGGCTTTAAAAGAAAATAAGACAATTCTTTTAGAGGGACAGCTTGGAACCTTGAAGGATCCGGATCATGGTATTTACCCTATGGTTACATCATCATCTACATTGGCATCTTATGGTGCCATTGGTGCCGGTCTTCCTGCGAAATCCATTGAGCAGGTTATTACGGTATGTAAGGCATATTCTTCGGCTGTTGGAGCTGGTGCATTTGTAAGCGAAATCTTTGGTGACGAGGCAGATGAGCTTCGCAGACGCGGAGGAGATGGCGGTGAGTTCGGAGCAACCACAGGCCGTCCACGTAGAATGGGCTGGTTTGATTGTGTGGCCAGCAAGTATGGCTGTCGCTTGCAGGGTACCACAGATGTTGCCTTTACCGTACTTGATGTTTTAGGATACTTGGATGAGATTCCGGTGTGTGTAGGCTACGAGATAGATGGTGAAGTTACAACGGATTTCCCTGTTACTTCTAAGCTAGAGAAAGCAAAGCCGGTTCTTAAGACCCTTCCGGGATGGAAATGTGATATTCGTGGTATCAAAAAGTACGAGGACTTGCCGGAGAATTGTAGAAACTACATTGAATTTTGTGAAAAGGAAATTGGATTCCCAATTACAATGGTATCCAATGGACCAAGCAGAGACGATATTATTTATCGTTAATGAATGTTTAAATGATACAAAAGAAGGTCTAGCTGACCTTCTTTTTATTATGAAATTAGGAGTCACACAATGGACACAATTTGACCATAAAAGAAGCATAGTTTATGGATAAAATTGCTATTGGTAATAAGGAGGCTAATTATGATAAAGATTGAAAACCTTGTAAAAAACTACGGAGATGTGACAGCGGTAGATGATTTATCACTCACCATTGAACCCGGTAAAATCTACGGGCTGTTAGGAAAAAACGGTGCGGGCAAATCCACAACCATGAATATTGTTACAGGATATTTAGCGGCAAGCAGTGGCACGGTATCGATCTGTGGTTATGATATTTTTAAGGAGGCAAAGCTGGCAAAAAAACAGATTGGCTATTTGCCTGAGGTTCCCCCGCTATATGACGATATGACAGTATATGAGTATTTACGATTCTGTGCAGAACTAAAAGGTGTTGCAAAAGATAAGCGACAAGATGCAGTAGATGATGTGATAGAGAGAACAAAGATTGATGACATACAGGGAAGACTGATTCGTAATCTTTCCAAAGGATACCGTCAACGTGTGGGCTTTGCCCAGGCAATTTTGGGCTATCCACCCATTATTATTTTAGACGAACCATCTGCAGGACTGGATCCGGTTCAGATGAAAGAAATGAGAGAATTCATAAAAGAACTAGGCAAGGAACATACCGTGATTCTAAGCTCTCATATTTTATCTGAGATTACAGCGGTGTGTGATTATGTCTACATTATTTCCCAGGGGAAACTTGTCTACGAAGATTCCATGGAGCACTTGGAAGAAACAGGACAATCCTTAGAAGATTTGTTTGTAGAACTGACCAGTGAGGAGGACGAGGAATGTTAGCAATATGCAAACGTGAATTTAAATCATTATTTAATAATGTGATAGGATGGCTGTTTATAGGTGTCACATTAGGATTATATGGATTGTATTTTTTTGTATATAATCTTTCTTATGGATATCCTTATGTGACCTATGCATTGTCAGCGATTTCTTTCATTATTTTGATTACCGTGCCGATTTTGACTATGAGGGTGTTGGCAGAAGAAAGGCATGCAAAGACTGACCAGCTTTTGCTTACGTCCCCTGTTTCCCTGGGAAAGATAGTAGTAGGCAAGTACTTGGCGCTGGCTGCAGTCTATACCATTTGTATTGCGGTTATTAGTATCTCACCATTGGTTCTTCGCATCTTTGGAGAGGTGGCCTTACTTGAGACCTATACAGGAATTCTGGGATTTTGGTTGTATGGTCTTAGTTGTATTGCCATTGGTATGTTTACATCTTCTTTGACAGAAAGTCAGGTAGTATCTGCTGTGTTATCCTTTGTGCTTTTATTCTTGGGATATATGATGACATCACTGACCGGCATTGGTGGAAATACAGGAAATTGGTTTACCAAGATTCTTGACTGCTATGACTTATATCAGCCAATGGAAAACTTTATGAATGGAACGTTTCCGGTTACCGATTTAATTTATTATATCTCGATTATATTTATATTCCTATTCTTGACCTATGAAGCGTTGCAGAAGAGGAGATGGACGGTAAGCAAGAAAATGATATCCACCTCTGTGTTTAGCATTGGGACCATTGTGCTGGTGGTGGCTGCTGTGATTGCAGCAAATTTTGGTGTGAGGAAGATTCCAAGCAAATACACAGAGCTTGATGTGACATCTAAGAAGATTTACTCCATTACAGGTGAGACCAAAGCATATTTGAAGGAATTAAATGATGATATAACAATATATGTATATGTTGAAAAGAAATCAAAGGATAAAAGTGTAGATAAAACACTATCCAAGTATGAAGCGGCTTCAAAACATATACAGGTGAAGTATATCGATCCATCGAACAATCCAAAATTTGCGGAAAAATACTCCCAAGGTGGTCTGAATAAAAATAGTATTGTGGTTGTCTGTGGTGATCGTTATAAAGTGATTGACTATGGTAGTGAAGAAAATAGCTATGCTGATAGTCAGGTTTATGAGTATACCATGGACCCTAGTACCTATTCCTATGTTCCATCCGGATATGATTTGGAAGGTCAGGTGACAGCAGCTCTTCAATATGTGACTTCGGAAAGTGAAACTGTCATTTATCAGTTGATGGGACATGATGAAACAGCTCTGTCAAAGGCATATTTGGATGTTTTTGACAAACAGTTTATTACGGTAAAAAGTTTAAACCTGCTACAGCAGGATGCGGTGCCAAAGGATTGTGAGGCTTTGTTTATCACAGCGCCGGAATCTGATTTTTCAGATGATGATGTAAATAAGCTGCAATCTTACCTGGATCAGGGAGGGGCACTGTATATCTCTTTGGATTACCAGAATTTTGAGGAATTAAAAAACATTAAGAAGTTTTTGAGAAACAATCAGATTGCCACAACAGAGAGTATTATTGGGGAAAATGATAAGACATATTATTATCAGAATCAGTTTTATCTCTTACCAAAGGTTGTGGACACAGATTTTACACAGCAAGTAGCAGGTAATACATCTGTATTTGCTCCATATGCTATTGGATTGGAATATACAGGAGAGAATCAAGATGACTGTACGGTATTCTTGGAGTCTTCAGAGGATTCCTTTGCAAAAT
The DNA here is from genome assembly GCA_946002055.1 of uncultured Roseburia sp. Classification (GTDB taxonomy): domain Bacteria; phylum Bacillota; class Clostridia; order Lachnospirales; family Lachnospiraceae; genus Pararoseburia. The sequence continues at coordinate 6,085 of CAMFYL010000045.1, forward strand.
CATACGCCAATCTTTCCAAGGAGAGAGAGGAAGCAGAACAGTCCAATCTGTTTGGCAAAGAGGAAGGAGATGAGAGTGGTCCTTTTGATATGGGACTTATGATTGCGGGAGAAAATGGAAGCAAGCTTTGTGTGTTAGGTTCATCTTATATTTTCACAGAAAATGCCAATGATATGGTTTCCGGTAGAAATGCCAAATTATTCCAGGGAGTGGTAAGTGAACTTGTCACAACAGATGAACATCAGGTTGCCGGTGTTGTAATTCCGGTAAAAGATTATTCTGTTTCATCTATTACGGTTTCACAGAGGGCTATCCTTGTATATGGTCTTCTCTGGGGAATTGCCATGCCTCTTGTATGTATTGTTGCCGGTGTGGTGATTTGGGCAAAAAGAAGAAAGAGATAAAAGATAAAAAAGAGAACAAAGAGATTTAATTCTCCTTGTTCTCTTTGTTTTTGCTTCGAATCTCGGTCATTCGAATGAAAAGCCACAGTGTAATTGGAATCAAAATAGTGGCAGCGACTGCTGCAGTGAGATACTGCATAGTGGCTGTGCTGTCAAAAATAGCAGCAAATAAAGTGAGTCCGTAAAGGAGTACCAATACGCCGATTCCAATCAGTGCAAGAATTTGTTTTGCTCGTTTCATAATGCATACCTCATCTTTTTGATTTCCATCATTTTAGCGTGAAAGAATGGGGCGTGTCAACGGAAAACT
>CAMFYL010000046.1 GCA_946002055.1 uncultured Roseburia sp.
TGTTGTTCCTAAATCAATACCAATAATTTTTCCCATGATCTTTTCCTCCTATATATAAAGTTTGTTTTAACCATTGAATGGGGATATGCTAATTTGCTACCTTAACCATGCTATGGCGAAGTACGCTTTCCCGGTACATATAACCCTTCTGCAATTCCTCCACCACTTCATTGTCTCCGAAGTTCTCATCCTCCACATGCATTACCGCGTTGTGAAACTCCGGATCAAACTCCTTGCCAACAGCCTCAATTGGTGTTACACCAACCTCCTCCAAGGAAGTCATCAGCTGCTTGTAAATCATCTGCATTCCCTGAACGAATGCATCATCGCTGTCTTCTGTACCAGCAAGACCTCTCTCGAAGTTATCAACTACCGGAAGCATCTTCTCAAGAGTGCTTTTGGCGCCGATTTCATACATCTGTGTCTTCTCCTTCTCGGAGCGCTTGCGGAAGTTTTCAAACTCAGCCATCTGGCGTTTTACCTTGTCGGTGAGTTCTTCAATCTGCTCATCCTTTTTGTCTTTCTTTGTCTTCTTTGTCTCTTCCTCAGCGGCTTCTTCCGCTACTTCATCTGCAGTATCTGTAACTTCCTCTGTATCATCAGATGTATCCGTATCTGCTTCTTCAACAGTAGTCTCTTCTGTTTTTTCCTTTAATTCTTCATCCAGGTTCTTTTCTTCTGCCACTTTAACATCTCCTTCCTATGTTAATCTTTCTTTAGAATTTTATCTAATTGAACCTTCAGGTTCTTCAAATTATCCATTACATTCTCGTAGTCCATTCGCTTCGGTCCAATAATACCTATGGTTCCCTTAACGCCTTCCCCTAATTCATAGGTGGCTGTAACTACGCTGCAATCCTTCATGGTCTGGATTGGTGTCTCATCTCCAATGTACACCTGAATTCCTGTTTCTTCCCCATCTTCGCCCTGAGTCTCTGTAATCAAGTCCACCAACGCCTGTTTTTCTTCGAAAGCACTAATCAACTCACTGGCTTTCTGGGAATCACTGAGTTCCGGATATTTGAAGATGTTGGTTGCACCGCTGGTGTAAATCTGCATCTCATCATCCTCATGGATGGTTCCTGCTACCGTATTTAACACGGAAGCGATAATATCCTCGTGGATACCGGCCTGCTCCTTCAACTGTGTAATCATACCCAGATTGATTTGTTCAACAGTGAGACCGTTTAAGTTGGTATTCAACAAAATGTTAAGTTTCAACATGGTCTCATTATCCAGGGGCTCATCCACAGGAATAATCTTGTTCTTGACAATATTGCCTTCCATAACAACAACAGAGAGAATCTGATGTTCATCTACAGCGGAAAGCTGAACAAACTTCAGACGATTGCGCTGCAGGGATGGAGCGGAAATCAGTGTAGCATACTGGGTGTTGTTTGCAAGCACCTTCACCACCTGCTTTAACATCTTCTCCATCTTCTCTGTCTTCTCAATCATCATATCCTTGATCTCTGTGACCTCTCGCTCCTTATCAGCCATCAAATGGTCCACATAGAAACGATAGCCCTTATCCGATGGGATTCGACCGGAAGATGTGTGGGGCTGAATAATATAGCCCAACTCCTCCAAATCAGACATCTCATTTCGGATGGTGGCTGAACTTAAGTTCAAGTCAGACATCTTAGAAATGGTGCGGGAACCTACCGGCTCACCTGTTTCCAGATAGTTCTGAATAATGGCATTTAAAATTTTCTCTTTTCTCTCGCCTAATTCAACCATAGGTTCTTCCTTTCAAGCTGTTAGCACTCGTGCAACAAGAGTGCTAACATTGTCTAAACATAATGTAACACCACACTTAGCATTTGTCAACAAAAGAATGGATTATTTTTTGTAAAAAATTTTCCAAGAAAAAGAAGTCGGATTTCTGTCCCGACTTCTCATATGCTTTATTTTTCCAACAAAAACTCTGCCAATGCATAGTTGCTCAAATCCATCCCCTTTTCGGTAAGGTAGATGCGTCCTCCTTCGATGGTAAGAAGTTCTTCCCCCCGCAGCTTTTTCAACACATCTCCATATACCCCCTCAATATTGCAACCAAAGGTTTTCTCAAAATCCTCCCGCATCACTCCACAGTTCATGCGAAGTCCCAGAAACATAAACTCCTCCATGGCTTCATGGCGGGTAAGCTTTGTGGCAGAATCCCACAAAGGGGAGAATTCATCTCCGGCGCGAAGTTTCTCACAGCGCTCCAAATATTCGTAGATGTCTCTTACATTGGAGGCTCTCACATCATCCAGAAGGGATGCCGCTCCAATACCAACGCCAAGGTATGGCTTGCGTTTCCAGTATATCTTGTTGTGTTCACACTCCAAGCCCTCTCTGGCATAGTTGGAAATCTCATATTGTCTATATCCACGCTCCGAAAGTACATGCTGCGTCATTTTGTAGAGCTGATATTCCAAATCCTCATTGGGAAGAAATTCTGTCTCCATACCAGCATGCTGTTTCACGGCATCAAACTTGTATCGGTCATAGAAAGGTGTACCCTCCTCCACAATCAGTGCATATGCCGATATGTGTTCCGGGCGAAGGCCTGTCACAGCATCCAACGTATACATAAGCTTTTCTAAGGTCTGTCCCGGAAGGCCTGTCATCACATCCACATTAATATTGTAGAAGCCACATTTTCTAGCCAGATCATAGGTATGTAAGAATCGATTGTACGTGTGAACTCTCCCTAAGAGTTTTAACTCATCATCATTTGCAGACTGTAGGCCAATGCTAATGCGATTGATCCCAATGCGACGATACGTATCAAACTTCTCCTTTGTCACTGTGCCCGGGTTACATTCTATGGAAATCTCTGCAGAGGGAAGCACCGTAAATGCCTGATACACAGCATTCATAATCATCTCCATATATTCTGCGTCTAACCAAGATGGTGTTCCTCCACCAATATATATAGAAGAAACAGCAACCGACTTCAGTTGCTGTCCCCCATATAGAATCTCCTGACAAAGACTCCTTGTGTAGGCTTCCTGCATTCTCTCATCATATACCCCTGAGAGGAAATCGCAGTAATCACATTTCTTCATACAAAATGGAATGTGGATATATAAGCCAATTTCTTTCATATTCAATATCTTCCTTTTCTGCCCTGATTTAGTCCTCGTCCAGCTTCAGTACACTCATAAATGCCTCCTGTGGTATCTCTACGTTACCAACCTGACGCATACGCTTCTTTCCTTCTTTCTGTTTCTCCAGAAGCTTCTTCTTACGAGTGATATCACCACCATAGCACTTGGCCAGTACATCCTTTCGCATAGCCTTTACGGTCTCCCGGGCAATGACCTTGCTGCCCACAGCCGCCTGGATTGGAATTTCAAAAAGATGGCGGGGAATCTCTTCCTTCAGCTTCTCGCACATTTTGCGGCCACGCTCGTAAGCAGTACCGCTAAATACGATAAAGGACAATGCATCCACCTCTTCCTTATTAATCAGGATATCCAGTTTCACAAGATCCGACTTCACATAACCCTTCATCTCATAGTCAAAGGAAGCGTATCCTCTGGAGCGAGACTTTAAGGCGTCGAAGAAATCATAGATAATTTCATTTAGCGGCAATACATACTTAATCAGCGCGCGAGTTTCTTCCATATATTCCATGCTGATATAGGTGCCGCGGCGCTCCTGGCAAAGATCCATAATAGCGCCGATGTACTCACTGGTTACCATAATCTCTGCCTCCACCACAGGCTCTTCCATGTAGTCAATCTCGGACGGGTCCGGTAAATTAGATGGATTGGTCAACTCAATCATAGTACCGTCTGTCTTATATACGCGATATACTACACCCGGAGCTGTAGTGACAAGGTCCAAATTATACTCTCTTTCCAGACGCTCCTGAATAATTTCAAGATGTAAAAGTCCAAGAAAGCCACATCGGAATCCAAATCCTAAGGCCACAGATGTCTCCGGTTCAAACTGCAATGCCGCATCATTTAGCTGCAACTTCTCTAGGGCATCCCGCAGGTCCGGATACTTGGCACCATCGGTAGGATACAAACCACAATACACCATTGGATTTACCTTCTTATATCCCGGCAAAGGTTTGGCACATGGCTTCTTGCGATGAGTGATCGTATCACCCACCCGGGTATCCTTCACATTTTTAATGCTGGCTGTCATATACCCAACCATACCGGCAGAAAGCTCATCACAAGGGATAAACTGTCCCGCTCCGAAATATCCCACTTCCACAACATCGGCCGTAGCACCGGTTGCCATCATCTGCACTTCATCTCCGGCACGAAGGGTTCCTTCCTTGATACGACAGAACACGATAACGCCCTTATAGGCATCGTACAAGGAATCGAAAATCAAAGCCTGCAATTCTGACTTAGGGTCCCCATCCGGTGCCGGAAGTCTTGTCACAATCTGCTCTAACACTTCTTCCACATTCAGACCTGTCTTCGCTGAAATCAGTGGCGCATCCTGTGCTTCAAGACCAATCACATCCTCGATCTCGTCCTTCACTCTTTGAGGCTCTGCACTTGGCAAGTCAATCTTATTGATAACCGGTAAAACTTCCAAATCATGATCAAGGGCCAAATATACATTTGCCAAAGTCTGGGCTTCAATGCCTTGAGCCGCATCCACCACAAGAATCGCCCCGTCACAGGCAGCCAGACTACGGGACACCTCATAATTAAAGTCCACATGTCCCGGAGTATCAATCAAGTTAAAGATATACTCCTCTCCGTCTTTTGCTTTATATATGATACGAACAGCCTGAGACTTAATGGTAATGCCTCGCTCTCGCTCCAAATCCATATTGTCCAGTACCTGGGACTGCATCTCACGGCTTGTAAGAAGTCCTGTCATCTCAATGATACGGTCTGCCAAAGTTGACTTGCCGTGGTCAATATGGGCAACGATACAAAAATTACGAATTTTGCTCTGGTCCACTGCCATGAAAACCTCCAAAAATATCTTCCGTTATTTCACCTTTCACAAGGCTTAAGCGTTCCTATTGTAACACGGCTACTGCTCATTTAGCAACACATAGGAAATAATATTTGCCAGAGGATCCATGGCGTTATATACCTCCTGGAAGGTATTTGTTTGTGCACCAACCTCAATCAACATTGCTTTGGGGCAAAGGTGCATATTATATCGGTATCCCTTGAGAAAAACCGGTCTGGTAAATCCCGGATACAGTTCCGCTGCGGCAATCTGCATCTGTAGGGAGGTGGCCAAATTATCATTGAGATTTGGATTTTGCAAATAATCAATGGGACCCGTGGATGTGGTTCGACTCAGCCCGTTAAAAAACATTACCTTGGCAGTGGGCTTTCCATCAATATCCGTCACCAGATGCACATCGTCCCCCACCCCGTCTCTATGTAAGTCAATCACCACCTGAATCGTGGGATTCTCTGCCAACACCCGCTGTATTTCCGGCTGGGCATTTGCATAGGCATAATCCCTTCCCTCCACATCATATTTTCCTATGTGATGCAAGGTGGGAATCCCATAACTATTTTGCAAAAGACTGGCCAGTCGCTCTCCTAACGCCATAACGGAGGTGGCGTCTGTTCCATCAGAATCTGCAAATCCTTCCTGGGAATGGGTGTGATAGATTAAAACCACCGGACCGGGCTGTGTCATATTAACCCGCAAATCCTTTGCCAACAATTCCTGAGGGTTAAATTCCGTGGCATTAATGGTGGTGGTGCGGTCCACCCGATAATAGGTCTTCATCAAATAATCGAAATCCAAGAGTTTGTCCCTGTTGACCTCCGCTCTTTTGTGCCAGGGACTGTTCTCCACAGCCACCTTATTTTCCAAAGACTCATCCTTCCCCGGCGTCACCTCTGTCCTTGCGGCATTCTGTTCCGCAATGGCCTTTTGTCTTGCCTCCTGCTGCTTTGCATTTTCCCATGTGGCCAGGATGGTCATATCATCCTTGTCCTCATCCTCCTGATACACATAGCTCATTACCGGCGCGGTGAATTGCATACCATCCGCCATCCACTCTGCCAAGGTTGCATCCTGAGTTTGAAAGCAAAAAACAGGCATACAAAACTTTATCATTTTAAAATACATTGCCCATCCAGTCTTCACATTCTCTACTCCTCAAATAGTACAGTATATGCAGTCATTTAAGAATTATGACTCTCCTCCGGGACAAATGTCATATTCAGTCCTTCTGAAATAGTGTAGCTGAGGCGATTAACCGCTTCATCAATATCCTTCGAGGTCACATACATGGTGTTTAATTTAGGCGAGATCAAATCTCGTATCATCTCCTGAAAATCCTGCTGTTCCACCACGTCCTCCTGACCATTTTCGTTTAACTGCTCCATAAGGGAACTAAAAGAGTCTGCCACAATGGTTGCCGCATCCACCACAGTGGGGATACCAATGGCTATCACCGGTATCCCCAGGTGCTCTTTGTTAATGGCATTGCGATAATTTCCCACCCCGGAGCCCGGC
>CAMFYL010000047.1 GCA_946002055.1 uncultured Roseburia sp.
GAACTGGTGATAGAGGTGTTGCAGACCTTTGCCTTACCACTTGGCTATGGCGCCACGCAAAATGAATTATAATAAATATCCCTACTTACGTCAAGATATTTTTATGACCCCGACGGGAATCGAACCCGTGTTACCGCCGTGAAAGGGCGATGTCTTGACCGCTTGACCACGGGGCCAAAAATTAAGTTCCGCTTTTCGCGGAACTTAGTGCATTGTAAACGGAGAAGGAGGGATTTGAACCCTCGCGCCGGTTACCCGACCTATACCCTTAGCAGGGGCACCTCTTCGGCCACTTGAGTACTTCTCCATAGTCGAATAAAAGTAAATATTCACAATGCACAAATCATTCTACTAAATGAATGGTGGTTTGTCAACGAAAATATGAGATATCCCTGCAGAAATTTAGTTTTCCATAGCGCGAATGAGATTTACCATCTCAATGGCTCCCACGGCACAGTCAAATCCTTTGTTTCCCGCTTTTGTGCCTGCTCTTTCAATGGCCTGTTCAATATTCTCTGTGGTAATTACTCCAAACATTACCGGTACACCACTCTCCAAGGAAACAGATGCAATGCCTTTTGATACCTCGTTACATACATAATCATAGTGACTGGTAGCACCTCGTATTACGGCACCAAGGCAGATAACAGCGTCATATTTTCCACTTTTCGCCATCTTCGAAGCGATGAGAGGAATTTCAAAAGCTCCCGGAACCCATGCCACATGGATATTTTCTTCCGACACATCGTGACGAAGCAATCCATCCTTAGCACCTTCCAACAACTTTGATGTGATAAACTCGTTAAAACGTGCTGCCACAATCCCAATCTTGATTTCCTTTGATACCAGTTTTCCTTCAAATGTTTTCATAATATTATATCCTTTCTTTCTATTAATATTCTAAAATATGTCCCATACGCTTTTGCTTTGTCTTCAGATAGAACAAGTCATGAACCGTTGGATCCATCTGAATGGGCACCCGCTTTGTAATCTCAATTCCAAACTCAGAGAGCTGATAAACTTTATCCGGATTATTTGTGAGAAGACGCAAGCTCTTTACTCCCAGCTCCCTCAGAATCTGTGCTCCGATATAGTATTCTCTCTCATCTCCCGCAAATCCCAAAGCCAAATTAGCCTCTAAGGTATCCATTCCCTGCTCCTGGAGTTCATAGGCTCGAAGCTTATTGATCAATCCAATTCCTCGGCCCTCCTGACGCATATACAAAAGAATCCCTCGGCCCTCTTTCTCAATCTGATTCATTGCTGCGGCAAACTGCTGCCCACAGTCACAGCGCATGGATCCAAAGGTATCTCCCGTAAGACATTCCGAGTGAACTCTGCACAAAACATCTTTTCCATCACCGATATCCCCTTTTACCAGTGCCACATGGTGCTCTCCATTTAACTTATTCACGAAACCATACGCCTTAAAATCTCCGTATTTTGTAGGCATATTTACAACGGCCTTTCTATCAACCAACTTGTCGTGGCTTTTCCGATAGCTTTGCAAATCACAGATGGTAATGATTTTTATGTTCCACTTTTTTGCCAGCTCAATGAGCTCTGATGTGCGCATCATAGTTCCGTCATCTCGCATAATCTCGCAGCACAGTCCGCATGCCTTTAAACCTGCCAACCGACACAAATCCACCGTAGCTTCGGTGTGGCCGTTTCGCTCCAACACGCCGTTTTCCTTTGCCAAAAGAGGAAACATATGTCCCGGTCTGCGAAAGTCTTCAGGTTTCGCATCCTCTGCCACACACCCCATAGCTGTGACGGAACGCTCCGCCGCAGAAATTCCTGTGGTTGTTGCAATATGGTCAATGGACACCGTGAAAGCAGTCTCATGATTGTCTGTATTTTGTTGCACCATCTGTGGAATCATCAGCTTTTTTACATACTCCTCTGACATGGGCATACAGATAAGACCCTTGCCATAGGTGGCCATAAAGTTGATATTCTCTGTGGTGGCAAATTCTGCTGCACAAATAAAATCGCCTTCGTTTTCCCGGTCCGGATCATCGATAACCATAATGATTTTGCCCTTGCGCAAATCCTCCAATGCCTCTTCTATCTTGTTAAACTCTTCCATTTATCTCCCTCCTTTAAAATCCCTGCTGCAACAAAAATTCTCTGGTGATACTGCTTTTTTTCTGTTCTGTTTGGGATGTTCCAACTAATTTTTCAACATATTTTCCCAGTATATCTGTCTCCAGATTTACCACATCTCCCTGTCTTTTTTCCTTGAGTATGGTCTGACTCACTGTGTGGGGAATGGCAGATATGGAAAAATCTTCGTCGGTAATGGCTGCCACCGTGAGACTGATGCCGTCAATGGTAATAGAGCCTTTCTCCACGATATATCGCATTATTTCCGGCTTTGCCTGTATCCGATACCAGATGGAAATGTCATCCTCCTTTATGCCAACGATTTTTCCAATCCCGTCCACATGACCGGAAACGATATGACCGCCAAAACGACCATTCGCCGGCATGGCCCGTTCCAGATTTACATGACTTCCCGGAAGAAGCTTTGCCAAAGACGAACGATTTAGGGTTTCTTGCATCACATCTGCGGTAAAACTTTTGGAAGTGAGACTGGTGACTGTAAGACAAATCCCATTGACCGCAATGCTGTCGCCAATTTTTGTATCCTCCAATACCTTCTTAGCACCGATGGTTAGTATGGCTGAGTGTTGGCCCCGTTTTATAAGCTCCACTCTTCCCATTTCCTCAACGATTCCTGTGAACATCACTTACCACCTCGCTTTCTATGAGAATGTCTTCTCCCAGTCTCTCCACTGTACTATTTTTTAAGTAAAATGCCAGATCAGGGGAAATCACTCCCTGACCCTCCACAGGAGTTTTGGCTGTCTGCCCGCCCAACAGTTTGGGAGCAATGTAGACTTGAACCTTTTGTACAATGCCACTACGTAAAGCTGACCAATTCAGGGTACCTCCTCCTTCCAGCAAAATGCTGTCTATCTTTTCTTCTCCCAGCTTTTCCATCAACTGCCATAAATCCAGATGGCCGTCCTTTTTATCCACACAGAGAATGACGCATCCCGCCTCTTCATATTGCCTGTGCTTTTCCTCATCTGTACAACAGGTGGCCAGAATGGTAGGAACCTGTCCTGCCGTCTTTACAATTTGAGATTCCATTGGAGTTCTCAGATTTGTGTCACAGATTATGCGAATAGGATTTTTCCCTCCCTCCATGCGACAGGTAAGAAGGGGATCATCACGAATGACTGTCTCCACCCCCACCATAATTCCTCGATGGCGGTGACGCTGTGTCTGCACATGATCTCGGGCAATTTCTCCTGTGATCCATTTGGATGCTCCGGTATAGGCCGCAATCTTTCCATCCAATGTCATAGCATATTTCATAACAACAAAGGGACGTCCGGTGGTGATGTAATGAAAGAATACTTCATTGATTTTGTCACATTCCTCACGCAACACATGTTCTGTCACTTCTATCCCATGTTTTCTTAAAATTTCAATTCCCTTTCCGGCTACCAGTGGATTTGGATCCTTGGAACCCACCACTACTCTACGAATACCTGTCTCTATGATGGCATCCGTACAAGGCGGCTGCTTCCCGTGATGGCAACAGGGCTCTAAGGTCACATATATGGTGGCGCCCCTTGGAGACTCCTTGCAGGAAGCTAGCGCGTTTCGCTCCGCATGAGCCTGACCATATCTTTCATGCCATCCCTGGCCTATTATTTTTCCATCTTTCACAATCACAGCTCCCACCATGGGATTTGGCGATGTAAAGCCACATCCCTTTTTGGCCAATTCCATAGCCAGCCTCATATATTCTTCATCACTCATCACTTTTCCTCCAAAAAAATAACCCTGAACAAAAATGTTCAGGGCAAAAGACACTACATCCTTCCAATAAAAAAGCTCTGAAATGTATACACATCTCAGAGCAATGATTACGCGCGCAAAATACAAGCATACTGCCTGCGCATCACTTCTTCTTTCATCCAGACTATACTGTCGGCTTCGGAGTTTCACCGAATCATGCCTTGCGGCTCGTGGGCTATACCACCGGTAGGGAATTACACCCTGCCCTGAAGAATATTTATTTATGTGGCCATTGTACTTGTTTCTATCCAAGGTGTCAATGGCCTGTTAATATAAAATCAAGCGTTGGCGAAACTAATTGTTTCTCATAATCTTTTCAATTTTCCATTTTTTATCCTGTTGGACTAGAAGCATACTTCCAGAGTATGTAAGCTCCAAATCTTCTGACGAGAAGGATACCTGGTAATTCATCCAGTTCTCATCCCCGGCATTCTTCCTCTTCTCAACTTTAATTTCTGGGTCCTTATACTCCTTACCCATATTCTTCATTTCTATACCTGCAGCAACCATACGATTCTGCATAGCATTTACCATACCATAATCTGTCAGATATTCCCCATACCTATCCGACACCCAGTTATTCAAATCTTCTTCTGTTTCTACACTCATAAATTCTGTTACATCATCTTCTGACACATCAAACACAGCCTGCAAAAATTTCTCCGCTGTCTCCTGGCCATTTCCCGATTTTGCAGAACAGGCGGTAAAGATCAATAATACAGATACCATACACAACAAAATTTTTTTCTTCATAACTTCCTTCCCCCTTATATATTATGAAATTTTGGAACTTAATTCCTCAATAGGAATACAACCCAACAATTCTATTTTCATCCCTTTATTCCTTACAGTACTCCAAAATTGCTGTCTCGTATAGGTTATTGCCGTGGCAATCTGCTACAACAATCACCGGAAAATCTTGAACTTTAAGCTTTCGAATGGCTTCTGCTCCCAAATCGTCATAGCATATAACTTCTGATTCTACAATGCACTTAGAAAGGAGTGCTCCTGCTCCGCCCACTGCCGCAAAATACACTGCTTTGTTGCGAACAATGGCATCTAGCACTTCCTTCGTACGCTTACCCTTGCCAATCATAGCTTTCTGTCCCAGGTCTAAAAGTGTGGGAGCGTACTTGTCCATACGGCTGGCTGTGGTTGGTCCCGCAGATCCGATGGGCCGTCCCTCTCTGGCCGGGGATGGACCCATGTAATATATAGTAGCGTTTTCAATATCAATAGGAAGGGCTTCTCCCCTATCCAAAACCTCCATCATTCTCTTGTGGGCTGCATCTCTTGCCACATAGATTTCTCCCGACAGGTACACATAATCTCCTGCCGTCAACTCCTGCGCAATTTCTTCTGTTATTGGTGTTGTAATCTTCTTATCCATTTCTTTTTCCTACTCATTTATTATTGTAATCTGACACATCTTCATAGCTTCCAATGCATTCTTATGACTTTCCGGGTTCACTCCTGCGCAGCAGGCTGCATCTACCAGTATATCCGCTTCCAGTAAAGATGCCTTTGCTATCATGGCGTTGGAAATTACGCAAATATCTGTGCAAAGTCCAATAAAAGTTATGGTGCTAATAGCTTCCTCCTCATTGGCTTTCACAAGCATTTCTCCCAATTCCACAGAACCAAAGGTTGGCTTGTCCACCGGCTGTTCTTTACAAAACTCTGATAACTCAGAACGAATCTCCCATCCATGGGTTCCCTTAATACAGTGAGGCACGGGAAGATGCTTTCCCTCCCGGGTATTCATGTAATCATCCCCGTGAGTATCTCTGGTAAAAATCACCCTACCATCAAAACCTTTGATTTTCTCTACAACCTTAGGAACAATAGCCTCTGCCTCCTTACTTCCCAGGGCTCCGTCAATAAAATCATTTTGCATATCTACAACTACAAGAATATTCTGCATTATAATCCCCCTAAATTATTTCCACTACATGGCGATTAACGTGGCAACATATGTTAATTGCCACCGGAAGTCCTGCGATATGGGTTGCATAGGTGTTGATGTTTACAGCCAACGCAGTGGTGGTTCCACCCAGTCCTCCCGGGCCGATACCAAGACCGTTAATTTTATCTAACATCTCCTGTTCCAACTCTGCCACCCAAGGAATCTGAGGCTTGTCCTCAAGATTTCTGGTAAGGGCCTGCTTTGCCATAATTGCTGACTTCTCGAAGGTTCCACCGATACCAACACCAACCACCATAGGTGGGCAGGCATTTGGTCCCGCATCCTTTACTGCTGTCAAAATGGCATTCTTCACACCTTCGATTCCGTCTGCCGGCTTTAACATAAAGACGCGGCTCATATTCTCACTACCGAATCCCTT
>CAMFYL010000048.1 GCA_946002055.1 uncultured Roseburia sp.
TAGTTTGTTCCCATAGGCCCCGCTTGACTCACTTGCATCCTCACGTCGTCTGGCCTGCGGGGGCTTTTAGGGCTAGTTTGGTCCTATAGGCCCCGCTTGGGCTACTGACATTCTCTCGTCGCCTGGGCTACTTGCATTCTCTCGTCGCCTGGCCTGCGGGGGCTTTTGAGGCTAGTTTGGTCCTATAGGCCCCGCTTCAGCTACTTACAATCTTGCGGCGACTGGCCTGCGGGGACTTTTTTGATTAGTTTGTTCCTATAGGCCCCGCTTCAGCTACTTGCTGCCTTATATCGGCTGGACCTATCTTGATTTGCCCTGACTTCATGGTATAGATAATGTTGCTGCCCACGGCATTCATACGATCGATGGCTTCCTGGCCCGGGTGGCCGTAGCGATTACGGAGAGCGCAGGAAATAACAGTTGTTGTGGGCTTGATGGCATCTAGCATCTCCTGGGCAGAAGATGAATTAGAGCCGTGATGAGAGGCTTTGTACAAATCCACCTGACCTATGCGTGCAAGTGGAAGTCGCCGCTCCTGCTCTACCGGTAAGTCCCCTGTCAGAAGAGCTCTGAAACTGTTCTTCGAGTCTCCCTCCGCTTCCACCAGCAAAACCATAGACATGGCATTGGCATCCTGACAAATGCCTGAATCACGGGAATCCTTTGCTGTTGGAGCAAGGCATGTAATCTTCATGCTTTTGGTCAGGCAAACATCACCTTCTGTTATGTAAGAAATAGGCACACCACACTTATTCGCCTCTGCAACCAGTTTCTCATAGTTGTCATCCTTCACCACATATTTAGAAAAGACAAGATGCTTGATCTCATATCCCTGCTGCATACATTCCAGCAAGCCGGAAATATGATCTTCATCGGTGTGAGACACAAACCAATAATCTATGTGCCGGATGCCCCGATACTTCAGAAACGGCAAAATTCGATACTTGCCAGCTTCCTTTACATCACTGCTTCCACCATCTACAAAGAAGGTCTCGCCCTCCTCACTTTGCCAATAGATGGCATCCCCCTGCCCCACATCAAGGATATCCATCTCAAATCCCCTATGGGGTGTGATGCAAAGAACAAGAACAGCCACGGCAATTCCAAGAAATGTCTTCCACCGTTGCCAACGATAGCAGGCCACATATAAGATGATATAAAACAAAATCACCTGCCATATCTTCGGACACCCCAGAATCTGTCTCGCTCCCGGCAAATGCAGCGAAGCATCCGCCACCCATTCATATCCGTAAATCAAGAAATGGCAAATAGTAAGTAATACACGTGCCAACAACGGGGCAAACAGACCAAGGATTCCTCCCAGTAAGCCTGCCCCCAGCAAAATTCCCACAAAGGGTAGCAACAACAAATTCAGAAGCATACTATAAAGCGGCACCTCATAAAAATACATTGCCAACAGAGGCAGTAAAACCAGTTGAACCCCCAGCATGGTTGATATCTGATTCACTCCATTACTTCGTCCGTTGCTTTCCCGCAACTGTTCTAACCTGTTACTTTTCTTGTCTGTTTCTGCTATCTGAACTATTTCTGAGTGTTCTACGTCTCCTTTCCTACGGTTTCTGCCTTCCAGACACATCTGGCCCACAACCGAAGCAAGCCGCTTTCCTACAGTCACCACACCAATCACCGCTCCAAAGGACATAAAAAAGCCGGAGTTTGTCAAAAGCAGCGGATTGATCCAGGTCATGACGAAAGCGGCAAATGCCAACGCTGTCAAAGAATCGTAGGCCTCCCCCAACACTTCCCCCATGAGAAGTACTCCATACATCACAACGGCGCGAAGGGTGGAATTTCCCATACCACTCATAAGGGCATAGAACAATACCAAGGCAAAGGATACTCCCCCTGCGGTGACAAAGCCCAAGCCCATCTTGCGTAGCCTTCCGTAGAGAAACATTCCAACAACAGAGATATGCAATCCTGAGATCACTAGAATATGGGAAAGTCCGGCCATGCGAAACAAATCCTTTGCCTGTTGCTCTAAGCACTCCTTGTCTCCCAACGCAATGGTGGTCATAATGCCACTTTCCTCTGCCGGCAAATAGGTAGCATACACCGCACCAATATTCTTTTTTATGTCATATAGTTTCTGACCTAAGGACCACCTTGGCACAAGCCGTTTCTGTATGATTGGCTTTTCCAATTGGGCAAAAATACCGTTGCTTTGATAAAAGCTTTTCTGGTCAAAGTTTCCCTCGTTTCTTCTATTCTGAAACGGTTTTACTTTTGCCTTTCCTATGATAATTGTTCCTATGGAATCGTCATCCGAATCCGGATAAAGAAGTAGGGCCGGACATTTTATGGTTTGTCCTTCCCTCTGCAAGATGACATCCTGCAAATAATAGATTGTTCGTTCTGATTGAATTTCTTTTTTGTAAAGCTCCCCTTGAAAGGAAATGGTTTCTGCTGACTGGAGCAACGCTTCGATATTAGCTTGCCTGCCCTTATATATCGCTCCCCGTCCAAATCCCAAACCAAGGCAGGCCATAGCGGTAAGTACAACCGCCACGCGCCCAAAACCTTGCGACCAAGTGATTCTTATGTGCCACAGAAGATACCCCAAAAACAGTATCGCTCCCATGGCACATAACACACTACCACAGAGGCCAACTCCCATTCCAAGGAGAAACAATGTCACAAACTGACATAAGATTCTCTTTGTCATTTCGTCTCATCCTCATTTAAAATTTCTCGTTCTACTGCTTCTATCACCTTGGTGGCATCTCGCTCATAAGATGTGCCAAGTTTTATCATACTGTTATTTCCTGCAACAGAAGAAGCACCGTTTACAAGTAACTGCACCTTGTTGATGTTATCTAATTCTGTAAGAGAATTCACAATAGAATACACAACAACATCGGCTGACATTCCTGAATCCACGTTTAAGAAGGTGGAATCAAAATTCACATAACACACACCGTCGGTAACGGTGATATTTAGCAGCTTCGTTCCCGAAGGAATGGGAGACTTGGCATCCTGTTCGTCTATGCCCTTAATCAGATTCTCAATAACCAAGCGCTCTCGGGCAATATTATTATTGTAGTAAACATCTACATATTTCTTCACCAAAGACTGTCCATCTGCACTGGCAAAATAAAGTGTAAGAGTGGTCTTAATCAGGCTGTCTGTCTCCTGTCCGTAATCCTCAATAAAGGTTTCACCACTCATGCTTCCCACCAGAATACCCTTGCTGTCGAGCAGTGGCTTATCTGCCACATAAAAGGTGACACTTTCCACGCCCTTTATCTGCAATAAGCTCTTTACAATTGCTGCTCGAATCAATACCTCCGTATATCCTGTTACATCCTCGTAGTTGTGATCAAAATTAATGGTTATGGTTCCCTTGTCAAATACAATATCTAAGACCTCCACTCCCTCGGGAATGGTTCTGCGATAATTGGCATTTTCCGGTGTGCTTGCCAAAAGCTTCATAATCTCTTTGGCCTGCTTCTCCCGGCTTTCGGACTTAAGCACGTGTTCTTCCGTTACAAGTCCATTGCCAAGGGCATCCATATAATAAATCTTGGTGCTATTCTCTGAACTTTCCCTCTTACATCCTGTAAAAAGAGAAAGAACAAGTGCCACCAAAAGCATCCAAGCAATCCATCTTTTTCTCATTTATCGGACCTCCTTTGCAATGTAATTCAAAGGCAGTCTCACATCAAACATGGTGCCTTCCCCTTCCACACTGTGAACCTTAATATCACCATTGTGCATAGAGACAGCACTCTTAACGATGGCAAGACCAAGTCCCGTTCCTCCGATTTCTCTGGAGTGAGATTTGTCAACACGGTAAAATCGTTCAAAAATATGATCTAAGCTTTCCTGTGGAATACCCATACCGGAATCCTCCACCTTAATGTAGCAATACTGATGATCAGAGTTCAGCGATACGTGAACCCAACCGCCTTCCTTGTTGTACTTAATACCATTTTCCACAAGGTTTGTTATGGCAAGTGTAAACTTCACTTCATCAATCTCAGCAGTTACCGGGCGGAAGCTTTCAAGCACAACCTCCACATGCTGCTTCTCTGCAATTGGCTTCAGGCGCTTTAGAATCAGCTCAATCAGCTCATTCATATTTACCGGTGATATATTTAAGGTTGTTGCCGCCTTGTCCATTTTAACCATAGAAAGCAAGTCGTTAATAATCTTTGTCTCACGCTCGATTTCTTCTCCGATATCAAGCATAAACTCACGATACAGCTCCACCGGCACATCTTCCTGTCCATTTAGGGAATCAGCCAAAACCTTCATAGACGTCAGTGGTGTTTTCAGCTCGTGAGACACATTGGATACAAACTCCTGTCTGGATTCGTCCACCACGCGCATGCGATTTAGGAAGCTGTTCATCTTCTCTGACACCTCTTTGGTCTCGGTGAAATCGTCAAATACCACAACCTCCTGGCTGGCACCTTTCTCCACTTCCTCAATCAAATCGCAGAATTTGTAAAATGGCCGGGTAAATCGGTTGGAAGTAAACATCGCCAGCACAATAACAATAATATACAAAATCAGGCACATAATAATGGACAAGGACTGGAAAAATTCCAAATTGGTATCAATATAGGACATGGTTTTATTCATAACCAAAACGCCTAACACATCATCATCACCGTCTGACTTAATGGGAACAGTAACTACAAGATAGTCATTTTCATCATCATATAGGGATGTTGTCTTGTTCTGAAAGGTACTTACCACATTTCCCCAGATGATTGTTTTACCTTCATCTGCGTTATAGGTGTCCTTGACAATGGTAAGGGTATTATCAACAACCATAATTCGGCCCGACAAACTGGTAGACAACACCTCTAACTGATTATCCACCAATTCGGATTCCTGCTGGTTGAGATATCCACTGGAAACAATCTGTTTGTTCAGAATCTGTCCCTTTTCCACCAAGTCATTGACATCGCTGTTTACCGACTGTTTCTCATAAAGGGAAGAAAAAGATACGACAAATACGGTACATGGCACCACTCCCACAAGTAGTACCAGTACCGCAATACGAGTTCGAAAACTATGAAAAAAATCCTTCAGATTAAACTTCTTCTTCATGCATATCCTCTGTTACTGTTGATAGTAATAGCCCACGCCCCACTTGGTGTGAACGTAACGTGGCTCGCTGGCATTGGGCTCAATCTTCTCCCGCAATCTACGAATATGAACATCTACCGTTCTGGCATCTCCGGGATAGTCCTTCCCCCAAATGGTCTCAAGGAGGCTGTCACGACTGTATACCTTGCCGGGATTTGTCACCAAGAGAAGTAACATATCGAATTCCTTGGAGGTAACGTTGATTTCCTTATCCTGAATAAACAGTCTACGGCTCTCTGTATCCATCATCACATCTCCGCTGTGAATCTGTGTCAGCTTCTGTTCCTTCACAACCGCTGGTGTTGTACGGCGCATAATCGCCTTAATTCTAGCCTTAACCTCCAGAATGTTAAATGGCTTGGTAATATAGTCGTCTGCACCGTACTCCAGGCCAAGAATCTTATCCATATCATCCCCTTTGGCTGTCAGCATTACGATCGGCATATTCGAGAATTCTCGAATACGCTGGCACACCTCAAAGCCGTCCATCTTGGGAAGCATCACATCCAGCAAAATCATATCGTACTCATTGGCAGTAGCCATATCCAAGGCCTCCTGTCCATCGTATGCGCAATCCACTTCCATTCCATCCTGCTCTAAGCTGAAGCGAATGCCCTTTACAATTAATTTCTCGTCATCAACAACTAATACCTTTTTTGACATACCAAATCCTCAATTCACTCTTATAGCACCTTCTAACTTCTTATATGTGCTCTGTCCAATACCTGATACCTTCATCAGATCCTCCGGGGACGAAAAAAGACCATTGCTCTGTCGATAGTCGAT
>CAMFYL010000049.1 GCA_946002055.1 uncultured Roseburia sp.
CAATATGCTTCGTGCAAACAAACCATTGGATGAAATCGAGATGCTTACAGGCATATCCTATGAGGACTTAATGAAGTTGGCAGATAAGGTTTGTGAGAGTGTATAATATGATTCAGAGGCTGTTTTATAACAGCCTCTTTTCTATTGCTCGAACCCTTGAAGGGAGCCATTAGTGACAGTCCCTAATGGAACCCATGTCTGTCCCTAATGGTCCGATTTTTGATTAGTTATCATTTTTGATACATTTTTCTTGCAAATCTTCTTTGGAGGATGTTATAATCATCTAAAGCATTATATTTCTAAACATGGTCTTTCATTTCTAAGGTCTTTCATTTCGAAATCTATGCTTTAAATCCAACATCTAAAAAGCAGGAGATTCGATTTTGACCGAAGGATGCAGTCACGGTTGCTCTAGAACCTCCTGCAAACACATAGGAGGAAGTGCTTATGGGGAATGTTTCGTGGGAGAGAAAGACGTACCTTTCCCAGATGATTGCGCAGACACAGAGCAATGCAAGATATGATGAGGCGGCGAAGAAGCTGCTGGGTAATAAGATTGTGTTGGCGCATATCTTGAAGGCGTGTGCTGCGGAGTACGGGGCTTGTACCGTGGATGAGATTGCTGAGAGGTATATTCAAGGAGAACCACAGATCGGTGTGGTGGGCGTCCATAAGGATGAGAGCAATGTGCAGGCAACATCACCTGTTGTGAGTGGAGCGACTGTAGAAGATGGCTCTTTAACTGAGGGCAAGGTGTATTCTATCTGGATATGTACCAACCCGCCCAAGGAATTTCAGAATACAATCACACGATATGCAATACAACCGGAATGCCTTGTTGGGCAGGCGGTGGAGCGTAAGGAGAATTATGATTTGCTCAGCGTAGTGATGGTGTGCTTGGGAGAGCCAGAGATGGAAGGATATACAGGACTTCTGGAGTTTTTAGAGGTACTGCTTTCCCAAGATAGAACAGCGGATGAGAAGAGGAATATATTAGAAGATAAGTTTCATGTTCCAATGACGGAACAATTTGAAAGCGAGGTGCAGGAGATGTGTAATTTAAGCGAAGGTGTATACGAGAAGGGACTGGAGCGTGGAATAGAATGTGTCGCACGTAACATGATTCGAGCAGATAAGCCATATGACGAGATAGAAATACTTACGGGAATTCCATACGAAGATTTAATAAGATTGGCAGATGAAATGTGCGAGAAAGTATGAAAAGGGAGGCTGATAATTTCAGCCTCTTTTTTATACCCATTTTTAGAATATGTTATATAATATACATAAAGATGTGGTTGGTGAGAAAAAGACATTGGGTGAGGAGGATTTGCACTATGAGAAATCATGAGATTACCAAGGGGCAGGGATTATTAGACCACAAGGGGAATATTGCGGAACCGGGATGGTCGAAAAAGCAGCTGCAGCAATATCGCAGAGCGGATATTAAGGCCCCGAAGTTGCGCATTAAGGAATGGGATTACTACTTGGTGGTTGGGGATGATTTCGCAGTGGCATTTACCATTTCTGATGATGGATATGTGGGGCTGCAGTCTGTGTCACTTTTGAATTTTGCAGAGGGATGGGAGCATACAGAGACCATTCTCGATGCCTTTCCCATGGGGAAGTTACATTTGCCGGAGGACAGTTCAAAAGGAGATATTGTCTATGACAATGGCAGATTGAAATTACAGTATCTTCTTGGGGAGCATACGAGACATATCATATGTGAATACAAGAACTTCTATCAAGAGAAGGATTTCACCTGTGATATTTTACTGCAGCAACCGGATATGGATACGATGGTCATTGCTACGCCTTGGCCAAAGAAAGCGCACTTTTATTATAACCAGAAGATTAACTGCATGAGGGCCTCCGGTTGGGCAAAATACGACGGCAAGCTTTACGAATTTGCGCCGGAGAGAAACTTTGGAACCCTGGACTGGGGCCGGGGGGTGTGGACCTATGATAACACGTGGTTCTGGGGCTCTGGTAACTGCGATCTGGATGGTCATAGCTTTGGGTTTAATATTGGTTATGGATTTGGTGATACATCGGCGGCAAGTGAGAATATTCTTTTCTATGATGGCGTAGCCCATAAAATTGATGATGTAACTTTCCATATTCCGGAGGATGATTATTTGAAGCCCTGGAAGTTTTCCTCCAGTGACGGAAGATTTGAGATGGATTTTGAACCGGTATTAGACCGATGCGCCAAGCTGGATTACAAATTGATTGTCAGTGACCAGCATCAGGTATTTGGGAAAATGAGTGGCATGGCCATTTTGGATGACGGAACAGCGATTAAGATTCAGGATGTGCTTTGCTTTGCAGAGAAGGTACATAACAGATATTGATATACAAAAATTCACTTGTGTGGTATAATAATATAGCATATTTACAAAGGATAGTTACTTGGGGGAAGAATAATGGACATCATCAATTGTTTTCAGTCGGGGATGTTAATTCTAAAAGAAGTTGGGAATCATGAATACGCTCCACTGTATTTCAATGACAGCTTTGCATCTATGTTGGGGTATGAAAGAGAAGAGATGCAAAGTGTGCTTGCGTGTGATAAGGATATTGTGTATCCCGCAGATCGAGAGTATATTGCCCGCGCTACAGACGAGGTAGAAAAGGCAGGAGACGGAATTGAGACTTGCCGTATGCTATGTAAGCAGGGGAATGTGATTTGGGTGCTTAGCAAAGCTAAGAAAACCACATATCAAGGGGACAATGTTCTTTGCATATCCTATACCGATATTACCCATCTGATGGGCGCACAGATTAAGCTGGAAGAGTCTAGCAATATGTGGATGGACATTGCCAATAGTGTTCCTGTGGGGCTGTTGATTTTTTCTGTGGAGGGTGAGGATACAACCATAATTGCGGTTAATGATTCCTTGGTTTCCTTCAGCAATTACATAGGGGAGTTATTGGATGGTGTCTCCAGAAATTGGGAAAAGGAGCAGCTGATGATGCTGTTTGGTCAGAATATCTACGCATTCTGTCATCATGAGGACGTCTATTTAGTCCGGGAAATGCTTCAGGAAAGCCATCGTATCCCAATCACAAATTGCACCTTTCGCCTTCGCGGCTCCGACGAGAATAAAACCATATGGGTTTACTCCCAGTGTTCATCGAAGCAGGTCAGCGATACTTGTAGAAATTATTATGTTACATTTCAGGATGTTACCAAGGAGATTTTACAGGAACAGGAGCTGCGAGAGAATCATGGAAAACTCCTTGACATTAGCTACCATGATGCACTTACCGGTGTGAGGAATCGTAACTCTTTCGACCAATATATTGCATACTGTAAGGAACACCGTCAGTCAAAGGTAGGTGTGGTGTTTGCGGATGTAAATGGCCTGAAGGAGGTCAATGACACCATGGGTCACGTCTACGGGGATCATATGATTATCGACTTTGCAACCATGTTGAAGGAAGCGTTTTCCAAGGAAAATGTGTTCCGTGTCAGCGGCGATGAGTTTGTTGTTATCATTCCTAACATCGAAAAAATGGAGTTTCAGCGCCGTGTGAATCATTTGCTAAATTGTATTTATGATCATGATGAGATAGCAAGTCTTGGATATATTTGGAAGGATCATGTATCGGATATTAAGAGGCGCACCAGTCAGGCAGAGCAGCTGATGTATGTGGAAAAGCAGCGATACTACGAGGAACGACGCAACACCCAGTCCAAAAGGCGTTCCAAGCTACTGGATGAATTACAGGAGGATATGAAACAGGGACGTTATGTGATGTATTTGCAGCCCAAGGCAAACATTGACGGTAAGAATGTGGTGGGGGCAGAGGCGCTTGTTCGTCGCATTGCTGCAGATGGAACAGTGGTTCCACCATATGAGTTTGTTCCTGTTTTGGAAAAGGAAAAGCTGATTCCATTGGTTGATTTTTATATTTTGGAGGAGGCTTGTAAGTTTTTAGATCGTCTCTCAAGAAAAGGAAATCACACCTTTAAGATTTCTGTTAATATGTCTCGTATTACCATGGCGGAGAATGACTACATTTTTAACATCATTTCTATCTGCAACAAATATGATGTGAGGAGAGAACAGCTGGAATTTGAAATTACAGAATCTACCCAGGCCATTGATAATATGCGGCTGGAGAAGGAGATTTCTGAATTGAAGAAGCTGGGATTTGGCGTATCCTTAGATGATGTGGGAACAGAGTATTCCTCCATTCCTATGTTGACGATGGACGGCATTGATACGGTAAAGCTTGATCGATCCTTTATTGTAAAGATGAAGAATCCTAAGGTGGAAAAGCTGATTGGCTATATGGTTGAGATAAGTCATGATCTTGGTCTCAAAGTCATCGCAGAGGGAGTTGAAACAGACGAAGAGAGGGAAAATCTCCAACAAAAACAATGTGATATGTATCAGGGGTATTTATTGTCAAAACCGATTCCGGCAGCTGATTTTAAGGAGAGATATCTAACCGAATGACAGGTTGCGCATCATACCCAAATCTGTCATAATGAGTATAAATAATTATTTTAGGAGGAGAAGTAATGTTTATTTCATTAGCAGTAACAGTGTTGTTGCTTGTTGCACTGTGGAAGGTGTTTACGAAGGCAGGGGAGCCAGGTTGGAAAGGCTTGATTCCTGTTTACAACGTTTATATGTTGTTTCAGATTGCTCACAATGATGGCTTTGTGAAGTTGATTGTTTCAGTTGTTCTTACGTCAGTTGTTTCACTTGCAGCCGGAGGACTTATGGCATATGGCATTGCTGCCGGCAGTATGGGTGGCATTATTGCAGGTGTTGTTCTAATTATTGCTGTATTTGCCATTATGATTTGGGCGCTTGTGATTCAGTACAAGATGTATGCGGATTTGGCAGAAGCATTTGGCCATGAGAGAGTATTTGCCTGGGGCCTGCTTTTGTTATCACCAATCTTCATGTGTATTTTGGGATTTGAGACATCTACATATGGC
>CAMFYL010000050.1 GCA_946002055.1 uncultured Roseburia sp.
TATCACTAGTTGATAAGACCTTGTTTGTTTCTATACTGGTTTGGTGTCAATCCTGTTGTGCTCTTAAAGACTTGGATAAAATAACTCTGTGAGTGAAATGCCAGATGTTCGCTAATCTGACTGCTGGAGTAGTCTGTGTATGTGAGGAGATGTTTTGCCTCCTCAATTCTTGTATGCAAAATATAATTGCTGATGGTCTGCCCGGTCTCCTTTTTGAACAGCGCTGAGAGATACTTGGGACTTAGATTTACCTGACTTGCCAAATCTTCAAGCAAAATCTTTTCATGACTGTGCTCGTAAATCAGATGCATAGTCTGCAAAATAGGAGTGGAATAGTGAGAGCGGGCTTTCTCTTTTGCCATCGCCACCTGCTTTGTAAAGTCAATAGCCATCTGCATATTCAGTTCTTCTAAATCCTGTTCCTTTGTAGCACGTTCCATTTTTTTAATATAAATATCACTGAGAGAAAACGCTCTCTCCTCGTCCATTCCTCCTTCGATGGCATACCGGGTCACAAGGGTGGTGTTGGCGATGCCTCCATAAAACAACTGCTTTATCGGATTAGAAGAACTGCTCATTCTTCCATAGCGAACGGCAGGCAGATTCTGATACGTCTTTTGCAATAACTCTAAATCTCCCGCCTTCACGCACTCCAGTATGGCTTTTTCCTGACGATAGGAGGTGTGAATAGCCGCTGTTTCAATATTTTGGAATTCTTCTTCGGTTAAACGGGTTTGGATATCCTTAGGGTTTGTCATAATCTCTCCTTTTGTCTTAGGAATAGCGTCCCTTTCTGCTACTGGTAGTATTCAATAAAAAGTTTGAAATGTCAAGAAATATAGATATAAATATGGAAATTATGATATGAGAAAAAAGGGAAGGGAAGTATGATGGTGGTATAGAGATTGTGGGGGTGAATGTTATGATGACACAGGAAGAGAAGATGAGGTATGTGACAGGAAAGGGAATGTGGCATACGCAGGATTTGGAAGGAAAGAAGCTCTCAATTCATGTGGCAGATGGACCGCATGGCCTAAGAGCTCAGGAAGAAAATGCTAAGAGCAATAACGATTCTTATGAGGCTACTTGCTTTCCTACGGCATCTGCAACAGCTTGTAGTTTTGATCCGGAGCTGGTAGGCCGTATGGCGGTGGCGATTTCCGAGGAGGCTAGGGAACACGGGGTGTCTGTTGTGCTGGGACCGGGAACCAACATAAAGAGGTCGCCTCTTTGTGGGCGCAACTTTGAGTATTTTTCGGAAGATCCTTATTTGGCAGGGAAAATGTCCACGGCATTTGTGAAGGCAATGCAGAAAAAAGGCGTGGGTACTTCTCTGAAGCATTTTGCAGGAAATTCTCAGGAGACTTGTCGTATGACAATGAATGCCCAGATTGATGAGAGGGCTTTGCGTGAGATATATTTGACGGCCTTTGAAATGTGCGTAAAGGAGGCCAAACCAACAACTATTATGGCGTCCTATAATCGCTTGAATGGCCTTCACAGCTGTGAGAATAAGCATTTGCTTACGGAGATTTTGCGGGATGAGTGGAAGTATGAAGGGTGCGTGATTTCAGATTGGGGTGCCTGTGTAGATTTGCCGGCTTGTATTGAGGCGGGAATGGATTTGGAAATGCCGGATAGCCACGGCAATCATATGGAAGATATGAAAGAGGCGCTGTCATCGGGCAAGCTGTCTCAGGAGGCGCTAGACCGTGCGGTTGGTAAGGTGTGTGACTTGGTGAAAAACTATCCACCGCGGCTTAGTAAGAGCCGGGAGGAAGAACATCATTTATTGGCTAAGGAGATTTCCACAGAAAGCGCAGTACTTCTTAAGAATGAAGGGATATTACCGTTTTGTGCAAATACAAAGCTTCTTGTGATTGGGTCTATGGCAGAGGAGGTCAGGATTCAGGGCGGAGGCAGTAGTCATATTCGCACGGCACCACTGAAAAACCTGCTTCAGGCGTTGGCAGAGGCGGGGGTAGATGTAGTTTACGCCAAGGGATATTTACAGGAGAATACAACGCCAAATCAGGCGCTTGAGCAGGAGGCAATAGGCCGGGTGCAACTGGCAAAGGACCAGGGGAGAAAGGTGTTGTTTTGCGGTGGCCTTACCAACGTGACGGAAGGGGAAGGCTACGATCGAAGAACCTACGATATGCCGAAGAACCAAGATAAGCTTTTAAGAGAGATTTGCCGGATGGACGATCAGGTGACATTCCTCTCCTTTGGGGGCTCCCCTTATGATATGTCAGCGGCTGATAAGACCAAGGCAATTCTCATGATGTATCTTGGGGGAGAGGCAGTGGCAGAGGCCGCTGTTGACCTGTTGCTGGGAAAAGCAAATCCTTGTGGAAAACTTGCTGAAACATGGCCTTTTCATGTGGAAGATGTGCCCTGCTATCATCAGTTTGGATATAACGCTCCCCGTGTTCAGGATGTGGAATATCGGGAGAGTATTTATGTGGGATATCGCTACTATGAGACTTTTGATGTACCGGTTCGCTATGAGTTTGGCTATGGCCTCTCATACACAACCTTTGCTTATGATAATCTCAAAGTGGAAAAGACAGGCAATACATTTAAGGCTACCTGCCAGATAACCAATGCGGGAGAGGTGCCGGGAAAAGAAGTGGTACAGCTTTATGTAAGAAACCCCAGAGAGAACATGATTCGTGCCACAAAAGAACTTAGGGGCTTTTCAAAGGTATATCTGGAGCCGGGAGAGACAAAAGAAGTGATCTTTCTTTTGGATGAGCGGGCCTTTTCTATTTTTGATGTGAAGCAGAATGCATTTGTCTGTGTAGCAGGAGAATATGATATTTGTGTAGGTGCATCTGTAAGAGATATCCGCTTGCAGGAAGGCGTTTCTCTGCAGGGACAAAGACCGTTGGAGAATCAGAGGGAACAGCTTCCATCCTACTTCCCGGAGAATAAAGCATTTTCTCCAAGTCAGAAAGACTTCGTGAAGTTATATGGAAGTCCCCTATCTAACTTCACAGACATAAATAGGGGTGAGCTTTCTATGAAGTGCTCTCTTCGCCAATTGGCGCAGGTTAGCACCCGGGGAAAAATGTTATTTTGGCTTGCAAAGAGAGTAGGACGTCTGATGAATTTTGGTAAGCCAAAGGATGATCCGGAGGTTATGATGATGCTGGAGGGAATCTGCGATGGAAATATGGATTCTGTAGTAAATCAAAGTGGTGGTATCATCAAATACAGCTGGATAAAAAAGATGGTTGAGAAGGCAAATCGTTAGGGGGAGAAGTTATGACAAAGAAAACGAAATGGTCCTATTGCGTGGGTGCAGTGGGAAGGGATGCAGCATATGCTTTGGTGAGTATGTACTTAATCTTGTATGTGCAGTACACAATGAATCTGACAACAGCTCAGTTTGCGGTGATCTCTGCCAGCATGGTGGCTTGCATGGTATGGGACGCAGTCAATGACTTGATGATGGGCATTATCATCGAGAATTCCAAGATGAAAATGGGCAAGTTCAAGCCATGGATCTTGATGGGTGCCATACTAAATGCGGCAGTGATCATTGCCCTGTTTACCATTCGCCCAAGGGGCTGGGGATTTGTTGTGTTCTATTCCATTGGATATCTGCTTTGGGGAATGACCTATACTATGAATGATATTGCATATTGGGGTATGTTGCCCTCCCTCAGCTCTGATGCAGGGGTGAGAAATGTGTTGGTGACAACCATGAGTGTGTTTACCTGTATTGGACAGTTTTTGGTGGCAGGCATTGTGCCAACTGTGATTGCGGGAAATGCCGTAAAGGCGTATCGGGTCATTGCCCTTGTGGTGGCGCTGGCGTTTATATTGTTCCAGACGATAACAGCCTTGGGCGTTAGGGAGCAGGAGAGGAAAGAGGCGGAAAATTCCCTCTCCCTTAAGGATATGTTTCATATTTTCAAGAGAAATGACCAGCTGGTATCTGCAGGTATTGCCAGCATATTGTTTAATATCGGTCAGAATCTGCTCATTATTTTTGGGGTAAACTTCTTTTATGTGGAATTTGGCTATGCAAAGAGTGGCGACTTGGTATTCCTGTTTACGGTTATGTATGGACTTGGAACACTGATTAGCCAGGCTTCTTATGCGTCTGTTATGAAGCGTCTCAGCAGGAGTCAGGTTCTTACCATTTCCACAGTGGGAATCGTAGTGCTTTATATGATGTTTCTGTCGGTTGGATATCTGTTGCCAAAGAGTGTGCTTCTGATTAATGTGATTGGGCTTTTGGTTTTCTTCTGCCAGGGCCTTATCAACCTAACGGTCATTGTTATGATTAACAACACCATTGAATATGATGAGTACCGGTATCACCAACGCCACGACTCTGTTATCAGTGCAGTTCGTTCCTTTAGTGTGAAACTGGCAGCCGGTGTCAATCAGGGACTGTCCACACTGGTTTTGATTTTCAGCGGCATCTATGCCACTAGCCGTAAGATTAGTGGTCTGGAGATGGCGGCAGGCCAGGGGGAGATGTCAAGTGAAGAGGTTTTGCTTCAAGCCACCGCATATTTGGGAGACGTGCTGCCATCCCAGGGCTTTGTACTCCGGCTGGGAATGACCTTACTTCCGATTGCTACCATTTTCGGTATGTATGTGCTGCTTCGGAGAAAATATAAGATTGATGAGGCAGAGTATGCAAGACTT
>CAMFYL010000051.1 GCA_946002055.1 uncultured Roseburia sp.
GCCAAGTGGTAAGGCAAAGGTCTGCAACACCTCTATCACCAGTTCGAATCTGGTTGGCGCCTCTAAGCGGTTCAAGTTTTTGAACCGCTTTTTATATATTATGATATAATGGTATAGATTTTTAGCATAATCGTAAGCGAGAGGGGTAAATTGACAATGAAAGAAGTATTGAAGAAAATCGTTAAATTCGATTTCACGCCAACCATTTTGTTTTATGTTCTTTTTATGGTATTGACAGGATTGTTGGTATATGTGGACACCCAGCCGGTAGGTTTGGGAGGATCCTTAATTGGATTGGCTTCCATTAATAAGCCGGTGTTTGATACGATTGGAACAAGTCTTTTGTGGTACACTATCACAGAAATTCTTGGAAAAATTGCTATTCTTTATATGGTAGGATTTGGAATTTACGGTTTGGTACAATGGGTAAACAGACAAAAGCTTAGGAGAGTAGATAAGGATTTGTTTGTTCTTGCCTTTCTTTACGTATTAATTGTGGCATGTTACGTTGTGTTTGAGATTTTCATAGTGAATTTTAGACCGGTTCTTGTTACAACAAAACCAGAGGCATCTTATCCATCATCACATACTATGCTAGTCGTTTGCGTCATGGCAACAGCAATTATGCAGTTTCATGAGAGATTTAAGAATAAGAAAGTTCTTCGAATCATAACAGAGATAATTTCAGCAGCAATTCTTGTTGCAACCGTTGTAGGAAGATTACTTTCCGGTGTTCATTGGTTGACAGATATTATTGGTGCACTTCTTTTGAGTGCAACACTTGTTTCCTTCTATTATGCTCTGGTAAAGAGAGTACGGGTTTATGAAGCAAATAGACCAAAGGGCAAGAAGGTTAAGAAAGCTAAGAAATCAAAACAGAAAAAGAATAAGAAAGACGTAAAAGAAAAAGCAAGCAGTAATAACAGAGAGAAGAAGGAAAAACCCTCTGAAAAGGAAATACGGGAAAAAAGAAAAGCAAAACGAGCTGAAAAGGCTAGAAAGAAAAAGAATAATACATAAGTAAGAAAAGGCGGTACAAAGATGACAATTTATGACGAGTTAGTTGCCAGAGGATTGATTGCTCAGGTAACAGATGAAGAAGAAATCAAAGAACTAATCAACAATGGAAAAGCAACCTTCTATATTGGTTTTGATCCAACAGCAGACAGCTTACATGTGGGACATTTTATGGCACTTTGTCTTATGAAGCGATTGCAGATGGCGGGTAATAAGCCGGTTGTCTTAATCGGTGGCGGAACAGCTATGATTGGGGATCCATCCGGTCGAAGCGATATGCGTCAGATGATGACCACAGAGACCATCGCTCATAATGTGGAATGTTTCAAAAAGCAGATGAGCCGTTTCATTGATTTTTCTGAGGATAAGGCTATCCTTGTGAATAACGCAGACTGGTTGATGGACTTAAACTATGTTGAGGTGCTTCGAGATATTGGACCGCACTTCTCTGTAAATCGTATGCTTACTGCTGAGTGCTACAAGCAGCGTATGGAGAAGGGCCTTAGCTTCCTGGAATTTAACTATATGATTATGCAGAGCTATGACTTCTATCAGTTATTCCAGAAATATGGATGTAATATGCAGTTCGGTGGGGACGATCAGTGGAGCAACATGCTTGGTGGTACAGAGTTGATTCGTCGTAAGTTAGGGAAAGACGCTTACGCAATGACCATCAATTTGCTTCTTAACTCAGAAGGTAAGAAGATGGGTAAGACCCAGTCCGGTGCGGTTTGGCTTGATCCAAACAAAACAACGCCTTTTGACTTCTACCAGTACTGGAGAAATGTATCTGACCAGGATGTACTTAAATGTATTCGTATGTTGACATTCCTTCCATTGGAAGAAATTGAGGAAATGGATAAATGGGAAGGTTCTCAGTTGAACCAGGCCAAGGATATTTTGGCTTACGAGTTGACAAAGCTTGTTCACGGTGAGGAAGAGGCTGTTGCAGCAAGAGATGCCTCTAAGGCATTGTTCTCAACAGGAAGTGCGGCAAATATGCCGACAGAGACCATTACATCTGATATTTTTACAGAGGGAAAGGTTGATATTTTACAGCTGTTAATCAGTGCAAACCTGGCTACCAGCCGTAACGAAGCAAGACGTGCTGTAGAGCAGGGCGGTGTGTCTGTAAACGGAGACAAGGTAACGGATACACATACAGCTTATGAGGCAACGGATTTTGCAGAGGAGTTCATTCTGAAAAAAGGAAAGAAGAAATTCTGCAAGGTGATATTAGAGGCCTAAAAATGGGTAATGTTTTTTATTTCGATTGGGAGATGGAGCTGTTATACAGTTTGCAATCCATCCACAATCCTGTGTTAGACAAGGTGATGCTTTTTATCACCACCCTTGGTAATGCAGGAATGGTATGGATTGCCATAACCATCCTCATGTTTATTCTATGCAAAGACAAAAGATGCGCCTGGACTTCAACAGGCGCATTGCTGCTATCTGTGCTAATCATAAACTTAATATTAAAAAATCTGGTGGCAAGGGCGAGACCTTGTTGGATTGATACAGATGTGATGCTTCTACTCAAGAATCCAAAGGATTATTCCTTCCCATCCGGCCATGCATCGGCATCCTTTGCCGTGGCGGTTTCTATTTTGCAATTTGCAGAATACAGGAAGCAGGGAATAGCAGCAATTGTTCTGGCAGCGATGATTGCATTTTCCAGAATGTACTTCTTTGTACATTTTCCGACAGACATTATAGCGGGAGTCGTATTGGGCATTTTGGAGGCAGTGGTGGCAGGACTTCTGGTAAAAAAACTGGAAAAAAGAAGGAATTCTGCATAAAAGAGGCAGAAAAGGAAGTAGAACAAAAGAAAAAATAGGCTCGGTGGAAATGAAAACACCGAGCCTTATTTATGAGGGACAAATAAATCCGTAATTAGCAAATGAAAAGTGGTTACTCAAATAACCAGGTAAAAAAGTCGGCAATGGAATGAATCTTGCCAATCTTGCGAACTGACTGATCGCAATAGTCATAGCGCTCTGCTTTCGCCCATTCAGGTGTTGGAGCACTAAATGAAAATGTGTCAAAATACTGAATTGAACTCATAATGAACACCTCCAACTTTATAAATCTGAAATGTTAACCGGTTATGTCTGTTTCTATTAATATCATAGCACATAGAAATTGTGTTACAATGTGCTATAACAATAAAAATACGGCAATTAATTGTGCTGTCGTCACAAATATGATATGATTTTGATAGCAAAATGAATATTTTGGGAGGAAGAGTATGGGATTTACAGTTGAGGACATGCTTATTATTTCCAGTGATAAATATGATATGGAACTGCTGGCTGGACGTAATGGATGGGCAAATTCTATTAGTTGGCTCATGATGGTTGAGGACAAAACCATTATCAAGAATTTTAAGGGAAAAGAGTTGGCAGTAACCTTGGGGAATGGCGCTCATACAGAGGATCAGTTATTGGAGCTGGCAGCCCTTTTAGACGAGCACCATGCTGCAGGATGGATTATCAACTCCGGTTATTATATAAAGGAAATACCACAGAAGCTTTTAGATTTTTGTAATGACCATGACTTGCCCCTTTTGGAAGTACCCTGGGATATTGAAGTATCAGAGATGATGAAGGATCTTATGGTTCGAATCTTCTTGCAGACGGAAACGGACGAGCAGATCTCAGCTGCATTTATAAAATCCATCGAATCACCGCAATTAGAAGATGAATATCGGGAAAAACTGTCAGCTTCCTTTGATGTAGACGGAAAATTTCAGGTGGTACTTATCACAACAGATGACTTGGACAGTATGGACTCTCTTGACAGAAAACGTATAGGATATCGACTTCAGATTTATATGGAGAACATATCTCATAATGCCCATTTCTTTTATTATGACGGATTCTTCGCCGTTATTATGAACGAGGTAAGCGAAGAGGAGAAGAATGAGATTGTTAGCGGATTTCTTATGCGTGCGTCCCGCCGTATGCCTGACAAGGCCATATACTGTGGAGAAGGCTCTGTGGTTTGGGACATATCCAATGTGTCGACTTCTTATAGAAGAGCTGCCTATGCAACAAGAGTAGCCATAAGGCAGGGTAAACCATTTGCCAGATTTGATGATCTGGGGATGGAGAGAATACTTTATTCTGTGGAAGATGAGGCATTACTCCTTGAAATGGGAAAAAACAAACTGGAGCCTCTTATGGAGTATGACAAAAAACACAATGCAGATTTTCTTCAAACCTTAACTTGCTATCTGAAAAATAACGGAAGCGTGAAGGCAGTTGCAGATGAACTTTTTATCCACAAGAATACCATTGTATATCGCATGGGAAAAATAAAAGAGCTGCTGGGCTGCGATTTGGAAGACGGTCAGGAGCGTATGGCATATTATCTGGCCTGCCTAATTGTGGACACCCAGTTAAGTGGCGGTGAATAAGTCCGAAAATTCTCTGCATTTTCCGGGACAACTTCCGAAAAAACATTGACGCCACAGAAAAAATAGTTTATATTGTTTAGACAACCGTGAGGGAGTAGCTTGCACGAAGGTGTGATTTGTCAACAACCTCGGTCATAGGACCTGGCAAATCTTAAATTGTGAGACTCATGTGTGTTTATCTGGGTGCCATTGGCACCAGTGAACAC
>CAMFYL010000052.1 GCA_946002055.1 uncultured Roseburia sp.
TTGTTCCATCCTTTACAACCGGCTTCGGTTCCACCCCAATTCCCGTATAGGCCTGTTTTGATATAGAAGAAATCGAAATGTTATCCCCAAATTCCTTCGGCTCAATGGTAAAGTAAACCTTTGCTGTCTGGTTGGTATACGGTGATGTTCCGGTTACATCTACATATGCGCGTCCCGCGTTTATATTGTTTTTAATATCATAGTTTACACCATGATATGCCAAATCCTGAGTTCCCTCTTTGATTACAACGGTTGGATTCTGAGCCAAGCCATTATATACAACAGTATATCCCGACTCCATTTCATAGCTGCCATCCGGCTGCTTATGAGAACTTTCGCAAGTAATGGTTCTTCCCGCAACCGTAAAGGTTAATCCCTCAAAGGTCTTTGGAAGAATTTCAAATGTTTTAGAAATACTGCCCTTGTAATTTCCTTTTCCTGTTGCTTTAACCGTAGCAGGTCCAATTTTTACACTCTTATCCGTATTTACGCTGTCGCTATATGAAAGGGTATAATCCTCCGAAGACAACTCTTTTACAGCTCCATTCTCATCCTCATATGTCACCTTTGCTTCAGGGAAAGTGATTGGCTCCCCTGTAAAGGTCTTGTCCGTTACTCCCTGAATAGTAACATTTGTTAAAGAAGTCAAATCCTTTGGCGATATGGCAAAGGTCTGCTCAACAGAGCCGTTGTAATTGTTCACACCTACCGCTTTTACTGTGGCTGTTCCTGCATTGATATTGTTCTCATATTCCAGAACATAATCCCCATCTTCACCATATGTTAATGGTGTTGAACCTCGCTTCAACGAAAAAGTCTCTCCATCAATAGTGATTGGTTGTCCACTGTATTCTCTATCTTTTGACTCAATGGCAAATACACAACCGGATAATGGTCTTGGGGCGATGGTGTAGGTAGCCACAATCATCTTGCCTGCGTATTTTTTCTGACCAATAATGCGCACCTTAACAACACCTGCGTTGGTGTGATTGATGGCTTCTCCATTCTCGTCTGTATCGTAATCCACAAGATACTCACCCTCATCCAGTGTCACACCGCCTACAGAGATCTCAACATATGGCTCCTTCGCTGTTCCGGTATATGGTGTGGAATACTTAGTAGCGTAGCCGTTTTGTCTTGTGGCAGATCTTCCTCCGATTACAACCTCTGCGTCTTGCTCAAAATCGCCAATAAGATTAATGGCCTTGTCCAAAGAGCCCTTAAAATTCTTTTTTCCTTCTATATGAATGGTCATCTGACCAATATCATCATTATTGCGATATTCGTAATTGAAGTCTTCCCCTGCCACCAAAACATTTCCATTGTATGTCAGTGTAAAGGTAGGCTCGTAAGGCTCTCCCGTATAAATATGAGTATCACCATCGTCAACTGCGATATTACACTTGGTAATACTAAGCTTTGAGATGCTGAACTGTTCTGTTCGAACTCCGGCATAATCACCTTTGCCTCGGATGGTTACGGTTGCTGTTCCGGCATTGATGTTATTGGAATAGCTGATATCACAATTCTTCTCTGCAAAATCGCTTGCCATAAGGTTTCCATCCAAATCGAAGAACTTTACCGCCGGATTGATCTGGTCACCTGTATAAGGCCATGTGTACTTTTCCAACTGTACATCAACATCAATACTAATATCCTTTGGATCATCAGCCAAAGGTGCCGCAGCAGCAAATGTACTGAATGTACTATACATTGCCATATTGCCTTCTTCCGGCAAAGCAATTTCAAAAGTTCTGGTAAACTGATATCCTTCATAATCTCCAATACCTGTGATTTCGACTTGGGCCTTGGAGTCATCTGTGGTTACTTCTATATTATTTGTATAGGAAAGGGTATAATCTTTGTCTTCTTCTAATGTTACTTCTCCGCAGGTAAGTTCCACAACCTTCTCGATTGCTTCACCCGTATATTCGTTTGCCTGAGGCCATGGGAATTTTGACTCAATCACACATACCGGTACTCTGCGCTCTATCTGCTGATCATCCTTTATGATGGTAACAACAATTTCGCATCTACCGGATTTGCTCTGCAATGTAACAGCACCGGTTTCATTTACGGTTGCTATGGCTTCATCTGTAGTAGCATATGATACCGAGCCATCAAAACCTTCCGGCAAATTGTTTGTTACGTTGAATGTTTTTTCAACATCTTCCGTATCAGCAAATACCGATCCGGGTGTCACAACAACATCTGCAAGATTCACAGAGGCCACTGGTTCTACCGGCTGTTCTCCTTCCATAGATTCATCCGGCAACACCTCCGGCGATTGGTTGAGCTCCGTTGACTCAACCGGCAGGCTATCCAACTCTGCCGCCACACTGGTAATGGAACTTGACATGGTTGACACTACTGTCATAACTGTCAAAACAATTGCCAATGCTCTCCTTTTCAGTAATTTCACATCCATGTTTCTCTTCATAATGAAAACCCTTCCTTATGTTTCAAAATGATACTTACCCTATAAAAGGGCATAAATATACTTTTTCAAGACTGTTATCGGATGTGGAAGAACAGAACTTTAGTCTTTTTTGGAAATTATTTTCAAAAAATTATTTCCTTTCAATTTATGCCACTTTTATTATATCCTGATTATATTTTATTTCCTCTTTTGTCAACCATTTGCGTTGTTTTTTGATACAACAAAAGAGGATAGCGCGGGGCTATCCTCTTGATTTTCGTAGTATTCTGTCCTATTTCTATGCGTTGACGATTTTACCGGTGTATAGTTGATAGTACTTTCCACCTTCTGCCAATAATTCCTCATGATTGCCTCTCTCAATGATTCTACCCTGGTCTAAAACCATGATACAATCACTGTTGCGAATGGTTGACAGTCGGTGGGCAATCACAAAGGTTGTTCTTCCTGCCATCAATTTATCCATACCATCCTGAACAATCTTCTCCGTTCTTGTATCAATAGAGCTTGTAGCCTCATCCAAAATCAGCACCGGCGGATCTGCAATGGCAGCCCTTGCAATAGCTAACAGCTGACGCTGTCCCTGACTTAAATTAGCACCGTCTCCCGTAAGCACCGTATCATATCCCTGTGGCAGACGACGTATGAAGCTATCTGCGTTGGCAAGTTTTGCCGCCGCCCTAACTTCATCATCCGTGGCATCCAATTTGCCATATCGAATGTTTTCAGCCACCGTACCGGTAAAGAGGTGAGTATCCTGTAATACAATACCCAGGGAATGACGCAAATCGTCTTTCTTTATTTTATTAATATTGATTCCATCATATCGAATCTTACCATCTGCAATGTCGTAGAAGCGGTTAATCAGATTGGTAATGGTTGTTTTTCCTGCACCCGTTGCTCCCACAAAGGCAATCTTTTGTCCCGGTGTGGCAAACAGATTAATGTTGTGGAGCACTGTCTTCTCCGGTACATAGGCAAAATCCACATCATCAAATACCACATCCCCCTGAAGTTTGACATAAGTTGTAGTTCCGTCTTCCTTATGATAATGCTTCCAAGCCCAAAGACCGGTTCTCTCAGGGACTTCCACCAATTGGCCGTCTTCCTCTTTTGCATTTACCAACGTAACATAACCGTCATCTACTTCCGGTTTTTCATCAAGAAGTGCAAATACTCTTTCCGCACCTGCCATAGCCATAACGATGAAGTTCATCT
The DNA here is from genome assembly GCA_946002055.1 of uncultured Roseburia sp. GTDB lineage: Bacteria > Bacillota > Clostridia > Lachnospirales > Lachnospiraceae > Pararoseburia. The sequence goes on from CAMFYL010000052.1 coordinate 3,656, forward strand.
GTTGGCTTACCTGCATGATTGGCATATTAAGGCTCTTATTAAAGGTGAGGAAGCTGGCCAGACCGCCAAGGGTAAATCCGCCAAATCCACTGATGGCAAGAATACCGCCTACCACAGCAATCACTACATAGCTAACATTTCCTATCTGGGCATTGGCTGGTCCCAACATATTGGCGTATTTGTTGGCTTTATTGGCACTTTCAAAGAGTTCATCGTTGAGCTTATTGAATTCTTCAATGGCCTGCTGCTCGTGGCAAAATACCTTTACCACCTTCTGGCCATTCATCATTTCTTCGATATTACCGTTTACCCGGCCAATATCCCGCTGTTGCTTTCCAAAGTATTTCCCAGAGTTCATGGCTAGGGATTTTGTTACAAACAGCATAACTCCCACCATAAAAAATGTGATAATGGTAAGAGGTACACTAAGGACAATCATACAGACCACCACACCTACAATACTAATGGCACTGTTAATCATCTGCGGCACACTCTGACTGATCATTTGCCTCAAGGCATCAATATCGTTGGTGTAGACAGACATAACGTCGCCATGCTGGTGTGTGTCAAAATATCGAATGGGAAGTCCTTCCATATGAACAAACAAATCGTTTCGCAAATCCCGCAGGGTTCCCTG
>CAMFYL010000053.1 GCA_946002055.1 uncultured Roseburia sp.
ACCTTTGCATTTTCCGAAACTTTGTCAAATCTTGTTTTTCCCGAAGATTGTAACGCCTTTACCACACTATCGCAGTAGGACTTCTTCTGGGCCTCTGTTACAGCACCACTACGTGCGTAGTTTAAAATCTCCCATTCAAGGCCCTCACCGTACACAAACTTATCCTTAGCCGGATTGTTGTCATAGCACTCCTTCAACAGAGCTTCCATCTCTGCCTTTGTTCCGCTAAATTCTGCCGCCGAAACATTCTGTGCACTAAAAAGAACACTAAATGCCATAACGCAAGTCAGAACAATAGCCATTAACTTGTTTGTCTTTTTCATTTTATTCTTCCTTTCTTTCTATTTTCGGATTCGATAGAATCCGTATTTTATTTTCACACGTTCCAATTTTCGTATCAGTTTCTCTCCAAAGAGAAATACAAAAATCGTTGCGCGAACGCTGTGCCATAAGTCAAAAGGAGCCCCTGTAATGTACAGCCCCTTTAGCGTCTCAAAGGACACCTCACCAGAGGTAATCCCTCTGGAAAACAATGTGGAAATATTCATAATCCCACCATATATAATAAACACCACAAAAAAGGTGAATACCGACAACGTAATATCATCAATTGGCAGTTGTCTCCTCTGGAATAACATCCCAAGAAGCAACCCAAATAGTCCAAATACATACAAACGCCATCCCCAAAAGGTATTTTCTCCCATTGGAAATAAAACATAGGATACATATGCAACCATTTCTGCAAATAACACAAACACCACCGGTCCAGCCACCACTTTAAAGTCTCTGGATTTTGGTTTATCCAAATCTATTTTGTTAAATACAACCCCAGCCACGGCTCCCAGTAAGCCCCAGGTCATCATTTGCCAAATGGTCCAGCTGCCATGCCCCTGGAAAAAGTTACTGATACATCTTCCCAAGGCTCCCACCAGAAATCCAACGGCTGGTCCAAAGGCTACGCCTGATATAATCACCATTCCTGTGCCAGCCTGTATAGGCAACAGGGAAACAGAAATCAGATTTCCCACAACCGTCAACGCCGATAACAGCGCCACCATAACCACTTCTCTTGCCCTTGGCTTTCTTATAAATCTTTGCATATATCCACCACCTCATGGCAAGTAATTGCTTCTGGAAAATGCCTGCGCGCCATCCGATTTGCTGCTGTAGTAAAATACTGATTCCCCGCAAAGAAGCTACGCCTGTTATCAACACCAATAACACGACCTGAAAAGAGCATTCCACACTGACTAGCAAATCTTGCGCAAAACTCCACGTCATGGGAAACCATCAGAATGGTTACTCCCGAACCACACAACTCCTGCAAGAATTCTCCAAGCGCGTTTTTTCTCTCAGGATCCAACCCCTTGGTAGGTTCGTCCATAAGTAGAACTCTTGGTTTTAACAAAAGCAGTTTTCCTAAGGCCAGCATCTGCTGCTGTCCACCGCTCAGATCGTAAGGATGCTGTTTCTCCATTCCCTGTAATCCGATTTGTGCCATCATCTCCTGCGCCAAATCCTTGCTATGGGATTCTTCAAGTCTTATACCAGCCAAGGCCTCTTCCAGTTCTTCTTGAACCGTTATTTCTGTAAAAAGGGCTTTTGGATTCTGGGGCAGAAGTACCATTTTTTCATATCCTAGAGGTACATCCTTTTCCTTTCGCACTTTACTTCCCAATATTTCTAAGCTTCCGTCCTGATGACGTAGTGACTGACAGAGCACCTTAAGAAGCGTACTCTTGCCTGTTCCATTTCCACCGAGAAGACAGAACCATTCCCCCTCTTTCACATTGATGGAGCAATCCTGCAAAATCCTTTTGTTGCTTTCTTCATAGCCAAAGGAAAGATGCTTTCCTCGAATTACATACTTACTTTTGTGGAATCCATTCTGTTCATCAAATCCAGCAGCTTTCTCATCTGCTCCCGAAACAGTTTTTCCTGCAAGATATTCATCTAGCCAAGCTCGTCCCTCACCAACGGTAAGGGGTAATGTTTCCACACCAGCTTCATCGCCCAGACCAACACTCACTCGCAGAGCCGAAGGTAATCCCTCATATAGCGCATTATTTCCACCGCACAACTGATGTGCCACCTGTCTTGGCTCATCAAAAAAACTTACAGAGCCCTTTTCCAGCATCAACACCCTGTGAACCAAACCAAAAATTTCTTCCAAGTGGTGCTCGCAAATTATGATGGTTGTTCCCAGTTCTCGGTTGATGCGAGAAAGCATATGTAAAAATTCACTGGCTGCAATGGGGTCCAACTGACTGGTTGGTTCATCTAAAAGCAGCAATTCCGGTTGCATCGCCATAATTGATGCCAGATTCAACAACTGCTTTTCTCCCCCCGACAAAGAGGATGTATCCTTGTCAAACCACTGCTGAATACCAAAGAACTGGCTTACCTCCGCAATGCGTCTCATCATAACATCATTAGGCAATCCCAAATTCTCTAATCCAAAAGCCATCTCATGCCAAACCTTGTTTGTCACAATCTGATCTTCCGGGTTTTGTCCCACATAGCCAATCTGACTAGCCTGTTCTCTAGCCGAAAGCCTTTGAAGCATTTTTCCCTGAAAAAAAATCTCCCCTTCCATCACCCCATAAGGCGTCATTGCAGGTTTCATCTGTCGAAGCAAGGTACTCTTACCACAGCCCGATGGGCCACACAACAATACAAAATCTCCTCTATTTACCTGAAAGTTCAAATCACTTAATGCCTTCACATCACTTCCCGGATAGGAGAAGGACAGCTTATTTACTTCTAATATGTTCATAGAAAACTCCTATCCCTTCCCAGATAAGGGGAAGGCAAACAAAGACTACATAACAACCATAAAAGATCATCAAATATCCATTTACTTTTGGAAACACAATGGCAGGATAATAATACACGCGATAAGCAAAGCTAAAAATGCCAATGGCTCCCAACACAAATGCTATACACATTGCAACCAAATAAAATCCGTCTCTACCTCGAAAACGATACGTGTGAAAGCAGCTTCGCCTTCCGAGACCATAACCTCTTGCCGTCATAGCATCTGAGGTATCAATGGCATTTTCCAAGGACCAACTGATAAGAATTGAAAACTCTTTTCCATATTGCTTTGCACGTTCCATAAAACTCCGGTTCTCATCTCTTCCCATTCCTCTTTGGGCATCTCGAATGATTGCCAGTCGCCGGTGCAAGGTTGGTATATAGTGCAGGCTCATAGAAATCAAAAGCCCCAAGGTTGGCATTGTTTTTCCAAAAATATAAATCAGCTTCTCACTGTCGCAAAACAATTGAAATAAATCAAACCAAAGATAGGCTGTGGAAATCATTCCGCCAAAGAAAAGTCCATACCAAAATGCTTCCGCTGTAATGGCCTGATCATTGACATAAAACAATACGTGTATCCCATTATGGGAAAGCAATACATTCCCCAGAGATACCATGAGCATAATAACAACCATTCCGCGCAACTGCTGTACGTAGCGCTTTCCACCTCCTACCATAAACTCCATAATGGTGGCCGATAAAAAGGACGCTAAAAGCAAAATGGGGGAGGTGACACACATGGTAAGTATCAGCGTCATAACAAAGTAGACAAACATTACTCCCGGATGAAGTTTTGACCAATGTAGCTTATTTATCTTGCCACATAATACCATGTAACCACATCTCCCTCTGACAACTTATATGATGATGCCCCTCGATTTGGGCTTGCTCCATTTACCTGATACATCCAGCCACTGCCCGGACCTGCAGAAAACTCGTAAAGATAATTGATACCTCTCACATAACTGGTGTTGTATGTGGAATTGTAAGTGGCATCTATCTGAATTCCATTGGCATCACAGGCTTGCTTTAAAATATCATAGGCACTGGTTCCTTCCTTCACCGTGTATGTAGTAACGCCCAAGATGTTTGCATTGGCTGCATAAGGTTCCAACTCCGGGTGTCCTGCTGATGTCAGTTTTCCATTGCCACTGATAGCATCACAGGTAATAGCAATACTACAAGTGATATTCTTCGCAGGCAGGGACGCATTCTGACTGTTTGACCCATTTGGCGAGCTTTGTGCAGGCTCCTTACCGGTTGTAGCGCCGGCAGATGAACCGTTCTGCTGCCCACTGCCATTATCAACAGCCAC
>CAMFYL010000054.1 GCA_946002055.1 uncultured Roseburia sp.
ATTCCTTGATGAGATGTCTTGTGATAAAGAGATGATCAATCACCTTAGGCCCCAGGTGCTCTTTGTTAATGGCATTGCGATAATTTCCCACCCCGGAGCCCGGCACAATGCCTGTATCCGTAATCTGTATGGTGCGATTCAATCGCTTGATACTGCGAGCGGCCAGAGCATCAATCACCACCACGATATCCGGCTTGGTCTCCTCCACCACACCCTTCATAATCTCCACGGTCTCCATACCTGTTTGTGCCATAACACCGGGTACAATACCACTGACACTGCAACACTTGTCAAACTCCAGGAGATATTTCCCGTATTCCTTGATGAGATGTCTTGTGATAAAGAGATGATCAATCACCTTAGGCCCCAGCGCATCCGGTGTTACCTCCCGATTTCCCAGCCCCACAATCAGCACTTTACTGTTGCTGTAATCCTTTGGCAGAAATTCCTTCAACTGCTGAGAGAACACTTTAGAAATCTCCCGATGATACCCCGTGTCCTCCTCTACCATTTGCTCCGCCTCAATGGTGATATAATTTCCTTTTGGTTTTCCTGCGGACTTGGCAGCTTTCTGGGTTTCAATACAAACCCGGGTGATGATAATATCTTCTCCCTCCTGCATTTTCTCCACTCGAATGCCGGAAATATCTTCTTTTTTCCCTTTACTCTCTGATGTTTCCACCGCTAAATCCGTACGAATCTCAAACATAATTAACCCCTGTTTTTCTTTTGGAATTAGTATTGGTAGGAATTGAATCTGATATGTATCTGTGATAATATTTTTTTATGAAAACCATTGATGAGCACATAAAAACCGGACAATTTAAAAATGCATATTTGCTCTACGGAGATGAGGATTATCTGAAGAAACAGTACCGAGAGAAACTCATTAAGGCACTGCTTCCGGAAGGGGATACCATGAACTTTGCCAAGTTTGAAGGGAAGGATATCTCTGTGGGTGAAGTCATCGATTTGGCAGAGACACTGCCATTTTTTGCAGACAGGCGCGTGATTCTGATTTCCGATTCCGGATTTTTCAAATCATCTCAGGAACAGTTGGCGGAGTACTTATCTGAGATTCAAGAGACCACCTTTTTTATCTTTGTGGAATCTGAGGTGGACAAGCGTTCTAAGACATACAAAGCTGTATCAAAGTCAGGAGCTGCCATTGATTTTTCCATGCCGGACGAGAAGATGCTCACCACCTGGATGGGAAACCGCATCAAGTCAGCCGGCAAAACCATTTCCCGAGAGGCTTGGCAGGAATTCTTTGAGCGAACCAACGATAGCATGGACCATATGGATAAGGAAATGGAAAAGCTTCTCTCCTACACTTATGATAAGGATAGTATTTCGTTGGAGGATGTAGAGGCCATTTGCACCAAGCAGGTGCAGACCAAGATTTTTGATATGATTGGGTTTATTGCATCCAAGAATTTGCCAAAAGTAATGGAGTTGTACCACGATATGCTGGCTGCAAAGGAGCCTCCCATTCGCATTTTAGCTCTGATCATAAGACAATTTGATCAGATGTATCTCCTTAAGGATATGGCCTCTACCGGTATGAACGCATCTACCATAGCCAGTAAGCTGGGGATTCGTGATTTCATTGTGAAAAAGAACCTGGGACTTGCAAGAAACTTTACTATGGAGCAGATTCGACAGCTACTTGAGGATGCCGCCGACTTGGATATGCGGGCCAAAACAGGTCTTATCAACGACCGGATGGCAGTGGAGTTACTCATGATGAAATACAGCAAATAAGCAAACAAAAAACCACCAGTATGACGGTACTGGTGGTTTCATTATGTTCATAAAATTAAGCCATTGTGTTAACAAGCTTGGTAAGACGAGAAACCTTTCTCGCTGCATTGTTCTTGTGGTAGATACCCTTCTTAGCAGCCTTGCTGATTTCAGCGATTGCTACTGTAAGCTCAGCAGCAGCTGTCTCCTTTTCACCGTTTGCTACAGCTGTCTCTACCTTCTTGATGCAAGTCTTAACCTTAGACTTGATAGCTTTATTTCTAGCAGTTCTTGCCTCAGTAACTAATACTCTCTTCTTAGCAGATTTAATGTTAGCCAATCTGTACACCTCCAATGTCTTAGATAGTAATTATTGTTATTGTATCCTGTTGTGACAAAGCCGGACACGGACAGTCTGTCACACACACTAGACTATTCTAATGGAGGATTGCCATTCTGTCAATACCTATTCCCAGGTTTCTTGAAAATATTTGGTAATTCTTTACTTGCGCAAATACTTTGCCGCAATGGTGTCAAAGACAATACTGCTCTTTCCCGAACCGGATACTCCCGTGAAGACAACGATTTTATTCTTGGGAATATCAAGAGATATATTTTTTCTGTTTTAAGCCTCTAATTTGTATGGTATCCAAAATGTAACTACCTCCTTTACATTTACAGGATAACGTCTCCCCTATAGGGGAGAGTCAAGAGTTACATTAAAGTTCTTTTAGAATATCCTTTACTCTTCATCTTTTTCTCGTTTTTCCTTATCAGCTCTCTGTTCCCGGTAAACCCAATAATCCACATCCTCCGGAATCAGATACTCTCCAACTTTATAATCAATGCCCGCCTTGATGGCCTGTTCAATTTGATAGCGCCGCTTCACTCGATACATTTTTCCATCCTTCTTAAAGTAAGCCCCTGTCTGGTGAAAACGAAAGGCAATATCCTTCTCTATGCACTGCCTTCGTATATCCAAAATCCAGTCATAGTCGCAATATCTGGCATTCACGCCAGACTCACCTCCCACAGCCACCTCTTCTATGGAGTCATTTAGGTATGGTGAAATATCAATCCGCTCAAGCAGTGGCGATACAATAATGGATTTGTGTTTGATTGGCAGCTGGTTAAAAATGGGCAGGCGATAATCTGCCCGATCCTGATTCTCCACCGTACAACCAATGATCACATTGTCGTAACCCTCTCCCCAGTCTGGCGGAAGGCACTGCTCTAAACGGTCAATTCGTTTGGTGAAAAAGTAGAACCACAAGTCACTGCGTTCCTTCATCATTTGCCAGCACTCCGGGCGCCACTCATCTGCATCCTTCAAAAGGAAGTCTGAAGTAAAGCAGGTAAATACGATTTTATTGGATGGGATTTTATAATTTCTATCTCTCTTCTTTTTGATGGGAAGATAGAATGCTCCTGTTTTTCTACATATGCTGCTGGCAATGTTACTGCCATACATTTCATCCTGGCGATACACATAGCAATATTTACACCCGGCACTAATCTTGGTACAACCATGCCAGGGATTCCAATCCACATAAGTATCCCAATGTTCTTTTCTCATATCCTAATCTCCTTGTCTCGTTAGGAAGTACAACAAAGCACCCCCAAAGGGAAGCTCATTGGCATCAAAACACGAAGCTGCATATTACTAACCTTCCAATCGAATCAATCATAACATAACATGTGTTCTATTTCCATATGGTACAA
>CAMFYL010000055.1 GCA_946002055.1 uncultured Roseburia sp.
CATCTCCCTCGCCATAGCCGGAGAAGTTTTGAATCTTGCTACTAATCTTAGAAACCTCACTGGACACTTCCATTTCCTCATTGCCAAAGAGATCCGCGTGAAGCTTCTTAACATTGCTCTCCAAGGTACATGGAATATTCATACTTCCCTGCGAACCAAAACTTCCTGTCTTCATATCAAATGGGAAGCCCTTGGTCTCCACCAACTTATAATCCTTTACGTAGGAGGCCATCTCAATAATCTGGCTCAATTTGAAATTCGTACCAATATCATCAAAGACTGCATTTACCAATTTATTCAAATCACTTACACTGGCACCATTCAATTCGTCCACCATAGCCTGTAATACCTGACGCTGTCTATCTGCTCGTGCAAAATCACCACCTGCAGTATATCGAATTCGGCAGAAGGATACCGCCTGAGTACCATTCACTCTCTGGACACCGGCAGAAACATTGCCTCCCTTCATACCTGTCACTCCGGCAACCTCAGCTGTATATCCGGCATTCATATAAGAAGCCACATCTCCCGGGATATCCAAGGTAATACCGCCAAGAGCGTCTACTGCCTCCGCCAGCGCGTAGAAGTCAACCGTCACATATTTCTGAATATTCAAATCCAGGTTACGATTCAGCATCTCAATGGCCTGCTCCGGTCCACCGTGATTGTATGCATAGTTACACTTGCGGAAGGTTTCCTTACCGTCTACATCAAAGCATGTATCACGGTATACAGAAATCAGCTTCACTTCCTTGGTATCATTGTTAATACTGCATACCATAATGCTATCGCTGTTACCGCTGTCGTAATTACCATTGGAACGATTATCCACACCAAAGAGGGCAATATTGGTATATCCATCTAGCAAATCCGCTGTCTCATCATCCAATTTGTTCATACGGAGATTCTTTAAGTCATCCCAATTAATCTTGCCAAGCTTTAACCACACAAACAAGAATGCCAAAACCAAAAGAAGGACAATCACTTCTATAATCAAAAGTGTCTTTCTTCTCTTTCTTCTCATCTGACTTCTTGTCATTTTCTTCTTGCCACCTGACTTATTGCCACGTGGTGCTGTTCCTGGAGATGAAGTCCCCCGGGATGCTGCATTCTTTGAAGTGGCACGCTTCCTATTAGCACCTGCTTCCGAACGACTGGTTCTCTGTCCACTTCCCTGGGACAAATCTATATTATATACTTCCTTCTTTGCCATACTTTTCTCCTTATTTCTCTTGGGTCAACATATGCTAAATTCTTATTATAGATGATGACCTAATAAATGTCAAAATTGCATCAGGCTGAAATTTTCCAATCCCATATTCATATTGGGATTATACATAGGATCCCCCAAGGATAACACTTCATCCCAGCGCTGTTGCAACAGCTCTCTGGATTCCTGAGAGCTATCTATGCTCTTGGCGTTATTTCTGACAATCACCTCCGGGTTCACCACAACGCGAAGCCCCGCCTTTCTTACCCGCAGGCAAAAGTCAAGCATCACATCTCGCCCGGATAGCTTTGGATCAAAGCCCCCTAATTTCCGATACACCTTGGCATCTATCATACAGTAAGCTGCATCCACCATGCTCACATCTCTGGGAATCTGTGCCATCTGCTCATAGGTTGGACGGAATAGTTTCTGATTATAAAAGGCCGGATAGGTTGCTCCCTCCTCATCATAGATATAGCCACAGTTGTCTATGGTGAAACCACTCTTGATAAAGCGGGCTCCCACCACAGCCACATCCTTTTGCCGAAGCAAGCCATACATCTTCTCCACATTGTGACGACTTAAGGGTCTGACTCCTTGGCTTCGCAAAAGCATATAATCTCTGGGATGAGCATAAGCATCTTCACCAAAGTAATTTACTTTCCAGTAGGAGCTGTCAGAACCTGACTCCAGTGTGGCTGAAATATCTCTTCTTCTCAGGGATGCTTCCGCCACCATCCTGTGCTCTCTCATCATCTTCTCCTGTAACTGTTGATAGGCCTTCCGATTCTCCACAGGTATCACACGCTGATGGCAGATAAGGGCAGGTACTCTGACAAAAGTCATCTCCCGCTCCATGGCCCTAAGCAGATAATCGTAAACGGTGGCATAGGTCAGTTTTTCCTGAAATTCTCCAATGCGTCTTACTGCGCTATGGGAGATGGCAAGGAACTCTCCTATATAATTGCGACGCATCAGAAGTTCCTTGTTAAATTCCGGCTTAAAATGGGGAGACATTCGATCCACCCCCACCAGCTCATCCTGATCTGCATAGATGACATCCGGCGAAGACTTGGCATACTCTGCCATGAGCGCCAGCGCATTGGGGCTAAGGCGGTCATGTTGGTCTGACACTAAAATATAACCTGGTTCCTCTCCACTCTGACTTCGTTTCGCACCATTTACCAGCGCAAAATGAAAGCCTATGTTATATGCATAGGCTTTCCCTCTATTCGTTCTCAATTGTCTGTAATGCACTCTGTGGTCTTCCGGGAAAAACTCCGAGGCGATGGTTCCGATACGACTCCCCTGTCCTTCGTCTATAATGTATAACTCCCAGTTGTCATATGTCTGGGCCACCATAGACTCCATAAAGTCACGAAAGAACACCTCGTTGGTTTCTCTTGTCCAAACCACAAGCGAAAATCTTGGCATCTCCATTATTTTGAACCCTTTCCCATCAGCACAACGCCAACGGTCTTAAAAAGAATCATCACATCCAGCCCCAATGTCCAATTGGCAATGTACTTGGTATCCAGTGCCACCACATCCTCAAAGTCTGTGATATCACTTCGCCCGCTGACCTGCCACATTCCGGTGAGTCCCGGTCGAATGCCTAAGCGGGCCTTGTGATGATATTCATACTGTTCATACTCATCCTCTGTAGGAGGTCTTGTTCCCACAAGACTCATATCTCCCTTTAACACATTCCAGAATTGCGGCAGCTCATCGATGGAATACTTTCTCATAAAACGACCAATGGGAATAATACGGGGATCGTTTTCCATCTTAAACATATTTCCCTGCATTTCATTGGCTGCCATCAATTCTGCCTTACGTTCTTCCGCATCCATATACATAGAACGGAATTTGTAAAAATTAAATCTACGTCCATTCTTGCCAATACGAACCTGTTTAAAAAAGACAGGTCCGGGAGATTGTATCTTAATAATAGGGGCAAAGATGATAAAGGCAATAGCCATAAGCAATAGTCCCACAATTCCCCCTGCAATATCCATAGCCCTCTTCACAAACAACTGGCGGGCATTGGCAATGTGCATACTGGAGGTTAACACAATATAGTCTCCAAAATACTCAATCC
>CAMFYL010000056.1 GCA_946002055.1 uncultured Roseburia sp.
AGGATATCTAATAAGGTAAAGTCCAGATGCTTCATCCAACTACTTTTTTCTTCTCGATACATGAAATCCTCCGTCTATGTGTTCTTGGTGTGCAAGAACTGCCAACTCTCCACATAGTCTGCTCGCTGCTGCTCGTTCATCTCCGAGTAATCAAGAAATGATAACTTAGTTAACACCATTTCCCTGTTATCACACTTAAAACATTCCACTTCTTTTCTTCTGGAAACGGTACGCATCCATCCACACTTCGGACAGATAAACACCTTCATCATAGCTGTACTCCATTCCGGGTCAAAAGTTCTCTGGCAGTATCCAGAGAATCAACACCATGTAAATTCTTAATTGGTGCAAATTCTTTCTCTCGCACCACCTCATATGGTAAATTATTCTCCATCATACGAATCATATCCACCACCAGGGTTTCGAATTTGTATCCATTTGGTTCCTGGGGTTTTACGTATGTGCCATCTTCTGTAATATAAGGAATCTTCTTCTCCACCACATGCACAGGAAGGGACTTTCCCACAATCCGTTCCAGCTCATCCACACGAAAGAGATAGTTTAAGATGACACCGAAAGCATAGAGCAATTCTCCTCTGTCATCGGTGGCTTCCGCCATCTCCTTACTCATCTCATAATACTCTACTACAGATGGTCTTCCATCCTCTAAGCAAAGCACTCCCATCTTCTCGTAGGCATCCACCTTGCGAACAACCTTACTTCCGCCAACCTTTCCACTTAAGATGGTGGCACCGATAAAGGTTGGGTCACAAATCCGCTGCAACACATTATCTACAGAGAAAATGTTCATCCATTCCACGCCACGGCGATGGATATCCTCTAATAATCCTGCCTTCTTCAGGGATGAGAACCAACCACCGTTGCCGTTAGGTGATGTTGCCAATCGTCCCGGCTCCTCCAGCAGAAGCTTGCCCTCATAGTCTACAGCTGCAGCCATCTCCTGAACAAAGAAAGCCACATCTTCCCTAGGGTAACCAAAGTAATTATGCTCCTCAAAGAAGCGAATGGTCTCGTCATTATTCTTCTCGCTGGTCATAATGTAAAGAGGAATGCTAACACCAGCCTCCCCGGTGACATCCATCAGATTGTTAATCAGGCACTGAAAGAGATAAAGTTCTCTATCTATGCCTACGTTTAGCTCTCCCTTAGGCTTGTCCAGACCCAGTCGGGTTCCCATACCCCCTGCCAAAAGCAGAGCCGCCACCTTTCCCTGACGAATAGCGACATACCCCGCCTCATCAAACTCAGCCTTACGGCGGTTAATCTCGTCAATCTCCACTGCACCAAGAGGTGACAGTTCCCCACAAGGAAACTCATCCTGACTACCAGCCAGCGCAATCTCTTTCCAATTCAAATCAGAAATCTGTTGTAGCAAACCACTTTGCTGTTCTGGGGAGAGGGCATCAAAACCTCTCATAACGTGTTCCTGATGATGTTCCTTTAATATCTGTTCTGCTTCGATTCTTGTCATATACTACTTCCTTCTCCGAAATACAATTAATTTGCTGATTAAATAATTCAGGGCAATCACAATAAACTGTGAACAAAACTTCACCGTCATATTATGTAAGCCACGAATCTCAATGAGATAAAATAACATCCACTCTTCCACTAGAAGTGTGAGAAATCTCCCCAAACAAAAGCTGCCAATCTGCAAGAAGAATGCAACAACACCAACTGCATGTGATTTAAACACCCATCGTCTGTTGGTAAAAAATGCATACAGGGTGGCGAAAATCCAGGCAATGGCATTGGAGATCAAAACCCCGAAATCAACGATTTCTGTAAAAAACGAATATACAAAAAAATTAATCAAAAAAGTGCCGAGCCCAAACAATGCGTACAACCACATCTCCCGATATCTCTGATACCATGGTTTAAACCACGCAAGCCAGGACACAGACACAATTCGATCAAAAATGTCTTCTTCCCTCATGTTCCCCTCCATTTTGGAGCTAACGTCATTTGAATGTCTGAATTGTACCACTTTTGCACAGTAGTGTCAAAAAAATTAAGGGACGAGTCGCTCGCCCCTTGTTCTTATATACTGTATCCCATTCGTATGTGATCAGCAACCATTGCGATATATTCTGAATTGGTGGGTTTCCCCTTTTGATTGTTGATGGTATAGCCAAACATATTGTTGATGGCCTCCATACTACCACGGTTCCAGGAAACCTCGATGGCATGTCGAATGGCCCTCTCAACACTGGGACCGGATGCATTGTGACGCTGTGCAATCACCGGATATATCTGCCTTGTAATGGCAGTGACCCCTTGGGGATCCGTTACAACCATTGCAATGGCTTCCCGCAAGTATTGATAACCGTTGAGCTGCGCCGGCACTCCTAAGGTATGTAATGCCTTGGTAATAACCTGTTCCACCTTCACCTGATCGTCCGAAGCAGAAGGATTATCTGCTTCTGTGCAAACCGCCTTAATCCGGCGAATAATACCATTGGGATCAAATGGCTTCACGATGAAATACTTGGCTCCTTGGGCTATGGCCTCCTGAGCGATTCTCTCTTCTCCCAGTGCACTGACAGCAATAAAGCTTGTCTTCTGCAAATTCTCCTCCCTTGCCATAGCCAATACATCCAATCCACCACCCTGTGGCATTACAAGATCCAGCAACATAACATCCGGTTGCTTCTCACGCACTAGTTTTATGGCATCTGCACCTGTCATTGCCTCTCCCACCAGTTCAAATTGTTCCTCTGATTGCACCACCTCCATAAGCATTTCCAAGATAATGTCGTTGTCCTCAGCAATACCAACTGTGATTTTCTTTTTCAACTTCCAAAACTCCCTTTTCTTTATCGTTGCCTTTGCTGTCTCTATCAGTCATTTTCTACCCTATACACCTTATTTCGACTCCTATGTCAAATGTGTCGAAGAACGTCGAAAAGATAAGGCTTGTTGGTTTTTATATGTAATAACACACTTCAGGGCAATTTCACATCCTCCCATGAGCGTATTATTCTCATTCGATTATAGTACAACCAAGGTTTTTCATTCGTTGGGTTTTGTGTATTAATTTTGTTGTATTGTGTTGAAAGTTGTTGTTTTTGACGTTTGTAAGCATTATAATGGAATTCAAAAGGAGGATTTGGATTTATGGAAAACCAACAAGAATTAACTGTTTTATTGATTGAAGACGACGAAAACGCCTGTGATGAGATTCGGGAATA
>CAMFYL010000057.1 GCA_946002055.1 uncultured Roseburia sp.
ATGTATCGTTTAGAAGACGTATTTGCAGAGAATAAAATGCCACAGACAGAGGTGGAAAGACAGTACTACTTCATCGACGTGGCAAAGAAGATTATCGCGGAAAAAGAGGAAGAACTTGGACGTAAGTTAACCTTTTGTGTTAACACTTTCGGATGTCAGATGAATGCCCGGGATTCTGAGAAATTGGTGGGTATCTTAGAGCAGATTGGATACGTAGAAGCAGAGTCGGAGGATGCTGATTTTGTTATTTATAATACATGTACTGTTCGTGAAAATGCCAACAATAAGGTTTACGGTCGTCTCGGATATTTAAATAATAAGAAAAAGAAACATCCACATATGATGATTGGACTCTGTGGTTGTATGATGCAGGAGAAGCATGTTGTGGAAACCATTCGCAAAAAATACCGCTTTGTTGACTTGGTTTTTGGAACCCACAACATTTACAAGTTTGCAGAACTTCTTGTTCGCGCATTATTGTCGGAATCAATGATTGTAGATATCTGGGAAGATACCGACCAGATTGTAGAAGATTTGCCGGTGGAGAGAAAATACTCCTTTAAATCCGGCGTAAATATTATGTTTGGCTGTAACAATTTCTGCAGCTACTGCATTGTTCCTTATGTACGTGGACGGGAGAGAAGTCGTCATCCAAGAGATATTATCCGAGAGATTGAGCGATTGGTAGCAGATGGTGTTGTTGAGGTTATGCTGTTGGGCCAGAATGTGAACTCCTACGGTAAGAATCTGGAGGAACCGATTACATTTGCCCGGTTATTAGAGCAAATTGAACAGATAGAAGGTCTGGAACGCATTCGCTTTATGACATCTCATCCAAAGGATTTGTCAGACGAACTGATTGAGGTGCTTGCAAAGTCTAAGAAGATTTGCAACCATTTCCATTTGCCGCTGCAGTCCGGAAGCAGCAATATTTTGCAGAAAATGAATCGTAGATACACTAAGGAAGATTATTTGCTTCTGGTGGATAAGATTCGCGCCAAGGTACCTAATATGGCAATTACCACAGACATTATTGTTGGATTTCCAGGGGAGACAGAAGAAGATTTCTTAGAAACCATGGATGTTGTTGAAAAGGTTCGGTTTGACAGTGCATTTACCTTTATCTATTCCAAGAGAACAGGTACACCTGCTGCTGCCATGGAGAATCAGGTGCCGGAAGATGTGGTAAAAGACAGATTTGATCGATTGCTTGCCAGAGTGCAGGAGATTTCGCAGGAAAAGGCGGCGTCCCTTACGGGAGAGGTGGTATCTGTATTAGTAGAAGAACAGAATTCCCAGGATGCATCTCTTGTGACGGGGCGTTTGGGTAACAATGCAGTTGTACATTTCCCGGGAGAACCTTCTTTGATTGGTCAGATTATGGATGTAAAACTGACAGAATGTAAGGGATTCTATTATATTGGAGAGCAGGTATAAATGAAAAAGTTTGGTGGAAATGACATCAAAGTTTTAATGGTAATTGTAGCAATTGGACTATTGCTTGTCATGATATATGTTTTCTATCCAAGAAAAGCTGCAAGTTCTGTAGATGTTCTGGTGGATGGAAAGTGTGTTGGCACCTATGACCTTAGTGTGGATGCTATCATTCCTATTGAGGTAAATGGAACAGTGACCAACACGTTAGAGATTTGTGATGGGAAAGCTTTTATGAGTGATGCTACTTGTCCGGACAAGCTTTGTATGAAGCAGGGGAAGATTTCACATCAGGGAGAAACCATTGTCTGCCTGCCAAACAAGATTGTAATTCAAGTGAATTCGGATGATATGAGCGAATTTGATTCTGTAGCAAAATAGAGGGTGTCATGAAAAGACGTGTTAGCTACTTGGGGCTGTTTTTGGCACTTGCCCTGGTGTTTAGTTATATAGAAAATTTAATACCCTTCTTTTTCGGTGTTCCCGGGATGAAACTTGGACTTACCAACGCAGTCATACTGCTGGTTTTATATTCTTTGGGTACAAAGGATGCCTACCTGGTATCCGTACTTCGTGTGCTCTTGGCAGGATTTATGTTCGGAAATGCCTTTAGCATTATCTATAGTCTTGCAGGCGGCCTGCTTAGCCTTACGGTAATGTGTCTTCTGAAAAAGATGAATAAATTGCATTTGATTACCATCAGTGTTTGTGGTGGCATTTTCCACAATCTGGGACAGATTTTGGTTGCTGTCTTTGTGGTGGAAAATGTTTATCTCTTTGGGTACTTTCCATTCTTATTTCTTGGTGGAGCACTGACAGGCTTCTTGATTGGTGTTGTATCATCAGAGATATTGAAGAGGACAAAGTCTATATTTTATTTATAGGAGGAGAATATGTATTCCTATATTTCGGGGGAACTTGTTGAAGTAAATGAAGATACCATTGTGATTGACAATCACGGAATCGGATATGAATTTGCTGTATCCAGATCCACTTTGGCTTCTATGCATCAGATTGGTTCACAGGTAAAAGTTTTTACCTATTTGCATGTTAGAGAAGATGCCATGACCTTGTTTGGATTTGCAACCAGAGAAGAGTTGGAGCTGTTTCGTCTTTTGATAGGAGTCAACGGCATTGGTCCCAAAGGGGGGCTTGCAATCCTGGGAGTTTTGTCGCCATCGGATTTGCGATTTGCTATTTTAGCAGAGGATGCCAAAGCCATTGCTGCCGCACCAGGTATTGGAGCAAAGACGGCCCAGCGCGTTATTATTGATTTGAAAGATAAAATTGATAACGTTGCTGTCAGTGGTTTGGCTCATTCTACACCAGTGACTGGTAATCAAGCAGTAAAACAGGATGTGCTTGATGCTATGGAGAGCCTTGGATATTCGGCTTCGGAAGCTCTTAGAGCTATGGAAGGAATAGAGTTTGATGATGATACTACCGTTGAAGTAGTATTAAAAGAAGTGTTAAAGAAGATGTCATTCTTATAGGAGGGTGTCATGGAAAAACGTGTCATTTCAACAGAGGTTTTAACGGAAGATGTTTCGATGGAACCATCTCTTAGACCTCAGTGTCTAGATGAATACATAGGACAGGAAAGAGCGAAGGATAATTTAAAAATCTATATTGAGGCTGCCAAGAAACGTAACGAGGCGTTAGATCATGTGCTTTTCTATGGCCCTCCTGGATTGGGTAAAACTACACTTGCCTGTATTATTGCAAACGAAATGGGTTCAAATATTAAGATTACATCAGGTCCGGCCATTGCTAAGAC
>CAMFYL010000058.1 GCA_946002055.1 uncultured Roseburia sp.
ACGGCAGAGGAAGTGTAAGCGGTCTATCCAATACAGATGGTAAAGTAACCGATGTGTATCGCTATGATGCCTTTGGAAACCTTAACTATGGTGTGCCACTGACAACCAATTATTACGGTTATAACGGAGAGAGCACAAACACCAACACGGGCTTGCAGTACTTAAGGGCGAGATATTATAACCCGGAGAATGGGAACTTCACCACGGAAGATACCTACGCCGGAAGCCTGACGCAACCACTCACACAGAATCGATACACGTATGTATCTAACAATCCATTGGGGTACATAGATCCAAGCGGACACTTTAGCCTGAGTCGAATTGGTGGTGGATTAAAGAGTGTAATCGGTGCAATAACACATGCTGGTGGAAAATTGGTTGACATTGCTAAGAAAGTGATACCGCCATTTGTCCCAGTTATAGTGAGTGCGAAGAATACAATTTTTCCATCAAAGGATGCAGGAACGAATAAGAACAAGCAGAATCAGTCCAGATTTAATAGCAAGGATGCGAAGAAGGTATATAGCGATTTTAAAACCTATGCATCTGTTGTGACGCAGGTTATTCGAGAGGAAGTCAAACGGGAACTTTGTAGTGATAAGCAAGTCCATATCCAATATCAGGGAACATCCAATGATTGGCTCACCTTGGGACTAGGTGTTGCAGAGATAATGTCTGGTGTAAAAGGTATGGGACTTGGATTGGGCTTAACCGCTATGAGCGGAGGTGCAGCAAGTGAAATCGCTATTCCAGTGGCGGTGACTGGTGCAGCGGCCATAAGCCTAGGAATATCCACAACAAGTGCAGCGCTTCGAAACATGTTTGAGATACAGGTGAGCCAGTCAGCATCGGACTCTACCGGTTCAAGTGATGAGAACCAGTCAAATAAAAATCCAAAGCAAGGAAATTCTGGCACAGGAAATAATGCGGGAAAGAATTCAGGGACAAAACCGGGTGAGGGTGGTAAAGAAAAAAATACTTTAACTGATGCCCCAAAAAGTAGACTTGATGCGTTGGATAATACAATTAAGGATCAATTGACGGAAGGAAATTTTAGTGGAACACTAAGAGACTTACAGGGTGATCCTGTTCCAAATGGTAAAGGTGGATACTTTGATCATATGGGTGAAATGCAGGATTCTTATAGGTCTCTCCAAAAAATAAAAAATGCATTGGAAGGTTCATTGGGAAATCCAAACCTTTCTGGTGTTGATAGAGCATTATTACAGGAAGGATTGGATGAGGCTAATTCGTATATTTCCAGAATTGAAGAATTGTTTGCACCATATGGAGGTATAAAGTGATGGAGGATAAAAGAAAAATAAAAGAGATATATAATTGTGATTATATATCTTCTAATGAGAAATTATATCCATTACAAAGATGGTATAACGAATTAATTGATAAAACAATTAAAGAAATTACTGTAGCAGATGTTCTACGAATGATGCGTCAAAAGGAATTTCCAGACCTTGCAATGTCAAAATCAATGGAGTTTTTGCGTGATAATGTGTTTGCAGGAGAAACGTACGAAGGGGAGTTGCTAAAAAGAATCTCAGAGATGAACACTTCTTTTTGGTTATTATATTCGCACGAGCTAGAATCTTTATTAAAACATGCATTAGAACTAAGTGAAATACATGAGTGGTCATATGATGGAGAAAAAGAAGAATTTAAAGCAATGGTAGATTCATTGTTAAAAAATGTAACAACTTTGGGAATTAAAATGGACGAATATCAGAAATGCCACTAATGGCACCAATGTTTGGCACAAATGTATCTGGGAAACACAACAAATGAGGTGAATCTGTAACATAACAAACTAAAATGAAGAGTGCTTCTTGCAGTGATTATTGCGGGAAGCATTCTTTTATATTTACCAGAATCCAAGGCAGGCTTAAATGCCCACCACGGAACCCAGTGCAGAAAGCACCACGGCAAGTACCATAAGTGGCATCTACATCATCATGAACATGATGGCAAGTGCACCTGCGTCACTACCACCAGAAAATCATACGAGTACGATGAAAATTGGCAGTTGACAAAGTGCACAGAAAAGACAGACAATAAGGCTAGAATTACACATAGTTATGCCTATGATGGCTCAAGTTTTCGCCAGAATCATATTTGATACTTTTTCTGTTGCAAATATGCGAAAGAAGATGTTATAATCTTTTAAAGCATATTTGTTTCTTGAATTCTAAATTTTCTAAATCGATTCGAAAATCTATGCTTTACATCCCCAAAACAATAAAGCAGGATTTTCATCGAGAAAGAAACTCCTGCGAAATAATATTTCAAAGGAGGAATTGAATGAAACCATTTCAAGAATTAACATTTACAGATAACTTCATGTTCTGCAAAGTGCTGACGCTGAACCCGCATCTTTGCGAAGAAATGCTACAGTTGATATTGGGCAAGAGAGTTTGCATTGTGACAGAGCAAGATCAAAAGAGTATTCAGGTTACGCCGGACGGTAAAGGTGTACGCATGGATGTGTATGTGGAAGATGAGGACAATGCCATTTACGACATTGAGATGCAAACCACAAGTGAAATGAATTTGCCAAAACGAAGCAGGTATTATCAAGGAATTATTGATATGAACATCATTGAGGCGGGGATGGACTACAATGAGTTGAGACAGAGCTTTGTGATTTTTATTTGTACCTTTGATTACTTTAAGCGTGGCATTCCGGTGTATACGTTTCGAAGTATTTGCGAAGAGCAAAGGGATTTGATTTTAGAAGATGACACAGTGAAGTGCTTTATTAATCCATATGGAGAATGTCCGGAGATATCGGAGGGGTTACGCCATTTCTTGCGATTTGTAGCTGGGGACGCTCCGGATGATATGTTTACTGCTCGGTTGCAGAAGGAGGTTGAGATGATAAAGGATAATCCAAAGTTTGGAATTGAATATATGTCAATCAATGCTCGTGATGCTGACATGCGTGAAGAAGGACGAAGAGAAGGACGCCGAGAAGCAGAGGTGTCTATGGTGAAAAAGAAACTTGATAAAGGGAAAAATATCTCTCAGATAGCAGATGAGATGGAGACTACGGAGGATTATGTTCGCAGATTGGTGGAACAGATAGAAAGC
>CAMFYL010000059.1 GCA_946002055.1 uncultured Roseburia sp.
TTCTCTGTCTCATCAAAGTTTGGCATAAAATCAACGGTATCTTTATTAATATCGCTGAGCATTGCCATGGAAATTTTAGACAGACGCGCCTCTGTGTATCGCATAGCAGCAGCGCCGTCACCGTCCACAGAACCAAAGTTACCATGTCCGTCTACCAGTGGATATCTGGTGGACCAATCCTGTGCCATGTTGACAAGTGCTCCATAAATCGAACTGTCACCATGTGGATGGTATTTACCCATAGTATCACCCACAATACGGGCACACTTACGATGTGGCTTGTCAGGACCGTTATTTAACTCAATCATAGAGTACAACACGCGGCGTTGTACCGGTTTTAATCCGTCTCTTACATCGGGAAGCGCACGGGATGCAATTACACTCATGGCATAATCGATGTATGAAGTTTCCATTGTTTTTTTCAAATCCACTTCGTGAATCTGATCAAAAATTTTATCATCCATTAATTACATGTCCTCCCAACTAGATATCAAGATTCTGAACATATTTTGCATTTTCCTCAATAAACTCTCGGCGAGGCTCTACCTTGTCTCCCATAAGAGTGGAAAATGTTAAATCTACATCAGATGCATTTTCATCATTTACCATAACTCGTTTCAACACGCGCTTCTCCGGATCCATAGTCGTCTCCCACAACTGCTCTGCATCCATCTCACCCAGACCTTTGTATCGCTGGATTTTGTTGTTTCCGTCACGGCCAATTTCCACAAGAATGTTATTCAGTTCCTCGTCGCTGTAGGCATACCAAACCTTTTTGTTTTTCTCAATCTTGTAAAGTGGAGGCTGAGCCAAATACACATACCCCTGCTTGATCAGTTCCGGCATAAATCGATAAAGGAAAGTAAGCATCAAGGTAGCAATATGAGCCCCGTCCACGTCGGCATCTGTCATAATAATAATCTTGTGATAACGAAGCTTTGAAATATCAAAGTCCTCGTGGATACCGGTTCCAAAGGCTGTAATCATAGCCTTAATCTCGGCATTGGCGTAAATCTTGTCTTCTCTTGCCTTTTCCACATTCAGAATCTTACCACGCAGTGGCAAAATAGCCTGAGTTGCACGGCTTCTGGCAGTTTTAGCTGATCCTCCCGCGGAATCTCCCTCTACGATGAAAATTTCGCAATTCTTAGGATCTTTATCTGAACAGTCTGCCAATTTTCCCGGAAGTGCAGTTCCTTCAAGTGCTGTCTTTCTTCTGGTTAAATCTCTCGCCTTTCGGGCTGCTTCTCTAGCTCGCTGCGCCAGCAGCGTTTTTTCGCAGATATTTTTGGCTACAGATGGATTTTGCTCCAGGAAATAAGTAAGTTGTTCACTAACAATACTATCAACAGCACCTCTTGCTTCACTGTTACCAAGCTTCTGCTTTGTCTGTCCCTCAAACTGAGGTTCTTCTATCTTAACACTGATAATTGCAGTCAAACCTTCTCTGATATCATCACCGGAAAATGCTGCATCATTATCCTTTAATATTTTAGCCTCTCTGGCATAATTATTAAAAGTCTTAGTTAATGCACTTCGAAATCCGGCTAAATGTGTACCACCTTCCGGTGTGATAATATTATTTACAAAGGAATAAGAGGAATCATTAAAGGAATCGTTGTGCTGCATAGCAACTTCCACATAGACTCCATCTTTTTCACCTTCACAGTAGATAACATCCGGATAAAGTTCCTGATTACCCCGATTCAAATAAGTAACAAATTCCTTAATACCGCCTTCGTAATGGAAAACTCTCTCCTCTATTGGATCTACTCTTAAATCCTTTAATTCAATCTTCAGACCCTTTGTGAGGAAAGCTGTCTCACGAAGACGAACCTTAAGGGTTTTAAAATCAAAGACTGTTGTCTCAAAAATACTTCCATCAGGAGAAAATGTAACTTTTGTTCCTGTTTTTTCCGGATCACAAGTACCAATTTCCTTGAGAGGATACATTGTTTTTCCTCTTTCATATCTCTGCTGATAAACCTTGCCATCACGACAAATCTCAACTTCCAACCAGTTGGAGAGAGCATTAACAACAGATGCACCTACACCATGAAGTCCACCGGATACTTTATATCCTCCGCCGCCAAATTTTCCACCGGCATGAAGTACCGTAAATACAACTTCAACTGCAGGTATACCGGCTTTACTGTTAATTCCTGTAGGAATACCTCTACCGTTATCCTCTACTGTAATGGTATTATCAGGATTGATAGTTACCATAATATTAGAACAGAATCCGGCCAATGCCTCATCAACTGCATTATCAACAATTTCATATACAAGATGATGCAATCCTCTTTCTGATGTACTACCAATGTACATACCCGGTCTTTTACGAACTGCTTCCAGTCCTTCCAGAATCTGAATTTGGTCTGCTCCATATTCCTGATTATTCTGACTCATTTTTTTCCTCCATTTGTCTAAGAATGACAAGTTACTGTTCCATTACAAACTTCATACACTTTATTTAAGGTAAAGCGGTTTTTTACAAAATCATCTAAGCCTGTACATGTAATAATTGTCTGCGTATCATGAATTGCCTGTAGTAAAAAGTTTTGCCTGTTATGATCAAGTTCTGATAAAACGTCATCCAATAATAGAATTGGTTTATCATGAATCGTATTTTCCACAAGCATTATTTCTGATAATTTTAATGAAAGTGCACATGTTCTCTGTTGTCCCTGAGATCCAAATTTTCTCACATCCACATTTCCAACAGATAATTTTAAGTCGTCTCTGTGAGGACCCACAGAAGTCTGACCATATTTTAAGTCTTTTTCTTTTGCACGAATTAATTCATCTTCAAAGAAAATATCATCTATATTTGGCTCATATTGAAGAAATAATTCTTCTTTACCACCTGAAATTTTCTTATGAATGTCATAAACAATCTCATTTAACTCTTTAATAAATTGGCTTCTTCTGGAAATTACCTTTTTACCATATTGAATCAATTGCATATCCCAAACAGGAAGTGTTTCTTTTAAACTTGGATTATAATACAAATCCTTTAAAAGCTTATTGCGCTGGTTCAATACTTTATTATAGTTGGTCAAATCCGATAAATAGATTTT
>CAMFYL010000060.1 GCA_946002055.1 uncultured Roseburia sp.
TGAGAAATTGCTCTGAGAAGATTAGCTCTCTCCCTTTCCCGTTCCATTCGTTGTCTGTCTCTTACTCTTTCAATAGTAATCTCAATACGTTCCAATGCAAGAGCAATATTTTCAATCATTCATCGTGCAGTTGTCTTGTGATTATCCAAAAAAACACCTCGTTTCATCTGACATACACTATCCTTTCAATCCAATTTTAATCCATTTCTTTGGATACATTCAAGTACGCCACAGGCGTACTTGTCGCGAGGCGCTCGCTCCTATTTCTCATTATATCTACTTATCACATATTTTTCATCATTAATACAATTCTCCAATAGCAAGATTCATATAAAGAGACAGAAGCTGCCCGGTCCACATCAAGGAAACAATTCTGTCTTCTGAAACCCATTTCCACTGCTTGGTTCCTGCCTCAGACGATATTTCATCATATATAGCCTCTGCTCCGGTAAACTCTGTCAGCCTATTCACCCATGGTTCTACATCCTCTTTTGATAGTTCACGATCCCCATTTTCAAGCCATACAGAGACCGCATTGACTTTTTTATCATCATCGCAGCAGGTATATACAGGAAATATTCCATCATAAAGCTGAATCTCATATATTCTTCCGATATAGAAGCTTTTATCCTCTGTCCAGTTTTCCTCTCCTCCACCCAGTAAAGTGGCAGTTTCGGAATCCGTCATTTCAAGAAGCTGCGCAAGTTCTTCTAAAGTTGCCTCATATACTGCAGTGGTGCCGGTCTCGACCCGGATTTCTTCCGTCTTACTCTCTTTGCTTTCCGGCCCCTGTAAATTCGTTTTTACTGTCTCTTGTGGATTACACGCTATGATACCAATCGTACAAATAACAATCACTAAAGCTTCCCATATTCTCTTCTTCATTCTTCACTCCGCCTTTCTACCTGTCCGGTATATTTCCGATTCTATCTAATAGATAATTTGCGAAGCAAAAA
This sequence comes from uncultured Roseburia sp., assembly GCA_946002055.1. Lineage (GTDB taxonomy): Bacteria > Bacillota > Clostridia > Lachnospirales > Lachnospiraceae > Pararoseburia. The sequence goes on from CAMFYL010000060.1 coordinate 957, forward strand.
AGTTTCAAGCAAAAAATTGTGTCTCCATATCATCGACAGTTAAGAACTCCCTACCCCTTTCAAAAAAGAATACAAGAAATAGCTTATGTCAGATCAATCCAAAATGTTTCTCTATTATCCCCAAGGTATGTTCTATTGTATCGCAATCAGATCTTTCCAGGGTTATGGATGAATCAATCATTTTTTCATTCGTACTCATAATGTTTGCTCCTTTACAAACGCCATCACAGCATCTTTTACTTCTTCTTCGTGTCCTACCATCAGATGTCCACCCGTTTCAAAAGAAACAAGGGTGCTATTTGGAAATCTATCCCACGCTTTTTCTACATCCGCGTAGCTTGCCAGTTTATCATCTTTCGCGTGCAAAATAAGCGTTGGTACCTGCAGGTCCTCAATGATATAGGAATCATAATTCCTTGCCATATCGGGATTTGTGATAGAAGCATCCAAAATCACACCTGCCTTGCGTTCTCCAACGGGCAGCATACCGTAAATTGTTGACGCATCCATTCCCATAACAGGTTCAAATAATGGATTCATCAAAAACATGGCATAGTCGTTGCATAAGAAAGCCGGCGGACCGGCATATTCTGCATAATTTGCAGGCTTCGCGGCAGGTGGCATGGCAGAACAATACAGTATCAGTCCTTTCGTTCTTTCCGGATAATCAAGTGCAAATCGTATCGCTATGCTGCCACCGGCTGATGTTGCCAGCAGGTACACCTTATCTATTCCTAACCTGTCCAATAATTCTGCGTATGCAATCGCCTGTTCGGCAGGCGTCCCGCTTCCGAGCATATCGCTGCCCAAGTATCCAAACCTGGACGGTGCCAGTATTCTGTACCCGGAAGCAAAATCCTTACAGGTATCAAATGCCTGATCATATCCTCCGAAAATGCCATGAACAGATAGAATTACTTCACCATTCCCCTTATCAACATAGCTCATGTCTCCATAACTCAATGAAATCGTTTTTGCATCATATTCAGAAAGTTGTTTTAGCTTTTCCTTGGTTGCCCTGTTGCATCTGATCCCCTGGACAAGCAGATACATTCCGGCAACGAGAAGCACTCCAACCAAAATATATACTTTCATAAGTTTAGACCCTGTCCTTTTTGCTTTCTTTACCACTGTATGTCTCGCAAAACTCCCGTATCATAGAAGTAAGTTCCTGCTTGGCTTCCTCTTCTTTTTCCGGCCACATATCATACTTTTGCAACAAAAAATAAAAAGGTGAATAGAAACGCAGCGCAAGAATATGTGGCTCCTCCTTCTTAACAACCCCGGCGCCTATTAATTCAGCAAATATTTTTTCCTCGTATGCTACTGCACCATTCACAAAGATCTCCTCATAGATTTTATTCAAATCAGAATTACGATAACGCTCAATCATCAACATTTTTCTAAATCTGGATGCCATATCATCTTTCCAGTAAAACATAAATAACCCAATTGCCAATTCCGTAATCCTCTCCATATCTGCTGTTTTGTAAGATATATCTGATTGTGATGTGCCGGGAAGTAACAATTCATTTCGTATCTGATTCATTCTTTCAGAGAATTTCTCTACGCAGGAATCAAAAATCTCCTGCTTGCCCTTAAAGTGCTTGTATAAGGAGGGAGCCTTGATTCCAACAGC